>DPOU01000014.1:43163-52221 GCA_003539625.1 Acholeplasmatales bacterium
GAAACAGCTGCCTTTGAAGAAACAAGAAATTTCTGGAACCGTATCTTCTCAACAATTTATAAAGAACAACTAGATACATCTAAGGGATATTATTGTACAAACTGTTATGCAACTTACGAAACAAAACCTACTTCTTGTAGTCATGTGATAACTAAAGTAGACGATGCTGGTAATGAATTCACAGAAGAATGTGGATGCACTGAATTTGCAGAATTAGTTGATTACAAAATTACAACATATGAAAATATGAGTGAAGCTGATATTAAGAGCTTATATTGCTTCTTTTATGAATGGTGTGGATATACTAATGAAGATTTAACTCAAGATACTGGTATCGAAAAACAATCTAGTGGCAAACCTGAAATTAAATGTGCAATTGAATATCAATTAACTGATAATGGGTTACAAGTAATGGTACCTGGTAATTCATTAAAAACTAACACAGATGATAAGGGATATGCATATCGTATTGTTTCAATAGATGTATTACCTTACTTTACAAGTGTAAAGAAAAATACTGATACTGGTTATATTGTTATCCCAGATGGCAGTGGTGCTGTAATTGAATTTGATAATGGTAAAGCTGATTACCCCGTATATTTAAAACGACTTTATTCTACAGATTTAGCATTTACAAGTTACACATTAACTTCTAAGACAACTGACGTATTACTTCCTATGTATGCAATGGTTTATACAGGAAGCGAGCATGGTGTAATTGCGGAAGCAACAAAAGGTGCTGCACAACTTGCAATTAATGCTGGTGTATCTGGACAAGCAAATGGTAACAACACTTTCAACTATGCTTATTACACAATATATATTCGTGAATCTGAACAAGTAATATTTGGTACAACTGCTTATAATAGAGTTAGTATTAAACAATACACTCAAAAAGGCGCAACCGGTGATTATGAAATCAATTATTCATTCATGGATAAAGATGAATATAGTATGGATTATAGTGGCGTTGCAAAATTCTATCGTGATATCTTAATTAGTAGAAATGCTTTAGATGATAGTTGTAAAGAAAAATTAGGTCAAAAGACCGATAAAACTAATAATGTAGTAATGAACATAGATGTAATTGGTAGTTATGATTATCATAGTAACATTGCTGGAATCGGTTATAATGCTAAAGGGACACTTACAACAATAGATGAGTTAGGCCTAATTATTGATGAAATAAATGGCTTAGGATCAGATATTTCAAGTATGAATATCTATTACAAAGGCTGGCGTAAAGAAGCTCTAGCTGATGTATCATTTAAGAGTATTACAGTAAGCAGTAAAATTGGTGGACGTAAAAAATTATTGAACTTTATAAACGAAAATAAAGATAAAAATGTAAATTTGTATCCACAAGTAGAATTTATTGAATATAACGATTTTAAAGAATCTTATGGAAGAACTCACTATACATCACGTGATGTAAGTGGATCTTATTCAGAAAAATATCCATATGATTTAAGTAGCAATATTTATAACAAAAAAGCTAATAAGATTATGACACTTTCTCCAGATTACTATAATGCATTTGCTGTAACACTTGCTAAAAAGTATAATAAAGTACTTCCAGATGTTGGCGCAATTTCATTAACTGGACTTGGCTCACAATTATCTGGTAACTATCGTCGAAACAAAGAAATATTTAAGTATACAGCAGTAGAAGAACAAATTAAAGCACTTAATACTTTAGTAGATAGTGGTATCACAGATATTGCATTAGAGGCACCATATGCTTATGCACTTGCATATGCATCAAATGTCTACAATATTCCTGTTGCTTCAAGTGGACAAGAAATTATTGATTATTCAATTCCATTCTATCAATTAGTAATTAATGGTTTAATGGATTATAGTGGTGAATCTATTAATGAAAAATCTGAAAAAGGTATAGCACAACATATTATGAAATGTATTGAAACTGGATCAAACCCTGCTTTCACATTCACATATGATGATTCTTCAAAATTACTACAAACTAACTATAATAATTATTACTATACATATTATCAACGTTGGTTAAGTGATGTTAAAACTGTTTGTGATGACTTAAATGGTCTTGGTATATATGAATGTAATTTAGTAAAACATGAAAGAATTGCTAATAATGTTTACAAAGTAACATATCAAAACAAATATTCACCTGAAAAAGAAATCGTTATTATTTTGAATTATCAAAAAATAGCTTATTCTACAAGTGAATATCAAGCAGAAGCAAATAGTTATAAAGTTATAAAAACTTATATGACTTCAGAAACTAAGAAAGGAGAGTAATGAAAAATGGAAAATTGCATTGACAACAACAATCAACAAAAAGCAAAAAAGCCATCAAATTTTCTAAAAAACGTTAAAAAAGTATTCAGTTTTATTACTTATCATTGGTTTTTCATTTTCTTTCCTTTTAAATTAATTAAAGAATTAATTTATGATAAATTGCGTTATGAACAACAAAAAGTATTCGTATCTTGGATGTTCTTATTACCAGTAATTATTGGTTTCTTACTATTCTTTATTTATCCGTTAATTATGTCTTTAATATATTCATTCAGTTCAGTTAGATCTGATGGTACAATATATTTTGCAAAGATGTTTGAAAAAATATCTGGTAAATATGATTGGAATAGTACTCCAACAAAAGATTTCTGGTTTAACTATAGATATGCGTTCAGAGAACACTCAACCTTTATCGTTGACTTGTGGGAAACAGTTAGAGATACAGTCGTTAATACATTAGTTATAACAATCTTTAGTTTGTTACTTGCGGTAATGTTAAATGGTAAATTTAAAGGTCGTACATTAGTTCGTGCAATATTCTTCTTACCAGTAGTATTTAACTCAGAAGCAGTTGAAAAGGCGTTAGCCGCATCTGAAGGTGTACAAGCAGTACTTAATTCATCTGGTAGTGATGCATTGATTCAAATATTCGACTTAAAAGTATTTATGCAAGGACTTGGTGTCCCAGCTACGTTAGTGAAATTCTTGTCGAGTATAACATCTGCAATTTACAATACAATAACTTACTCAGGAATTCAAATATTGATTTTCTTAACAGCAATTCAATCTGTTCCTAAACACTTATATGAGGCCGCAACAATTGAAGGTGCAACAGGATACGAACAGTTCTGGAAGATAACCTTACCAATGGTTTCTCCAATGATTCTAACTGTTGTAGTTTATACAATTGTTGACTCATTCTTAAGATCAAAGATTTGTGATACAATGCAACTAGTATATCGTGATAGTGAATATGGCCGTTATGCCGCAATGTCATGGATTTACATTTTAGCTTCACTAATTCTAATGGGAACAATAGTAGGAATTTTATCAAAGGTGGTATTCTATTATGACGACAAAAAATAATCAAATAACAGATCAAGAAAAAGCAATAGAACAAACAACTACAGTTGTTGAACCACAAAAGACAAAAGAACAAATTAAACAAGAAAAAAAGGCTGAACTTAAATTAAAATATGATGAAATCATAGCTGATTTAAAAAACCCTGTTAAAAAGGCAGTTAGAAGACGTAAAACTGGTGAAAAATTGGTGGCTATACTTAGAGGATTTATCTTCTTTGGATTATCTTTTATAATTGTATTTCCAATATTCCAAGAAATTTCACTAGCATTTAGAGATCCACTTGATTTAAATAATAAATTAGTTAACTGGATACCTGAAAACTTTAGTTTGTTTAATGTTAAAATTTCGATAATTCTACTTAATTATTGGAAAGCTTTATGGAATAATGTTAAAGTATCAACGATTTCGACAGTATGTCAATTATTTGCAACATCACTTGCGGGATACGCACTATCAAGATTAAAATTCAAAGGTAGTAACATAATATTCTGGCTATTGATGTTAACATTAATTGTTCCTCCTCAAGCAGTATCACTATCAAGAACATTCTATTTAGGTTCATTTGATATTTTCGCTTTTGGTAATCATCCTGGTTTATTTGAAAAGTTATTAGGTCATACTTTAAAACTTAAAGGAACTGGAAAAACAATTGTATTCTATATTACATCCTTAACTGGTCAAGGTATTCGTGCTGCATTATTTATCTTCTTATTTAGACAATTCTTCAGAGGAATTCCTGTTGAATTAGAAGAATCAGCGCAAATTGACGGTGCAGGTGTTGTTAGAACATTTATAAGCGTAATGTTACCAAATGCAAGAGGGGTTATAACAACTGTAGCTTTATTTGCTTTTGTATGGCAATGGAACGATGTTTACTACACTTCAATGTATGAAGTCAGTGGTGACACTTACCCAATGCTTACAGCAAAATTAGTAACAATGAGTGAACGTGTTGCGGCATTAATCTTACAACCACAATACGTCAATATCGTTAAAACTATCGGTGAAGGTATAACAAAGAATGCTTTGTTTACTGAAACATTGTTAAATACCGCAGCGTTATTAATTATGACACCATTATTGATAGCATATCTTTTCGTTCAAAGATTGTTTATTGAAGGTGTTGAACGTTCTGGTATTGTTGGTTAATCTTAATAATTAAACCAAAAAAGGAGAATGATAACTATGAGATCTGATCGAATTATGCAAAGCAAAATATATCGATTATTTGATTACGTGCTACGCTTAGTTCTATTGAATGTGTTAATCGTAGTTCCATCATTCTCCTTATTTATTATTTATTCCGCAATCAATAAAAGTGGAAATAATCATTTAACATTTTTGTTATTAATACCTATGTTATTGTGGCTGTTTCCAAGTATAGTTGCGACAACAGATGTTATTAGACAATATGAAAACAAAGAAACAAATACAATATTTAAAGACTTTTTTAAAAGTATAAAGAAATTGTATTTAAAATCATTTATAATATCTATATTTGTTTATCTAGGAATTGGTTTATTTTGGAATAGTTTGTCGTTCTTTTTGAATAATGCAACTAAAGGAAGTTTATACATAATTTGCTTTATTATTACAGCTTCCTTTGCAATGGCATTTGTGCTAGTTCTTTCACAAATTCCATTGGTAATATGTTATTTTAAAAAAATGGGCATACTACAAATTTTAAAATTATCATTTATTTTTGCTTTTAAAAATATAGGTATTAATTTAATTATTGCTTTTTGCATATTAGGTTTTGGATTCATTGATGCAATTACAACATATGCAATGGCACTCGGAGGTTTTTCCCTTCCAATATATATAATGGTTAAATTATCATTTAAACAGTATATAAGAATATATAGAAAGGTAGAAGAAAATGAAAATTAAAAAATTACTATTAGCGTTTCTCATGCTTGTAGGACTATGTATTAGCATAAGTGCTAAAACTGTTACAACAAATGCAAGTTTAAGTGACAATAAAATATTTAAAATTAATGGTGAAGAAAAGATTAGTTATCTAGTTGGTGGCGTTGAATTACATGAACAAAAAATTGGTGCATTAAAAGACTGTGCTGGTAACTATTATTATGACTATGATACATTCTATCTACAAACTCAAGCAAACAGTGAAAACGTTAAAATAGTTTCTTGGAGTTATAGAAATGCTGAAAAATGGCAAATGAATGGTGTATCTGAAATAGCTAGAAACTTTGAAGAACATAATCCAGGATGGATTGTTGTTGGTGGAACAAATGCTGACTTCTTTAATATCAATAGTAATGGACAAATGCTTAATACTGCTATGGAAAATGGTGAATTAATCAATCCTGACCCAAATTACTCTAACCCTTGGTGGAGAGGTATTTTAGGCTTTACAAAAGATAACGAATTAATCACTGGTATTCCTTCAGTAACTAATTATTATAATTTACATGTATATACAGAAAAAACAATGAAAAATGAAACTAAGACAATTCAAGTAGCAGGAGTAAACCCTGGAACTCTTAGTGAAACAGGTATTACTGTAATTACAAAAGATTCTGGAAGTTTTTATGATTTAACTGGTTATACAGTTATGGAAGGAAAATATGATTTAGTACGTAGGACAGATTTAAACTCATTCTATTTAAAAGGAACTATTACTAAAGTAAGAGAAGGTAAGGCTAAGGAAAAACCGTTTGATGTCAGAGAAATAAATGGTGTTAATGACTATGTACAAGAATTCTATTTAGTAGCAAAAGATGGCTCATTAGACCAACTTTCAATCGGTGATTATATTAAATGTCAAAAAGATTATACTGGAAAGTATGCTGAAGTTTATAATTCTGCAAGTTATTGGTGGAAAATATTAGATGAAGGAACAGTAATGTTCGAAGGTCATTCAGATCCTAAAAAACGTGAAGAAATTATCAAAAAATATGGCCAAGGTTATAGTGATTTAGGTTATGTTACATGTACAAAAGCACGTTGCTTATTTGGCGTAAAAGCAGATGGTTCTTATGTAATGACATGTATCAGTGGTAGTACTTCATCAGGTATGACATTATCTGAAGCTGCATATTTCATGAAGGAAATTGGTTGCGTTAATGCATGGGACTTTGATGGTGGTGGTTCTGCTACAATCATTGCAAGAAATGATGAAGGTAAAATCTATACTGTTAATACACCAAGTGATGCTGGTGATGGTACTGAAAGAAGAGTTGGTAATGCAATATTAATGGTTGTAAGAGATTCTGGATTTAAAGTTAATAATAGCAAATCTACACCAAGTACAGTTACTTTAGAAAGAAAAGCTGGCGAAGAATATAGTAAAATGACAAATATTTCAATCACTATCAATAATAAAGAATATAAATTAGCTGATGATCAAACAACTTGTGAAATAGTAGGTTTAGCAGAAAATACAAAATATTATGCAACAGTAAAATATACTTCTGAAGGTGAAAATTATACAACTACTTTACCTATTGTAACTAATAAATATTATCATGGTGTTGACATTGTTCCAACAAGTGATGGGTTCAACTTTAATATTTGGCGTACTGATGAAATCTTATATACATCAAAAATTATCGCAAAAATTGAAGACAAAGAATATGTAATAGATAATGCGGATGGAAAACTTGAAACATATCGAGTAAAAGGCTTATTTAAAGATGATACATATCGTATATCATTCACTTATACAGTAACGAATAGTGAAACGGGCGAAAGTTTTGAAAGAACAGAAACTGAAAAAGAATATCATACATTAAGTTACTCATTACCAGAAATAACTGATTTCAATTTGAAAAAGCGTGCTGGTAATAAAGTTGTAGCAAATTATACTATTGAAGATGAAGATGGACTAGTAACTAGCGCATATATAATGCATAATGGAGAAAAAGTTAAAGTTGAAGTTGCAGATGGTAAATATACTTTTAGTGATATTGATGTAGAAAGTTCAAGACATTCATTTAAATTAGTTGTTGAATATGAAACACCTGATGGAAAACCTCAAAAAGTAGAATCAGAAGAGTTAACATTAGGTGAAGAACATGTACATGAATGGGTTGAAGCAACATGTACAGCACCAAAAACATGTAAGACATGTGGAGCAACAGAAGGTGAAGCATTAGGACATGATTGGAAAGAAGCAACAACAGAAGCACCAAAGACATGTACAAGATGTGGCACAACTGAAGGTGAAAAACTACCTACAGAAAAACCTAAAAAGAATTGTAAGAAAACGTCATTAATAAGTATCCTAGTAAGTTTAACAGTATTAGCAGGATGCTTAGTAATAAGAAAAAAACATTAATTTTTAATTAGGGGTAAAGAGAATTTGAATATGAAAAAAATTAAAAACCGTTTTATAAAATTGTTTATGGCAATATGCCTTGTGTTTGTTAGTGTATTTGCATTTACACAGGCTAATGCTATAAGTGCTGTTTTTGCAAAAACGAATACAGATTCAGAGTATGTAAATACAATAACTGATTTAAAAACTACCAATTTGATGGGTGGTGTAACTTTATATGAGCAAAAAATGACATCACTTTTAAATGGTGATAAACAAAAAGCATTTCAAGAACATTTCGTTCAATGGGTTGATTTAGCAAGTTATTCTAACGCAAATGTTAAATTAGTAACATGGACAAAACAATCTATGGATAATTGGACTGCTGCTACAACTAAAGTTTGTGCACTTGACTGGGAAAAAAATCATCCAGGTTGGATTGTCATCGCAGGAACAAACGGAGATTTCTTCAGTAATTCAGGAGACAACACGAAAGAACCTACAAATAACTTTATGGCAGATGGCGATATGTATCGTGCAGATTATGTTGGTGGATATCGTGGTGTAGTTGGTATTAATGGTGATAATACGGTTGTTATTGGAGATCCTAAATTAAGCTCAAATATGATGCTATATATTTATGATAAAGATGGAAATGTGGCTGAAAAATTACCAATTAGTGGATATAATACTGCAGCAGCATCTGATGGAATAACACTATATACGAAAGATTGTAAGGATACTTATGATTTAACTGGTTATACAGTATGTGAAGGTGTTTATACAATTTGTAGAGTTTCAAATGGTAAAAATAAAACTGTTTTCGTAAAAGGTGAAATGGGTCTTTCAAGACCAGGTAAAACAGCTGAAAAGCCTTATCAAACAAGAGAAGAGATCAAAGAAGATGGAACATCAAAAACAATAACAGTAAGAGAATTCTATATTGCAACTAAAAATCAAGAGGTTGTTAATAAATTAAAATCTGGCGTGAAAGTGAAATGCCAATATGACTTTGTTGATGAATGGCAAAATGTTGAAAATAGCGTAGGTTATATTCATCAAATGTTACAAAATGGTACTTCATTAAATCAATGTTCAACTGATAGCTTTATTTATACAGATCACCCTAGAACATTTATAGGCTTTAAAGAAGATGGTACTCCGGTTTTAATGGTAATTGATGGTCGTGGTAGTTCAACTAATCCAGTTAAAGAAGGTAACTGTGGTGTAAGTTTATTTGAAGGCGCTGAAATTATGAAATTAGCGGGTTGTGTTAATGCTTATAACCTTGATGGTGGTGGTTCATCAACACTAATTGCTCGTAACGAAAATGGTGGATTTGACGTAATAAATCGTCCAAGTGACTATGGTTATGAACGTTCTACAGGTAACGCAATATTCTTAGTTATGAG
>DPOU01000012.1 GCA_003539625.1 Acholeplasmatales bacterium
ATTAAATTATATACGAATAAATATACCTTTGATTGTATAATTGATAGTATTAAGGTACTATACAAAAAGAATTATTTTTTTGGATGCAAAGAATGTGTAATTAATGATAACAACATAATTTATAATTTATCAGAAGAAGTAAAAAAAGTGTATAAAAAAAATAATTTTGATATTTTTTTCCAATAAATAAATTAAAGCAAATATTATAAAAGGAATTTAAACAAATAATGAAAAAGAAATGGATAATAATATTTTCTTTACTAATCTTTATTATATTATTTTTGACCATTAATGTAACAAAATATTCATCAACTAAAAAGTTGATTAAAGCAATTGATAATAAAGATTATGAAACAATTGAAAGTATTTCTAAAAAAAGGAATTTTAATATAAATAGAAGGCCATATTTCATCAAATTTTTTGCTACCGCAACAGAACAATGGAATCTTCCTCCATTACACTATGCTTGTGTAAGAGATGATTTAAAGGCTGTAGAAATACTAATTAAATATGGAGCAGATGTCAATTTAACAATTGATGATTATTCTCCTATATTATATTGTGTAAGAGGCTCTGATGCTTCAAATTATGATAAGATAATCGTGTATTAATAAATAATGGTGCGAATGTTTCATATAAAACCAAGAATAATTTATCTGTATTAGATTTTTTATTATCAGGAGGATCTGATTATAATGAAGCATATGTAAACAGTCAGTTTGAAGTTTTCAAAAAAATAATTGAAATAGACAATACGTTAGCATATAAAGAATTATTAAGAAAAGAATCAATTGGCTCTGGCAATTATTTGCATCGCGCAGTTTATTTTAATAACGATAAAATTGTTGATTATTTAATTAATAAATTGAACTTTAATGTTGATGAAATAAATTTGAATAATGAAACTTCCTTAATGATTGCTGCCAAAGAAAATAATATTGAAACGGTCAAATGTCTTTTGAACAACAATGCAAGTGTTACATTAAAAAATAATGATCAAAAAACAGCTTTAGATCTTGCAAGAGACAATGGTAACTTTGAAATTGTTGAGTTGTTAGAAAATATAAATATTCCAAATAGCAAGTAATTAGTCGTATAGTAGAACAAGACGATAATGGAACTGCCGTATATTATATACAAGAAATTATAAAAAGGTGTGGTTCTATTGGAAAAACAAAAAAAGAAAACTAAAATATTTTATCTAAAAATTTATAAAGTGTGATATAATATAGTTGAACCATGGGAAGGCTTGGGTAATGCCTGAATCCAAATATTCCATTTATGGGGAAAGTAGGCTTATATATCCTACTTTTTTTTGTTTTATTAAAAGCAATAAATGAAAAATATTAAAAAATATCAATAAAGTTAATATTAATGATATGTCATTTTTACAATGCAGGTTATTGTGATGAAAGAAGACTTATATGCCACAGCAACAGAAGCTATACTAAAACAAGTAGTTATTTAGTTGCAATGAAATATACGACTTATCAAACTGATTTTCCAGTTCCAGCCTTCTTTATTTTATCAATCAAAGATGATAAACTATATATTAGCTATGCCAAAGCATTTGGTGGTTTTAAAAAGTACTATGCCTCAATACTATTAAATAAATTACATTATGTTTCATGTGAATTGGTTAATAAAAGTACTATGGTTTATCACTTTACTATAAATAGAGAAAGTGAAGGAAAATGTGAAAATAACTTCTATATTATTGCTACTAGAAACAAAGATGATGCTAAGTTATTAGTTGATGCCATCAAAGAATATAATAATGAAAACTAGATACATTATAAATATCAATCAATGAAATGTTTAATAATTGAACTTGCAGAAATTTATAGAATATTCACGAGTAATTAAATTATTAAATATATAATGTCATTTTTAAATGTAAAAAGTCATTTGCCTAAAAAGATGGGGTAAATGACTTTTTTATTATTGTTTTTAAACAAAAATATATAAATAATAGTAAAAATATGCTATAATAAAAATGTTATATGATAATTAATAAGAGGTAATTATAATGGCGTCAAGTAAAGAATATTTAGAGTTTATTTTGGAACAACTTTCTGAATTTGATGATATAACCTATCGACCAATGATGGGTGAGTATATTATTTATAATCATGGAAAAGTAGTTGGTGGAATATATGATGATCGTTTTCTTGTTAAACCTACCCCTTCAGCAATCAAAATGATGCCAAATGCACAAATGGAATTGCCATATGAGGGCGCAAAAAAAATGATACTTGTTGATGAGGTTGAAAATAAAACATTTTTAAAGAAATTACTTGAGGGAATCTATGAAGATTTTAAAAAGGAAAGATTTGGTGATTAGCTATACAAGATGAATCACTAAACTTATGACTTTAAGATGATGAATTAGTTTTTTTGATTAGTCTAAAATTATAATTGCTTAACAATTTGTTGCACCTCCTTGTTAGTAAATTTGTCGTGCTTGGTAAGAACCCTGAAGTTTTTACAATTTATTCGTTCTTATAAAACAGCAAAGTGTCACTAACTATTTGCAACAGAATAAAGGTGTTGCAAGATTTTTCTTAAATGGTTAAACATAGGAATGACTTAAATGAATAGAGAGTATAGTTAAATTACAACATAATTAATTATGCTTATATAAAATATGTAGAAAGGAATATAATATAAACTCACGACCTATTATACGGTTATATTATACAAGATAGAATGAAAAAAATAACATCAGTCACTTATATTCACAAAATCTTATTATTAATGATTTTTTTATTAACATTAATGAGTTTTTTTCCCATAAAAAGTCCTACTAAGACTAGGGCAATAGCAGCAAAACGTGGAAGCGATTTTATTGAAAAATCCGACAATACAACAATAACTGAACAGATTGGTAGTGAAAAAACAGAACCTTTTTATTCATCAACAGAACAGATTATTACTCTAACAAAATTTGATCCTCGTGGAGAATTAACGCCAACAAAAGATCAAGGTAGCACTAATCTCTGTTGGGCGTATGCAGCAATTAGCGCTTCTGAATCATCAATATTGAAAAGTAAAATAGGTGATAAAAATACTTTAAGACTCAATCCACAAGCACTTGCTTACCGTAAATATGTTCGAAGTATAGACCCATTAGGCAATAATGCAAACTACGTAAGTAATGATGCGGGGGAGTGGACACAAAAAGCTGGAAGTATTGAACAAACAGCCCCTTTATTTAGTATGTGGCAAGGACCAATAGGTGGAGATAAACCATCTGCAGACGTGTGGGAAAATTCCACATATCGGTTAGAGAGTGCTAATTTAATATCGTCGGGGCAAAGCAATAAAGACAGAATAGTTGAACTAAAAAGTGCTATTGCTAAATATGGAGCGGTTACAGCATCGTGTTATTATGATGGTGGTACAAATAAATATTTCAATGATAACGCAGTTACTAATGGCATACCACATGCAATAACTTTAGTAGGGTGGGATGATAACATAGATAGTAGATTGTTTTCACCAGGTAAGGTTTCTACCAATGGTGGATGGCTTGTAAAAAATAGTTACGATGATAATGGTTATTTTTGGTTGACATATGAGAGCAAAATTTCTGAAACAACTTCTTGGACATTTACCTATGCAACAAAAGAAGAATACGATTTTAACTATTATTACGACAATAGTGAATTTGATTTTGGAATTATTAAGCAAAAAAAAGTTGCTAACGTTTATCAAGCCAAAAAGGGTACAAAAGATCAATCAGAATACCTCAAGGCTGTAAATGTTGCTTTTGTTGGTAATGATGTTAGTGTTACAATAAGGGTTTATACAAATCTTGATGGCAGTGGACAACTCCAAGTCGAAAGAGGAATTTTGTCAGCACAAAAAACTCAGATTTTTAAATATGGAGGTTATAACACGATAAAATTTGATAAACCGCTTAAGATTGATAAAGATTCATATTTTTCGATAGTTGTAGAAGTATCAAATCCTACAGGCAATGCCTATGTAAGAGTTGTTCAATCCGATTCAAAAAAGCCATCCTATTACAATAATGAGTATTCTGGTTACGATTATATTTTTAATGGTGGTTGTGTTGCCAGAGTGAAAGCTTATACAAAGCTGGTAGATTCCGAGGAAAAACCAGATGATACAACGGTTTCTTCATATGGTTGGAATGAAAAAAGAGCACCATTATTCTATGGCGCCACTCAGATTTTTATAGACAAGAATGTTTTTTTGGGGTCAAAAGAAGAGTTCGTAAAAGACAGCAGATTTAGAGTTTTTGCAAAAGACTTTGAGGATGGAGATATTACACACAAGATTAAAATAAAAGAAAACAATGTACAACCTAATATACCAGGACAGTATAATATTGTTTATGAAATTGCGGATTCACACAATAATGTAAAAACATTAAATGTACCTGTAACAATTAACGATAAAGTAGGCGGTGATTGCCGAATAATTCGTACAATCTATGCCGTTCCACAGATGAAAAATCTTGTTGATATGGAGATAGGAAGATGCGATAGCAACAATTCTCAAATATTAGGAATATATCTTCCTAAAGGAGGATGTGCAAAAGTCAAATTTATATCCAATCTTACTAGCGAGGTAGATGATTTGTATGTAAATCCAACTATCACGTGTTATACAGACACTGGAAGAATAAGAACTTCAACGTATTTAAATGTAAAAGAGCAACAAGAGATTGAAGTAAAATGTGAAATTGATGATATGAGTTACGATGCTGTTCCATTAATAAATGCACCTAGACTCAAAGATGAAAAAGTTGATGTCACGTTTGAGATAGAATTGGTCTCAATGCTTCGGACGCTAAACCGCTTACCTATTACCATTATAAAGATTCTACTGATGATGAATTTTATCAAAAATGGAATAATTCAAATGATACATATGCGGTAATAGATGGTAATTCCTCTATTATAGTGCTGCACATATATTATCGTAATTATTTGAATGGTGCTTGGAAATTTGACAATCCTATTGGTTCTCTTGATCAAGTATTAGAATACTACGATGAGGTCATATCTAGAATGGATAAGATGATAGGCTTAGAATTGAACGCCAAGGATACTTTAAATCAAAATTATCCTACAAAATTTACTATTGTCGAGGACGAAAAAACGGCAAGTGGTGCATATTATCTTAACTCATCTCTGATAAGTATAGGACAAAAAAGTATGCAAAGAGTCTTTTCTTATTGGTATGCAATTCTTCATGAAATAGGCCATGGTTATCAGGGAAGACTTGGCAACGGCGGTAATATGAAGTTAAAAGAAACAGGTAACAATGTTTTTGTATATTACATAATTAAAGATTCATCATTATTTAAAGGAAATCCTAAAGAAAACCACTTGGGCGGAACACTTGAAGAAACCGAAGAAAGATGGAACCAAAAAAGGATTGCAGGAGAAGAAATCTTTATAGAAAATGATTCTGGATGGAATCAGCAAACTCAGGGATATTATACTAATACCCAAGAAAAGCTTTTTGCTCTAGTAAATTTATTTGATGCTTTTGAGGGAGATAAAACCTATGGAAAACTTTTTACTTATTATCGAGAATTAATAAAAAAAGGACAAAATTATCAGTTATTAATTTCTGAAATATTTGCTACATTTTTTGCTGATGAATACAAAGCAGACATTATATCGTATTTTGAGAGTTGGAAAATAACTGTTTCTCCAGAAGTAAAAAAATATATAAAAGACCAAAATCTTAATGAATGGGTAATTTTTTCGGATATAATAGATAATGGAATTATCAACAAAATTATTGAAATAGAAAATCCTTCAAGAAAATATGGGCTTGTGAATATTACCAAATATGCTCAATATCACATACATGTATGGGGTGAGCCTACGTACGTTTGGAGTTTCGACAATGCACAAGTTACAGCGAGCCAAGTATGCAAGTATGATAATACACACATTCAAACTGAAACTGTGTCAACAGTAGCAACTACGATCAAGCAACCTACCTGTATAGAAAAAGGTAAAATTAAATATGAAAGTGTCCAGTTTAAAAATTGTACTTTTGTAATTCAAGAAAAAATTATTGAAACAAATTATGATGAACACCAGTTAGGAAACTTAGTACCAGAAGTTTTTTCCACTTGTACTAAAAAGGGAATGAAGGCACATTATAAATGTTCAATTTGTGAAAATTATTTTGATATAAATAAAACTAAGATAACGCTTGAATCTTTAGAAATTCCTATTAATGAGAATAATCACGAATTTGGCATTTGGAAAGACGAGGTTCCCGCAACAACTACTGAAAATGGTGTAAAAGGACATAAAGATTGTATCGAATGTAAAAGGCATTTTGATATCGACGGAAATGAGCTAACCAATCTTACAATTGCTAAAATTGATACGTATAAAGTGACAATAAATGGTAAAAGCAAGTTTTATGCAAACGGAGCAATTGTTAAAATAATTGCTGATGAACCAGAAAAAGGCATGATATTCAAAGGTTGGATAAATGATAATGGCGAAATTGTAAGTAAATACAGAGAATATAACTTTGTGGTAAATGGCGAAACAAATTTAACTGCTTTATATGAAAATGATTCATTGAGAGATGAAATTGGCACTAACACCAACAAGCACGGGTTATCTAATGACGTAATTGTTAGCATTGTAATAGGTATAGTCGTAATATTAGGATTTGGAGGCTTTGCTATATTATTTTGTACAATTAAGAAAAAAATTTTCAGAAATAAATAGATAATTAAAAACTTTTGGAAAAAAGTATATGTTAGAAGATCATTCGTCCGTAGTATTATATAAAGAAGTGAAGAGATATAATCAGAAAAATGATTTGTAAAGGTATATCGTGATTTGTGTGCTTCGGAAAATAGTTTTTTTGCTTTCCACTTTTAAAAAATAAGTTTAAATAGCAATATGCTTAAATACTTGGTACTTAGTAGTACATATTTGTCACTAGTAATAAAAAACAAAATTATCAAGGAGTGTTAATATGATTTTTCTTCCATCGAAATATTATTTAGTCGTAAATGATCGATTTGAGTTATTTTTCAGAGGGGTTATTAAAAAACATAATCCCTATCAATATTATGTAAAAGCCGAATGTGAAAAAGGATATACTTACAATCGATATTTTACTTTTACTCCAGAAAAAGAAGATATAGGTGAGTATAATTTAACAATCAAGGTAATTGACGATGATGGTTGTATCATTGAAAGTAAATCAACCATTTTAGTAGTTAATGATGTTAGTGAACCAGTTAGAAAACTCAATGTATTATGTGTAGGCGATAGCGAAACAGTAAATGGTGTATGGCCTAAAGTAGGATATGAAAAATTTGAAAAAGTGTATCCCAATATGCTAAATTTTATTGGAAAAATGCACAACGAAAAAGTTGGCTATGAAGGATATGGTGGCTGGCAATGGAAAACATTTTGCGAATATGAAGTAGAAAGTAGGACTTCATCTGTTTGGGTTACGTTTGAAAATGATATGAGTAATATTCCACAACATAGTAAGTGGCTTAATAATAATTTAGAATGGATTGTTGAAACGGTTAATGGTGAAAGAATTAAATTCAAGAGAGGTAACAATAATTGTAGCATTGTTAATCCTAAACTTGATTCTATCTTTACCAATTATAATAAAAATAGTGTACAAATAAAAATGGTAAGTTACGAATATTCTGATGCTAATCCATTTTGGAATCCTGAAAAAAATGATATTGATTTTAAATATTATATTGAAAAGAATAATCTAGCAAAACCAGATTTGTTATTTACATTTTTAACAGGAAATGGTTTATATGTCCCATATTCTAATGAATTCATAACCCACGAAAAATATGCAACTAAATTCTTAGAACAGTTTCATAAAGATTTTCCCGATGCCTTAATAGGGGTAATGGGAATAGAATTACCATGTTGCAATGGCGGAGTTACCGCTTGTTATGGTGCTCAAGGATATTACCATGATTGGTATGGCGATACTGTGACAACTCTTAATTACGATAAATGGTTAGAAAATTTCACTAAATTAGAAGAACATGCTTCATATATGACATATTTTGATATAAAGAGTCAATTCGATAGCGAATACAGTTATCCTGTTGAATTAGTGAAAGTTAATAATCGCAGTGAAATATTAGAAAGAATTGGTACTAATGGTTTACACCCATCTATAGATGGTTATAAACAAATAGGCGATGCTTTTTATCGTTTCTTAGTTGAGATGGTTAAAAGAATTAAATAACAAAAAAAGGTTTGAGATTTTGTAAAATCTCAAGCCTTTTAACTATAGCTTAAACTGTCAAATCACCATCGGCAATTAAGTTCAATTTTCTAAACAATAAATCAATGAAGAAAACTAATATTCCAGGTGCTAATATTTGTAATCCAAAAATACCAACCCAAGTTTGCCAAGTATTTCCCATTGAGGCAAAAGTACCAATTTGACCAACTAGACCAGCTGTTCCCATGCCAGCACTAGAACCCATACATACTAATTTCAATAGTGTTGTAGATATTGGCCCTAATATTGCGCTTGCTATGATTGTTGGTAACCAAATTATTGGCTTTTTCAAGATATTTTTAAATTGTAACATTGAAGTTCCAATTGCAATGGAAATTACCATTCCAATTTGATTGTCTTTTCTTGATTGTACCGCAAAACCAATCATTTGACATGAACAACCTACAACAGCAGCTCCTGATGCTAGAATCAATCCTGAATATTCTTGCATATGCATTGCTTCACTAAGTGGTACACCATTTAAGTGAAATACCATTGCAGCAATAGCAGCACTAGAAATTGGTGCCGTTAAAGCCATTCCCATTAATACCGCAACTATTGCTCCCATTATTAATGGTGCAGCATTAGTACCATAGTTGACTAACCATTGAATAGCATATGTAACATAAATCAAAGGGTATCTACATAGTAGAGATATGATAGTACTTACAATAACCCCAAGAAGAGGAATAATTAATATATCTACAGGTGTTTTTTTCTTGAAAATTAATTTAATTACTAATGCAGTACAAATACAAACAATATAGATTGTAAGGGGATCGCCGATTTTAATACCATTTGAAACTATTTGTTTAGTTACAAAATTTGTTGTTAGTGAAAAATAGGCACTTATCTCGCCTGCCCCCGCAAGCACAATGGTTTCAAGTGGTTTCATCTTTAACATTAAAGCGATACCAACCCCAATACCAGCGCCAGTCAAAACTTGAAAGACATAAGATGCTCCTGTTTTGCCATCGCCTAAGGCATTACCGACTAATTGACAAAAGGGATTATTGCCTTTTAAAAATAGCTGTCCAATAGTTGCAATTATAGTTCCGATTATTAAGGTTGAAAATAAACCATAGGCCATTCCATTTAAAGTGGTAATGAAGAAGTCTAATACTTTTTTCTTTTCTTCTTCAAGAATTTCTTCATCAGCAGTCTCTTCTTTAATATCAATGTTTTCTTCTGTCATAATAACACTTCCTATCATAATATTTGTTACATTATACCAAAAAAATTGAAAAATTACTAGTCTATTGATTATCATAATAAATGAATTGTGTTCGTGTACACAATCTAGAGTACACGAACACTTCTGACATAATTATTTATTAATTACTAGATTTATTTTCAAAATATTGGTATAATTATTAAAAATGTCATGTAAAAATTAGAATTAGCAATAAACATTTCGAAGAGGGGCATAAAATGGTTGAAAATAGTTATAATTGTCCATTGTGTGGAGCAAAAATGAAAATAAAGTATGCAAAAAAGGGTGTTCATATTGGAAAACCTTTTTTGCTTTGTACAAATTATCCAACATGTAAAGGATTAATAGATATTGAAAGTCAAAAAAAAGTAGAAGCATGTGATGACAATTATCAAAAAACTAATCAGGTTGCGGATAAACAAATTAAGTTTTTTAATAGCGGTAAATTAGAAGTAAAGTCGTGTGTAGAGGGATACCAAGCATATTGTTTTCAGTCACTTGCACTTCCTAAAAAAGTATTAAGTGCAGTATTACTTAAAAAAGAAAAATATTTGAGTTCATTGTTGTGTTCGAAATTTAGAGTAGATTATATAGCGCCAAATAAAAATGTTAATATAGAAGTAAAAACAATATTTTCATTATTATTGCGATTATTAAATCGTGGATTTTTAACGATGAATTCAGTGAGAGTAGAAAATAAACTTCAAAAATACTTTAATATTACTTCAGATAATGAGGAATATAATTTATTCAAGTTAGATAATTACATTATATATAATAATGTTGTGAATAACGTAGATAGTCATAATGAAACAAGTTTTATAAATAAATTTCTAAAACCAATTTTTGGTGATTGTTGGGCATCACATGTTATTACTCAAGTTTCACTTAATTCATTATCAAATATTACGAAATTAAAGGGTCAACGAGTAGATTTTTTGCTATCGCAATATAATAACCACTACATTATTGAGCTCGATGGTAAAGAACATTGTGAGCATAACGAAAAAGATAATCAAAGAGATACATTATTAAATAGAAGTGGTTATAAGGTATTGCGTATTAAAAATGAAGAATTAAATGATGCAATATGTGGTGAAAAACTTAATGCTTGTGGATTTGTTCCAGATTATCAAACTTCTTTTAATACATATGAAAAATATTTGATAGCAAATAAAATGATACACCAAATTCAGATTGCCATTGTAAAAGGCTTGGAACAAGGATATGTAAATCTAGAAGATAACATCAATCTATTTTTAGAAAGCAAAATATTTACAAATAAAGATCTTGATAATATATTAAAAATATGCTTGGAAGATTTAGAAGAATTAATTTCTAATTTTGGCACAATTTATGGATTAAATTTAAAAATAGATTTTTGGAATAAATTAAAATCACCAATTAACATTAGCTTTGCTAATATTATTGATTGTGAAAGACAATTGATCATAAGAGATATAAGTACAAAAGACAATATTATTTGCGATATAGAAGAATATGACTATGTAAAACCAGTAACTTGTGAAAATCATGTGCTTAAATATTTTTTAAATTATATATTTAGACATAATGACTTTTTAGAAGGTCAATTAGAGGCTATTAATAAAATAATTAATAAAGAAGATGCAATTGTTTTATTACCCACAGGTAGTGGTAAATCAGTGATTTATCAACTGGCATCTTTTCTTAACCCTGGTGTTACAATGGTAATATCACCTATCATTTCTTTGATTAATGACCAAATTGACAATTTATTAAAAAACGGAATTAGTAATGCAATTGGGATTAGTTCAAAAAGTAACATTGCTAGAAGCAACTTAAGTGAACAATTAAAGTATAATAACTATTCTTTAATATATTTGTCACCCGAAAGATTACAAACGGGAAGTTTTAGAAACATAGTAGGGAATCTTTTATTGAAAAACACAGTTTATTGTGTTGCTGTAGATGAAGCTCATTGTATATCGGAGTGGGGGCATGACTTTAGAACATCATATCTAAATATTGCCAAGAATTCGCGAACATTTTTTGCTAAAAATGGTAACTGCCCTAGTATTATAGCATTAACTGGAACGGCCTCATCAGCTGTTTTAAAAGATATAAAAAGAGAATTAAACATTGAAAAACTAAATTCAATAATAACGCCAAAGACATTTGATAGATCTGAATTACATTTCGGTATTTTCAGTAGCAAAAGCAGTGATAAAGAAATAACAACAGCCAATATAATAAATTATAACCTTCCTAGGGTGTTTCAAGTTTCTAAGGATGAATTTCAAAGTTTATCGTTTGAAAAAACATATTGTGGAATAGTTTTTTGTCCTAATGTTGATGGTCAATTTGGAGTAGCAAATTTAGCCACAAAATTAAAATTTTCTACAGGAATGAAAATAGGCATATACTCTGGTAAAATGCCTAAAGGAATTAGTGGCGAAAAAGAATGGGAAAATATTAAAAATGAAACAACAAAATTGTTTAAAAATAACAAATTAAATCTTCTAGTTGCCACTAAAGCTTATGGAATGGGTATAGATAAACCAAATGTAAGATTTGTTATTCATTATGGAATACCTAGTTCAATAGAATCATTTTATCAAGAAGCAGGAAGAGCTGGAAGAGATCATAAATTCGCGTTTTGTTCAATTGTATTTTCAAATGATAACGGCCCAACAAACGAATGGTTGCTAAATGCTAATACTCCGTTAGAAGAAGTTAGAAATATTATTGAGGGTATAAGTTATAGTTCAAATGATGATATTTCAAGAATGCTTTTTTACCATATTAATTCATTTAAGGGAATAAAAAACGAAAAAGAAATTGTTGATAAAATAATTGAAAAAATACAAAATGCAAAAACCGAAAGTATATTTATAACACCTAAAGAAGAACAGAATAATTTTGAAAAGGCATTACAGCGACTTGTAATACTTGGCGTAGTTAATAATTATTCAATTGATTATTCTTCAAATGAATATAATTTAATAATTTCTAATATAACAACTAATGAAATTATAAACAATTATGGTAATTACGTTAATGGATATAATAAAGGAAGAACATTAACAGAAAAAAATAAATTAAGAAAATACTCTACACTAAATAAGATGGAATTTATAAAAAAAGCAACGCATGTCTTAATAGAATTTGTTTATGACACAATTGAAAAGGGACGTAGAAGAGGATTACGAGAAATTTATGAACTTGCTAAGGAAGCTGTAAGTGCCGAAAACCAAGATTTAGTAATTAAAACCCGAATTAATCAATACATTGGTTCAAACTTTTCAACGTATTTGGATGAAATAATTGAGAAAGAAAAAATAAACTTAATGCAAATAGTTAATTTGTTTGAAGGTAAAGTGATTGAAAATGAACAAATTGATGGCATTAGATCAATTTCAGAGTTGAAACAGTTACGAGGTGAGGCAAGTAGATACCTAGAAACTACTCCAGACCATCCATCACTATTATTTATAAGATCACTGACTGAAGTATTTATGAATAATAATAATGATATTCTTAAAGAAGACTTTGAAAATGGAATATTATTTGCTATCAATAGATATCAGATAAATGAAAATGAATTATATAAATTTATTAGATATTATTTAACACAAATTTATGATAATAAATTTGATTTGTATGTTGACTTGTTAAATATAGCAATGAAGTCCGTAAATGATAAATATAAACTAACTAATTATTTGATAAATAGTGTAGATGATAATAACGAAGACATTATAAGCATTCAAGCAATGACTTATCTTGAAACATCTTTGGTAGATGTATTAGAAAATGTAAATAAAGAAGGTGAACAAAATGGATAAAAATATAGCAAGTGAAGTAGTTAACAAATTCGAAAAGGCCAAGCAAGCAATTGAAAAACTTGAACAAGAAATAGAAAATTATCGCAATGCGACAATTTATTTAAATAAATCAGCTGATAACTTGGAACTTATTTCAAAAGAAGTTAATAAACTTTTATTAAACACAGAACAAATTGAAAAAGAAGTATTGAGCATATTGACTGGAGATATGTTGAAAAAATTTAATACAGAAGTTTCTCAAGTAACAGTTCAAGTAGAAAAATTAGATAATAGAATAAATAGTTTATTAGAAAAAATAAATAATATAAGTGAATTAATTACTAATAATGACAAAAGATATGAGGAGTTGAATCGTACTATAAACGAAAATAAAAAGCAATTAAGATTAATATTTATTATTACATTAATTGCTAGTGTAATAACTCTAGCTCTATTAGTGATTAATATAATTAAATAATATGAATAACGATTTTATTAATATTACATCTGAAAATATTGAAAATGAACATCTATGTTGTATTATCAGGACTAAAACAAAACATGAAGGTGTTGAAAGTAAAAGAGCATGGATTAAGGACAGAATTAAAGAAGGACATGTGTTTAGAAAATTAGTCGAAAAAGCAACGGTTTTTATTGAATATGCTCCCTTAGAAAAAGCTTGGGTACCAATTGAAGGTGATAATTATTATTACATTTATTGCTTGTGGGTATTAGGCGAATATCGAGGTAAGGGTTATGCTAAATCACTAATGGAGTATTGTATTGATGATGATAGGAAGAATGGTAAATCAGGCATTTGTATGTTAGCAGCTCAAAAGCAAAAGGCTTGGTTGTCTAGTCAAGATTTTGTTAAAAAATATGGATTTAAAACTGTTGATACGACTGATAATGGTTATGAATTATTAGCACTATCTTTTGATGGAAGTTATCCTAAGTTTTGTGAAAATGCTAAAAAAATGGAAATAGATTGCCAAGATTTAACAATATTTTATGATAATCAATGTCCTTATATTTATCAAACTGTCAATAGCATAAGAAAATACTGTGGTGAAAATAATGTAAAACTAAATTTAGTATTAATAAATTCATTAGAAGAAGCAAAAAAACTTCCTTGTGTATTTAATAATTTTGCGGTATTTTATAGAGGTAATTTTGTTACTGTAAATTTGCTGGATGTAAAAACAATTGAAAGAATAATTAAATAGAGTAGCTAAAAAGGAGTATTTGGTAAGTAAAATATTCCTTTTTATTTTGGTAAATTTTAACTTTTAATAAATCAAAGAAAAAGGACATAATACTATTATGAAGAAAAAAATCATTTTAAGTTTAATAATTATTATGCTTCTTTGTTTTACAAGTTGTAAAAAGAAAGAAAGTGAAAAGTTAGAGTTTTTAGAAAAACCTCTAGAATCGTATGTTGTTAATACTAGTACTAACCAAGCATTAGAAAACATTAAAATAAAAATAACAAATGGTAAAAAAAACATAATAAAGAAAGCAAGTGATGCTAGTATAAATGTTAATGGCTTTGATTTATCGATTATTGGCGAACATATTGCTAAATTTACATATGGTGATAAAGAACTGACTTGGAAATATTTTGTCCAAAATTCAGTTTGGAATAAAAATGAAAATACTCTTTGGTATAATGAAGAAAAAAGTGTCTTTAAAATCAATAATGCTGAAGAATTAGCTGGTCTTGCAAAATTAGTTAATAGTGGCAATGATTTTAAAAATAAAGTAATTCTTTTAAATAGTGATATTGATTTAGGAGGACACGCATGGATTCCTATTGGAACATCAGGAAAAGGCGTTTCAAAAAATAATGAATATTATTTTTCAGGGGTGTTCAATGGTCAAGGACATCAAATAAATAACTTACATATAGTAGCTGAACATACAAAAATAGGTGAACACATTAGTAGCGAAGAATCTTATTATAATGCAGGGATATTTGGACAAACTCTTGACGCAACAATTAAAAATGTTAAAATTAATAATGTTACCATTGTAAATGGAATGATGAACGAAGGTGTAAGGTCTTTACAAGGAACAGGTGCATTAGTTGGCTATGCAAAAGGCAAAAGTATATTTACCAATATAACTATAACTGGTAAGATAAATATTGATGGCGAATATAAGGTTGGAGGAATTATTGGAAATATAAGTGGAAATTCGCCAGTAATCCAAGGGTTAAAAATCATAGGTAACGATGATAGCTATATTTATGGAACTGATCAAAAGTACAAAGATACTAATAATTTTGGTGGTATAATTGGCTTTGGTGATGTTACTAATGCCATAATTGATGATTGTTGTACGGATATAAAAATAACCGGGGTAACTAGTGGCGGTATAATTGGTTCGATCGTTGGAAGTAATATTACTATTTCAAATTGTGTAGTTTATAACGATGTCGAAGATTTGGAATTTACCATAACAGGAGGAATTATTGGAGCCAGATTTACCAATTTTACAATTAATAATTGTTATTTTCTAGGAAATGTGATAACTGGTGCTAATAATGATTATGGTGATGTAATTGTAGGTAAATATGGTAAAAATGTCATAATAGATAGTAATAATATTTTCTATGCTAATAAAAATGATAAAATATTTAATAGTTTAAATGCAATTAGACAAGATTATCAACAAATAATAGATATGCTATCAGACAACTTAAAAATAGATGAAAATGACTAACCAGGAGTTAGTTATTTTCTTTTGCTATCTAAATGACAAAATAAGATACTTCTAGTATAATATCTACTTAGAAAAAGGAGCATAATATGAATGCTGAAAAAGATTTAACAAAAGGGCCACTCTGGAAGCAGATAATTTTATTTAGTTTACCATTAATGTTTTCCAACATCTTACAAGCGTTGTTCAATATGTCAGATATTGCGGTAGTTGGAAAATTTGCGGGAAACACAGCCTTAGGTGCAGTAGGATCAACAACAATTTTAGTATCACTATTTACAGGTTTTTTAATTGGACTTGGAAATGGCGTTAATGTAGTTGTTGCCCGTTTTATCGGCGAGAAAAATCACAAAAAAATCACTGAATCGGTTTTAACAGCACTAGTTACATGTTCGACGATTGGTATTATTCTTTTATTTATTGGACTATTTTGTTCGAGATTCTTTTTAGAGTTAATTAATACCAAAGATGATTTAATTGATGGAGCTACACTATACTTAAAAATATATTTTTTTGGTATGCCAGCAATGGCAATCTACAATTACGGTAATGCTATTTTTAGTGCAAGTGGTAATACCAAAAAACCTATTGTGTATTTATTGATTGCGGGAATAATTAACGTATTATTAAATCTTTTCTTTGTTATTGTGTGTCATCTAGGTGTTGCAGGTGTTGCAATTGCCAGTGCTGCTTCACAATACGTTTCAGCAATTTTAATTGTTATATCTTTAACAAGACTTAAAACAAGTTGTAAATTATGCATAAAAGATAATAAATTTAATTTTGAATATTGTAAAATGGTTTTAAAACTTGGAATTCCATCAGGATTTCAAAACTGTATATTTGCCATAGCTAATCTATTCATCCAAAAAGGTGTCAATAGCTTTGATTCAATAATGGTAGAAGGTAATTCTGCCGCAACAAATTTTGATGCTTTAATATATGATGTAATGGCAGCCTGCTATATGGCATGTTCAAGTTTCATAGGTCAAAATTTTGGTGCACGCAATAAGAAACGTGTAATTAATAGCTATTTAATAGCAATGCTTTATGCTTTCTTGTTTGGCGCTTTATTTGGTGGCTTATTAGTAATATTTGATAGACAATTATTAAGTATCTTCACTTCATCAGAAGAAGTAATAGATGCGGGGGTTAAACGTATTCAAATAATGGGATATTCGTATGCGTTTAGCGCATTAATGGATAATACGATAGCAGCTTCAAGAGGTCTTGGAAAAACCATAGTTCCAACCATCATCGTTATTTCAGGATCTTGCATATTCCGTATTGCTTGGATATATACAATTTTTGCCCATTATCATACAATTAAATCATTATATTTATTATACTTTTTCTCTTGGATGATTACGGGTATCTTCGAATTAATATATTTTATATACGCATATAAAAAGACGTTTAAAAATGACCAGATTTTAGCAAATAATTAATATAAAACCCTATCTTATAGTTATAAGATGGGGTTTTTAATTACCATGTTGTATAACTCTTTGTCAATATCAGTGAGTCTTTTTATAAAAAATTTGAAAACATATTTTGGGTATGATATAATGATTTATAAGTTAATGAAGTAATTTAGTAACAATTAAATTTGAAACTTATGGATTGAATCTTTAATAAGATGGTTTGTTTTTAAAAGATAAAGAAGTAAAGAGGTAATTTCAATATGAATATAGGAGAAATAATTACAAAAATGGGTTTTGGTAATCAGGCGGTAATAACAGCGTTTAAACACGAAGATGATGATTCTGATTATGCGGTATGGAAAATCGAAGATGGCAATGTTACTCGGGTGCTCAAAAAGACAAGTAAGCAAGAACTAGATATTTATGATACTTTTTTATCTTTTGCCAAATTGGGAGTTCCACGTTTTTATAAAAGTATTGAGTATGATGGTGAATTGTTTATTCTTATGGAATACCTAGATGGAAATAACTTGCAAAAATGCGATAGGAAATCGTTGACAGCCGTTTTGGATGCATTAATTTATTTACAAAATATGTATTGGGAAAAGCGCGAACTTGAAGGTATTGGCCACGGCTTTGAAGCGAGTTTACCAGGAAGGCAAAAACGGGGGAAATATCTCAATGACGTAGAACTTGAACAAGCCTATGAAAAGTATTTGCAAGTTTATTCAAATATTTCTCGGACACTTTGTCACGATGATCTTCTTCCTTTTAATGTTATATGTACAAATGAACATGCGGTTATAATTGACTGGGAATATGCGGGTATTTTACCTTATCCTACATCGCTTGCCCGTCTACTTGCCCACTGCGAAGAAGATGAATCAGCCTTTTTCTATATGAGGCAAGAGGATAAAGAATATGCCATTGAATATTATTTTGAGCATTTATTGAAAGAAAAGGGTATAGATTACTGTGATTATCGCAAAACTTTAGATTATTTTTTACTATACGAGTATTGTGAATGGATTATGCTCGGCGTAGAATATAATAATACAGAAAATGAAAGATTCAAAAAATACTATGCAAAAGCAAAAGAGCATATCAAGAAATTAATATAGTTTCTAGATGTAAAGTTTATCTCTTGATATTTTGAAGCTAAAATCTTATGAGTTAAATTATAAACATCCGTGAAGATATTTCATAAACAGTAATAAAAACATTCTTTGATATTATTATAAAATAAACAATTGATTTATATATCATATAAATTTTTTTGACAAATAGCCTAAAAAGTTGTATAATATTTAGGCTTATGTATCAATCTTATTATGTTGGGAGAATTAAAAATGGAAAATATAATTGAAATAAACAATTTATACAAATCCTATAATGACGTGCATGCCGTAAATAATCTTTCATTTAGGGTTAAAAAAGGCGAATTATTTGCCTTCTTAGGTGTAAATGGAGCTGGTAAAAGTACAACCATTTCTATTATGTGTGGAACCCTTACTAAAGATAGTGGTGAAGTACTAATTAATGGTAAAAATATTGATCATCAATTAGTAGATATTACTAAAGAATTAGGAGTTGTATTTCAAAACTCAGTTTTAGATAATAATTTAACGGTAAAAGATAATCTTTATTCTAGAGCTAGTTTATATGGCATTTATGGCAATGCTGCTAAAAAAAGAATCGAAGAACTTGCGGAAATATTAGATTTTAAACAAATAATGAATAGAACAGTTGGTAAATTATCAGGCGGTCAAAAAAGAAAAATTGATGTTGCTAGAGCATTATTGCATAAACCTGAGATTTTAATACTTGATGAACCAACAACTGGGCTTGATCCACAAACTCGTAAAACTTTGTGGAGTGTAATTGAAAAATATCGTAGAGATGAAAAAATGACCGTATTTTTAACAACTCACTATATGGAAGAAGCAAGTGATGCCGATTATGTAGTAATCTTAGATGCTGGTAAAATATCTGCAGAGGGCACACCACTAGAATTAAAGAATAACTATACTGGTGACTACATAACTATTTATGGAGTAAGTGAAGAAGAAGTAAGAAAATTAAATCATAAATATGAAAAAATCCGTGATGCCTATCGTGTGTCTGTCGCAAATACTGAAGAAGCACGTGATTTAATAGTAAATAATCAAGAGTTATTCAAAGATTTTGAAATTACTAAAGGTAAGATGGATGATGTATTTTTATCAGTAACTGGTAAAAAATTAGTTGGAGGTAATTAATATGCAAACTTTTTTAGCTTTGACAAAAAGAAATATAAAGATGTTTTTTAAAGATAAAGGACTATTCTTTACATCATTAATTACACCAGTAATTTTGCTAGTTCTCTACGCAACATTTCTTGCTAGAGTATATCATGATAGTTTTGTAAGTAATATTCCTGATTATTTAAATGTTTCCGATAAATTAATTAATGGTACTGTAGGAGGAGAATTATTTTCATCACTACTTGCGGTATGTTGTGTTACTGTCGCTTTTTGTTCTAATACACTAATGGCACAAGATAAATTAACTGGTGCTCGCAAAGATTTTATGATTACTCCTGTAAAGAAATCAACTCTTGCAATATCTTATTATGTTGCTACCCTTTTAACAACCCTAATTGTTTCGTATATTGCAACCGGTGCATGTTTTATTTACATAGCAATTGAAGGATGGTTTTTATCAGTAGGTGATGTTTTCTTAATTCTTATTGATGTATTCTTATTAACTTTATTTGGTACTGCCATTTCTTCAATAATTAATTCGTTCTTATCTACTCAAGGGCAAATATCAGCTGTTGGTACAATTGTTTCAGCTGGCTATGGATTCATCTGTGGTGCCTATATGCCTATTTCACAGTTTTCACCTTTCTTACAAAAAGCAATTGCCTTTTTGCCAGGTACTTATGGTACATCACTTATAAGAAATCATGCATTAAATGGTGTTTATAAAGAAATGGCAAATCAATTTCCTGCTGAAGTTATTGAAGGAATAAAAGATAGCATAGATTGTAATATCTATTTCTTTGACGATAAAGTATCAATTCCTGCAATGTATATTATTTTAATCAGCTCAATTATCGTTTTAATTGGTGCATATGTATTAATAAATGCTTTGAAAAATCGTAAAGCACGTTAAATATGGAGAACTAGATGAATTACAAAATAATTGATATGGAAAAATATTACCGTAAGGGAGTATTTGAACATTTTTCAAAAGATTGTAAATGTCGAATTTCAATGACTGTCAAATTAGATGTAACAAAATTAGTTGAATATTCAAAAGAGACTAAAACAAAATTTTATTTAAATTTCTTATATCTTTTATGTAAGACTTTAAATAGCAAAGATGATTATAAAATGTATTATGAATATCACCTTAATGAATTAAGATGTTATGATACAATAAATCCCATTCAATATGTCTTTTTTGAAGAAAGTAAAACATGTAAGCCAGTATATTCTACCTATTATGAAGATTATAATACTTTCTACACTAATGCTTTAAAAGATCTTGAAGAAGCCAAGAAAGATCCTACTTATAAACTAGAAAGTAGTACTCATCCTAACTGGTTTGATGCTTCATTTATGCCATGGGTAAGTTATGATAGTTTTAGCGTAGAGTGTCCTGATGGCTATTTATACTTTCCACCTATTGTTAACTGGGGAAAATATTACTTAGAAAATAATAGAATTATGATGCCTGTTACATGTGGGTTAAACCATGCTATTGCGGACGGCTATTTAATGTCAAATATATTTGTTACATTAGCAAAAGAGATAGAGACATTTACTAAATAATGCTTTTAAGAGAACCAAGTTGATTGGTTCTTTTTTCTTGCAAAAATAATAAAACATATAATTTGCATTTTTTTGAATAATCACTATAATATAATAGTGTTTAGAATTACTAAACAATTTGTTTAAAATCTATAAACCAAATAAAAGGGGGAATGTAGGTGCAAATTGGCAAAAAAATTAAGAAATTAAGAAACCTTTGCAATTTAACTCAAGAAGAGCTAGCGAATAGAACTGAATTAACAAAAGGTTATATTTCTCAGCTTGAAAACGATTTAGTTGAACCATCAATTTCTACACTTGAAGATATCGTCAATGCCTTAGGAACCAATTTAGGTGATTTCTTTAAAGATGAAAAATTAGAACAGGTTGTTTTTACTACCTCTGATTATTTTGAAAAAGAATCAGCTGGATATCAAATTAAGTGGTTAGTTCCTAATGCTCAAAAAAATGAAATGGAACCAATCTTAATAACCATTTATCCTAATTCACAAACCGATTTAGATATACCTCATGAAGGTCAAGAGTTTGGATATGTTTTAGAAGGAGAAATTCTTCTTTGTATTGACAATAAAGTATTTAAGGTAAAAAAGGGAGAAACTTTTTATTATGATTCTAATAAAAACCATTATTTGAAGAATAATAAAGATAAGCAATGTCGCATCATTTGGGTAAGTAGCCCACCAAATTTTTAAAGAGGAGTTAAAAGTATGAACAAACAAGATATTATTTTGGAGTTAATTAATGTTAACAAAAAGTATGATGACAGTTACGCAGTAGAAAATTTCAATCTATATGTTAAAAAAGGTGAATTTATCACTTTCCTGGGACCTTCAGGATGTGGTAAAACAACAACCCTTAGAATGATAGCAGGATTTGAAATGCCAACAAGTGGCCAAATATTATTAAATGGAGAAGATATTGCTCAACTTCCTCCTCATAAGAGACCACTTAATACTGTTTTCCAACGTTATGCATTATTCTCTCATTTAGATGTATATGATAACATTGCATTTGGTTTAAAATTAAAAAAGGTTCCTTATGAGGTTACTGGTAAAGCTGGTAATAAAGTAACAAAATATCGAAAATACCGTAGAGATGAAATAAATGAAAAAGTAAAAAAAGCTTTAAAAATCGTTGATCTAGAATCTTTTGAAACAAGAAATGTTTCAACTCTATCAGGTGGTCAACAACAAAGAGTTGCCATTGCTAGAGCAATTGTAAATGAACCAAAAATTCTATTATTAGATGAACCTCTTGGTGCATTAGATTTAAAAATGCGTAAAGAAATGCAACTAGAATTAAAAGAGATGCACCGTAAATTAGGCATTACTTTTATCTATGTTACTCATGACCAAGAAGAAGCTTTAACAATGTCTGATACTATCGTTGTTATGAAAGATGGTCAAATTCAACAAATTGGTACACCTATGGATATTTATAATGAGCCTAAAAATGCGTTTGTTGCGGACTTCATTGGTGAATCAAACATTTATGTAGGAACAATGATTGATACAAAAAAAGTGCGTTTCTTAGGTGCTACTTGGGATTGTATCGATGATTTTCCTAAAAATGAAAAGGTTGATGTTGTTGTAAGACCGGAAGACATTATTATTCATCCTAATGGTGAGGGAATGGTAAAAGCCCATATTGTTAACAAAATATTTAAGGGAATTCACTATCAGTTTACCGCAATGGTAGGTAATAATGAAGTATTAATACAATCTACGTTAGATCACAACATTGATCAAGATGTTTCGTTAACTATTGAACCAGATTTAATTCAAATAATGAAACGTGAATATGATGCAAACATTTATCAAGATGCTTATATAAATAATAAGAACAAAGTAGTTTTTGCGGGAGCAACTTGGGATTGCGATGTCACTCAATTGGTTGAAGGTTCTTCATTAGATGAAGAAGGATATTTCCATACTAAAGAAGGTAAAACATATGATTTAAACGATATTGACGTAGTAGCTACAGTAGGTATGGATGACGTTGAAATAAGTGATGATTTAGAAGATGGCAACATAACTGGTCAAATAATCCAAATGGTTTGGAAAGGCGACCATTACCAATTAATTGTTAGAACTGAAGATGAAGAAGATTTTGTAGTTGATACAGTCTGGACTTGGAACGAAATGGATACTGTAAGTATAAAGATTGATCCAAGTAAAATTAAATTAAAGTTAAAGGAAGACTTGTCAAAATATGAAATTTAAACGTAAACATCTATCAATACCTTATGTTTTATTTCTAGTATGTTTTGTTGTAATACCTGTCTTCTTCATAATTTATTATGCATTTACTAATAAGGGTGGAAGTTTTTCGTTTGATAATGTACGCAAATTCTTTTCTGATTCAACCAACGTAAATGTATTATTGATATCGTTTGTTTATGCAATTTTAAATACGATTATTTGTTTATTAATTGGCTATCCACTTGCAATGATACTTGCAAATCGTAAATATAATAAATCATCGGTTCTTGTAATGCTATTTGTAATGCCAATGTGGATTAACTTTATTATTAGAACTAGTGCTACTCGTGATGTATTAAACTGGATAGGCATATCAACTGGAGCTCATTCAAACTTAACAACGATGATTGGTCTAGTATATAACTATTTGCCATTTGTTGTTTTGCCACTTTATACAATAATGTTAAAAATGGACAAATCACAAATTGAGGCAAGTTATGATCTTGGTGCTAATGGCTTTTATACATTCTTTAAAGTTATTATCCCTATGACAATGCCAGGAATTGTTTCTGCCGCAACTATGGTTTTTATGCCAACGCTATCTTCATATGTAATTTCAGATATATTGTCTGAATACAACGTTGTTTTGTTTGGTAGTTATATTGATTTATATTTTAATCAAGCAGATTGGAATTTCGGCTCATTTATGGCATTAATTATGCTTTTACTAATTGGAATAAGTGTATTTATTAGTCGTAGATTTTCAAAAGATGAAACAGGAGGTAGATCGTCAATATGGTAGAAAAAAATACTAAAGATGAAATAATTAATGTTTCAAGTAATACCGAAAAAGCAATAAAAGCTAGAAATCGTAAAGAAACTACTAAAAAAATATTTGCTAAAGGATATATGTGGTTAATCTTACTACTTATGTATCTACCAATTTTAGTTCTTGTTATTTACTCATTCACTGAAAGCGATCAACTAGGAGTATGGACTGGCTTTTCATTTAATTTGTATCACAAATTATTTAAGAATCAATCTTTGATGACCGCAACGCGTAACACTTTAATTATTGCGATTGTTTCAGCTGTTTTATCAACTATTCTTGGAACAATGGGAGCAATCGGTGTCTTCTATTCTAAAAAACGCAGTAAAAAAATAGTTGAAACTTTTACTCAACTACCAGTTGTTAATGCGGAAATCGTAATGGCTTTATCGCTAGCTATCTTATTTAAAGTATTACAAACAAGTTATTCATTTGCCACATTATTAGTTGGACATATGGTGCTAACTGTTGCATTCGTATATTTAAATGTTAAACCAAAATTAATGCAAATGGATCCTAATATTTATGAAGCTGCTTTAGATTTAGGTGCTACACCTTGGTATTCACTATTTAAAGTAGTGCTTCCAGAAATTTTACCAGGTATCTTTTCAGGCTTTCTAATTTCAATTACGTTATCACTAGATGATTTTGTAATTACTCAATATTTGAAAGAACCATCATTTGAAACAATATCTACGTACATTCAAAAAATTGTCGCAAAGCATCCAATACCTGCCGAAGTTAGAGCTTTAAGTACAATCTTATTTGTAGTTGTATTAGCAGTAGTACTTGGAATAACCATTTATAATAATAAAAAGGCTCAAAAAATTTTAAAATATCGAGGTAAAAAATAATGAAAAAAGTAATAACATTTCTAACCTCAGTATGTTTATTTTGTTCTTTAGCAGTTTCTACTAAAGTAGTAAAAGCTAATAGTAATGGTTACTTTAAAGGACAAACCTTAACTATTTATAATGTTGAAGACTACATTTCTCAAGGTGAAGAAGGATATGTAGACATAATTGGTAACTTTGAAAAAGAATATGGTGTAAAAGTTAATTATTATACTTATGATACTAATGAAACAATGTATAATCAGTTTACTCTTCAAAAAGAAGGAACCTATGATTTAATTTGTACATCAGATTACATGATTCAAAAAATGATTAAAGAAGAATTAGTAGATCCAATTGATGTAAGTAAAATTCCTAATTATGAAAAGTATGCTGCCAAAACTTTAAGAGAAAAGTTAAAAGCTATGAATGTTCCTTATGAAGGTAGAACTGTAAATTTAGACGAATTTGCGGTAGGATACATGTGGGGAACTTTAGGAATTGTCTATGATCCTGAATGTAGTGATACTATAAGAGAAGATGTTAAATCATGGGATGTATTTTGGAATCCAACGTACAAAAATGTAATTTCTATAAAGAATTCCATCAGAGATGCCTTTGTTGCAGGATTAATGCACTCATATAGTAAAGACATTGAATTCCAAAAAGTTATGAATGCTTACCTAGATGATCCAAATGAAACCAACAAATTGAAATATAATGCTTTAGTACAAGATATTTTTGACTTTAAGTTAGATGGTTCACAAGCAAGTGATCTTGAAAATAAAGAAAAAATTGCTCGTGTAAAAGAAGAATTAATTTCAATGAAAAAGAATATTTTTGGTTTTGAAGTAGATTCAGGTAAAAATGATATAATAACTGGAAAAATAAAATTAAACTTAGCATATTCTGGAGATGCTGTGTACTCAATCAACACTGCTATGGAAGATGCTGATAAAGTTTTAGAATATTACGTTCCTGAAGATGGCAGCAACATTTGGTATGATGCTTGGACAATGCCAAAGGGTGCAAAGAATAAAGAACTTGCTTATGAATTCTTAAACTATTTGTCAGATCCAATCAATGCAGCTGATAATATGGATTATATTGGTTATACACCATATATTGTAGGCGATGAATTATTCACTCTTACCGCAAGTTGGTATGGTGCTGCTGATTATGATGTTAATTCATATTACAGTGAAGAAACTAAAGTTATTTATGATAATGTATTATATGAATGTATAAAAGAAAAAGAAAGTGAAAACGATGTTTTACCAACTAATGAAGAGTACTTTGAATCTTGTGAATATGATAGTGAAACAACATATGAAGAAGATGATATGATAAGCTTCAATGGTAAAATATACAATTGCCTTGCAAGTACAAACTTATCACCAACTGAAGATGTTGAAAGTTGGGAAGAAGTTGAAGGATATGATCTTGACTTCTTATTTGGTAATACCGGGTCGTTCAAAGAAGGACTTAGAAGAGCGGTTATATACCCTTTTGCGGGATCACAAAATCAACTAGAAACACAATATCCAAGTGAAAACATTATCGCAAGATGTGCAATAATGAATGACTTTGGAAGTTATAATGATCAAGTTGTAATTATGTGGGGTCAAGTTAAGGCATACACAAATATGTTACCAGTATACATTTTCCTAATAACGTTTGTTGTTATTTTAATTGCCATAACAGTATATGTTTTAATAAAACATCATATTGTTAAAAACTACAAAAAATCACTATAATAATTGTTTGTAACTCCCTATTACATCAGGGAGTTTTTAAAAGCTCTCTTAAGTTGTATTTTTAATGCAAAAAATAACTAATATACGTAAGCTATAGAAAATAATCATGCTACTTTTTGATTTTGCTTTTTGGTTTTAAAAGTAGGAAAGATGTGGTATAATAATAAAAAATGAGGTGCAAAAATGAAAAAACTAGAACAAGGATTATTTGTTGGTGAAAGAGCTTTATATAATTCAAGTAATCTCATAATTGAAGACTCTACTTTTGAAAATGGCGAATCACCACTAAAAGAAAGCAATAATATAAAGATTTATAATAGTATTTTTAAATGGAAATACCCTTTATGGTATTGCCACGATATATTTGTTAAAGATAGTACTTTATTAGATACAGCACGTTCAGGTATTTGGTATACTGACAATATTGAAATTATTGATTCAACAATTGAAGCACCTAAAACATTTAGAAGGGCTAAGAACATTAAGTTAAAAAATGTTTATTTACCAAATGCTGAAGAAACTTTGTGGACATGTGAAAATATAAGGATGGAACATGTTGTCGCAAAAGGTAATTATTTTGGAATGAATAGTAAAAATATTGCAATAAGCGACTTTAATTTAGATGGTAACTATGCATTTGATGGCGCAAGTAATATTGAAATACACAATGCTAAAATGTTGTCAAAAGATTCTTTTTGGAATTGTGACAATGTAACTGTTTATGATTCAACTATAATAGGTGAATATTTAGGATGGAATTCTAAAAATATAACTCTTATTAATTGTACAATTGACGCCTTACAAGGTATGTGTTATATGGAAAATTTAAAATTAGTAAATTGTAAATTACTAAATACTAATTTAGCATTTGAATATTCAACTGTTGATGCCAGTGTAAATTCTAAAATTGATTCAGTTAAAAACCCAATTAGTGGCAAAATTGTTGCAAAAGAAATTGGTGAAATAATTTTAGATGATACATTAATTGATTCAAGAAAAACACAAATTATAGAGGAGAATAAAAAAAGTGAATAACAATTTTGACAATATTCCTAATCGTAGAAACACTTTTTCATTAAAATGGGATGTTTCAGAAAATGAACTACCAATGTGGGTTGCGGACATGGATTTTGAAACTGCACCATGCATAAAAGAAGCGTTAATTGAAAGAGCAAAACATGGCGTTTTTGGTTACAGCATTATTCCTGATGAATTTTTTGAAAGTATTATTGGATGGTGGCAAAGAAGACATCATATAACTTTTGAAAAAGACTGGATGATTTTTTCAACGGGAGTTGTTCCTGCCATTTCATCAATAGTAAGAAAAATCACTACACCGGCAGAAAATGTTTTAATACAATCGCCTGTATATAATATTTTCTATAATTCTATTTTTAATAATGGCAGAAATATTTTATCAAGTGATTTAGTTTATGAAAATGGTGAGTATCATATTGATTTTGTTGATTTAGAAAATAAATTGAAAAATCCACAAACTACATTAATGATTCTTTGTAATCCCCATAATCCTATTGGAAAGATTTGGAGTAAAGAAGAACTTGCCAAAATTGGTGAGCTATGTCATAAATATAATGTAACAGTTATTTCTGATGAAATTCATTGTGATATAACTAATCCAGGAAAGGAATATATTCCATTTGCTAGCGTAAATGATGTTTGTCGTGACATATCAATAACTTGTATAGCCGGCTCAAAAGTTTTCAACTTAGGTGGATTACAATCAGCATGTGTAGTAGTCCCTAATAAGTTTTTAAAACATAAAGTAGAGCGTGGCCTAAATACTGACGAAGTAGCTGAACCTAATGCTTTTGCGATGAGTGCAAACATTGCGGGATTCAAATATGGTGATGAATGGGTTAGCAAATTAAATAACTACATATACGAAAATAAAAAAATATTTTGTGATTATGTAAATAAAAATTTACCTAAACTTTACATTATACCATCAGAAGCAACTTATCTTTTGTGGGTTGATGTAAGAAAGTATACCGATGATGCAACAACTTTATGTGAATACCTTCGTAGTAAAACAGGATTATATGTTTGTGAAGGATCAGAATATGGAGTTAATGGTAAAGCCTTTTTTAGAATAAATCTAGCAACTTCAAAATATAACGTATTAGATGCTTTAGAACGTTTGAAAGCCGGTTTAGAATTATTTGAAAGTGAGACAAAATAATGGAAGAATTTAAACGCTTTGAAATGCTAATTGGTAAAGACAATTTAGAAATGTTATCTAAAAAACATATTGCAATATTTGGCATTGGTGGTGTAGGTGGATACGTATGTGAAGCTCTTGCACGTTCAGGGATTGGCAATTTCACTCTCATAGATAATGATGTAGTTGATGTTTCTAACTTAAATCGTCAAATAATTGCAACAACTTCAACAATTGGTCTTCCTAAAGTAGAAGTGATGAAAGAAAGAATTTTAAGTATCAATAAAAAAGCTAAGATAAACACTTATCAATGCTTTTTTTTGCCAGAGAATGCAAGTATCTTTGATTTTTCAAAATTTGATTACATTGTTGATGCGATTGATACTGTTACCGCAAAACTTGCAATTATCGAATTAGCCAAGAAAAATAATGTTCCAGTAATTAGTGCAATGGGAACTGGCAATAAATTAAATCCATTAGATTTAATAATTACTGACATATCAAAAACCTCAATGTGTCCGCTTGCTAGAGTTATGCGCACAGAACTTAGAAAAAGAGGAATAACTAAATTAAAGGTTGTTTACTCACAAGAAATGCCAATTAAAACTGGCTTAATTAATCCTGAAACTGGTAAGAGTGTACCTGGTAGTAGTGCTTTTGTACCGGGGGTTGCGGGACTAGTAATTGCATCAGAAGTTGTAAAGGATTTAATTAATATATAATATAAGGAATAGGGAAATGAAGACATTAGTTGTTGAAAACATTACAAAGACTTTTAAAATTTCACGAAAACAACAAAGAATTGAAAAAACTATGGAAAGTTATAAAACAGCCGTAAATGGTCTTTCATTTGTTGCAAACGAAGGTGAAATATATGGTTTACTTGGACCTAATGGAGCAGGTAAAACAACAACCCTAAGAATAATCTCAACTTTAATAAAACAAGATAAAGGTGATGTTATTATAGAGGGTTTAAATACAAAAACTGATACGGAAAAAGTAAGAGCAAAGATTGGCTTTTTAACAAGTGAGTTAAAACTAGAAGATTTCTTTACTCCTAATTACTTATTCGATTACTTTGGTAAATTACACAATATACCAGATGATGTGTTAGAAAATCGCAAAAAAGAATTATTTGAAAAATTTGGCATTGAGAAGTTTGCGGAGGTAAAAATAGCCGATTTATCTACTGGTATGAAACAAAAAGTTTCAATTGTTATATCAATCGTTCATGATCCAGATGTAATAATATTTGATGAACCTACTAATGGTTTAGACGTTATTACCGCAAAAGTTGTAACTGACTTTCTTAAAGAATTAAAAAGCCAAAACAAAATAATAATTATTTCTACTCATATCTTTTCATTAGTAGAAAAGCTTTGTGACCGTGTTGGAATTATCATTAATGGTAAAATGATTAAAAGCGGTGAATTAGTTGAACTAACAAAAGAAAAAGATTTAGAAGAATTATTCTTTGAATTATATAAAGAAGAAGTTGGTGAAAAATAATGAAACAAATACTAACAATAATGAAAAAAGAACTATACCGTTTCTTTACTGATCGTAGAATGGTAATGTCTTTAATATTACCGGCTGCTTTGATTTATATAATTTATTCGGCAATAGGTTCCGCAACTCTTAAACATGTTGAAGATCAAGCAACATATCTTTATAAAATATGTATTGTTAATGAACCTAGTGAAAAAGAATTAGCCTTTTTAGATTCTGATTGTCCATATAAAATTGATAAAGTTGAAACAACTTCAAATATTGATGAAATCAAACAAAAAATAGCGAATAATGAAATTGATTTATACATTAAATATGAAGATGATTTCTATCAAAAAATGATGGCATATGATTCTACTACTGGTGCAGTACCACCTCAAATTGAAATATATTATAATTCTGGTAAAGAAGAATCAGAACTAATATATCAATATTATGTAAGTTGCTTAAATGATTATGAAGCTAAATTAACTAATAAATTTGATATAAATTCAGATGTTAATATTAACTATGATTTAGCATCAAAAGATGAAAAAGATACTCAATTTGTAACAATGTTACTTCCATTCTTAATTATTGTATTGTTATTTTCAAGTTGCTTGTCAATAGCTTCAGAATCGATTGCGGGAGAAAAAGAAAGAGGTACAATTGCTACTTTATTAATTACACCTGTAAAGAGAAGCTCAATAGCACTTGGAAAAATCTTTGCAATTTCGGTTACAGCATTTGTTGGTGCAATTGCCAACTTTATTGGACTAGTTGCAGCCTTACCAAAATTAGTTGCCGGAGCAAATCTATCAATGAGTATGTATAATGTAGGTAGTTATGTTGGTTTATTATTTATAATAGTTAGCACAGTATTAATCTTTATTGCCATATTATCAATAATTTCTACTTTTGCAAAAAGTGTCAAAGAGGCTTCATCATACTCAATACCAGTTATGTTATTGGTCATGTTAATTGCCGCTACTTCATTAATTGGTAAATCTAATTCACAAACTATTACTTATTTTATACCAATCTATAATAGTGTTCAAGCAATGGGTGCCATTCTTAGTTTGAATTTTAACCCTATTAATTTTGTAATAACAATTGTTACTAATTTAGCTATATTTGCATTAGGTATCGTAATACTATCAAAAATGTTTAATTCAGAAAAAATTATGTTTAACGCATAGTTAAAATATTTCCTAAATTACTAGGGTAGAAGTACCTAGATAGTTTAGGTTTTTTTAAAATACTTTATGAAAACGTTTGTATAAAAAATAAAAGTATGATATTATTGTGCAAAAGGAGAATTGATATGCGAAAAAGAATAATTTTACTAATTGCACTATTAACAGTAGTTTTAGCATTTGCTTCTTGTAAAAATAAAACTAAATATACGGTTAGTGTTAAGTTAGCCGAAGGTGAACAATTAATAGGTAGTATTACTACTGAAGTTGGTAAAAAAGCATTGATAGGTGATGTAATAAATGAAACTAGTGTTCAAAAAGAAGGACATATTTTTAAAGGTTGGTCAATAGATGGCAGTTCTTTAGTTGATAAACAACTAGTTATTACTGAAGATATTTTACTCATTCCTCTCTTTGAAGTTAACTCTTATAAAATAAAATACACAATAGATGGTGAGGTATTTAGCGAAGAATTGCTAAAGTATGGAAGTAAAATAGAAGTTAAACAAGTACCTGAAAAAACTGGTTATACGTTTAAGGGTTGGGATAAAGAACTTCCAAACACTATGCCCGCAAGTGATATTGAACTAATTGGCACATATGAAAAGAATAAATATACAATTACGTATATTATTGAAGGACAAGAAAATATAACAAGAACATATTATTATGGTGATACAATTGAAACAATTGAAAACCCTAAATTAGAAGGCTTAAATTTTGTTAAATGGAGTGAGATAATTCCTGATACTATGCCTGATAATAATATTGAATTATATGCTGAATTTAACAAAAAAAGTTTTAATATCAATTATTATATCGATGGTGTGTTATATAAAACCGATAGTTACCAATATAACGACAATATTGATGCATTAGAAATGGCAGAAAAATCAGGTTATACTTTTAGTGGTTGGGATAAAGAATTACCTACAAACATGCCAGCTTATGATATTGATGTTTATGGAACATATAATAAAAACACATATTATATTAATTACTATATTGACAACGTGTTATATAAAACCATAAGTTACTTATATGATAATAGTATTAAAGTATTAGAAGTAACAAGTAAAACGGGTTATACCTTTAGTGGTTGGGATAAAGTACTACCTACAAATATGCCTGCTCAAGATATCGATGTTTATGGAACTTATAATATAAATACTTATCAAATTAACTATTATATTGATAACGAATTGTATAAAACGGTAAATTACAAATATAATGAATTAATCAATAATCTAGATGTTCCAGAAAAATCAGGTTATACTTTTAGTGGTTGGGATAAAGAATTACCTACTAATATGCCTGCTGAAAATTTAAATTTTTATGGAAGTTATGTTATTGCCACATATCAAATAACTTATGTTTATGAAGAAGGAAATCTTCCAACTCATACTTTAAATACTTTGGAAGAATTGTCACAAGTATTCTGGGATGAATTTTATGCTTGGAGTGGTTCAACTAAATCACTTGAAGAATTTAAAACTGAACATCTAACATCTTGGAAGACTGGTAATCATGGTACTTCTAAACTATACCTTGCAAATGGCGAAACCAAAATAGATGAAGGATACTTTATAAATGCTAGCGCAAACAATAAAAAATGGGTTAACTTTATTAATGTTTTAGATAAAATGGTAAATGAAATTAATCCATCGCAACATGCTTGGGATTCTACTTATGTTGGCTATTTGCGATTATATACATTCTTTATGCAGTCCGCAACATATTGGACTACAGAGCGTACTCAAAAAATGGTTGAATCTATTAAAATCGAAGATACATTAAAGAAGACTTATCAAAAAGGTGATGAATTCAAATTTTTAGAACTTTCAATTGAAGATGGTAGAGAATTCTTAGGTTGGTATCTAAATGAACAAAAATTAGAAGGCATTACTAAAGGAATGACAGGAGATATAACTATTGTGGCAAAATGGAGTAATCCAATTTTACCTGAAAGTATTAATATTCTTAATCCGGTTTCTACATTTGATAAAAATATTACCTATACGTTACAAATCGAATTAATGCCAACTAATATTACTCATCCTCAACTTGTGATGAAATCATCAGAACCAAAAGTTGCAACAATCAATAATGGTGTAATAAAAACAATTGGTTATGGTAAAACAACCATTACAATTTATTCAAAATATAATCCAAATGTAAAGGTTGAATTTGAACTAGAAGTGTTCCCTAAAATTTTAGATGATAATCCTATTATCTATTTACCATATGATGTAAATGAAAAAGCAGTTATCAACGTTGGCGTAGCATATGATTTATTGACGGGTGTAAAAGCCTATGATAAACAAGATGGTGACATCAGTGAATCAATTAAGGCAGATTTATCAAAATTAGATGATACAACCGCTGGAAAATATACTATAGTATATAGCGTAACCGACTTAGATGGTAACACTTCAACCTTTGAACGCATCGTGGTGGTAGTTGATAGAAGAGAATTAATCTTTATTGGCCATGCGGGATGCTACTTGGGAATTATGAATACAGAAGAAGCGTTTATTAATGCGGCAAAGATTAAAAAGTATGATGCAATTGAATGTGATGTGAAACAAACTAAAGATGGTGTCTTTGTTGTATGTCATGATAATGATTTTGCGGGAATAAGCATTGCTAACACAAATTGGGAAGATTTAAAAAATGTTACGAAAACTCTAACAAGAGGTGGTGTAGAATATACAGCTACTCTTTGTACATTTGAAAGATATTTAGAAATTTGTAAAGAATATGATTTATTTGCGGTAGTGGAATTAAAATCATCAGCGGGTATTACTAATAGTGATCAATCTCGTATGTCTGCTTTAATGGAAATAATTAATAAAAAAGGTATGTTAGATAAAACCATTTTCTTAGGTTCTCAATATAAATGTTTAGAATGGGTTAAGAGTAATGGTTATGAATATATCCCTTGTCAATATTTAGTTAACTCATGTGAAAGTGAAACAATATTTGAACGTTGTGTTACTTGGAACTTTGATGTAAGCTTTAATATTTCTTATAGTAATTCAGCTGAATGGATAGCACGTTATCATGAAGCCGGATTAAAAGTATCATGTTATACATTTAGTCAATATAGTGATGCTAAAACATTACAAGAATGGATAAATAAAGATGTTGACTTTGTAACATGTGATGTTCTTACTAGAGAAGATGTTGTTATTCCAGATAGAGGCGAAATTGAAGATAAACCTACTTATATGGTAATTTTTAAAGATTATGATGGAACAATTTTGAAAGAAGCAACAGTAACTGAAGGTAAGAATGCCATTCCGCCATTTAGCCCTAAACGAAAAGGTTACACATTTATTGGTTGGGACAAAACATTTAATAACGTTAATAGTAATTTTGAGGTTACAGCACAATATGAAATAACTACTTATACTATAACGTATCATGCTAATTTAAATAAAATTGAGGAATCTAGTTGGGCAAGTAAACAAGAGTTTGTTAATGAATTCTATACTGATTTATATAACTGGTTAGTTGATAATATTAATAACATTTCTGAGTTAACACTTGATAATGGTACTTATTCTTTAACTAAAAATGGTAGTACTGCTACTTTCAAGAATGTTGAAGAATTAATGGCAATTGATAAATCAATCTTTGAACTTACAATCAGTAATTATTTCTATAAACCACTTACTGAAAACTCAAAAGATTTGGAAATGCCAGAAGATGATAATTACTTCTTGAACTCTAAAAAATATCGTTTAAAATATAAAGCATTAAATGCTTGGTTCTTAAATTGTATTGAAAACACATCTAATTATGTAAACTATAATAAAACATGGACTCCAACAACAAAAGGAAAAGTACAAATCATATTTAGATTCCACCAATGGCAACAAGGAACTAATATTGCGGCATTTAACAATTTACCTGCAAAATATAATGTTGTTGAATTAGACGGTACAAGTGTTGATTTACCACAAGAAGGATTGACATTTACCATTAATGATAGTTTTGTACTTCCTGAAATTAGTATGGAAGGATATGAATTTGTTGGTTGGTTTATTGATTCGGATGGTAGTGGTGAAAAAGTAACGGAAATATCACTTGGTACAACAGGCGATCTTCATTTATATGCAAAATGGCTTAAACTAGAATAATAAAATCCTAAAATAGTTTATATTAGGCGCTCTACTATAATAAGTAGAACGCCTATAAACATTTTTAATAAACAAAATATTACAAAATTTGCTAACAAAATGACTTTTTGTAAAAAAAATAGTATAATAATATAGTTGAATAAAAAAGGTGAAAAAAATGAATTATGTTAAAAAAATTATAGGAGTATTATTAGGTACAATGTTTTTAGGAATGGGGGTAGCATTTTACAAAATTTCACAATTTGGACAAGATGGTGTTTCTGCCATGGTCATGTCTTTTGTGTATTTGTTTAAATTAGGTGAAACCAATTATGGGTATACCGTTTGCTATCTAGCCATAAACTTCATTTTCTTAGTAATAATGATTCTAACTCTAAAAGATAAAATAAACGTTGGAAGTATTATAAATTTATTGTTAACTGGTGTATGCTCAAACCTATTTATTTATTTGTTTGAAGTATTATCATTTGATAATAACGCAATAGCACTACGAATCTTGTATAGTGTTTTAGGAATAATTACTGTAAGCTTTGGAATCGCTTTATATGGTAGTGCTAATTTAGGAGTTGCACCATATGATGCAATGCCAATGGTAATTAATAAGTATTGTCCAAAGATTGCTTATAAATATGCTAGAATAATATGTGATTTATCTTGCTTAGTTGTTGCATTAATTATTGGTGTTATTATTTTAAGAAGAAGCGATATAATAAATGTTAATACCGTTATAACTTTTATTACAATTGGGCCATTAATTTCCTTTTTTAGTAAGATTATAAATAAATATATTTATAAGAATGAAACAACAACGTTCAATTAGGAGCAGTATGAAAATTGTAATTGTTAGTGATTCACACGGTAATCGCGAAATACTAGAAAAGATTGTTTTGCAAAACCCAAGTGCTAATATCTTTTTGCATGTGGGGGACAGTGGATTGTGCAAATTAGAAATAAGTCCTTATGTTAGTGTTAAGGGTAATTGTGATTATGAATCAGATTTTCCTGATAAACTAATTATAAAAACCCCATATGGTAATTTATACATGACCCATGGCAATCGTTTGTATGAAATAAATAGTCATACATTAGAAAAAAATAATGCTAAAATATTTGTGTTTGGTCATACCCACCAACATTTAGTAGAAAAAATTGATGATTGCTATATCTTTAATCCAGGTTCAGTATCTTTACCGCGAGATGGAACTAATGGTACATATTTAGTATTAGATATAACTAGTGATGATGTTAGCTATGAGTTTATTTATTTGTAAAAAGTTAAAAAAGTGGTATAATAAGTAAAAAGGAGTGATATTATGTATTCAAAAAATATTTGGAAAGATGCATCACAAGAAAAAGTGAATGCAATAATGAACTTTTGTGAAGATTATAAACATTTTATCAGTGTTGGTAAAACTGAAAGAATATGTGTAAAAGAAGCATTAAAAATAGCTGAATCAAAAGGGTTTAGAAACCTACATGATGTAAAAGCAGCCAATGTTGGTGATAAATTATATTTGATTAATAAAAATAAAAATATAATTTTATTTACAGTTGGTCAAAAACCTGTAAAAGAAGGATTAAGAGTATTAGGTGCCCATATTGATTCACCACGTTTAGATATTAAACAAAATCCATTATATGAAAAAGATGGTTTTGCTTTATTAGATACTCACTATTATGGTGGTGTTAAAAAATATCAATGGGTTACAATACCTCTTGCTATTCATGGTGTTATAATTAAGAAAGATGGAACTACTGTTAATGTTGCTATCGGTGATGATGAAAATGATCCAGTACTTGGAATATCTGATTTACTAATTCATTTAGCTGGTGACCAAATGCAAAAGACTGCTTCAAAGGTAATTGAAGGTGAAGATCTTGATGTTACTTTTGGCAGTATTCCTCTAAAAGATGAAGAAAAAAATGCGGTAAAAGCTAATATTTTAAAGATGTTAAACGAAAAATATCAAATTGAAGAAGAAGATTTATTATCAGCTGAATTAGAAGTAGTACCTGCTGGTAAGGCTCGTGATTATGGCTTTGATCGTAGTATGGTTGCAGGATATGGACACGATGACCGTGTATGTGCATATACATCTTTACGTGCTGTAGTTGATATGGAAGAAGCCCCTGAATACACATCTTGTTGTATCCTAGTTGATAAAGAAGAAATTGGTAGTGTTGGCGCAACAGGTGCTCATTCATTATTCTTTGAAAATGCCATTTTAGAATTATTAAATTTACAAAACACTGCAGATTTATTAACACTTAGAAAGACTTTAGAAAACACAAAGATGTTATCAAGTGATGTAAGTGCAGGATTTGACCCATTGTTCGCGGGAGTTAACGATCCTAAAAATTCTGCATATCTTGGAAATGGTATAGTATTTAATAAATACACAGGTTCAAGAGGTAAGAGCGGTTCTAATGATGCTAACCCCGAATATGTAGCATGGGTTCGTGATGCAATGGATAGCAATGAAGTTCATTATCAAACTGCTGAACTTGGTAAAGTAGACCAAGGCGGTGGCGGAACAATTGCCTACATTTTAGGTAATTATAATATGAATGTTTTAGATGCTGGTGTTGCGGTATTAAATATGCATGCCCCAATGGAAATTGTATCTAAAGCTGACGTATATGAAGCATATCTTGCTTATATTGCTTTCTTAAAAAAATAAACAAATAAAGGGAAATGATTTCATTTCCCTTTAAAAGTATAGGAATTATTCAATTGGTAAAAGGAGTATACAAATGGCTAAAATAGCAGTAATAGGTTTAAGTGGTCAATCAATTTTTATGAAAGTAAACAATTTACCGACCCCATCTACCACAATACATTCTACAAATTTATACATTGAACCAGGTGGAAAAGGTTACAATCAAGCAGTGGCATGTAAAAAATTGGGAGCAGAAGTAAGCTATTTCAGTAAAGTTGGTTACGATGAATATGGTAACATTTGTGAAAAGTATTTAAAAGATTTAGGAATTAAAACTATCTTTGAAAAAGATAAAATACTCAATACTGCTCTTGCTACAATATTAACAGATGATTTGGCTGAAAACGAAGTAATTGTCTATAAAGGAGCATCAAGTAATCTAAATGTATCGGAATTAAAAGATTTCGAAAGTGAAATTGTTACTGCAGATGTTTTACTTCTACAATATGAAATTAGTATAGACGTAGTAAAAAAGGCCATTGAAATAGCTAAAGGAAATAATACTTTAGTAATTTTAAATCCCGCCCCCGCAATCTATTTAGACAAAGAAATACTAAATATGGCTGATATTGTTACCCCAAACTATGAAGAGGCTAAGACTTTATATGGATTAGATATTGAAAAATTACCAAGTTCAATTAATAACACCTTAATAGTAACTCTTGGTTCAAAAGGTTCATTATTAATAAATAATCATACATCTAAAAAGTTTTCACCGATCAATGTTGAGGCGGTTGATACAACTGGGGCAGGTGATATATTTAATGCGGGACTTGCGGTTGCAATTGCCAATAAGAAGTCAATTGAAGAAGCAATTGAATTTGCAACAGTTGCCTCAGGCTTAAGTGTTACTAAAGAACATGTTATGGATAGTATCCCTACTAAAGAAATGGTAGAAGAATATTTGAAAAGACACTAAATAATAACTAATATTCTATATAACTTGAAAAAAAAGTAACAATATGCTATAATTAAGCCGTTTTAAGATTATAAAAAAGGAGATAATAATCGTGATTTACAAAACAATAACTAATTATAAAGAAGCTACAAAAGACTTCTTAGAAAATGAAAAACAATTTCATTTAGGTGTTATTCCTACAGAACAATCTAACCCATTAACAAAGAATCTTAGTGCTACAATCGCTAAAGATACAGCTAAGGGTGTAAAGACAATTTTATCAGCAGATAAATATATTGCTGATGTTGCTCGTGGACAATTTAATACTCCTGAATTCCAAGCATTTGTTGATGATATCAAGAGATGTATGGATGAAAAAAGAAAAGTTGTTTTCTCAAGCGTTGGTGCATCAGGAAGAATGGCTATTCAAATGGATGGTGCTTGGCGTTCATTCTGGCAAGGATTAGTAGATAAAATTCCTGCTCATCGTTTTGAATTTTTACAAATGGCTGAAGTTGTAAGTAGTTTCACAACTGGTGGTGACCGTGCTTTAGTTCGTTCAGTTGAAAACTTTGAAGACTATATGACTTTTGGCGCAAAACAAGTAGATGAAGCTGAAATGAAACCTGGCGATGTACTTGTTGCATTATCTGAATGTGGACTTTCGGCAAGTATTAATGGTTCTGCAGTACGTGGTTATGAATTAGGTATCAAAACATATTATTTATTCTGTAATCCAGAAGAAATTTTAAGAAAACACCTTGATCGTGCTCGTAAAGTATTTGAATGCTTAGATGAATATCAAAGCAATAAAGCTAAAGGTATCGACAATGGTAAATATATCGTTAAGATTCCGCTATTTGTTGGTAACATGGCTGTTTCTGGTTCAACTCGTATGCAAGTAACTACTGTTGAATTATTAGCTGCTGGTGCTGCTCTTGAAGTTGCCGCAAACCGTTGGTTAAAAGAACATTTAACAGAACAAGAATTATCTGTAGTTAATTGTGAAATGATTGACTTAAATGCTTATGCAGATGCATTTGTATCATTAAATAAACAATTATCAAGTGGTAAAGCTTTAAAAGGTCTTGCTAAAGCAGTTGACTTTGAAGTTAATACTTACAATCAAAAAGGTTTAGTGACTTATATTACTCATGATTATCTATTAGATATAATGACAGATACTACTGAACGTCAACCAACATTCACATTACCTCCATTCAGAAAATTCGCTGATCATACAAGTGAAGTTTCTTGGGCATATATTAAGGATCCTCTATATCCTAATGAAGTTGCATGGCAACAAGTATTCCGTCGACCAATTAAAGGTCTAGAATGGACTAAAGAAGATTATATTGAAATGAAAGCAAGCCAAGACATCATTAATAATCCTCCACTAGTAAGTGGTGATGAAGTTCTTGAATATGTTATTGGTAACGAAGATGATCCATCAAGATACTCTCGTCCTTGCTCACAATTAGTATTAATCGATGTTAATGGTTCAGCTACTCCTGAAGTTGTTGCATGGTATAACAAAGAATTAACTAAATATAGTGGCGGTATCGTATTACGTTTTGGTCAAATTCCTGCAGCTAAGATTTCTAAAGATGAAATTAGAATTCCTGTTGAATTACCAAGAACTTGCACAGATATTATGTATCACTTATTAGTTAAAGTTGCATTCAATGCTTTATCTACTGGTACAATGGCTAAGATGGGTAGAGTATTTGGTAACTGGATGGTTCAAGTATTACCTACAAATAAAAAATTAATCGATAGATCATCAAGAATTATTGCAAGTCTTGCAAAAATTCCATATGAAAAAGCAGTTGAAGAATTCTTCTATTCTTACTACAACCGTAAACCAGAAGATGAATATCGTGAATCATATGTAGTTGAAACATTAAAACGTCTTGGATTTGATCCAAACGCTGATATTAAGTAATAAGAATTACATAACAAAAAGGTGGTTTATTATATAAGCCACTTTTTTATATTATATAGAGATTATATTTATTTTTTCTAATAATTACCAATTTAATAATTGTTTTTCTCTTTAAAAAAAGACCGATAAATGCTATAATTAAAGTAATGAGAAGTAAAGGAGAATTGCATGAAAAAAATTTGTACACTACTAATTATTTTTACTTTAACTTTTGTTAGTTTCTTTTGTAAATTTAGTGTAAAAGCCACTAATGATTCTAGTAATTTAACTAATCCAAGTACAGAATTTAGAGCCGCATGGGTTAGTTATTATACTGGTGATATATCTTATAAAAATGAAAAAGACTATAAAAATCAAATAGATCAAATTTTAGATACAATGGAATATTACAATATGAATGCAATGATATTTCATATCAGGGCAAATCATGATGCTTGGTATAATTCTAAAATCAATAAAGTTAATAGACAATTGTCAAATGTTGATTTTTCAAAATTTGATCCATTAGAGTATGTTATAACTGAAGCCCATAAGAGGGGGATTGAATTCCATGCTTGGATGAACCCTTATCGAATTGGTTCAACGTATGCTTCTGTCGAAGATGTTGCAAGCGCATATAGTGATTATCCAAATAATCCCGCAAGCAAAAAAGAAAATGTACTAATGGGTAGTACACTACAAATACTAAATCCTGGTATTCCTGAAGTTAGAGATTTTATCGTTGATACTTGCATGGAAGTTGTAAATAACTATGATGTTGACGCTATCCATTTTGATGATTATTTTTACGCAAGCGGTATTAATGACGCAAGCACTATCGCAAAATATAATACAGAAGGATTATCAACATCAGATTTTAGAAGAAAACAAGTAGATTTATTTATTAAAGATTTAAAAGATAATTTAGATCAATTCAATAAAAAGAATAATAAATTTGTTCAATTAGGAATATCTCCTACTGGTGTTTACAAAAATGCATCATCTAGCAGTGAAGCTAATACCCCGCTTTCTAAATATGTATACAATGAAAATGGCGATTTGATTTATCCTGCTGGTGCTACTATTGGTTGCCAAATGCATTACGAATCATATTTATATTGTGATACTTTAAAATGGGTAAATAACGAATGGATAAATTATATTCTTCCTCAAACTTATTGGTCAACATCTCATAGCAGAGCACCATTTGAAAAGTTAATCAATTGGTGGAATATGGCTGTAAAAAATAAAAATGTTAATTTATATGCGGGGATGGGCATATACATGTGGAAAGACACCGCCGGTGAAGCAGTAAAACAACTCAATATAACAAGTGGTTTAGAAAATGTATTAGGAACTTCAATATATAGTTATGGTGAAATTAACGAAGCATATCAAAAAATTGACACTAATCTTACAGTACAAATGAGTCAAGTCAAAAACAAGGTATGGAAAAATTTAACTATATTACCTGAAATAGCTGGTATGAATCCTGTTAAACTTGGAAGTGTTAATAATTTCCAAGCAAGTAATAATATCTTAAGTTGGGACAAACTTGATGGTGCTAAATTTTATATAATATATCGTAGTAATGATTGCATCACTTATAACAATGATGAAATTGTTGATATCATTTCTTCACCTAATGATATTGTTAGTTGGGAAGATAGTGATAAAGGTGAGTATGTTTATGATGTTGTTCCCCTTTCTTATACCAATACTCTTGGTGAAGGACATATCCAAGTAGCTGAAGATAGTGATTCACCAATTCATGCGCAAATATCACTCAATAGTGATGGCTCATCACTATTTGAAGTTGCTAGAGCTTATAACGTAGAACTAGATGCTAAAAACGCGTATGTATTCTTAAGCGATGATGCAACTGATAAATCACGTTTAAATTATGATTGGAGCAGTTCTGATGAAAAGGTTGCTACCATCAGTGAATATGGAACTATAACCCTAAAATCCCTTGGAACCATAACAATAAAAGGGGTATTAAAAACTGATAAAACTAAATATTGCGAATTTAAATTAAATGTATGTAACAAAGAATTGTTAGCTAAAGAATTTACAGTTAATTTTAAAGACTCAGATGGCAAAATATTAAAGTCTGTTAAAGTAAAATATGGTAGTGCAGCTACTGCACCTGAAAATGTTAGCAAAGCTGCTACTGATAAATATTCATATGAATTTATTGGTTGGAACGAATTATATTATAACGTTACAAGCGATCTTGATATAATTGCGGTATACAAAGTAATAATTAGAAAATATCAAGTTACTTATAAAAATGCTGATGGTACAATCTTAAAACAATATGAAGTACCTTACGGAACAGTTCCTACCCCTCCAACAAATCCTACCCTTGAAGCAGATGATAAATATACCTATACGTTCTTAGAATGGTCAATCGTTGATCAACAAATTACTGAAGACACCATAATTGTTGCAAGATACATTGAAAATGCTAGATTATACACCCTTAGTGTAAATTTAGGAAATGGTAGTGAAATTAAAAAACATTATTATTACTCTACCGATGTAATTGAATATGTCGAAGCAGAATATGTTGAAGGTTTTGAATTTGTTAGTTGGTATTATGATGATAATTTTGAAAACGAATGTATTTTTCCATTAGAGTTAAGAAAAGATGTAACCATCTATGCAAAATATGCTAAACTAATTGAAGTAAAAATAGCAGATGAAAATGACAATATTATAAAAGAATATACTGATCTTGAAGAAAATAACTTACCATCATTTGACTATATTACTCCTAAAGAGGGCTATCGTATAATTGGTTGGTCAATAAAAGAAAATGATAAATTTATTCCTATTGAAAAATTACCAAATAATGATTGTGTAATATACCCTATATATGAAAAAATTTCTAGCACAATTAATGTAAAAATCTATGATGAAGTTGGTAACCTTGTTCATAGCTACACTGCTAACGCAAATGATCCTTTACCAAGTAATACTTTTGCAAAAGACAAAAAAGGTTATGTCTTTGATGGCTGGGGAATTGTTAAAGGTGGTAGCATTGTAAAAATAACTACTCTTCCAGATACTGATTGCGAATTATATCCGATTTATAAAAAAACAAGTAATTGTCGAAAGTCATGTGGAACAATTCTACTAATACCACTTACTTTACTTGCTTTATGTTACTTTCGTAAGAAACACTAATTCTAATAAAAAGAGGTAAATATATGTTGGTAATAATTGGACCAAGTGCTTGTGGCAAAACGCAAATTGTTAATAAATTAATATCTGACTTTGGTTATAAAAAACTAGTAACTTATACAACTAGACCAATGCGACTAAATGAAAAACAAGGTATCGATTATAACTTTATTACGGAAGAAAAATTTAAAGAAAAAATAAACAATAGTTTCTTTATCGAATATGTTAAATATAATAACAATTATTATGGAACTAGTTATTCTGATTTATCGAAAGATAAAGTGGTTATAATTGAAGCTGAAGGATTAAAATCATATTTAGAAAAAGCTCGTAATCAAATAACTGTTATTTTTATTCGTTGTTCAAAACCAATTAGAAGAATAAGAATGATAGAACGTTTAGATAGTGAAGAAAACATTCAAAAACGTTTAAATAGTGATGACATCGTGTTTAATGAAAATGTTCAAGCATTAGCCGATTATGTAATAGATTCATCAAATAGTAATGTCTATGATTGTGCTAAACTAGTAGATAGTTTATACAAAAAAAGTGTGAATAGTGATGCAAATTAAAATATTAGAAGATAACCATATCAATTATAAAATAGAATATAATAGGGTAAAACGAATGCGAATTCATTTTAACCACCAAGGCGAATTAATTATTACTTATCCGATAGGTTGCAAAGAAGAAAGTGTAACTAACTTCATTGAAAAAAATATTCAGTGGATTATTAAAAACCAAGAATTGAATAATAGTAAACAATTATCTTACCAAAATGGTTCAGAACAATTATTTTTTGGAAAAAAATATAAATTAATAGTAAACATCTCTAAAACTAAAAGAATTGATATGATTGGTGAAAACATTATTATTTCTGTAAACAAAATAGAAGATGTTCAAAAAGATTTATTAAAGTGGCGCACGCAAAAAGCTGAATTTGTTTTTCAAGAAATGTTATTTGCTTGTTTCAATAAAATGAAAGATGTTTTAAAAAGTTATCCTGAATTAGTAATAAAAAAATCAAAAAGCAAATGGGGATGTTGTTACTTCAATGAAAATAAGATAATGCTAAATGTAGCTTTAACTCAAGTACCTTTTGAAATAATTGAATATGTAATATGTCATGAACTTACGCACTTTGTTGTTCATAGTCATTCGCCTGAGTTTCATAGGTTATTAGAAAAGTATGTTCCGGGTGAAAGAGCTTTATCAAAAGAACTAAAAAAATATACAAGCATTTTGTAAAGAAGAAAGATTATTTGTCTTTCTTCTTTTTTTGATAATGTAATATCAATATTTTACAATTTATGTTATGAAATGACAAATATCTAGGAAATCATCAACAAAAATATTCATATTAAATTATAATTAATCGATTATTGTCTATTATTGTAAAATAGGTAAAAAAGTTTTTACAATATGTTTACACAAAGCAAAAAATTTGATAAATTATAGGTGATAAATAGGAAAAGGGGAACAAAATGAAAAAAGAAGGATTTTTAAGAAAAGAACAAATGAGTAGTGAACAACGTGAACTTGCAATGCTACTTAAAAACAAAAGAATTGAACAAGGGAGGAAATTAGAAGATATTGCTAGTGGAATTTGTAGTACTAGTTACCTAAGTAGAATTGAAAATAATCAGGTAAAATTACAAGATCCATACTTAAGAATGCTATTTGAAAAACTAGATATAAATTATGATGATTTAAAAAAAGAAAGACAAACAAATATCTTTATTGAATTAGTAAAATATCAGTTATTAGAACAATATGATAAATATGCTAGTAAAATTGAAAGCATAATAAAATCTAAATGTTACTTAGGAATAGAAAGAGATTTAATATTACTCTATGACAATGTGTTAAAGGGTTATGATGAAGAAACTAAATTCATTATTGATAAACTTGAAAGCTCAATTGATATGTTATCTAATCAAGAAATTGCTTTTTATATGTATTTGATAACAGTGTACTATTATCAAATACAACAAACCAATCTAGCTTATCAACAAATTAAAATATTAATTAAAACTGAAAATGACAACGAAATATTAAAATGGTTAATTCAAGACTTATATTTAACTATCTTATTTGATGTTGGTGAATATGAATTATATTGTAAAATGTATAGTGATTTTATTAAAGGGGCACCTTCAATGTATTTTGGTAAACATTTCATAAAACATAAAATGAAGATGTTAACCATTTTAGCAAAATATGAATACCAAATTAGTGTTAAAAAGATGGAAGACTTACATCAAAACTTAGATGATAAAAATAGTGAACTACTAACTGAATATGCATATTATTTTGCCATAATCAAAAAGAATGGTAAACAAGCAGAAGAAATAATTGAAAAACTGTGTAATGGTTTTTTATCGACAAAAATTATTAAACTCTTATCAATTATGTTAAATGAAATAGAGGATAAAACGCAACAAGAATTAATTTTAAAAACAATAAATAAGTTTGCTTTTAGCAAATATGATAGTATAGTTAAAAATCTATGCCATTATTCAGTAATGAAACAAAAGCAAATGAATAATATTTGGTTGCTAAATTACTTAAAAATGAATGTATATAATTTATTAAAATATTCTTTTGATAAAGTAATCTTTGATTTTGTTATTAAAGAGATTATAATACTTGGTACTAAGTGTAGTAAATATAAAGAAACTTGTAGATTGGCAATAAACTATTTGGAAGGTTTAAATCTTCAACTATTAAATAATTAAGTTTATTTCTTTAAATATAGTGCTATTTTTGGTATAATATACTTATTAAAGAAAGATGACTGGTAATTTTATGAATGAGTATATTGAAAAATTAAATCGTGAAAGTAACATTACAAAATATAATGAATTAGAAGAATACGCTAAAGAGAATAAAATTCCTATTATTCAATATGATTCACTTATTTATTTATTGACAATTATTAGATTAAAGAAAGTAACAAGAATTCTTGAAATTGGTACCGCAATAGCTTATTCATCTTTACAAATGGCAAATATGAGTGATGATATCATAATAGATACTATTGAAAGAGATGATGAAATGTATGATATTGCAAAAGCTAATGTTGAAAAATACAACAAGCAAGCCCAAATAAAAATACACCATAGTGATGCGTTAATGTTAGATTTAAACGAATTAAAATCAGAATATGATTTAATCTTCATTGATGCCGCAAAAGCTCAATATCAAAACTTTTTCAATCGATTTAGTCCACTCTTGAGTAAAGATGGAGTAATTGTTACCGATAATATCTTATTTCATGGTTGTGTAGAAATGTCAACCATTGATGATTCAACCTTAAGTAAGAATGTAAAGCATATGGCTAAAAAGATTGATGCCTATAATAAAAAACTTACCAATGAAGATGAATTTCAAACTTTTTATTTTGAATGTGGAGATGGCTTAGCCATTACAGTAAGGAAATAAAAATGAATAACTATATTTTTGAACCAGTAACAAAAAAACAAGCCATTTCAATGTGCAACGATAATCGCATTAAACATATTAATTTAACAATTAAAAATTGTACTAAAGAATTAAAAGATGGCTTTTCAGTAAAGTTTGTTAACAAACTTCTAACAAATAATAACAACACTAAAATATCTATTTCATTAGATCGCATCTTTAGTGAAGATGAAATAGAATATGTAAAAAAACTTTTAGAAGAAATCAACCTAGAAAAAGTTCAATATGTTTTCTATAGCGATCTTGCAATTCATGAAATACTACAGGAAAGAAATTACCAAAACAAATTAGTATATGATGCCTATACTTATCTTACAAACTATATGGATGTAAATGCTTATTTAACCTTTAATGAAAATGTGGTTGTATCTAATCAAATATCAGTTCAAGAAATTGAGAATCTCTTAAATAATGTTAATAAACCAGTTATAATTCATGGTTTTGGTAAATCAGTAATCTTTTATTCAAAACGAAAATTAATGAAAAACTACTTTAAATACCGCAGATTTTTAAAGAATCCCTACAAAAAAAGCTACTATTTACAAGAAGAATATCGTGATGGCTATTATCACATTTATGAAAATAAATTTGGTACTTCAATATATGAAAAAGATTATTACTATTTGTTTAGTGAATTAGAAAAATTTAACAATGTTGATGAAGTAATGATTCATTCAGCAGATTTGAAAGCCAAAGAATATAATGCGATTGTTGAAGCATATTTAACTAATGATGAAAACAAACTAAAAGCGTTTAAGTATGAAGTTGGCAAAGGAATTATGAGTGCAACATCAATACTACTGAAAGATGGTAAACAAAATGAATAAGAAAATAGAATTATTAGCACCAGCTGGAAATCTTGAAAAGGCTAAAATTGCCCTAATCTATGGCGCTGATGCGGTATACGTAGGGGGGAAATCATTTAGTTTAAGAGCTAGGGCATCAAACTTTGAAATTGATGATATTAAAGAATTGTGCACTTTTGCCCATAGTCTTAACAAAAGAGTGTATGTAACAACTAATATAATTCCTCATGATGATGATTTAAAGAACTTAGATGAATATTTATTAGCTTTGAAAGATGCTAAAGTTGACGCAATAATAACATCAAGTCTTGCCATAATGTTAAGGGCAAAAGAACTTGTCCCTTCAATTGAAAGACATGTTTCTACGCAAATGTCGATAAGCAATCATGAAATCACCAAATTCTATGAAAAAATTGGTTGTACTAGGGTAGTCCTCGCAAGAGAAGTTAATCTCGAACAAATGGCAAAAATTAAAAAAGCTTGTAATTTAGAACTAGAAGTGTTTATCCATGGTGGTATGTGTTCAAGTTATTCGGGACGTTGTGTATTAAGCAACCATTTAACAAACCGTGATGCCAATCGTGGAGGTTGTGCTCATTCATGTAGATGGAACTACCGCTTGTTTGATGGTAAGCACCGAGTTGAAAATAAAAAATATTTCTTCAATATGGGATCTAAAGATTTAATGGCAGTAAAATATATTCCTAATTTCATTGATTTAGGTATATCTTCGCTGAAAATTGAAGGAAGAATGAAGTCAGCTTATTACCTTGCAACTGTTGTTGGCTGTTATCGTAAAGTAATCGATTTATATCTAAATAAAGGAAAACTAACCGAAGAAGAAATTAAAGCCTTTGAAACAGAAATTTCAAAAGCCGAAAATCGATTAACTAGTACAGGCTTTCTAAATAATGATGTAACAATTAATGAGCAGTTATATGATACTACTGCCGAACATCCAACTAAAGAATACATTGGTTATGTACTTGATTATGATGAAAACAATCAGATAGCCAAGATTGAACAACGCAATTATTTTGAAATTGGTGATGTTGTTGAATTCTTTGGGCCAAATTTAGAAAATACTAAAATGAAAATCGAAAAGATAATTGATGATGAAACTGGCGAAGAAATAGCTGTCGCAAGACATCCATTACAAATTTTAAGAATTGAAGTACCTTTCAAACTTTCAAAAGATGATATGATGCGAAAGGTAAAGTAAATAATTAAAAATCTTGCAAAATCGCTCCATAATATGATATAATAAATAGCAATTAAGAAAGGTGGGTCTATATGGCACAACAAAAAATATATTTAACCAAAGAAGGCTATGAAGAACAATTAAGAAAGTATGAAGAATTAAAAGAAGCCGAAAAGAAAAATATCATTGCTTTACAAGAAGCAAGAGCACAAGGTGACTTATCAGAAAATGCTGACTATGATGCGGCACGTAATAACCAAGCAATTATCGCGGCAGCACTTGCTGAAACTGAAAATATACTAAAAAACTATGTTTTAATTACTGGTAATGAAAATTCAAATTTAGGTAAATTCATTACAGTTAAATTCTTAGATGAAGAAGGCGCAGAAGAAGAAACATACCAATTAGTTGGTACTATTCAAGCTAACCCTCTTGAATCAAAAATTTCAGACGAATCACCACTTGGAAAGGTAATCCTACATGCTAAAGTAGGTGATACTGTACTTGTTAATACTGAAGATGGTGAAAAATTTGAAGTAAAAATTATTAACATTGCAGAAGAAATTGGCAAAAAAACTAAGAAAACTTCTAAAAAATAATTATGAAAACCATAGGTGTTATTGTTGCCATGAATAAAGAAATGGCAAAACTAAAAACAATAATTAACGTTACAGAAACTTTTGAAATTTATAATAATACCTTTTTTTGTGGAGAGTATAATAACACAAAAATTGTTCTTGCAATTTCAGGTATTGGCAAGGTTAATGCGGCAATGACAACAATGCTAATGATTGCCAACTTCAATCCTTCACTTATTATTAATTCAGGAATCGCAGGAGGCTATGCAACAGATTTAGAGCCACTAGATATAATCGTTGGTAATAAAGTTGGTTATTCAGATGTTGATATGACATCACCAATAGCAGGTGCTTTTCCATATGGACAAATTGAAGGTATGCCAAGATTCTTCGAATCACAGATGAAGTATATAAATGAAAAAATGCAAAAAGAAGTAAAACTTGGTACGATTATAACTGGTGATCAATTTGTTGATTCCTACGAAAAAACATCGAAAATTGTTTCACGATATTTTCCTAACGATAATGTAATGGCCTGTGATATGGAGTCTGCATCTATAGCTCAAGTATCATATAATTGTGGCGTAGACTTTCTAATAATCAGAGTTATTTCAGATGTTATTGGTAGAAGTAATAAACTTGATTATGACACATTCTCAATGCTTGCTTCAAACAAATGTGCAAATCTAGTTTTAGAAATAATAAATAACGTAAAATAAAAAAGGCGATAATAGAATCATTTGTCTATTATCGCTTTTTAATATTTGGAAATTAATTACTACTATTTGTACAAAAAGGTATACCTTTTTGACATTTTATATTTTAGCACTTTTTACCAATTATTTCAACTATTTATATAAAAAACAGTAAATATTCTTAAAAAAGAGGTATACAAAAAGGTATACCTTTT
>DPOU01000025.1 GCA_003539625.1 Acholeplasmatales bacterium
CGATGATTGACAACCCGTCATTTGAGGAAAATGCAAGATGTTTTTTTGCTTTTTCATAATTATTGAAAAAAATTAATTTATTGTTATAATATACTAAAAGTGTGGAGGAGTAATATGGCAGTTTTATCTTTAAAAAATGTAAAGAAAGAATATCATGTAGGTGAGATTACTATACCTGCTGTGGAAGACGTATCCTTTGAACTAAATGAAGGAGAATTTGTTGTCATTCTTGGAGCATCTGGTGCAGGAAAAACAACACTTTTGAATTTGCTTGGGGGAATGGATAGAGCAACAAGTGGTGAAATTATTATAGATGGTAAAAATATAACCAAATTTAATAAAAGAGAGTTGACAGATTATCGTCGTAATGATGTAGGTTTTGTTTTTCAGTTTTATAATTTAATGCCCAACCTAACTGCTCTTGAAAATGTAGAAATTGCTGTCGAGATATGCGATAATCATTTAGACCCTAAAACTATTTTAGACGAAGTAGGTCTAGCAGATAGGCTTAATAATTTTCCAGCCGAACTATCAGGGGGAGAGCAACAAAGGGTATCAATTGCTAGGGCAATTGCGAAAAACCCAAAGTTAATATTGTGTGATGAACCGACTGGAGCACTTGATTATGTTACAGGTAAAAAAATATTACAACTGTTACAAGATCTTTCGAAAAAAGAAAAAAAACTTATAATTGTCGTAACGCACAATGCTGCATTAAAGGCTATGGCAGATAAGGTTATAAAAATAAAAAGTGGCAACGTAGAAAGCATCGAAATCAATGAAAATCCTGTTTCTGTTGAGGTGATAGAGTGGTAAAAACCTATTATAAAGTAGTTAGAAGGATGTTTAAAAAGCAGTTTACAAGACTTCTATCACTTATTGGCATAATTTTAATTTCGGTAGGATTTGTATCTGGAATCGGCTCTCCTACAGATATGATAAAAGATAGTATTGAAAATTACTATAAAAAGCAAAATGTTAATGATTTTATAATAAAAAGTAAAACTGGTAGATTTACACAAGAGGAAATAGATAAAATTAAGAATCATTTTGGGCAAGAAAATGTAGAGACCGGAATGTCGTTTGATATAAAGACGGGAGAGAAAAAATCTTTAAGATTGTATTTTTTAGATTTTGACAAATGGAATATTAATGTACCTGAACTTGTTGAAGGTGAAAAGATAAACAAAGATGACAAAAATTTAGTTTATGCAGAAGCAAAAGACAATAAAATAAATGGTTATAATATTGGTGAAAAAATCGAAATAAGTTTAAAAGACGCATTAAATCTTCCTTTTGAATACAAAATAAATGTTACCGTAAAAGGAATAGTTATGAGTCCTCTTACGTTTGGAAAAGATGGAGAACCTAGTTATAATAATCCAGAAGACACAAAAACACCTGAAAATATCGCGGAAATTAATAAACTTGATTTGCTGGAAAATATTATATATTGTCCAAAAGAAGTATGCCCATTTATGCCAGTTGGTGATATATACGTAAAAGCAGAAAACCGAAGCATATTTAATTCCTTTTCTAAAAATTATGAAAAATATTTGGAAGAACAAAAAGAAGAAATTGTTAATCTTTTAGGCGAAAATATAAAAATAATCACTCTTGAGGATAATTATAGTTTTAAATCTATTATCTCGAGTGCTGATAAAGTAAGAGGAATAGGAAATATTTTAATGGTAATATTTATTGCGGTTACACTTTTAGTAGTTTTATCATCAATGATGAGACTAATGGATGAAGAACGTTCCCAAATTGCTTGTCTTAAGACTTTAGGATTTAGTAGTATTACGATCGTAATGAAGTACATTTTTTTTGCTTTAGTTGCTCTAGCGGTTGGCGGTTGTATTGGATTCTTTGTTGGATATGGCGTATCATGGCTAATATGTTACATTTTTAATTATGGTCATGTAATGCCACAAATTAATGTGATTGTAAATCCTAGTTATTTCTTTTTATCAATTGGCATAATTGTTATTGTAACATTATTAGTAACATTTGGCCTTGGTATGAAACTTGCAAATAACGAACCTGCAACTTTGCTAAGACCTAAAGTACCTAAGTCGGGGAAAAGAATTTTAATTGAAAAGATTCCGCTTATTTGGAACAAATTGGCGTTTAAATATAAGTCTTCATTTAGAAATGTTTTAAGATATAAAACAAGGTTTATGATGATGCTTGTATCAATTGCTGTATCAACGGGTCTTGTTTTTGCGGGCCTTGCATTGTTAGATATTTGTATCTTTAGCGATTTTGGGTCTACCGCAATTATAGGAATTGCCATTGTAGTTGTTATTTTCGCTGGATTATTGACAGTTGTAGTAATTAATACACTTACAACAATTAATATAAGCGAGCGCAATAGAGAAATAGCAACTTTGATGGTCTTAGGATATCGTGATAGCGAAATCTGTGGCTATATTTATCGGGAAATTTACATTAGCGCGTTTTTAGGAATTCTTTTAGGGTATCCTACTGGAATTGGCCTAGCAAGTTTAGTTTTTAAAACAATGGGATTTGGCGAAATAAAAGATGTGAACTGGTTTATGTGGCTTGTTGTACCACTCATTGTGTTTGGTTTTACGTTACTAGTAACTTTGATGTTAAGACCAAAAATAGTAAAGACAAATATGAATGAAAGCCTAAAAGCAATTGAATAGGAGGAATATTTGATGCTTAAAGAAAAAGACTTTGATGTTTATTCAATAATACAGAAAGAAAAAACGAGACAAACCCAAAATATTGAATTGATTGCATCTGAAAATTTCGTATCAGTAGAAGTTTTAGAGGCTCAAGGATCAATTTTAACAAATAAGTATGCAGAAGGTTATCCTGGGAAAAGATATTATGGCGGGTGTGAATATGTTGATGAAATTGAAATGCTTGCTATAGAGCGCGCTAAAAAATTATTTAACGCTAAATATGTAAATGTTCAACCTCATTCAGGTTCACAAGCCAACATGGCCGCATATCGGTCTATACTGAACAATGGTGATAAGGTACTTGGGATGGCACTTGACCAAGGGGGCCACTTAACACATGGTAGTACTTTAAGCTTTTCAGGTATAGATTATAATTTTATTCCATATTACTTAAGCAAGGAAACTGAAGCAATTGACTATGATGCATTGGAAAAATTAGCTATAAAGGAAAAACCTAAACTAATTGTTGGTGGTGCTAGTGCATATCCTTTAATTATAGATTTTGAAAGATACAGAAAAATTGCGGATAAGGTTGGCGCATACTTGTTAATTGATATGGCTCATATCGCTGGATTAGTTGCGGCAGGATTACACCCAAACCCTATGGACTATGCTGACATTGTGACTACTACGACGCACAAGACATTGCGAGGGCCACGTGGTGGTATGATTCTTACGAATAACGAAGAACTTGCTAAAAAAATTGACAAAGCTGTTTTCCCTGGCGTTCAAGGAGGTCCGTTAATGCACGTTATAGCCGCGAAAGCAGTATGCTTTAAAGAAGCTTTATCAGTTGATTTTCAACAATATCAAAAGCAAATCATTGATAACTGTAGAGTTCTTGCAAATGAGCTTACAAAACTTGGATATGTTTTAGTAGGTGGTAAAACAGAAAATCATTTACTTATTGTGAATGTAAAAAAATCAATTGGGATAACAGGTAAAGAAGGTGAAAAAATTTTAGATAAGGTGAATATCACGTGCAACAAAAATACTGTTCCCTTTGATGATGAAAAGCCATTCATTACAAGTGGTCTTAGAATTGGCACTGCAAGTGTCACAACTAGAGGAATGAAAGAGAAGGAAATGATAGAAATTGCTCATTTAATTAACAAAGCATTAAAAAATAAGGAAAATGAAAACGCTCTTTTGGAAGTGAAAAAAGAAGTTTTGACCTTAACAAAAAAATTTCCTTTATAATATTAACATCAGATTAATATGATTATAATATTACCAAATAAATAGAACGGCTATAACAAAAATAAGGAGTAAAATCAAAAAATGAAAAAAATGTCTGAGAAAACTTTTATTGCAATATGTTGTCTCATTGGAGGGATTTTTCCTATAGCAATATCCATTCTTGTAAAGTATAATGTTATACCATTATTTTTTGAGTTACCTATATTTGTAACAATGTTTACAATATGCGTATTCGTAGGCATAATAATAGACAAGTGTTACTATAAAAATGATTGGACCAAAAAACAAACTATATGTATAATATTGCTTGGCATTGTATTGGTTTTAACTACTATATTCGTTTGGATGTTTAAATAAAAATTAATTAATGTTCAAAAACAGTTAAATAAAAGTGAATTACTTAAATTAATAAAAAATCTTCTATATGACAGATAGATAAATATTTATTGGGTTACGATTCATTTCATAAAAAAGGCAATGATGCTTTTTTTTAATTCATATTAGAGTATGTTTTTTTGTTGCTTTAAATGCCAAAAAATGATAGAATGTATTGAAAATAGAATTATTAACTATTTTTAAAAAATAAATAACAAGAAGGGTAGACATGAAAAAATTATTTGCATCATTTTTTATTTTTGTATTTACATTAACACTTGCGCTTTGTTTAGTTGGTTGTGCTAAACAATGCACTTATAGATTTGTTAATGAAAATGGAACAGTTTTATCAGAAGGAACAGGCAAAAAGGGTAGCACAATTGTTGCTCCTGCAAATCCAACTAAAGCTAGTACAGATGAATTCTCTTATGAATTTATCGGTTGGGATAAAGAAGTTGGAAAACTTGAAAGTGACATAACTTTTATAGCTCAATATAAAGAAGTAAAAAGAAAATACACTGTAAAATTCTTAAATCATGATGAAAGTGTATTAAAAGAAGAATCAGTTGAATATGGATCATTACCAACTGCTCCAGCTACTCCAACAAAAGCGGATACTGACGAATTCTCTTATGAATTTGTTGGTTGGGATAAAGAAGTTGTTGCAGTAACAGGCGATGTAACTTATACCGCAAAATTTGAACAAACAAAGAGAAAATATACTTATAAGTTTGTTAATTTTGATGGAAGTGTATTAAAAGAAGATAAGGTAGACTATGGTACACTACTTACTATACCAGCTATTCCTGAAAAGCCAGAAACTGCTGAATTCTCATATGAATTCATCGGTTGGGATAAAGAAGTTGTTGCAGTAACAGGCGATGTAGTATACACTGCTCAATATAGAGAAGTAAAAAGACAATACACTTACAAATTTGTTAATTTTGATGGAAAAGTATTAAAATCAGAAACAGTAGATTATGGAACATTACCAACTGCTCCTGCAAATCCTTCAAGAACAGCTACTAAAGAATTTACATACACATTTAGTGGTTGGGATAAAGAAATTGTTGCGGTAACAGGTGATGTAGTTTATACTGCTCAATATACAAGCACTAAAAATAAATATACTTATAAATTTGTTGACTTTGATGGCACCATACTTTCTGAAGAAGAAGTAGAATATGGAACATTACCAACAGCTCCTGAAGATCCAACAAGACCAGAAGATGAAAAACGTACTTATGAATTTATTGGTTGGGATAAAGAAATAGCTCCAGTAACAGGTGATGTAGTTTATACAGCTGTTTACCAATCTACAGTTAAGGAAATTAAATACACTGAACTTGCAGGAAAGATAATCTCAATTTTAGGCGATAGTATTTCAACATTCTATCAAGATGGTTCACCAATGAATAGTTATTATGGTCAAGTTGGAAGATTCTATTATCCTACTTATTGTCAAGATGTAAGAACAGTTGATAAAACTTGGTGGGGTCAATTAATTAATAATACTAATATGATACTTGGCGTAAATAACTCTTGGAGTGGATCTACTGCTGTAGGAACAGATGAAAGTGCTGGTTGTAGCGATGCTAGAATTAATACTTTAATTCAAAATGGTAATCCTGATATTGTAATTCTATATTTAGGTACAAATGATTTATGCTCTGGCTTTAGCGTAGAAAGTTTCATTGCCGCATATGAAATGATATTGTCAAAAATTTATAACTTATGTGCAACTCAAGTATATGTTTGTACACTTGGCTATACTGAATATAATGGAATGAAATATACTGAAGAAGGAAGAATAGCTTATAACAAAGCTATAAGAGCTTTTGCTGAAAAGCATAATCTTGGTGTTATTCCACTTGATGAATATGTACAAGAAGACAACTACAAATTATATTTAAATGACTATCTACATTATAAATATAAAGGAACTACACTATTATCACAAATTTTTGAAAAAGCAATTTGTGATTATAATTCAATTGAATATACAGGAACAATTGATGTAGAACATCCAGAACCAGAACCTAAAGGACGTGTTACAATTGGTGCATACAATTCTGGCGTATGGGACGAAAATGTGTATAAAAATAGTGCTATTTTATATTCATATGATTCATTAGGCAAAGGAAGTTCATATTTATACTATTACATTGTTAAAATCGTAAAAGAAGGCGATAATTACCGTGTAGTTGGTAAAAAAGATATAAATGTTGCTGAATCATTCGATAGTTGTGATTATTACATCATGATTAATTCAGAAAATCCTTCTAATCAATTCTTTAAGGATGTAAATGTAAATGACTTATTAACTATTACTGGTGATATTACAAGTGGAAATTGCACATTCACATTAGTAGAATAGGTTACGAAAAACACATTAGGTGAAAACATCTAGTGTGTTTTTTAATAAAAAATAAAGTATTAACAATTTGCTTGAAATATCAACAAAAATATAATATACTTATAATATAGTAAAATAAAAAAAGGGAGGAACTAATATGAATTTAAAAGGATCTAAAACTGAACAAAATTTAATGACTGCTTTTGCAGGAGAATCGCAAGCTCGCAATAAATATACTTACTTTGCAAGTGTTGCCAAAAAAGAAGGATATGAGCAGATAGCATCAATATTTTTAGAAACTGCCGAAAATGAAAAAGAACATGCAAAATTATGGTTTAAAGCGCTAGGTGAATTAGGAAATACTAAAGAGAATTTGCTTGCAGCAGCTCAAGGTGAAAACTATGAATGGACAGAAATGTATTTAGAATTTGCCAAAACTGCTAGAGAAGAAGGCTTTGAGGCCCTTGCAAAACAATTTGAAGGTGTTGCCGCAATCGAAAAAGCTCATGAAGAAAGATATCGTAAATTACTTGAAAATATTGAAACCGCTCAAGTTTTTGCTAAGGCAGGTGTTACAGTATGGGTATGCCGTAACTGTGGTCATATTCATATAGGTGAAAATGCACCTACAGTATGCCCAGTTTGTGCTCATCCTCAAAGTTATTTTGAAGTAAAGGCTACTAATTATTAAAATATGTGAAATATGTTGGATTTATATGAAGCAGTAAAAAATTGTAAGTTAGGAGCATTTTTACGTACTTTTGAAAATCGTATAATCATTACTACACTAATTTTCTTTAAAAATTATGATGAAAGTGTGGCCTTATACATTGAACCAACTGATGAAGAAAATACTTACATTATAAGCGATTGTCATTCTGTTACTGACTATTGGGAAACAATGTATATTAATCCCGATGATTTTAAAGAACAAATATCAAAAATAGGAATAAATTTTGAAGATAGGTGTTTTAATTCCAAAATATATGCTACTAATGAACAAGATTTACATAGTTCAATTTGGCGCTTTATTGAAAAATTATTTTTACTCGCAAATATTGAGTTACTAAAATAATTTATAAAAAGATGAAAATGGCGTATTAAGGTGCAATTTTGACAATGAGAAATTCGAAATTGATGTATCTTTTGCAAAAGCAATAATTGATTATATTGACAACGATAGAATAAAAGAAATGTTTGATAGCGATTCAAATACCGAAAGATATTTATTTTATAAATTAGGCAACAAACTATATTATGATTATGTATCAATAGAAGACACGGATATTGATGATTTAGAAGATGTATAGTATGATGAATTGGATTGGAGTTATCCGTTTGATATTGAACCAACGGATTATGAATGTCAAAAATTCAAAGAAGCCCTTGAATATTATATTTCTAGTAAGCAAAAAAGAATGTATAAATTTCTTAAAAAAAAGTCTAAAAAAGTAATATCATAAATTATATAAGACAAAATAATATAAAAAATAAATATTGCTTATTAAGAAACATTTGTTATTTTATGCTATATTATTATTTTCTTATAGGAAATATTTAACTAGCAAAAAAGAAAAAGAGAAAAATAAAAAAGAGGATAATTATGAAAAAAGGGATAAAAACACTAATAATAGTTGCCGTAATATTTGTGGTGGCAATAGCTGCATTTTTCGTTAATGGTATATCAATTTATACTCAATCATGTGTTTTTTCAACAAAATATTATGCTGAACCACGAAGGGCATTTGAAAAAGAATATACATCTTCAGCGGTTACAGAACCTATTGAAATAAAAAATGATATCTATTTATATGATATTGATGAAAATAATGCTATCTATTTTGCAATAACCAAAAGTGGTGATTTGCTTGCTAATGATATGCACAAGAAAAATGGTAAATATTTTAGCTTAGGTAATTATGCGTTATATGATTTAAATGACTTAACAGAAACCTTTTCTACAGTGGCTAAAGAACAAAAACTATATGGTAATAATGGTAAATTTACAACTACTTGTAAATGGAAGTTAACAATAGATGAAAATAGTGACGAAAATAATGAAAGGATAAAAATATACGATTACAAAATAGAGGGTGTTGAGTATCATCTCTATTTAATAATATTAAAGTAATTGTTTATAATTGTATGGAACAAGACATTAATAAATTAAATGAAAAATTTAAACCTTTGATTACTAACATAATATTAGAAGATAGAAAATATTTTGCATTTACTAATATACCTAATTGGTGCTTTTTTGCTGATGAAGATATTAGCAAAGTAGCTATATTTTTAGAAAAAAAAATTAATAAGAATCAATTTATGTTCATGTGAATATGCATATTCAACTAATAACTTTCACATGATTGAATATTTTTTCTTACATGAAATAAGACACTATTTTCAATATCAAATGGTAGAAGATTATCAAGCAGGAAAAGAAACAATAGTTAAAAAGCAACACATTGAAAATTGGCAAAAGGATTATAACAGCTACATTTTACCGAATAATCAAGATGGTAGTACAAATGATGAATATTTCTTTCAATCAATTGAAATCGATGCTTTTGTTTATAGCTATGCAACAATGAAGTATAAATACAAAAATGTTGATGATTTATATGTACCAAAGCAATACAATCAATTCTTTTATGATATGGTAGATAAAGTAGTCAATATCTTTGATAAACAAGGTTTATAAAAAAAAGCTCTTTCAAAAAGGAGCTTTTTCTTTATAATTAAATCTTAAAGTTAAAAATTTACACATTATTTGTCTATAATTAGAAAAAAGTATATAATATAAATATGATATTTATTATAAAGGTGATTTATGAAATATATAATATATGTAAAAAATAAAAAGAATGAATTAGTAGGGATTTATACTTTAAAGAAAATTACTAAAGTAGCTTCGCTAGTAGATATTAAAAAAACTAAGAAAGACATTTACTATAATGGTAAAATGAATAATAATAACTTAAATCTTTTGTATTCATTAACTGAAGATTTAAGAAATCAAAATATTTCTCTATCACAATATAAATGTCTTGGTAAAAATAATGAAGAAACTTATTTTTTAGTTAAAATTAATATTGAAGAGACTAATCTCACATTAAATAATTTTCAGCAATTAAACAAAGAAGATAATTCATATAAAAAAACTATTAATGTATTAAATAAATACCATAAAAAGATTGTACATGGTAAACATCAGGCTTTAACTAATGCAATATTATCTGAATTAAAGCCAATAGATTATATTATGGTTATTATTGAATTTACGCTACTTGTTGCAACAATCGTTACAACTTTAATTAAAAACCCTGTTGATAATAATACTAATAATTGTGCTGATTCATTTAATTCATTAAGTATCTTATTACTTTCAATATTTGTGGTTTTGCTTCAATCTGTTAAAACAATCATTAAGAAAATTAATAAAGGGTTAGAATTTAAAAAAGATTGCAACCTAACAACTACTATAGAAGGCGAATCAAAACAAGACATTATTAATAAAATAGTCAATCCTAAAACTTTCAGTAAGAAGTATAAAGACTATCAAGTAATGAATTTCGCAAATTCTAAAAAAGATGAAGCTTTTATTTATTCAGAAAAGCAAAACAAAACTCTAGAACAAAACACAGCTAAATTGAAAATTAATTTAGAAAAAGATAAAATAGACTTAACTAATGATTCTAGAAAAGCTTTAGCTTATATTGTTTCAGATAAATTAGAAAATGATAAATCAATTTTTAATGGCAAATTACTTGGAATTAATTCTGATCTAAATTTTGATACATTAAATTGCGTAAATATAAAAACAGTTCGATATCATAGTTATGTTTCAACTGATGAAATGATATTTAAAAATATTTGTACACCAAATGAACCAACTAAAGTAATAAGTGGTCAAAAATTAACTTTGAATCCTCTAACTAATGGTTTAAGAGACATCGAAAATAGTTACTTAACTAACCTAATAGGAATTAATATTATGGTAGAACTTGATGTGAATGGTGAAATATATTATATAGTAAACTTACAAAGTATTTATAATGATGTAAATGGTAGTACCTTTGTTCCATCTGCTTCAGGTTCAATTGATATAAACGATTATTTAAAGAATAAAAATGATGAAAATTTTACTTTTAAAGAGTTATTAAAATATGCAATGTATCGTGAATTAAGTGAAGAAAGTTACATTTTTATTAATAAAGACAATACCAATAATTTAAATTTAAATGTAACAAATTTCAAAGTATTAGGATTTGCAAGATTAGCAAGTAAAGCTGGTAAACCAGATTTTTTTGGAAAAGTACAAATTAAATTAAATTCAGTAGAAGAAATAACTAAAATTTTAAATAATTATGACTTATACCAAAATAAATATTTAGGCTCTAAAACCAATGAACTTGAAACAATGCAAATGGTAATTATTTCAAAACATGATTTGTTTAATGCAAAGATTGAAGAAGTTAATCAATCACCACAATTACAATACTTAATATATTTATTAAAAAATGAAACAACAAGTAAGGAGTAAGAAAATGAAAATACTTATGATAAACGGTAGCCCAAGACTTAATGGCAATACCACAATAGCATTGGATGAAATGAAAAAAGTATTTGAAGAAGAAGGTATTACAGTTGAAATAGAACAAGTTGGAACAAAAGATATAAGAGGATGCATTGCTTGTGGAACTTGTCACAAAACAGGAAAGTGCGCATTTAATGACATTGTAAATGAATTAGCCATAAAATTAAAAGAAGCAGATGGATTGGTAATTGCAAGCCCCGTTTATTATGCTTCAGCTAATGGTTCACTTATTTCTTTATTAGATCGTCTATTCTACAGCAATCAAACAGACTTAACTATGAAGGTTGGCGCAAGCGTAGCAGTTGCAAGACGTGGAGGAGCATCATCAACATTTGATGAGTTAAACAAATACTTCACAATAAGTGGTATGCCAATTGCTTCAAGCTATTACTGGAATAGTGTACATGGCCGTGATTTAGGAGAAGCTACTTTTGACAAAGAAGGCTTATACAATATGCGAATGCTTGCTAAAAACATGATTTTTCTAATGAAATCAATTGATCTTGGCAAAGAAAAATATGGCCTTCCTAAAAAAGAAAAAAGAGAAGTAACCAATTTTATTAGATAAAATAAAAAAGTAAAATGATACTGTATCCCAAAAGGGCATAGTATCATTTATATTTTATAAATATCATAAATGTTTAACAACTGCTTCACCTAGTCTTGCGGCAATAGGTAAACCACCCATATACGTTTGCCAATAAGTTACATAACGCATATTTTTAATATTTTTGATTTTTGAAGAAAGCTTTTTGATTGATCCTTTTTTCTTAAATACAAATCCCATATAAGACCCATAGTAAGTATTAAAATAACTATTATAAGTAACAGGTGTCCAAGAATCTAATAAATGCAAATTGTCTTTTAAATTAGGTAATTTATTTAATAATGCAGAAGTTAGATTTGTGGTAGTATTTTCTTTAACAATTTTGTATTCTTCTTTATTATTTGTGTATAGATCTTGCCAGTATTCAATATCTTCCATATTTTGAACAATAAAAAGTTGTATTACTTTTTTGTCTTTATCTTTATATAAATAAGAATAATCTTTTATTAATAATCTAGTTATGATATGTCTTCCAACTAAGGTTGGTTCAATTTCTATAACCGAAGTTTCAGTTATATCAGGAGTATATTGATTTATTAAATATGCTGTATGAAAACTTGATACAATTTCGTTCTGCTTTTTATTCAAAAATTTGTTTTTTAAATCTTTTGGCATGTAACTATTATCAATAAGATTGTTAAATAAGAACATTGGATCAATGGTTGAAATTAGAAAATCACCTTCAAATTTTTGATTGTTTGCAGTGATTGATTTAAAACTATTATTGGTTATTTCAATATTTGTAACATTACTATTATAATGAATTATACCGCCTAAGCTAATAAATTTTTTGGCTATATTATTTGCAAATTCTTTTGAACCTTTTTCATATACCTTACCATTACCACTAGCAAAAGTAGCATAAGCACAAATAAGCGATAATGATGAGTATTCAGCTGGAAAATAATCAGTAAATAAACGTTGTAATAAGGGATGTTTAAACTTTTTAGATAATTCTCCGAGTGAGAGTTTATGATAATATAAATAATTTTTTAAATAGCCTTTTGCAACAACAAAAGGAGTACAAATAAAATTATTGATTTGATTAGCTTTTACTAATTCCTCTATTGCGTCAACAAACCTGCTGGTTTCTTCAGCGTCAGCAGAAGATAAATCTAACATTTCTTTTCGCAACTTTTTAGTGTCTGTTGATAATGCTATTTCATTATTATCATAAACTGATTTATAAAAGTATTCTCCTTGATGTAAGTTACTCGTTTCTGATATGGCACCTAGTTTTTTCCATAATTTAAAACCTTTGGTATGTTGATTAGTGCCTGTTAACCAGTGCATACAGTTATCTATATAATAACCTTCTCTAAACCAACCAGTGCAACAACCACCTGGAAAGTCGTTTTTTTCAAAAATTTCAACGTTGTATCCTTTTAATAGTGCATGTATACCAGTACTTAAACCAGTAATACCTGCACCAATTACCAATAAGCTTTTATTATTCTTTTTAATAGAAATCACCTCTTTATATTATTTACTTTAATAACAACTTAATACTAGTATAATAATAAAAATTATAAAAAATGTTGAAAATACTGATTAGAGGTGCTATAATATGGTTAGTTAGGAAAAAATGAGATTAATAAAAAAGAGGTGTTAATAAATGCTACTTTTATGGGCATTTTTTTGGTTTTTCTATTTTCTTGTCATGAAACAAAAATAAAGAAATAGGGTAACAAAACCCTTATTTTTTTATGAAGTAAAACAAATATAGTATTAATAATCAAAAAATTAATAAATTTTTAAAAAATTTGTAAAAAAAGCGGACAAAAAAAGCCTTTGTGTCGTATAAATATATGGAAGAAGAAAAATTAGATTTTTTATTTTGTCTCCCCAAGTCATTTTTAATCTATTTATCTTCTTCAACTTGTCAATGTTTGTCAATTTCCATTTTTGAATCTAATTAAGATCAAGTATTACTTGACATATGCTTTTTCTATCTTTAGCATTTTAGATTCATTCATAAATAACAATCTTTTTTTCAATATTTTTCTAAAGCATTGACGGTATTAATCCGTGTATTATTACACGGATTTTTTTATAGTTAATTTTTAGTAAATTGAATTGTTTAAGTTAGCAATAAATTGGAAAAAATATTCAAAATATTGTAAAATATTGTGAAGGAGATGAGAGAATAGGATATGAAATATAAAGTAGTTGGATGGACTGATTATGATTATAATGGTTTCAAAGAAATGCCAAGTTTTAATATGCATGCCTATATGACCTTAGTAAGAGAAATAAGAGAAAAAGGTTATAGAATCTCAGGCTATGACCATCAAGAACGTGGATGGGTACCAGTTTTTAACACAGGTGAAATTGTGCGAATGACCCAACGAGGATGGGGTGGACTTATGGCTGATGCTCTTCAATTTGAACAAGAAAATGGTTATGAGTACTCTATATATGGTGTAGGTGGCGAAGTAATGGGATTTAATTCTGATACAATTTATGGCCCCGAAGATATTGAATTGCCAAAGATTGAAGATATTTGTGACTATTATAAAGTTATGTTACTTAAGAAAACATACGAAAGTTTAAAAAGTGGTAATAATATTTTAAGGTTTTTTGTAACTTATGAATTATCACATACCGATCCTCATGATAGAATATTGTTACAATATCGTGATCAAATAATTGAAACCGAAATTTTGGAATCTCTTGTTGTTGAATATGGCAAAGAAAATGAAACTAAAATTTTAAATTATTGTAAGAACTATAAATATGATGAAAATAGTAATGAAGAAAGAATTATTTCTATTATCGATCCTGACCATCCTTTTGATTCAAAAGCAGAAAGAAGAGGATTAATAGTAAGAGTAGTAAAGGAATATTGTGAAAATGTCTAAGAAGGAAAGTTATATCGAAACATGGTTTAAAATTATTATAAGCGAAGAATTCCCTGAAATTAATGATGAATTGCTAGAAAAGTACTCTAACATAAAAGAAAAAATATTTTTTGAAAATCAAAATGCATCAAAGGAGTTAATGATGCATTTAGAAAGCCAAATAGTCCCCGCAATCGCTATGTATCAAACACTAATTTTGCATATGGAAGAAGAAAAACTATACAATTTAATTCATGAAATAGTTCACACACATGCAATTGAAAAGCGTAAGAGTTTTGAAAAAATCTTAAAAATTCCATTTATGTATAGTTTTGTACCAACAATTTTTAGAAAAGTTGCCAATAAATCTTTTAATGAAAATGCAGGATTCAAGAAAAAAGATATAAGTGTAAGCAAAAAGATTTGGCGAATTGATATGATTAAGTGTCCATATAAAGATTTTATGACTAAATATAATTGTCCAAATCTTTGTCAATGCTTTTGTGATAGTGATGATACCGTATATGAAGGCCTACATAAGAATTTAATATGGGAGCGAACTAAAACATTAGGTAGAGGAAACGACTGTTGTGATTTCTGTATAAAATTAAAAAAATAATTAACAAAGGAAATAACAGCGTATGTTGAAAAATTTAAAGAAAGCTTTTGAAATATCTGTGCCATTTGGTATTGTGTTTGTAGCATTAATTGTAATTTGTTGTGTATTAATAATTATAGCAATGTGGAAAATCTTTGAAAAAGCTAATCTTCCAGGTTATTATGCTGTAATACCGGTATACAACGTATATGTTTTGTTCAAACTTGTTTGGAATGAATTCAATTTTTATTTTTCAGTAGTGTTATTGATTCTGTCAACTATATTTGATTTAGTTTTTGAAGAAATTCCTAATGTATTTATTTTGGTTGTTAGTTTAACAATATCAATTGTATCACTTATTCATACAATTGAATTATGTAATAGGATATCTCATAGTTTTAATCATAAAGTAGGATATACTATTGGATTATTATTTTTACCTGCTGTTTTCCTACTGATACTTGGATTAAAAAGTGATGAGTATAAAAAAGTAGAAAAAAGGGTATAAATAGTAGAAGAATAAGATATTATATAATAAGGAGTGAAAAAAATGTTTACAAAATTAAAGAGTAAATTTAGTGAAATTGTAGTAGTTTTAGCTAGTGTTGCAACTTTTTTTATAGGTGTAGCATTAATAGATAGAATATTTACAAGTAATTACAATACAGGTGTTGTATTTGATATAATTACTTATGGATTAATGATTGCATCATCAATTATGTTAATTGTTCTTGGAGTAAAAAAAGAACTATCTAAGAGTGATATAACAATACCTGTAATCTTACTATTTAGTAGTTATGTAATTAATTACGTATATGCTATTATAAGTAATGATTTTGTTGGTGCTGATCGTTTAATATTATATTTGTTACTATATGTTGCGGGGATTGTATTATATTTATTAACGTTAAATAATAATAAAATCAGAATATTCTGCTTAATAATATTTGCAATTATTACAACGATTTTTGTATGTTCATTTTTAGGTGGAAGTACATTTGGTTTATCTATTCTTATTCAAATGGTAATATTTGATATTATTATTTTTACAAGTGATAAAGAAAATAACTATCCAGAAAATCTATAAGCTGATATTTATCAGCTTTTTTGTTTGAGTAAAATAGGTTGAAAAATATTCAAAAAAAGTATATAATATAACCGAGGTAGATAAAAAATGAAATTATTAATTGTTGTTGATTATCAAAATGATTTTGTAAATGGTTCATTAGGTTTTAAAAAAGCTGAAGAATTAGAACAAAGAATAGTTCAAAAAATCAAAGAATACGATAATGTTATTTTTACTCTTGATACTCATTATGATAATTATTTTGATACGCTTGAAGGTAAAAAATTACCAGTAAAACATTGTATAAAAGATACTGATGGTCATAAATTATATGGTGAAGTTGGTAAATATTTAGATAAAGCAATTAAAGTATTTGAAAAACCAACCTTTCCATCACTGGAACTTGCCAACTATTTAGTAGGTAAAGGCTATGATGAAGTAGAAATTTGTGGGCTTGTTTCAAATATTTGTGTGCTATCTAACGTAGTAATGGTAAAAGCAGCCCTTCCTAATGCAAGAATAATTGTAAATAAAAATTTAACCGCATCTTTTGATGAAAAATTAAACGAAGAAACATTTGATATATTGAAAGGAATACATGTAGATGTTACATGTTAAGATAGGTACAACCAATGTTAAAAGATTTAAATAATTATACAACTTTAACTGACTTTTATGAATTAACGATGGCCAATGGTTATTATGAATTAGGAATGAAAGATAAAATAGTTTATTTTGATATGTTTTACCGAATGAATCCTAATAATGCGGGGTTTTCAGTATGTGCAGGGTTAAAACAATTAATTGAATATATTGAAAATCTTCATTTCAGCAGTGAAGATATCGAATATTTAAGAAAACAAGGTTCATTTAGTGAAGGATTCTTAGAATACTTAAAAGACTTTCATTTTACAGGCGATATTTATGCGGTAGAAGAAGGTAACTTTATTTTTCCTAATGAACCAATTGTTACGGTTAAAGCTCCTATTATTGAAGCCCAAATAATTGAAACATTCCTACTACTTACGATTAACCATCAATCATTAATCGCAAGTAAAGCTGAAAGAATTGTAAGAGCGGCTGCTGGAAGAAGCGTTATGGAATTTGGTGCACGCCGTGCTCAAGGTGCTTCTGCCGCCATTTTAGGACCAAGAGCAGCTTATATTGCGGGGGTTTCAGGAACATCATGTGTAACATGTGATGAATGGTTTGGTGTCAAGGCTTTAGGAACTATGGCTCATTCTTGGGTTCAAGCCTTCCCTAGTGAATATGAAGCATTTAAAGCATATGTAAAATTATATCCAGATAATGTGGTGTTACTTGTTGATACATACAATGTATTAAAGAGCGGTGTGCCTAATGCTATAAAAGTAATTAAAGAATTTAATCTAGAAAAAGCTGCTGTTCGTATAGATTCTGGTGATATTGCATATCTTTCTAAGTCGGCAAGAAAGATGTTTGATGAAGCAGGTTTACCATTTGTAAAAATTTGTGCATCAAACAGCTTAGATGAATACTTAATTACTGAATTACAAAATCAAGGTGCTTGTATTGACTCATATGGAGTTGGTGAACGCTTAATAACATCAAAATCTAATCCTGTATTTGATGGTGTATATAAACTTGCCGCAATCGTTGAAAATGGTGAAATAGTTCCCAAGATGAAAATAAGCGAAAATGAGGGAAAAATTACTAACCCACATTTCAAAAAAGTTTATCGTTTATTTTCAAAGGATACTAATATGGCCCTTGCTGATGTAATATGTTTACACGATGAAGTAATTGATAGTGAAGAATATGAAATCTTTGATCCAAGATTTACTTGGAAACGTAAGAATCTTACTAATTTCTATGTTGAAGAATTACAAAAACCAATTTTTAAGGATGGTAAATTAGTTTATCAAATTCCATCTCTTGAAGAATCAAGAAAGTTTTGTAAGTATTCATTATCTAGACTTTGGGATGAAGTAAAACGATTCGACAATCCTCATGGCTATTATGTAGACTTATCACAAAAATTATGGGATATTAAAAATAGTTTATTACAAAAAAGAAATAAGTGAAGGAGGTTAATTAGTATGATGGACAAACTAAGCGAAAAATTATCAGTAGTTAAAAGCAATGCTTCAGAAATTGCTAAACTAGTTGAAGAATTAAGCAAGAAAAATGTTAATGATCCAGATTACAAATTAGGCGTTGATGAAATTGCTAGATTATCAAGAGTTACTTATGACCTAGCAATGGAAGTAAACGATGCTATTGTAAATGCTGAAAAGTAATCATTAAAAAAAAGATGTAAGTACGTTTAATCGTATTTACATCTTTTTATGTTATAATAGTGCTAAGGAGTACAATATGCGAAAAATAACAAAAAATAATATTACTAACGAAGTATCAAAGGCAATTAATACTACTATAAAGTATTTAAATACATATAAAACTACTTGGAATGTCGAAATAATGGAGTTTCCTAATAAATACAACATTATACTAAAAACGGATAATGTGTGTTTTGATTTAGAAAATATTTATGAAACTTTATTTAACGATAAATCTGGTAAATATGATGATATTTTATATTTTAAAGATCTAACCTTTATTACTACCACCAAATATGAAGAGAGTCATATAGAAGAATCGGAATTAAATATAACGAAAGTTATGGATTCAAATGATGAATACATTATGTCTAATGTAAGACTTCTAGCAACCTATCAAAGACAAATGCCTAGATCAGTACTTACACTAGCAAATCAGAAATATCAAGACTATGATTTGGTTATTCAAACCATTAAAGAATGTTTTGTTGAAAACCAAACTTTAAAGAAATTTAGTATATTGGATACAAAATATAGAGAAAAAATTGTATTTTTAAATAATTAAACTATATCAAAAAATATATAGTTCTATATATAAAAAGATAATTAGGAAAGATTTACAAAATTTGTTTGATGTGATAAAATAACAAAAAAAGGGGTCATATTATGGATGAAGTAAAAGTAATTGAAATTAAAAAAAGTATTTTTGACGAAAATAATAAGGATGCGGATAACTTACGTAGTGATTTAAAAAAACGCAAAATCTTTTTATTAAACGTTATGTCTTCACCTGGTTCAGGTAAAACAACTACCCTTATAAAAGTAATTAATGCTTTAAAGGAAAAATTTAAGATTGCGGTAATGGAAGCAGATATTGATTCTAAAGTAGATGCTGAAAAAATAAAAGTTGCTACAGGTGTTCAAACTATCCAATTACATACAGGAGGAATGTGTCATTTAGATGCTGAAATGACTAAACAAGGTCTTGATAATTTGGATATGAATCAAGTTGATTTAGTTATTTTAGAAAATGTTGGTAATCTTGTATGCCCTGCTGAATTTGATACGGGGTCAGTAAAGAATATAATGATTTTATCAGTTCCTGAAGGTGATGACAAACCTTTGAAATATCCACTAATGTTTTCTATTTGCGATGTTGTATTGGTTAATAAAATTGATGTGCTACCATATTTTGATTTTAATTTAGAAAATTGCAAAGAATACATTAAAATGCGAAACCCTAAAACTAAGGTGATGCCAATTTGTGCTAAAACTGGTGAAGGTATAGATGAATTTGCAAAATGGTTATCAACTGAAATTATTAAGTGGAAGGAGGAAGAATAATGCCAGAAATGAGTAATGCTTTTATACCGGAACATAAAGGCGAAAAAGAACCTCGTGAGAAAATATTAAAACTTGGCAAAAAAATTACTGACTGTCTTCCTCACAAATTACATGGTCTTACTACTGATGATCCAGAATATTGGGGACTTGCTTGTGTAGTAACTGATGAAATGGCTGACATTGCTTTAAAGATGAAAGTACGTAAGCACTATACATTTGGACAATTGTTAAAAATGAATAAAGGTTATACAAGTACAGAATTACAAAAAATTCTTGATGAAATGTCACATATCGGTATATTAGAATATGATTATGGTGATTTATATGACAGGAATGGTCCAATAGAAGGAAAAAGAGAACGTAGATATTTACTTCCGTTATTTGTTCCAGGTTCTGCTGAATTTACCAATATGATAAAAGAACAATTAGATGAACATCCAGAACTTGCAATGTTTTTCGAAAGAATGACTTTTTTACCGCTAGAAAAAGTAACTCCAATGGTTCCACCAGGAGGTGCTGGAATTGGTATGCACGTAATACCAGTAGAACAAGCAATAGATGCAAAAAATACGTCGTTAGATATAGAACATATTTCATATTGGTTGAAAAAATATGAAGGTCACTTAAGTGTGGGAATATGTTCTTGTAGATATGGTAGATCAAAACTAAATGAAGGCTGTGGTGACAGTTGTGAAGAATGGTGTATTGGCGTAGGTGATATGGCTGACTATTGCGTTGAAACCAATAAAGGCCGAAAAATCACATATGAAGAAGCAATTCAAATTCTTAAGAACGCTGAAGCTAATGGATATGTTCATCAAATAACTAACATAGATGGCGAAAATAAAATTTTTGCTATTTGCAACTGTAATGTTAATATTTGTAATGCTTTAAGAACTTCACAATTATTTAATACTCCTAATATGTCTAGAAGCGCATATACCGCACATATTGATATTGATAAATGTGTAGCTTGTGGTAAATGTGTAGAATATTGCCCAAGTGGTGCAGTAAAATTAGGTCAAAAATTAAATACTAAAAATGGCCCTATCAAATATCCAAAGCATGAATTACCAGATCATATGCCTTGGGGTAAAGATAAATGGGATGAAGACTACCGAGATAAAAACCGTATAAATTGTTACCAAACCGGAACTGCTCCTTGTAAAGTAGCTTGCCCAGCTCATATTGCGGTGGAAGGTTATATTAAGATGGTTAAAGAAGGTAGATTCCGTGATGCTTTAGCATTAATTAAAAAAGATAATCCTTTCCCAGCTATTTGTGGTAGAGTTTGTAACAAAAGATGTGAAGCCGCTTGTACTAGAGGTAAAATAGATGAGGCTGTTGCTATCGATGATATCAAAAAATTTGTTGCAGAATTAGATTTACAAAGTAATACAAGATACATTCCAGACATTGTCATCCCATCAAATATGGGTAGATGGAAAGAAAAAATTGCTATCATTGGTGCAGGGCCAGCTGGTCTATCATGTGCGTATTATCTTGCAACTAAAGGATATTATCCAGTTGTGTTTGAAAAAAATGAAAAACCTGGTGGTATGTTAACTTATGGTATTCCTTCATATAAATTAGAAAAAGATGTAATTGATGCTGAAATTGAAATACTAAAAGAACTTGGTGTCAATATTAAATGTGGTGTTGAAGTAGGTAAAGATGTTACAATAGCTTCATTAAGAGAAGAAGGCTTTAAAGCATTCTATATCGCAATTGGCTGTCAAGGCGGAAAACTTCCAGGAATACCTGGAGAAGATGCTAAAGGCACAAGTGTTGCCGTAAAATTCTTACATGATGCCACTGTAGACAAATCAACAATTTTAAATGGCAATGTGGTAGTGGTTGGTGGAGGAAATGTTGCAATTGATTGTGCACGTACTGCGAAACGTTTTAAAGCTAACAAAGTATCAGTATTTTCTCTAGAAGATCGTAATCATATGCCTGCAACAAATCAAGAAATACTTGAAACTTTGGATGAAGGAATTGAAATTAACAATGGTTATGGTCCAAAAGAAATTATCAAAGATGAAAATGGTTGTGTAAAACAAATTGTCTTCAAAAAGTGTTTAAGCGTAAATGATCCAGTAACCCATAAATTTAATCCAGTTTATGACGAAAATGATACTGTAACTATCGATGCTACTCATGTAATTTTTGCAATAGGTCAAACAATTAATTGGGGCAATTTACTAGAAGGAACAAAAGTAACTTTCCAACATGGTAATTACCCTGTTGCTGATAAATTAACTTATCAAACTAATGAACCTGATATTTTTGTTGGTGGTGATGTATACACAGAACCTAAATTTGCTATTGATGCTATTGAAGCAGGAAAATGTGCAGCTGAATCATTACATCGCTTTGTTCAACCTGGTACAAGTTTGACAATAGGTCGTAATAGAAGAGACTTTATTGAATTAAATAAAGATGATTTAGTAATCGATGGTTATGATAATCAAGGAAGAAACGAACCAGGAATGGATGAAACAATTGACTACAGAAATAGTTTCAAGGATGCCCATAAAACATTCACAAAAGAACAAGCAATGTCAGAAGCCAATCGTTGCTTATGTTGTGGTGCATCAATTGTTGATGAAAACAAATGTATTGGTTGTGGAGTATGTACAACTAAATGTGAATTTGACGCAATTCATCTAGTTAGAGATCATCCTGAAATGTCAACTATGGTAAAAAGTGAAGATAAATTTAAGAAAATTTTACCATATGCAATTAAACGTGGATTAAAAATCAAGTTTAAAACTAAAACTCCTGAAGAAAAACTTTCAATCAAAAAACATAAAGAATACGTAAAAGCACAAAAGGGAAACAAAAAATAATGCATGAATTAGGGATTGTCTTTCACATTGCTAAAATGGTTGAAAATGCTGCTCGTCAAAATAACGTGAAGCGAATTGCTAAAGTAACATTAGAAATTGGTGAAGTATCTGCTATTGTTAACAATTATTTAGAAGATTGTTGGAATTGGAACGCCAAAAAATCTGAATTATTAAAAGATTCAAAACTAGAAATAATAAATATTAAAGCAGTATCTTATTGTGATGCTTGTCACAAGGAATATGAAACTGTAAAATATGGAAAAATTTGCCCTTTCTGCGGTAGTTCAAATACTTATCTTTTACGAGGGAATGAAGCAAATTTAAAAGAAATAGCAGTATATGATGACAAAATAAATAAACATAGTAAAAAGTGATTATAGCAATATAATCACTTTTTACATTTTCCTTACATTTATTTACAAAAATATGATTTATTGACAAACAATAATTTGCTATAATTTTAGTGTAAATAATAAAGGAGAGATAATTATATGAAAAAAAATATTTTAATTTTAGCATTGATATGTGCATTATTAGGACTAGTAAGTTGTAAAAAAACAACTCCAAAAGATACATTTGATACTACAAAAGTAGTAACAAGATATTCAAGAGATTCTGAATCTGGTACAAGAGATGGATTCTTTACTGCAATAGGTTACGCTGAAGCAAAAGAAGACGATAGCAAAATTCCAGGTTATGTTAAGGCAACAGATAATGCTAATATGATTAGTTTAGTAAAAAATGATGAATACGGAATTGGTTATATTTCACTTGCATCATTAGCTGAATCAGGATTAAAAGCCTTAAACTATGAAGGTATTGCACCAAGCGAAGCTGCAGTAATTGATGGTAGTTATAAACTTTCAAGAAACTTTAATTATATAACTACAACAAAAGACAATTGTACTGAGACTGAATGGTTATTAATACAAGCATTTGTATTATTTACAACAAGTAAAGAAGGTCAAGGTATCATCAAAGCGAAAGATGGTATTACAACAAAATCAATTGCAAGTGCTTTAAGTTTCCAAGAATTATTAGATAAAGAAGAAAATAAAGAAATCAAAGCACTTTGTGAAAAACCATGTTCTGCTAGTGACCAAATTGAAATTAAATTTGGTGGTTCAACTTCAGTAGAAAAAATTGCAAAAGCATTAAGCGAAGCATTTGCTAAAAACTGCTCAACATTTAAAGCTGTTCATAACCACACTGGTTCAGGTGCCGCATATAAAGGTACTCAAGGTAGTGAAAAAACAAGCGTAAATAAACTTCATGTAGGTTTCTTATCAAGAGAATTAAATGCTAGTGAAACCCCTGCAGAGAATACTTCTGGTATGCTTTGTAAAGATGGTATAGTAGTAGTTGTAAATGTTTTAAATGATACAGTAACAAACATTACTAAAGAACAATTAAAGAAAATCTACGCAACAGAAAATATTAAATGGAGTGAAATTAACTAGATAATGAATGGTACTAATAAAAAATTAAAAATTGATAAAATAGTTCAAACAATGTTTTTAATAATTGGACTTATTTGCGCATCAACAATAATTTTTATAATACTTTTCATTTTCATAAAAGGTATTAAGCCGTTTGTTAGTAAATATGATGGTGAACAAAACGCTAATCTGTTTTATTTCTTATTTGAAACAACCTTTTTAAAGGGTAAATATGGTGCATTAGGTATTGTCATTAATACTTTATTTATCGTAACGTTAGCAACGCTGATTGCAGTGCCAATCAGTGTTCTAACTGCCCTTTTCATAGTAAGAATTGCTCCTAAGAAACTAGGGGCAATTTTACAAAATATTGTAGAATTACTCGCATCAATTCCTTCAATTATTTTCGGCTTATTCGGAATGGGAGTAATTAATAAGATTGTTAAAAATATTGCTTACGTATTTAATTTACAAACAGCTGGTGGAGTATCACTAATTTCAGTAGTGACAGTACTTATTATGATGATAGTACCAACTATAACTATGCTTGCGGTTACTTCAATGAAAGCCGTAAAAGAAAATCTAGTATGGGCTTCTTTATCACTTGGTGCAACAACAACTCAAACAAATTTTAAAATTATTCTTAGAGGTGCAAAAAGCGGAATTATCGCCGCAACAATACTTGGTATTGGTAGAGCATTAGGTGAAGCTACTGCCGTTTCAATGGTTTGCGGTGGGGCAATAGGCATTGCTTTAAATCCTTTTAAACCAACAAGTACGATAACATCAACAATGTTACAAGGTATTTATGAATCAAGTGGTGTAAATTATGATATTAGATTTAGTCTTGGTATCTTATTAATTATATTAATTATTGGCGTTAACCTCTTATTAAATTATGTTAAAAAGAAAGTAATGAAAAATGAAAAATAAAAAAAGACGAATAAAAGATCTAATTAAAAACGTCGTAACTTATTTTGCGACAGCTTTTACGGTAATAGGATTATTTGCAATAATATTTTATGTTTTTAAAAATGGATTACCATATCTATCTTGGAAGTTTATAACTTCTGATTATGCTGAAACATTAAATGTTGTAAGTACTAAACAAACTGGTGAAGTGTTTGATGATCCTAATATTGAAAATGCCTATTTTGTAAGTAATTATGGAATAGCCATAAAAGATGATAAAAGTGTAGATGGTAAAAAAATAATAACAATTTGTTATGTGGCAGTAAATTCACCTTTTAATAGTTTAGTTGAAACTAATAATAACGCAGAATACAAAGCCAAAAAAGGAGAACAATTAGATGTATTAATTGGTGAAACAATTGATTTACAAGATGCTTACGCAAAAGCAACTGATGGTGCAGAAAAATTTGCCGAAGAACTAAATAAAGCATATAAGATAACATACTTACAATGTAAAACTACTGGTGGTGGCATAAGAGGTTCATTAATAACGACAATATATTTAATTCTATTAACATTGTTGTTTAGTATGCCTCTTGGGATTGGTGCATCAATTTATCTAGTTTTATACGCAAAAAATCTAAAGTTTAAAAATATATTGACAAATATGATAGATGCAACTAGTGGAATACCTTCAATTATCTTTGGATTTGTAGGATCACTTATATTCATACCTTTTGTTAGTACCATTACTAAAGTAAAAGGGTATTCGATACTTGCAGGGGCATTAACCCTTACTATCGTATTACTTCCAACTATCATAAAAACAACTAGTGAATCGTTGGAAACTGTACCTAAAGATTATATGAAAGCATCACTTGCACTTGGTGCATCAAAGACTCAAACTATATTCAAAGTAATTCTACCAAATGCAATACCAGGTATACTTACCTCGGCAATTCTTTCTATTGCAAGAATAATTGGTGAATCGGCTGCTTTAATATTTGTAATGGGAACCTCAATCGAAGATAATATTTACATATTAAAAGGATCAACTTCATTGTCACTTCATATTTGGTCATTAACAAGTAGTGAAGTACCAAATTATGGAGCAGCTTGTGCAATTTCAATCATTATCTTAATTGTAGTGTTTGCTTTAAATATTATAGTTAAGATAATAACATATAGAATAAATTTAAAAAAGGAATAAATATGGAAGAAGTTAATAAAGAAATATTTAAAATAGAAAATTTAAATCTATATTATGGCGAAAAACATGCATTAATAGATATAAATTTACCTATTTATAAAAATAAAATAACCGCTTTTATTGGACCTTCTGGATGTGGAAAATCGACATTACTAAGATGCTTTAATAGAATGAACGATTTAATCGAAAACTGTAAGATAGCGGGAACCATAAAGTATGAAGATAGTGACATCAACAACTTGAATGAAGTTGAACTTAGAACAAAGGTAGGTATGGTCTTTCAAAATCCTAATCCCTTCCCAATGTCAATTTTTGATAATGTCGCATATGGTCCAAGATGTAGTGGAATTAAAAATAAAGAAAAATTAAAAGAAATCGTGATTTCAGCTTTAAAACAAGCTTCTTTGTATGAAGAAGTAAAGAACCGATTAAAAGATAGTGCTTTAGGCTTATCAGGTGGTCAACAACAGCGACTTTGTATTGCAAGATGTATTGCAATGAAACCCGATGTAATTCTTATGGATGAACCAACTAGTGCCCTTGACCCTATTGCAACTTTAAAAATTGAAAATCTAATTCAAGAATTAAAAAAAGAATACACAATTATAATTGTTACTCACAATATGCAACAAGCAACTAGAATTTCCGATTATACCGCATTCTTTTTAATGGGTGAAGTAATTGAATACGAAAATACTACTGAATTATTCACTAACCCTAAAAACAGTAAAACAGAAGACTATATAACAGGAAGGTTTGGATAAAAATGAATCTAAGAGAAGAAATGGAAAGTTTAAATCAACTAGTTTTAAAAATGAGTGACGCAGTAGTAACTAACATAACTGAGGCGATAAACTATTACTTGGAAAAATGCGATCATGTTGAGATAAATGATGACTTGATAGATCAATATGAACGCTTAGTTGAGGAAATGTGTGTTAATATCCTTTTGAAGGAGCGTCCTTTTGCAAAAGACTTAAAAGAAGTAACAGGTGTTTTAAAACTTGTATCTGATCTTGAAAGAATAGGAGATCATGCAGAAGATATTTACGATTTTGCAACTAAATTAATTGGTTATAAAGAAAAAGAAGAAAAAAATACTGAAATAGAAAATCTTTCAGTATTTGTTATGCAAATGATTAATCGAGCTATTAAAGCCTATATTGAAAAGGATTATAACTTGGCAAAAGAGGTAATAGCTTATGATGATTATGTCGATGAAAAATATTTAGAAATAATTGGAAATTTAAGAAATAAGGAAAATATTGACAAAGATTATTTATCATTTGCAATTTACACTACACTTGTGGTAAAATATTTAGAAAGGATAGCTGATCACTCTGTAAATATTGCCGAATGGGTTGTTTATATTTCATCAGGCTATTATAAAGATAAAATGATTTTTTAAAGGAGCAATACATGTTAATATATTCTGTAGAAGACGATGAAGATATTTCCCTAATAATCAATAAAACATTGACAAAACAAGGATTTACTGTAAAAAGTTTTGAAAATGGAAAAAAATTTTTAGAACAATTTATGTTAGAAACTCCCGATATTGTTTTATTAGATTTAATGTTACCAGATATGAGTGGTTCAGATATTATTAAAAAGATAAGATCAAATCAAAAATATGATAATGTCCATATTATCGTTGTTTCCGCAAAACATATGACCATTGATAAAGTAGAAAATCTTGATTTGGGTGCAGACGATTACATTGAAAAACCTTTTGATTTGTTAGAATTAATGTCAAGAGTAGAAGCCCATGCAAGAAGATTAAGAAAAAGCAACTTAATAAAAATAGGTGATATTGAATTAGATATAGCAAAAAGAGAATGCATTTATCAAAATAAGCCGGTTGATTTAACGGTAAAAGAATTTGATATCCTTTTATTGCTTGCTAAAAATGCTCCTAATGTGTTATCTAGAGATCAACTATTTGAAGAAATTTGGAATACCAATCAAATAGTTGAAAGTAGAAGTTTAGATATGCACATTAAAACATTGAGATCTAAATTAAATGATGATGGTAAACTGATAAAATCAATTTACGGGATAGGATATAAATTAAATATATGAAAAGAAAGTTAATTATTACAAATTCAATCATTGTATTTGTTTCACTTATAATAATGTTAGTTGTGTCAATGATTACGATAACTAACCAAAATAATAAGTTTTATCAAAAACAAGTAACAAATTATTTAAAGATTGCTTGTACTAACTTTAATGGTTCAAACTTTGATGATACTAAAGAATATATTAAGTCTTTAGATAAAGATATTAGGTTAACTATTATAGAATCAAGCACTGGTAAAGTAGTAATTGATAGCTTTGAAGATGAAATCAACGAAAATCACTTAGATCGACCAGAAATTAATAATCTTGGTGAAGTTTACAAAAGATATTCAACAACTGAAAAAAAGAACATGTTATATGTTGCTGAAAAAGTAAACAATTACTATGTTAGAATTGCCATTCCTATTGGTAGTGTTAACAAAATAATTTATACATATGTGACTATTAGTTTAATAGCTCTTATGGTAATTTTAGCATTTTCAATTTATGCTATTAGTTTCGTTAATAAGAAAAGTTTAACGCCTATTAATAGTGAAGTTGCCAAATTAGCTACACTTGCCAATGAAGACTATCAAGATGTTACAATCGATGATTTACCAGTTGTAATAAATAGTATAACTAATGTATTAGATAATAAAATTCATGAAATTGAATTACAAGAACAAGAAATTGAAGCTATTTTAAACTTATTGACACAAGGTGTTGTTGTAATAGATAGTAATGAATCACTAAGATTTATTAATTATAAAGCAATGAAAATTCTAGATTCTAACAATAATTTGATTGGTAAGAATTATTTATATTTATTTAGAGACACAAAATTACAAAAATTAATTCTTGAAGTATTTAAAAATCATTCACAAGTAAATTACTTATTGAATATTGATTCTACTAAAATCAATTGTAATGTTACTTATTTAACCGAAGCTAAATTAAATGGTGGTATCATAATTACTTTAGAAGATATTACTAAACAAGCTAACTTGGAAGAAGAAAAGCGCGATTTCTTTCAAAATGCTTCACATGAATTAAAATCACCGCTAACATCTATTATTGGTTATCAACAAATGATATGTGATAATATTGTTGATTCTAAAGATCAAATCATTAATTATTCTTCTAAGACTTTAAAAGAAGCTAAAAGAATGAACAATATAATTATTGATATGTTAAACCTTTCAAGTATTGAACAAAACTATCAAAAGAAACAAGATATAGTAAAAGTAGATAAAGCTTTAATTGAAATATTAGATTCATTAGAAGATTGCATAAAAGCAAGAAATATCAGTGTAATAACGAATATCGCTAAATGTGAAACTGTTGGTGACGCCAAATTAATTGATGAATTAATTCGCAATCTAATTGATAATGCTATCAAGTACAATGTAGATAATGGAAAAATTATGATTACCCTTAATACATCAACTCTTACTATTGAAGATACAGGTATTGGTATTTCTAAAGAATATCAAAGTAGAGTATTTGAACGCTTTTATCGGGTTGATAAAGGACATAGTAAAGAAATTGGTGGTACAGGACTTGGACTGGCAATTGTAAAGCATATTTGCGAAATATATCAATATGAATTAAAACTCGAATCAACAATCGGAAAAGGTACAAAAATTACTATTAAGTTTGAATAAAACTATATGAACAGTTCATAAAATGATATGAACTGTTTTTATTTTGAGGTGGTAAAATGATTCTAGCTTTAATTTTATTTATAATAACTTATCTACTTATGATGATATTCTCAACAAAAAGAGAAATTATTGTTATTATAAGCAGTATTTTATTTACATTGCTTGGAATTATTAATTTTAAAGAAGCAATAACGGCAATCAATTATGATGCTTTACTTATAATTATTGGAACTATGGGAATAGTAGGCTTTTTTATTGAATCAAAAATGCCTTGCCTAATGGCTGATTATTTATTAACAAAGGTTACTGATACCAAGTGGGCAATTGTTGTAATTGCTATGTTAGCTGGGATTGTGTCGGCCTTTGTTGATAACGTTGCAACAGTTTTAATGGTAGCACCTATTGGACTTGCTATTTGTAAAAAGTTAAATATATCGCCAGTAAATGCTTTAATCGCCATTTCGGTATCATCAAATTTACAGGGTGCTGCAACCCTAATAGGCGATACGACATCAATCATACTAGGATCATATGCTAATATGAATTTTGTGGAATTTTTCTTTGTAGAAGGTAAACCTAGTATATTTTTTGCGGTAGAACTTGGTGCTATTGTTACCATTCCAGTTATGCTTTTTCTTTTTAGAAAATATAAAACTAAAATACCAAAGGGTGAAATAACCAAAATAAGCGATTATTTTCCAACTATCTTAATTATTTTAAATATTGTACTTTTAATCATTAATTCATTCTTACCTACCAATAGTATTATTACTAACGGGGTTATTTGTATTGCTTTGTATATAATAGGAATAATTTATTATATTATAAGGAAAAGAAACTTTAAAATAATAAAAAATTCATTAAAGGCAATAGATCTAAAAACAATAATAATGTTAGCAGGTATTTTTGTAGTAATAGCAGGTATTACTAAAGCTGGTTTAATTCAACAACTTAGTAACATATTTATAAAAATTGGTAAAAATAATATTTTCATAATATATACAGTAATTACTTTTGGTTCCGTTTTCTTGTCTAGTTTTATTGATAATATACCATATGTTGCAACAATGTTACCAGTTGTAAGTCAAATTGCGACAACTGCTAATGCGCCAATATATTTGTTATACTTTGGTTTATTGTCAGGTGCGACTCTTGGTGGCAATCTTACGCCAATTGGTGCTTCTGCCAATATAACTACGATTGCGATTTTGAAAAAAGAAGGATATAACGTAAAATTAAAAGACTATTTTAAAATAGGTATTCCCTTTACTCTTGCGGCAGTAATTACTGGATATTTATATATTTGTTTTGTTTGGGGGAAATAATATTTATACAAATTAATGAAATATTTGACAGATAAGGTAAATTGTGGTAGAATATAATCAAGTGGGGGAAGTAACTCATACACCGAAAGATTATGTTTATCATAAACTTTACTGGAATCGATTATTAAGCCCTCTTAACTAAAGAGAGCTTTTTGTTTGTATAAAATGACATTAGAAAAACTATTTGGAAATGGCAAGTTTTCTAACTGAACACAAATGAAATAGGAGGGGAAAATGAAAAAGAGATTAATTGTTTTTTCAGCATTAACAATATTTATTTTATTATCACTTGCGATAGGGTTTTTAAGACAAAAAATAGCATATGTTGATGAGATATTCTCGAATTATAGTGAAAATCAAGAAATATCTTTCAAAAAGAATACCGAGTTGAAGAAAGATATGAAAAAACTAAAATATATAGAATATACCGATTACGATGAAGAAAAGTATGGTGAAATTAAATATTATCTTAGATTTAAATCAGTTACTGTGTTTGTAGATAATAAAGAAGTAGGAGTAGATTATTACATTACAACTAAGGGCTATGTTCTATATATTGATAAAAATGGAACAGAGTATGTAAGTGAAAACCTTATTGACATCTCAAAATATTTTGATTGAAAGAATTGTAAAGATATTTCTTTTATGGAAGAAGCGACTAATTAAACTAATCGTTTTTCTACAAAGGGAATATCTTTTAATATTGGTTTAAAAATAGCAACTAATAATTACCACCTTGAAAAAGCGTGCCAGTTATGGTATAATATTTATAAAGGAATGTACTATGGAAAAGATAATTAAATTAATTGAAGAAATAAAATCATATAAAACTAATGATGAATTAGAGCTAATTGATCAACAAACGATGTTAGAATTTCTATATTCATATAAAGCAAAAGCATTTGATAGAGCAAATAATATTGCTCATTTTACTGCTTCAGCCATTGTTGTTAATACTAATAAAACCAAAGTTTTATTTGCATATCATCTAATATATAAATCTTTTGCTTGGCTTGGTGGTCACGCTGATGGTAATCCAGATTTATATCAAGTAGCTTTAAAAGAAGCAAAGGAAGAAAGTGGTTTGAATAATTTAAAACCATTCAATGATAAAATAATGTCATTGGAAATTTTACCTGTTATGGCCCACTTAAAAAAAGGTAATATTGTACCTAATCATTTACATTTAAATGTTACGTATGTTCTTATTGCAAATGAAGAAGATACATTAAAAATCAAAGAAGATGAAAATAGCGCTCTAGCATGGCTTGAAATAAACGATTTGGATAAATATGTAAATGAAAAAGATATGATTAAAATTTATCGAAAAATATTAAATAGAATAGGAAAAAATTAATTAGTAATAGGAGGGAAATATGGATATTTTATTTAAAAGTATCAGAGATGCTAATACTTTTGAACAAAATGAAATACATAAAATTTACAATCAATCATTCCCAAAAATTGAAAAGATGTCGTTTGATTACATATTAAGTATGACAACTAATAAAGATGTTAAATTCTTGATGGCAATAAATGAAGAAATTATTGGCTTAGTGTTTTTAATTGAAAAAGAAAATGAAGCTTTAATATATTATTTTGCTATTAATGATGTTGTAAGATCAAAGGGTTATGGTAGTATTGTTTTGACTAAGCTAAAAGAAAAGTATCAAAATCTAATAATTATTATGGAGAAAGTTAACAAAGAATCAATTGATTATGAACTACAAGAAAAACGCTTAAAGTTTTATCAGAAAAATGATTTTAAGTTAACGGATTATTTATTAAGTGATTACTCTGGAGAATTTGAGTTATTAAGTTTAAATGACAAAATCAATGTAAATATAGTAGAATCAATGTTAAGTGTTATTGATAACGGAAATTTTAATTTTAAGGTTCTAAAAAAATAATATTTTTTTCAATTGATAAAAATAATGATTTATGATAAAATAAATCAAAACATTTTATAAAGGGAAAGGCATCATGAAAAAACTAATCGGAACTAAGGACTTTTATAAAAGGGTAATTGCAATTGCAATACCTATAATGTTGCATCAAGGAATTTCATCATTTGTTAATTTATTAGATAACATAATGATTGGTAATTATAGCAACCAAGCAATGGCTGGTGTAAGTGTAACTAACCAAATTTTTTTTGTTATCGAGATAGTTACAATTGGATCTTTAGCAATGGCTGGTGTATATTTATCCCAGTACTTTGGTGCTAAGAATCAAGATGGAATGCGATATAGTTTTCGGTTTAAGTTTTGGTTAGGACTTGGCATAAGCATTATTACACTTTTGGTATTAGGATTGTTTGGAAATAATTTAGTAAATTCCTTTTTGACTAATCCCACCACACCGGAAGAAAAAATCGCAATAGAAAATTATGCTAGTGACTACTTGAAAATAATTTTACTAACTATTATTCCTTTTGTAATCGTGCAAATATATTCATCAAGTTTAAGAGAAGTTGGTGAAACAATTATACCAATGATTGCTGGAGGGATTGCGGTAGGAGTAAATGCTGTTTTTAACCTATGGTTTATTTTTGGTGGACTTGGTATTCCTGCTTTAGGTGTAAAGGGTGCCGCAATAGCAACTTTACTGGCAAGAATAACCGAAATGACATTTTTAATAATATTTACGCATAAACATAAGAGTAAATTTACTTTTGTCGATGATGCTTTTAAGAGTTGCTATGTACCAAAATATTTAGTAAAGAATATATTGGTAAAAGGAGCTCCCCTTATTCTAAATGAATTTTTATGGTCATTTGGGACTACCTTCTTATTAAATGTTTATTCAAGAAGGGGGACAGAAGTACTTAAAGCATTTAGTATTTCAAATACTACGACCAATTTGTTCTATATAGTATTTGGTGCTTTAGCTACGGCCATTTCAATTTTAGTTGGACAATCATTAGGAGCAGGTAAACTAGAAGAAGCAGTTGACAACGATCGAAAACTAATTGCCTTTACTGTTTTTGTTTGTTTGATATTTGGTATAATTTTAGCAATCATTGCGCCATTCGTACCATATATTTATCACGATTCGTCTGAAGAAGTTCGTCATATGGCAACTTGCTTTATGTGGGTAGTGGCTGGTGGAATGACAATATTTTCATTTAATTCGGCTTGTTTTTATACCTTAAGAGCAGGCGGAGTTACGATTGTAACCTTTTTGTTTGATTGCTTATTTATATGGAGTATTTCCATCCCGACTGCAGTTTTACTTGTTAAATATACGGAATTGAACATTATAAATATTTATTTAATAATTCAATCAACCGAAATCATTAAAAGTGTAATTGGTTTCTTTTTAATAAAAAGCAAAGTTTGGGTAAAAAATCTCGCTGCGACAGATGATGGCAGCACAAAAATTAAAATATAAGGAGGAAGAAATGCTAGGTGAATTAAGAAAAAAAATCAAAGAATCACTAATATCAGTTCTACCAGTAACGATATTAGTAATACTATTATATTTTACTCCCTTGTTAAGTCTTACATCACGGGAGTTGGTAATCTTTATTATAAGCGCTGTTTTTTTGATTATTGGTATTGGCTTATTTAACTTAGGAGCTGATATGGCTATGAGTCCAATGGGTGAACAAATAGGATCATCACTAATCAAAACCAAAAAAATCTGGCTTGCGTTACTAGTTTGTTTTGTTATGGGAGTTTTAATAACCGTTGCGGAACCCGATTTATCTGTACTTGCACAACAAGTAAAAGATGTAATGAATAACAATACAACTTTATTAATTGTCACAGTAGGTCTTGGCGTAGGTATTTTCTTAATGCTTGCGGTAATCAAAATAATTTATAAAAAAGATTTATCGCTTTTACTAATGTTGTTTTACTTTTTAATGTTTGCGGTAGCATGTCTAGTAGTTAATTCAGGAAATGGAGCATTTCTTGCAATGGCTTTCGATTCAGGAGGTGTTACTACTGGTCCTATTACAGTACCATTTATTATGGCTCTAGGTATAGGTATTGCCCAAACAATTGGTGGTAGAGATTCTAAAGAAAACAGCTTCGGTTTAATTGCTTTATGTTCAGTTGGTCCAATACTAGTTGTTTTATTACTAAGTTTATCATTTAGTGGAAGTATTAGCTTTAATGATTTTAGCCAATACGAAATTTTTGAAAATAGTAGTGAAATCGTAAAAGTAGTTTTATCTTCTCTAAAAGAAGTATCACTTGCCCTTGGATTAATCGTTGCCTTTTTCTTAGTAATCGAATTAATCTTCATAAAACTACCTAAACAAAAATTGGTTCAAATATTTGTAGGTATCTTATATACTTTAATAGGATTAGTAATGTTCTTATCATCAGTTACTATTGGCTTTATGCCAGTAGGATTTAAAATTGGTGTTATGCTTGCGGAAACAAGTCCAGTATGGATAATCGTAATTGGCTTTATTTTAGGTATGGTAGTAGTACTTGCCGAACCTGCTGTTCATGTGTTAACTAAACAAGTTGAAGATGTAACTACAGGTGGTGTATCAAAACGTGCAATGTTAATAGCTTTATGTCTTGGTGTTGGTATTTCTATTGGATTATCAATGATAAGAATAACTTTTAATTTCTCAATACTATATTACATAATACCAGGTTATTTTATTTCATTAGCATTATCTTTCTTTGTGCCAAAAGTATACACTGCTATCGCTTTTGACTCAGGTGGTGTTGCATCTGGTCCACTTACATCTAGTTTCATCTTGCCACTTGCCATTGGCGCGTGTTTAACTCTTCAAGGTAATTCAAAAATATTAGAAGATGCCTTTGGAATAGTAGCAATGGTTGCAATGACTCCGCTTATTACTATTCAATTATTAGGCTTTAAATCAGTAATGACAGATAAAGCTCGTGAAAAGATAAGAATGAAGAAGATTATCGATGCTGATGATGAACAAATCATTTATTTTAACTAAGGAGGAAAAAATGGCTGAAGTTGTAAAGAAAAATAAAAAAGCACAAACTCCTAAAGAAAAATTAACGGCACCTAAAAAAATAAAGATCTTATTCACAATTGTTGAAAGAAGAAAAGTTGACTTTTATTTAGATGTTTTAGAAGGATATGAAGTAAATCTTCAAACGGTATTTTATGGTAAGGGAACGGCACCATCAGAAATAGCTCATTACTTAGGGTTAGTAAATGATGATAAAGCAGTAATCTTAAGCATTGTAAGAGAAGATAAAATAAAAGAAATATTAATCGCCTATGAGGATAAATATTTCAAAACTAAACACGGACAAGGTATTGCCTTTACCGTACCAATATCATCAGTTATTGGCAAATCAATTTATGAATTTTTAATAAATATGGGAGGTAATATATAATGGATGAAAAATTTGAATTAATAATGTGTATAATAAATGCAGGGTTTTCGGATGCGGTAATGGATGCTGCTCGTTCATGTGGCGCAAGAGGTGGAACTGTAATTCATGCAAGAGGTACAGCACGCCAAGAAGTTGAAACACGGTTTAACATTTCAATTCACCCTGAAAAAGAAGTTGTTCTTATTCTTGCTTCAAATAAAATAAAAGACGATATATTACATGCCATATATCAAGAAGTTGGTTTGAATTCACCTGGTCAAGGTATCGCCTTTTCAATGCCTGTAGATGAAGTTGTCGGTATCAATAATAAGAAAACTGAAGTAGCACGATAAAAAAAGTGACTAGATAGAAAATTGTATGG
>DPOU01000007.1 GCA_003539625.1 Acholeplasmatales bacterium
TCTACATTTATTTTACCATTTCACTTTGAGCTTATTTTTTTATACATAGATCTAAAACTATTTTTACTAAAATTGTAACTGTAACTAATAATGTTATGATAAAAATTGCTAGTGGAATTTGAGATGTTGTAGGTACATATATTAATGTCATTGCTAAATTAACTAATAAGCATAATATATGAAATACCAAGGAGGCAATAAATAATTTTGAATCTCTATTTATTCTAAAACTTAGTATTAGTCCTATTGTCTCTACACATATTATTCCTGCTGATACAGCCTTAAATCCACCATTTGCGAAAATCATAAAAAGTACAATTTGCACAACATACATTGCTAATAGTACTAAATTATATATTTTAATTTTCATTTTTTACTGCCTCCCGTAATCCTCTTAATATTTCTACCATTGCCCAAGTATCTTGTCTACAATATACTCTTAGTGCTAAATATTTTTCATCATATTCTTTTTGCGTTAAATATGGTAAACTACCATATGTGACTATTGCTTCAGTACCATTTTTGACAACCAAATTTTTATAGGTTAAATTAGTAAATACTGGTAATACTTTTTTTATAGAAAATGAGCCGTGCATTAAATTATTATAATATGTAAAATCAGGTTTTTTCTTTTGTTCTTCTTTTAGTTTGGTATTTAAAATATCATCATACAAAGCTGATGAACCATTTAATACCTCCAACAAATCAAATACATGTTCATTAATATTATCTAATTCTTTTTTATATTTAGGGAAAAATGCCGCAAGTTCATGTAATCTCGTTTTTTCAAAAGACTTATTATAAACCATTACACATCCACCATTCTTTAAGTCTATGTCATGAATCAATTGTTCAGTCAATTCTAACCTTCTATCATGGTGATCTTTCGCAAGAAATTCATAATGATTAGCTACTAAATCACATTCTCCAGGTCTATTTTCAACATGAAGCGAGTATTGAAATAAAGATTGTTCATATGGTCTTTCACCTTTAAATCTTGGCAATGGGCAATTGTAACTTTCGAAATCAAGATGAAATATCGGATATCTTATTTCTTTTAAAGCTAATTTAATTCTTTCTTTATCAATATAAACTTTATTATTAACGTAACATTCATATTGCATAATGTTATCATTTTTAGTCAAGAAATCCCTACACTGATCTATTGTATAATATCTTCTATTTATCAATTCATAAACAGTAAGTCTATCCCTTTTTCCATCAGGTGTTTCTTCTGAAAATGCATAATTTTTTTTCATAAATTCAAGTATTGAGCCATCTCTCAATACTTTTTTCATACATATATTACAGAACTTACATTGAGTAGTCTTCTTGTATTCACAACATTCACCAAGCATATGTGTATTAATAGTTAGGTATTTTAGATTTTCTAATATTCTATTACATTCATCATCTATTTTAAAAAAATATTCCTCAACTATATCACTTAAATCATATATTTTAAATAATGCATTACCATTTTCATCAAGGTCATAAATTGGTTTACCATTTTCATCATATCTACCGCTAAAGTGATACTCACTATTTAATACAACTAAATAATATTCAACATCTTTAAATTCGTCATTAGCATTGATACGGCTATTTTCGACAATATATTTTTCTACCGCAAGGTCATAGATATATTTCCCTACTTTAGTAAATTTATTAAATAATGCGTCATGTTTCTTTTCTACCATTTTTTGGGTTATTACTTTTTTACCAGCTACAGTACCTATTAGTTCATCGCCTACATATTCATATATATTATCTCTATTTTTCAAGAAAAGAGGAAACTCTTCCCCCTCTAAAGTTATTTTAAAATCGTCATACTTTTTACTTGTTGTAGATTTTACTTCAAAGATTTTAATGGAATCTTGGTCTTCAAAATATATATCTAAATAACAATAGAATTGATGCCCAAAATTTTCAAATTCATACTTCTTTTGTTCGTATGTGTTTTCAGAAGCAATTACTTCATGATTGAATAACTTTGATATATACTCTGCGGCTAATCGTTCAACTTCGGTAAATATTAATTTGAAAGCTTCCATTTGGGCATTTGTTATGATTGTCAAATCTGCTCCAGTTTCTTCATCGAACATCCCCTTGAAAAATTCATTTAGTCTTTCTTGTGATTCATCGAACATTCCTTCAGGAATATCTTTCATTTCTTTCAATAATTCTTCTGTTATGACAGGGGTGCCATCTATTTCTTTTACTTCGTGGAGAAATCTATTAATATACAAATCGTAATAACTTACAAAGTTACGACATCTTGCAAAGTTTTTGAACATTGTTTTTGATATATTCATTATTATTTCCTCATTAAAAATTTATTACCAGGCTTATCTAAAACCTTTTTATAGATTTCATTCATATTATAATCATTTAAATATTCGCTTTCATTAACATAATCTAATTTTTCAGTATCGTCTAATACATATATATAATCATATTTTATTACTTCTTCTAGTTTTGGAAAAACTTTCGTAACTAAACCAACTATGTTTATTTTTTGATAAACGCCAGTTATCTTTTTAGCATTATCATCTAAAGAAATTGCTTCAAGACGGTTTTCTTTTAGTCCCATTTGTTTGAATAGTTTAATATACCCAATAAAAGAACAATTAGTTGTATAGTCAAACGACTCTTTTAAATATATTGCATTATTAATCAAGTTCTTGCATTTATTTTCTGTTTCTATTAATTTAACATTGTTAAATAAAACAGTTTGGTTTACTCTAGTTTCATTAATTGTATTATTAAGATGCTTATATAGAGAATTAGTCATGTAGATAATGTTTATATTTTTTTCAATATTACATATTTTTTTATAATAATTATTTATTAATACTGTCGCAATGTCATAATCTGACAATATTTTAGTGTTTAAAGTGTTATTATAGTTAATAATGTTTAATTTTGAATAAACAATTGGTTTTTGTGAAATACCATCTAATTCATTTGTTTTTTTGATTAGCATTTCATTTGCCCTTTCAACAAATTCAATCATTGAAGCAAATTTAATGTTAATAATATCATCAAAACCACAATTAGAATATAACTTTAAGCTTTCTTCATAAATATCTGAATCACATAATAACACGTTATAACATGTTTCTGATAACTTAAATTCATCTTGTTGAACTTGTTTACTTATAGTTTGTATTTCACTATTTAATTTATCAATTATTTTATCACTAATTGTTAACAATGACATACCATCTTCAATTATTACGTCTTTTATATTTTGTAGTTGTTCATTATTTTCTATTTCAACTTTTAATAAATTATTGTTAATAAAAGAAAGTTTATTATTTTTTAAGAATTCTATTAACTTTATATTTGTTTCCTCTGTTTCATATTCAATATGATTAATTTTGAACTTCATACATATTCACCCTACCTGATAATATTATAACATAAATAAAACATTTTTAAATGTTTTTTGTATAAATTATTTAAATAGACTAATAATAATACCAAAGGGGAGGAAAATTATGGAATTTAAAAAAACAAAACATATAAAAACCAAAAAACAAGATAAATGTGGAGATTGCTATTACAATGGTAATTGCACTGTAAAAATGAATACTTGTCCTTATTTAAAGACAAAAAAAGTAGAAAGTTAAACTTTCTACTTTTAATTTCTTTATGGTGGCTTGGGCCGGGATTGAACCGGCGACACATGGATTTTCAGTCCATTGCTCTACCGACTGAGCTACCTAGCCAGCATAATGGCGGTTCCAACGAGACTTGAACTCGCGATCTCCAGTGTGACAGACTGGCATGTTAACCACTACACCATGGAACCATTGGTTGCGGAGGAAGGACTTGAACCTACGACCTCCGGGTTATGAGCCCGACGAGCTACCAACTGCTCTACTCCGCGATAAGAAAAATGGCGGAGAAAGAGGGATTCGAACCCCCGCGGCTGTTACACCCTGTTGGTTTTCAAGACCAATCCCTTCAGCCAGACTTGGGTATTTCTCCGTATAATTTCTATCAAAATATGGTGGACCTTCTAGGACTCGAACCTAGGACCGACCGGTTATGAGCCGGGAGCTCTGACCAACTGAGCTAAAGGTCCAAAGTTTTTACAAATGGTAGCGGCGGAGGGACTTGAACCCCCGACCTTCCGGGTATGAACCGGACGCTATAGCCAACTAAGCTACACCGCCATATTCCGCTATCTTAAAAAAATGGTGGATCCAAAGGGACTCGAACCCTCGACCCCCTGCGTGCAAAACAGGTGCTCTTCCAGCTGAGCTATGGACCCACGTGATTGGTGCCTAAGGCCGGGGTCGAACCGGCACGGTATTGCTACCACAGGATTTTAAGTCCTGCGCGTCTACCTATTCCGCCACTCAGGCATACGTGACTATAAAGAAAAAGATGGTGTCCCCGAGACGATTCGAACGTCCGACCCACTGATTAAAAGTCAGTTGCTCTACCAACTGAGCTACGAGGACATCCCAGATAATGGTGCCGACTATAGGAATTGAACCCACAACCTACTGATTACAAGTCAGTTGCTCTACCGATTGAGCTAAGTCGGCGCATAATGGTGGAGGATGACGGGCTCGAACCGCCGACCCTCTGCTTGTAAGGCAGATGCTCTTCCAGCTGAGCTAATCCTCCATACATGCTTAAGTGTTTGAATGTCTTAGGATATTTTTAAATGAATATAGAAAGGAGC
>DPOU01000002.1 GCA_003539625.1 Acholeplasmatales bacterium
GACATTTTGCAAAGTTATTGACAATGATATATTCGAGTTTTTTATGTTATGTGTTCGTGTACACAATCTAGTGTACACGAACATTGTAGAAATTATATTTTAATGGTGTATTTATTTTACAATAATATATATATGATTTGTATTATTTATTCCATTTTCAATTATGAAGTCAATTTTGGCCATTTTAGGAACTTTTAAGTTAATTCTTAATATTTTATCATATACAAAAAAGGCGATAGATATAATCTATCACCTTAATGAATAATCTATTGATTATTTGTTAGCTTGAGCAATTGCATTAGCAAATGCTTCTAGTTTTGATGTAGTCCAATAGTTTTCATCAAATGAACCGTTTGCCATATATGCATCATATTCAGCTTTGAAGTCTTCATCTATTAATCCAGCAGCAACAACTGAATCTTTGATGTTAGTGTCACTTGCCATTGCATTTACGATCATTGGCATCATTGCAGCTTTAACACCATCACAGTTAACTATTGCATTAAAGAATGAATATAACTTATTTTCATCATCACATGCATATACATTAGCATATGAGAAGTTACCTTCTGAATCAGTGAAGTTAATCATTTGTTCTAAAGCATCAATTAAAGCGTATGGTTCTTCTTCCCAATCACGATCACTAGATAAATCAATTGTTGCATTGTTAGGAACTACAATAACATTATTGTTATATAGACGAGTTACCCAAAGTTTAGGATTAGTTGTTGCAGCTAAAACACCAAGTGATTTGTCCGCTCTTGTTCCGAAGAAAATTACTAAAACATCACGTGCATCGGCAATACTCATTTTACCAGTTGAAGTACCATATCCACATTTTTTCAAGATATTATAAGCGTTGAATAATTTTTCGAATTCAGCGGCCCATTTATCTGGAGTAAATTCAGGAAGGCTAAAATCAATTATACCAGTATATTCGCTTGAACCTAACTTAGTTTCGATTTCATTTTCATAATACTTAGGTAAGATTTGACGTCCAATTATTGATTTACTCATTGCGTCAACAAGGATAACAAATTGATTTTGTACTTCTGCTCTTGAGAAATCATCTTCTGATAAATTCTTAACATCTACTAAATGACCTAATTTAGCAAGTTCTGAAACTACTTTTACAAGTTCAGGGCCTTCAACAGACCAATCTGTTACAGCATAGAAATCAATTTCATAATCCTTAACTAAATCTACACGTTTTGCAAGTTTAGTTAATACTTCTGCTTCAATACCTTTGAAGTAATGAAGTTTGAAGAATATGTCAAGGATAGTTTCTGCAGAATCAAAGTTACTATAGTCTATACCAGTTCCAAAGTAATTCAATTCTACAACTGCTTGAATCAATTGTGGTAATAAACGATAATCAGCCATTAATAAATCATTTGTATAATCTGATCTATATAAGTGGTTAATATAACTATCGAATCTAGTACCTTTTCTTGAAGCAACTTTTTCAGCTAATTGTCTTGCAACTTTTGGAAGAACTTTAGAGTTATTGAAGTGAGGTAATGCAACACTTAATGCGGTTAAGAAATCATTATTCTTATATGTAGCAGAATTATGAATATCAACATTAACCATTACATCTTTCATTGCTACTAAAGCTTTATCCAAGGCAACATATTCACTATTCCAATCAACATCTGAGAAGTCTTCACTTCTTACATCTACACCTAAGATGTAGAATGCGTATTTCATTAATTCTTCAACATTATTGTAGAATGTAGTACGATGAACAAGAACTTCAACAACACTGCTAATTGCAACTGTGTTAGTATAATCAATCTTCTTGCTGCCACCTAATACTACTTGAGCTTTTTCAACAAGTTCAAATACATCTGGTAATACTACATTTACAAATTGATCACAAGTTACATTTTCTAAAATAGTTATTTCTTGAATTCCTCTTGTAAAGATTGTAACGATACCTCTTGCGACAGGCATTGCTAATTGTTCAGCGATAGATGAAGCAAACATATTAGTGAATAAATCAGTAATTTCATTTTGAACATCTTTCTTAGCTAATGTAGCAACAGGATCAGCTGTTAATTCACCTAAACGAGCAAATAATTTACGAGCAACCTTCAATGTTTCTTTGATTGCAGCTTTTTCTTGTGCGGTATTTAATGAACTATAATCAAGTGGAATTATACCAAGTACATCCATATTATCTTTTAATTTAAGAATTGCATTCATCTTCTTACCAGAGAAGTTATATACATTTTCAAAGATTCCGAATAACTTATCAGTTGCAGCCTTGTTAGTGAAATCAACGCCGTCATTACTGAAGAAGCCCATTTCTAATAATCCTTGTAACATATTACCTATTTCAATGGCAATTTGATCAGCAGTTTCTTCATTAGTTGTATACTTACTTACATAGTGTCTATTGGCAACTCTTGGTGCAACATATTTATCATAGCCCCAATATAGAACAGTCTTGAATAATTGAGTGTCCATTGAACCATTATATAATGAAATAGCATACTTCATTAATAATTGGTTACCTAATTGTCTTACGCTAGGATTTAATTTGCTTTCAACAACAACAGTTAAAATTTCTTTAGCATATTGTTTTAAGATTACGCCATCACTAGCAAGATCTACACCAGATAAATCTAATGTACTTAAATCCATGAATGAAACATATGAGTCAACTAAGCGAACGATTGCTTGTTTCTTAAATTCTAAGAAGTTAAGAGCAAAGAATTGTTCAATGACTACTTGTGCTGGGATTACACATTCATCAGATTGTGCATTGTCTTTAATGCTTCCTGGAACAGCTTTAATTTCTTTTAAGGCTGAAACGATTAAAGCAAGACGATGCATATCTTCATCTAAGTCGCTAATTTCGTAATTAGTTAAATCACCAATTTCAGCAAGTCTAGCAGGAACTTTAGATGATATATATTTATTATAAAGAGGTTTAAATAATTGGTTGAATACTTCAGAATTATCTAATGCATTCATAATAGTTTCTAGACTTTCAAAGTTAACTTTCTTAGCAAATGATTTTGCTTCATCTTTGATGTTCTTCTTATTCAAGTTCTTTAAGTATGCTTTAATTTCAGATACATCATTTAGATTCATATTATCTAATACAGAAATACCTTCAATAATTAAAGTTCTTAAATTATCAAATTCAACATCCCAATTAACAGAACTTAAATCAACATTTGTAGTATCAACACCCATAATGTCAATTACTTCCATTAACAAGCTTGCATAATCATTGAAGCAATACATATCTTCGATAGCTGTAACTGTAGCTCCGATTAATTCAGCTCTTGTTACTACTGTACCGAAATATGCAGAGTTAACATAACCAGTAAGAGTTAAATTCTTATTCTTATAAGCATTATATAATCTTAAATCAAGTCCATTTTCAATTAACATTACAGACATAGCTAAATCTGAATGAATTTGTTCAAATGTTAATGTATCAAATGACATTGCTTCGATTATACCACGATATTTTTCAGGAACTTTTGGAGTAGCATAGTCAACCAATTCAGGAACTAATAATGTTAATGAAGTTAAGTTAATTAAGTCTTTATATGCTTCAACTAATGAGCGAGCATGTTCTTTCATTCCACCTAATAACTTGCGGTCAACTTTAATTTCACCTTTTACAAATTTCTTAATATCAGAATATCTAACAATCTTATTTTCAGCACTTGTTAAGTATTCTACTAACTTAGGATATGCTTGTGCTAATACTGCCATATCAGCTTTGAAGTTGAATTCATCACTACGTAATGCATCTAAACTAATAGGTAAATTGAACTTAGCAATTAAATCAACAACAGCATCTTTATGAGCGTCAACATAGTTAAGTTGTCCTAAAGCAGTTAATAATTCTTTAATAAGTATTTCATTATCATAAGGGATTAATTCATCATTAAGAATTCTTGCAACACCTAATTGATTTAATATTCTAATAATTGTTGCGCTAGTTTGGATATCATCTAATAATTCTTGTTCAGTGCTCATACTGAAGTCGAAGTATTTAGCGTAATTTGGTTTCTTATTTTCAACTTGAGGATATACTACCTCATTCATAATATTAAATGCATTTTCTTTAACTAATGTTAATTTTGCTAAAGCAGCCATAATATTTTCTAATGTATCTACATTAGCTTGTTGAGCAAAGAATGATTCTAATCCAGCTTTATTCTTTAATGAATTGATAAAGTCAGTTAAATCTGATTTACTATGAATATTTTCACGAGCAAATAATTGATATAATTCATCAATGATAGTTTCGATATAAGCTTTATCAGCAACAAAATCAGTTTCATTGAATCTTAATGTATTACGAGGAATACCAATTCCATCTAACTTCTTGTTATTGAATAAATCATCAGCAAGTAAGTTAAATAATGCATTACTGTGACCTTTTAAGATTTCTAATGAATATATATCATCAAGTATGCTTCTAATTGCATCATGTACATCAGAAGAGTAGTAATCTTGTGATTTAGCAAGATCTACTATATCTAAATCATTTAATGTCTTTATAATGTTTTGAATATATGTAGCATCATGTTCAACAGTAGCTTTAGTTAAATTGTCTAAGTCTAATGCTTCATAATATGCAGGAAGTTTCTTTTCAATTAATGGTAACAATAAGATAATTGGTGAGAAGCCAGTCTTATCATAAATTGTAGTTTCCATAAATTTATTAACAATGTCTAAAGCACTTTCCATAACTTTAGCTTGTACTAATAATTTTGCATCAAATTTACTTGAAGAATTTACTAATGTCCAATACTTGTTATTAGTAATTTCAACAAAGAATTCATACATTTCTACAAATTTAGGCGCATCGCTTGCAAGATCGATACCTGCTACGTCAACTACACTTAAATCTTGTTTTACAAGTTTATCAACACAAGCAATGATTTCAGAAAGACGATTTTCATTGTTCAAATAATATGTGTTGCAAACAAGGTTAATTAAAGTAGTAATTTCATCTACTTTATTAAATGGATAGTCATTTCCGTTACGTAAGAATCCATTTAAGTCTAAGTCTCTAACGATACCTAAAACAGTTGATAAGTTAGCTAAATCTGTAGTTAATTCAACACCATTTGCATAAATTGTGTGAATGTTAGTTAATGCTGCATATTTGCTATCTGCTTTTAAGTATTTAGGAGCAACTATTAGAGCTGTCTTTTCAAATAATTTACTATTAGATAATACGTTTGTAATATTAGCAAGAATATCGAAATATTCATTTGAATTTTTGCCAATCTTAACAAATTTGCTTAAATCCATAGCTTTAATTAAAGGTAATGTGTTAGCACCATATACAGATAATAATCTTTGTACATTATCTACTAATACATGGATGTTTGCATTTTCAGTATCCCAATCAACATCACTTAGATCAATTGGAGTTTCTGTAATCTTAAGTTTTTCAAGAATTGTATTAACTAATTCGCCCTTGTTATACTTCAAGATATTTAATGAATGAATAGTATCAATAGCATTATTGATTGAAGAGAAATCAGTAAGATCAATTTCACCTTTAAACAATGCAAATGCTATCATATTGTCATCAACTAATTCATAAGCGCAATTAATAATTGCCTTAACATCAGCAGTTAATTCTTCACTTGTAGCATATTCAAATAAATAGCGAACATCTAAATTCTTCTTAGCATTTAGATAGTTAGAAATATGTTGTGTTAATACAGGTAATAATACTTGAAGTGTTCTAGTATCAACTATAGCATTAACCATATTTAATACTAAATCAGCATTTTCGCGAGTTGCATATTCTTCAGTCTTATAAGATTTGTCTTTTATGAAGTCCAATAATTCATTAACAGTCTTAATATTTGTATTAGTTATTAATGATTTGAATTCATCAAGAGCACTTAATAAATGAGGTAATTCAGCTTTATATGTGATTCCTTCGAAGTCAGAAATAGCAACCTTTTGTTTTGCGTTAAGTTTCTTTAATACAAGTGTCATAACATCATTAGCAACTTTATCATATGCTTTATTTAAAATATATGTATCTTCTAATGCGGCTAACATTTGTTTATATTCATCAATGTGTAATTCTAATTCTTTATATGATTCTTTAAATGCTAATCCAATTAAATCAGATTTAATTGCAGGAACGATTAAATCAGCAATAGCACGAATATCTAATGCAACTTCATCACGAGTAAGTGTTGATGTTACTTCGTATTCACCTAAAATGCCTTCTGAACCTGCTTTTACGATTGCAGCAATTGTCTTAACATCTGAAGCACTTCTAATAACTTCTGCAAGTATTTCGCCAGTTTCAACATCGTAGAATTCTTTCTTATTGTAATCTTTTGCATCTAAGAATAACATTACATCAGTATAAGAAACGATGTTCTTAGCATTCATTAATTTCTTTACAGCAGTTACTACATTTTGTAATCCAGCAAAATCATCTGCTAAATTAATACCTACGAAGTCTTCTTCTTTAATGTTCTTGATAGCCTTAGTTAATTGTTCTCCAGCTTTAGTATCATTCTTTGATAATACTTTAGTTTCTAGATAATCAAGACCTACCATAACAAACTTAGAATAGTAAAGGTTTAGAACATTTAAGTTAGCTAATTCGCCAATCATTTGGTTAATAGCAACTTCATCAATATTTGCTAACTCGTTATCAAATAATAAATCAATAATACCAAAGCTATATGCAATTCTTGCAACATTAGCGATAGTATGAACATCTTGTGCAATTAATTCTTTAACATAAGAGCCATCTTGAATAAATCTAATATCGATGTCTTTCTTATAGACTTCATTTACAGCATAGTCTACTAATCTAGGTGAAATTATTACTATAGTTTCAACATCGGCTACTTTATCAATCATATTAATTAATGCGTTATAAGCAGTTTGATTGAAGAAGTTTTTAACTGTGTAATCTTTATTTTTAATGCAATTAGTTAAGTTGCTAAGTGATTTGTAATTTACGCTTTCCATTAATGGTTTAACTTCACGAATTATATCAGCAAGTCTACCAAATTCTTCTTGATAGTTAATTCCAGCAAAATCGTTAGCTTCAAATACTAAATCAATCTTAACTTTCTTATCTAAATACTTCAATACGTTTTCTAATAATCTTGGCATATTTTCGTGAAGAATATTAAATTCATATAATCCTTCAACCATATCAGCAAGTTTTAATACATCAAAATTAGCGATATCATTTGTTCTTACTAATTCTAATACGCCTAAATCCATAGCATCTCTTACGTAAGCAACTAATAATCTACCATCACTTACTAATTCTTCTTTATCTACATGATTTAATAAGAAGTCTAATTCTAATTCAGGTAATTTTTCAGAAACTTTATCTAAGCCAATTCTTGCCATTGGTTTCAAGAATACAGATACTGTCTTAGCACCTAATAATGATTCAATAGCAGAAGCTAGTGGATTTACAATATTTTCGTATGCATATAATTTATATTTATTATCTTTGAATAAATTAGTTATATCTGAAACTGTAGTTAAATCTGTGCTTTCAAGAGCAACTCTTAAGTAATCAAGAGCTTCCATTATCGCGCTTGCATCTTCTGCAAAACTCATACCTGTGAAATCATTTTCGTTGAATGTATCATTAGATTTTAGAGCTTCTAATAACTTATTACCTAAGATTGATGCTAATACATCGTATTTCTTATTAATTACATTCAATGATTGAATTTCATTTACGATTTGTCTATATGCTTCTAGGTTAATTACTAATTCTTCTACTGGAGCTTTGAATGCTAAACCAACTAAATTAGCTTGGATTGCAGGAACTATAGCACCAGATATTGCTTTAATATCAGCTACTAATTCTTCAGCAGTAAATGCATCTTTTAATGGTGTGAGATCTGCTTTATCTTTTAGCTTATCAATACCAAAGTTTGCAAAGTCAACAATTACAAGTTCTAATAATTGAGAATCTGCTAATGAGTTAAGTACTGAAGATAATGCTTCGCCAGTTACAACAGTAAAGAAGTCTGCATTATTATAACCTTTATTTTCAAATAACTTTTTGATTGAAGAAATTGAAGTTAAAGCTTTTTCTTTTAATAAAACGTCTAAAGCACTTACAGCATTTCCGATTACTTCAAATTCATTTGCGAAATCTACAGATTGAATTTCACTATAATGAACTGTAATGTTTGTACCATTCTTATCATTGAATAAACCAAGATAATAATTCATTGCACGATAAGCTAATAATTCAATATTTTCTTTAACAACATTCAATTGATATAAATGTTTAACAATCTTACCAGCTATAGTAGCATCAATACCTACGATGTCTTTATCATCAATATATTGTAATGCGCCGAATTCAATTGCTTCATCTAAAATATCAGCAAGTACATCAATATCAGCTATTAATAATTCTTTGCTTAAATCAGCCATACCATTAATTGAGAATGGAACTACACCTGAAGATTCAGCTAATGATAAACCAAACTTATAACATTTTTCAATGATATTAGCGATAATTTGTGAATCTTTGATGTTTCTTAATAAAGCAGTTAATACTCTACCAGTTCTATCATTGTGATATTTAGCTTCTTTATATCCTTGATTCTTAATGAAATCACTAATGCTACCTAATGTATCAAGAGAGTTAATTCTTGCTGCATCATATATAGCATCAATAATAGCTATGATAGTTGTCTCTTCATTAACCCAATCAATAGTTTCAAACTTAAAGTCTTCTGCAGTTAAGAAGAATTCTTTATCTTCTTCTGAATTCTTAGTTAATTGTTCCATTAACTTGTTATAAAGCATTGTAGCTAATTTACCTTCTGCTTTATTTATGACATTTAATTCAAGAATTGGTTTTACTAAAGATTTTACTGCATCTTCATTAGGTAATTCTAAATCATTTGCGAATTTCTTGTTATAGTATTTAACTATTTCTAAATCATCAACTGCGATGTGAGCAATATTAACGATTGAATGGAAGTCTTCAACTAATTCTTCATTTGTTAATGAATTAATATAATCAACTGTATATCCTTTTTCACCAAGTGTTTTTACTCCGAATTTTACAGCTAGAGGTATTATAGCATCGATTACTTTTACATCAACAATCTTATCTAAGATATTTAATAATTCATTTGCATTAGCATCTGTAACATATGTAGTATCAGTAACTTTGATAATTCCATCAATTACTTCTACTAATTGTTTGTAATCTTTGACATTATTTGCAATTGCTAAATCAACGATATCGTTGATGATGTCTTTGTAATTAGCTTTTTCTGCTTGCCAATCGATACCTTCAAAATCATATTTTGAAGCAGTTACATCGACTTTAACAAGTTTTGCTACATAGTTAACACCCCAAGTTAATGTTTCTGATTCACTACCATGGATTAATTCAATTTCATGTAAAGCATCAATAACATTAGCTAATACAACTTTTAAGTTTTCGTTAATTTCAATATTTCCATCATCTAAGAATGATTGAGCATTAATAGAAACTAATTGTTCTAATACATATATTAAGCAACGTAAATCGTGTGTTAATACTTCACCACTTGCATTAGTTACATCTAATACATCAACGATTTCAACGAAATCTTCTGGGATTCTATTTGGTTCTTCAATATATTTATCATAAATGTCTGGTAATAATACGGCAATTAATTTTGAACCTTCGTCTTCAGTTCCATAAGTACCGAATAACTTCTTAATGCCTTCAAGTAATGTTTGAGCGTTTTTATTTTCAGCCCAGAATTTAGGATCTAATTTGAATTTACCTTCTTCATCAACTAACTTAAATGTTTCATCTTGTAATACTGGAGTTATTGCATCAACAAAGTCAATAAGTTTTTCTTTTTCACCAGTGTAATCGATACTAATTAACTCTTGATATGTTAATGAGTCTTTTGGAATATCTAATACTTTAGTAAGTTTTAAGATTATACGAATTACTCTTCCTTCATATCCACTAATTAATTTTGAATCAAATATACCAGCGATTATGTTCTTTAATGCTTCAGTTTGTGTTAAATCAATTGCACCAACGCCATCTTTACCAGCATTTAATACATTTAATTTATTGATGTCTTTAACTAGATTAATTAATTTAGTAACTTCTTTAACTAGTTCTTCTGAACCAACTTTATCGAAAATGTCTTGGAATAATCTTGAATCATCCATACCTTCGATTTTGTCTAACATTGGCATTAGATGTTCATCAAGTAAGTTAGGCATTAATTTTATTAAGACATTTGAATCAACTAAAGCTTCTAGAGCATCTACTACTGCATCAATGAAGTCATCTGATTCAAGTAATTCTTGCCATTTAATATTTTGAATATCATAGATATCAAAGCCTTCTACTTTGTTAAGTTTAGCATATGCATCAATTACTTCAAGAATTAAATTGCTTTCGTTTTTCCAATCAGTTCCAGCAAATTTATCACTTGTGATACCAATTAATAATTGATATTGATTAATAGCAGCAGCTAATAAATTATTTTTGATTTCATCATTTCCTAAAATATTTAATGCTAAAGCTCTATCAACAATTAATTTTAATTTTTCAACTGCTTCATCGCTAACTAAATCAAGATTCTTATAATCAAATGGATTAAATGATTCTAAAGCATTTATATCGCTTGCAGCCTTTGCAATTTCTAAAATACGATTGATATCTTCTTGCCATTGATCAGCAGTTAAACCAGTTAACTCTAAAATGTTTTCAAATTTTGGAGCATTTTTTGAGAACATTTTATTCAAAACGTTTTGAATAGCTTCGCCACCTGCAGCATTATATAAATCTAATCCAACTAATTTTGTTAGAACAACTTTTACATTTTCATATTTTTGTTCATCATTTAGAATTGTTTCTAATTGTTTGTTCCATTCTTTAGCTTTGAAATCATCCATTGATTTATAGCCTAATTTTTTAAATTCAGCATACATATCAACAATACTATTGAAATCAGTTGACCAGTTAACATTTGTTAAATCAATTGTTTCATTTAGGTTACCTGTATATTCTTTAACTTTTTCAATTGATAAAGCTATCTTTGAACCTACTTGAGCGATTTGATTTAATGATGCAATTCTTGCTAATTCGTTTACTGTATCACGTAATACAGTTTCATCGATTGCGAAGTAATCAACATTAATATTTGGATAATCAGTGAAATCAACTGCATTAGTTGCAAGTTTTGCGGAATGTACTAATGTTCTAATATCATTAATTGAAACTACCTTACCTAATTCAGCAAATTCATTTGTTTGATTAGCGTCTGCTAAAATCTCACTAAATTTTTCTTGTTTTGATAAGTATCCAACAGCAGTAGGAACCAGAGCAGTTTCAAGAATTTGTAAATCAAGAACTTTATCTACTAATTCAAATGCAGTGTTTTTCTTAGTTTCAGTATTAAGAACTTCTTTAATGAACGCATTAAAATCAAAATCTTTGAATGTATCAATACCGAATTTTTGGAATAATTCATAAGCATCTACAAGAGTATTGATTTCTTTTGCCCAGTCAATTGTAAGTAAGTTACTGATAGTTATATCTCCAACTTTTTCTTTAACAACGTCAAGTTCAGTTGCAACATTAGATGCGATTTCTAAAGCTTTTCCAGATACTTCAGCGCTAGAGAAAACATTTAATGCTTTTCTTAATTGATCTGAATCCATTGTTAAGTAATTGAAGTCTTTTAGTGGGAATATATCTAACTTGTATGCTTCTTTTACAGTGTCTAAAATAATTGATAAGTCTGATTTCCAATTATTGTAACGTAAATCTAAGAATGCGGCAGCTTGATTAGCATCACTAATAAGTTTCTTAATATCATCAATTTCGTATGCATATTCAATAGCAACAGGCATAACTTCAACTAATAATTTAGAATTCTTTAATGCATCCATAACTCGCGCTACTTCTTCATCAGTTAATGATTCTACATCAGTCTTTCCGTTTAATTCATTAGTGGCTTTTACTAATGTACTTAGTTCATCTCCTAAATTTAATATTTGGTTCTTTGTTTCTATTCTTGTTATATTGTTGAACATGCTTTCGCTAAATGATTTACCAAAGAAATAACTTGAACCTTCAACAAATTTTCCAATACCACTATTTTCATATGCTTTTGAAAATTCAAATAACATATCAATAGCACTATCAGAATTTGCAGTGTTCTTTTTGTTATCTTTACCACTTGCTAAATCATCAAGCATAGCTTGTGTCTCAGGTGTTGCAGTGTTAAGAACATTACATAAACCAGAAATTGGTGTAAACAATACGATAATTAAGAAAATACCTTTTAAGGTTGCAGCGAAAGCACCCCACCAACGTCTCTTACCTTTTGGCTTTTGTGGTATTTCGTTTGCTTCTTTTACGATTACCGCTTCATCAACACCTTTTTCACTGCTAGTCACTACAACTTGTTCTGAGTCTTTTTCTTCTGTTTCTTCAACTCCAGCTTCAGTTTCACTTCCAGCAGCAGCTTTTGCTAATGCTTTACGTTTCTTTGAACCATTAATGATTAAGCCAATAATATGTGTAATTAATCTTATTATTGGGCAAATAACCACTACCGCAATAGTACCTACTATCAAACCGATAGCACGTGCTAAGCAAGAAACCACAGCATAGAAAAGCGTGTACGTTTCCTTTCCTTCAACTAGTAATACTTTACCATTAGGAATGTTCAATCTAGCATATGCTAAAATTGCATCCCAAACAGTTGTAATAGAATTATCGTTAATATTCATTGCTTTCGCAATAGATTGGCCGTATTTAGCGTTTAATAACGTTGCCTCATCTCCGAATACTAACCAAAATAAAACTAGTAAAACAATGAAAACGGCGATACACTTAAGTTCTCTCTTTAAGCCTCCAAGAAAGCCCCAAAGTGCGAACAAAATTACTAACACTAGTAATCCCAAACCAGCGAATAGTAAAATTTGATTAAAATCCATCATTTTTCACCTCTTTTTTTCATGACTTTACTTACTTATTTTACCAAAAATCTAATTTTTTTGCAAGCGTTTTTAACTATGAACTGATAATTTGGCAAATATTTGAAAAAATAGTCGATAAACAAAAGCTATTTTTGGTTATTTGTTGCTAATATAAATAGGAAAATTTCATTAACCATAAAAAATATAAATACTTGCCATAAAAAGCATATGAATAATATTAAATATTTATTCCGTAATGTCAAAAAAAGGCATGAACCTTTATCAAGTTCATACCTTGTATTATTACTTTATGGTCTAACTATTAAAACAATTTTTGAAACAATTGTTGGATTACTCTTTAATGTACAAGTAATAATAACAACACCTGCTTGTTTTGCAGTAACAGTTCCATATTCACTAACTGTTGCTATATCGTTGTTACTAGATGTAAAGTTATATTTAAGTCTTGATTGACTTGGTGCATTACCACCTAAGAATAGGCATCTTGTATAACCTACAGAAAGAGTTGTTCCACCATATTCACCACCGTTTTGTAATACTTCTGTACCATATGTAGATGCACCTTGTGGATCACATAAAATATCAAAATTAGTTATAGTGAAGAATTTGCTACAAACTTTTCCATCACTTGTTGTTACTGTAACTTTGTATTGGCCTTTTCTCCAGAATATAAATTCATTATCTACAGTTCCTTTTTCAACATACGCTGAATCAAATGCTTGATATTCATAACTAATATTAGATATTCCTAAATTAGTAGGATAGCTTACTTTTACGCCTGCCCAAGTATAATCACAATTATTTAATGGTGTTATAACTTGATTATTCCAATTCTCTAATGTGATAAATGAAGAATTCTTTTCAATAATAAAATACCAAGTTCTTGATTCATTTCTAAATTTATTTTGAATTTCTAATTCATATTCTCCAGGTTCTTCTACATACCAGAAACAGAAATCACTTTGAGTTTTAACTTCACCAGTTCTTAAATTTCTTAAGATGCTATATAGATATTGGTCACCATATCTGAAAGTATCCCATTCACAGAAGTCTACTCTTTCATATACATATTGACCTTCAACATAATTAGTGCTGATTCTATCTGATGTTATAATAGAACGAGATATATACATACTTACTGAAGTAAATCCACCAGAATAACTTGTATCATCGCCTGTTTTATATCTAAAAGTAACAGTGCCGCCTAAATCAAATGTTTGAGTTTGGCCGTTTTCAAGATATATTGTATCACTAATTGGTCTTTCTGGAACTACACCAATATCTGGAACCCAAATTTCAAAATAACCACCAGATGTTTCACCTGTAGTATCCATATATGTTACAGATATACTATTAGATGCAACCTCAATGTATTGTTGGTTTTCTTTTTTTATATGTACTATCTGTCCGTTATCAAAAGTCAAAATCCAAGGTGTCATTTGTTCAATTGCATTAGCAGATTCAGCTTTTGCACTCAATGTGCTAGAAAATAGCCCCAAACTGATAATCATTGCAAATACAATTGCAAGCATAAGTTTTTTAACACTTTTCATACTTTATTCCCCTCCCTCATATGATATAGTGTACTAATATGGGTTCATTTATTTTAAACCCACTTTGATTATATATTAATTTTTTTACTGTGTCAATTCTATTTTTAATAAAATACAAATTAGCTCATTTTTATCACAAATAATTTGTATTTTATTGTATAACAATGTCTAACACGTTGTTTTTTTGTTTTTTTATGTAAAAATATAAGACAATGTCAAAAAAACGAGTATTTCTACTCGTTTTTCATTCTGTTATACCAAAATATTTTAATATGTCTACCGCAACTTCTGTATCTTGTAATTTCTCTAACAACTCAGTATTACCACTAATGCTATAGTTTTCTTTATCTTCAGAGTTTTTGTAATCAGTCAATATTTCTTTTACAACTTCAGACTCTTTTTTCCAGTCAACATTTTCATCAATGATTAAATCATTATTATTGCAAATTGTATGAACCATATCATTTAACAACTCAGTATTGTTTGATACTTCATCTAATTTTTCAAGAGAAGAGGCTAATTCATTTATATCAATATCTTCAACACTACCTAATGTACTGTTAACTTTTTCTAGGGCATTTGCTACATCTATCATATTTCCAACTGTATCAGAATATTTGTAGATATTTTCACTAGTTGAAAAATCATATTTTACATTACCATTTTCATCAACTGGATTTATATCTAATCCATCAGGGCCTAAAGCCTTAGTAAGAATAGTTCCAACTATTCTTGAAGAAATAACTGAAGTGCTTGCTTTTTTCATTAATGCTGAAACTTGACTTCCTTCTAATTTACTTACGTCAATATTATTTTCTAAAGGATCACTACCAAAAATAGTTTCTGCTTCTTTAATAATATTAAACAATGTTGCAAATTCAGCCGTGAAAGTGTTACTGATTATTTGATTTTTTTCATTTTCAGTAAATGATAGTTCATATCCTGCATTTTTTATGATTGCATCAACAATCGTAAAAACATATGGTTTAGTTATTTCACATTTTTGCATGTCATCTAATAACATTGCAAATTTTTTTGAAATTTCTTCATAGTCACTTAAACTACTAATATCAACAGTAATGTCTTTAATTTCGTTACCAATTACGAAAATATCTAGTATTACATTTTTTAGTAATGGTTTTTCTTTTTCAAAATCAATTTGTGTAGTGCTATCTTCATATTCGATGTATTTGCTTAAATCGGTAATGTTAACTATTGCTTTAAATATTATTCCTTCATTACCTTCAATAATTTTAAGGTCTAAACATTTGTCGATAAAATTTTCTACTTTTTCACGATTGCCAGGAACGTTAACATCGATTAAAACGTAATTACCTTCTTCATCCTTATCAAAAATCTTTGATTGGTTGATAAGATTATATATTTCACATAGTGTAGCAATATCAAGTGGCAAATAATTTTCAACATATTCTAAAGTTATAACATCTTTTAAGAAGGCATAATCAGAATCAGTTAAAGATTCTTGTAAGTGATAATATACAATTTTAGGAAAGCACTCCTTAAATAATTGAGAATCATTTGAAAGTTTTAAGGCCTCTGATAACTTGTTAGTTACTTCTTCGTCGTTCAATAGTGTTTGAACATCATCAATTTTTTCTAAATCCATTGCTTGTAATAAGTCATATACAGTTTCAAAAAAGTTTTTAGTTTTTTTGATATCTTCATTTATATCGATATTCTTTAGTTTTTCAAAATCAAAGTTATATCTTTTAATAATTTCATTATCTTGGTTACTTTCAAGCATTCCAATAACTGGTTTATATAAAGTTGATATTATTGTACTATTGCTGAGACAATTAATCATCATTTCAATATCGCTTTTCTTAAATGCATCTACTTTTTCATTTTTATCACTAGCGTTATCTAAATCCTCTTTTATTTGAACAAATCTACCCAAATTAGGCATAATTGGATCTAAATCCTTAATTACGTTTATTTCGCCATCGCCTATTTTAATTTTAGTAGAACTACCAAAACGTTTTGCGGGGAGGGCAAAATAACCATCTTTTGATTTTCCAATTGAAGTAGTTACTTTATAAATTATCGATGAAGAAGAAGCATCATTTATTGCAGCTGATGGTGCTGAATATTCGGTACTAACAGAAGATACTTCATTTAAAGTTTTTTGAGCAATTTCTTCTATTCCATATAGTGGTAATAATAAGAAATAAAAGAATACTAGAAAGCCACAAAAACTTATTAACATTCCACATAATCTACTAGTTAAGCTAGGTTTTGCGTCAAACTTTTTGCCAATAATACCTGAAACTACCATTCTTATGATGTTACCAACAACAACTAATAAAAAGAATGATAGAATCACAGTAATAAGAAGTTGAACCACTGATATCAAGATATCTTCGGTCATTACATCTAATCCAGTTGAAGTCATTTGCTCAGTCTTTCCATCAAACATTGAATTTGCTACTTGAGTTTTAACAAATTCATTAACTGTTTGATCTCCTGTTATGAAACTGATTTTTGAACCAACTAATTTTGTTGCGAGAGGTTTTGCAATAACAAAAGATAAGATAAGCAATATTAACTTAACAACAACATCAATCACTGATTTTATAACTCCTTTTTTAAATCCTCTTATCAGATAAAAAATCATGCATACAAGTGTTAATACATCTATACCTATGAAAATAAATTTTATAGCCTCATTCATCTTTATTCCCTCTTTCTTTAATTGTGTTTATTATACCATATAAATTACTTTTATTCAATTTTTTTGATAGGAATACCAATTTTTCTAAGCTTTGTTAATATTTTTTCATAACCCCTAAAAATATTTTCACTTTTTTCAATTACTGTTACATTATTTGCAATGCTACCAATTACTATACAAGCAAATCCACACCTTAAATCTTGAGCCTCAAGAGTTGTTCCACTTAAATTAGTCGGATTAATTACTATTTTATTGTCCAGTGTATCAATTGTACAGCCTGCTTTATTTAATTCTTTTACTTGTGAAAAACGCCCTACATATATATTATCAGTGATTGTTGAAGTTTCTTCTGCTTTTGTACATACAACAGTTAATATTTGTTGTAAATCAGTTGGAAAAGAAGGATATATATCTATTACTACATCAATTGCATTAAGTTTAGTTGGACTAATTAGTTCTATACTTTGATTTTTAATATTTATTAATCCTCCCATCTTTCTTATAACAGTTAAGACCTCTTCTAAATATTTGCTTTCGACATTAGTTAAAGTTATTTTGGAAGTTGGATGAGCAAGCCCTAGCAACAAGTAACTACCTGCTTCAATTCTATCTGGCATTATTTTAAACTTTGTACCATGTAATCTTTCGACCCCTTTAATAATTATCTTCTGATTGTCATATTTTATAAATGCCCCCATTTTATTTAGTAATTCTATTACTTGTATTACTTCAGGTTCTAGAGCAGGATTATATATTATTGTTTTATTGAATCTTTTAACGCTTGCAATTAAAATATTAATAGTAGCACCAATCGATGGTTTTTCTAATTTTATTTCTATGGGAAAATCGCTAATATCCGATGTTTTGAATTTTATACACTCTTCACTTTTTTCTATTTCATATCCTAGTTTTTCAAATGCATTTAAATGATAATCTATTGGCCGATTCATAAAAGAACATCCACCAGGATACAAACTTTCAAAATTTAATCTATTTGAAACGAGGCCTCCCATAACATAATAAGAAGCTCTAAGCTTTTTCATATTTTTAGTAATAAGATTAGGTATTATTTTGATAGTCTTGAGTTTTAGTGTTTTTTTAAAGACATTGTATTTTGACTTTACACCTATTTCTTTTAAAATCTTCAACATATTTTTAGTGTCTAAAATATTAGGGAAATTTTCTAATACAATCTCTTCATTAGTTAAAAGACAACATGCCATTAAGGCTAAACTTGCATTTTTTGAACCACTTACTTTGATATTTCCTTTTAATCTATCACAATATTTTACTTGTAATTTCACATTTATCACCTTAATACAACTTATGCAAAAAGCGTAAAAATATATCATTTAATTTTATAGTAAAATATAATTGCTATTTTTTGCAAAGTGTGGTATTATATATGTAGCAAATATTAAAATGAATTATCGCTAATATAACATATTACTGAGGAGAATATATATGAGATACCGAATAGAAAGAGACTCTTTAGGTGAACGCCAAGTACCAGCTGAAGCGTACTATGGTATAGAAACCCTAAGAGGAAAAGAAAATTTTGAAATAACTAAACGTGGTATATGTAGACAATTAATTAAGGCTCTAGCCATAGTAAAAAAGGCTGCCGCAAAAGCTAATATTGATGCGGGGAACATCAGTGAAAAAGTTGGTAAAGCAATTATGCTAGCTTGTGATGAAATACTTAATGGACGCTTACATGGTCAGTTTGTAACTGATCTAATCCAAGGTGGAGCTGGAACTAGTATTAACATGAATGCTAATGAAGTCATTGCTAATCGTGCAAACGAACTTCTAGGTGGTAGAAAAGGTGACTATGATTTTGTTCACCCTAATGATCATGTTAATTTTGGTCAATCTACTAGTGATGTAATTCAAACAGCCGGAAAAATTGCGGTGGTAAAACAATTAAAGAAATTACAAGTTGAATTAAAAAAATTATATAATTCATATTTAGATAAAGCTGAAGAATTCAAAGATGTTATTAAAACTGGTAGAACTCATTTACAAGAAGCATTACCAATTACTTTAGGCCAAGAATTCTATGCTTATGCTAGTGCTTTAAATCGAGACATCAAAAGGATTGATACAGCAATTGATGCTTTATTAGAAGTAAATTTAGGTGGTACTGCCATTGGTACTGGCTTAAATGCTAATGAAAAATATTGTAAAAAAGTTATCTTACACCTTTCTAAATTTTCAGGTGAAGATGTAAGAATCGCTAAAAACCTAATAGATGCTACAAGAAATTTAGATGCATTCGGCTATGCAAGTAGTATGCTAAAATTACTTGCTATTGATTTATCAAAAACTGCAAGTGACTTAAGACTTATGGCAAGTAGTGGTCCAAATGGCTTTAATGAGATTATTTTACCTAACGTTCAACCTGGCTCTTCTATTATGCCTGGTAAATTTAATCCAGTAATACCTGAAGTTGTTAACCAAGTATGCTTCTACGTCATGGGATTAGATGTTACTGTCACAAAAGCAATTGAAGCTGGTCAATTAGAACTAAATGTCTTTGAACCATTAATTTTAATGTCTTTATTTGAAGAGATAACTACTTTACGTCGTGCCGCAAGAACATTCAATAATCTTGCTATAACCGATTTAAAAGTAAATCCTAACTTGAAATATCACATTGATAATAGCGTTTTCCTAATTACTGCTCTTACTCCTCATATTGGATATGATACTGCTTGTAGTATTGTTAATGAGGCAATGAAAGAAAATAAAACTATTAAAGAAATTGTATTAGAAAAAGGCCTATTATCAAATAGTTTAATCGATGAAATACTGAACAACCGTGATATTACTTCATCTGGAATTGCGGGAGAAAGTATATTAAAGGGTACAAAATAATCGTTAAAAAAAGGCTAAAGTAAAACTTTGGCTTTTTTGTTTGCTTTCTAAAAATGTTCTTAACATTTTATGAACATTACAATTATGGTAAGTTTATTGAAAACTTAAATATTAAATTACTGCGCTTAATACCATTAAAAGTTTTCTATCGCTATCATATACAAAGAAGACACTTTTATTTTCAAGGTATAGATAACAATCTTCTCCTTCAAAATCAGGATAAAATTTATCCATAACATCTTCTCTTTTTATTGTATAACAACTTTCAAATCCCTCTAAAAATTGTTTCTGAAAATCACTTGGTAATTCACTCGAAAAATTATTTGAAGAAAGAAATTCTTCCGGTTTATCATTGAACGATATGGCAGTATATTGTCCAAGTCTACCATGCATAAATACATTATCAGAAATAGTAAAAACTACTTTGCCATCAGATGGAATTTTTAGTCCACTATCTTTTTCAACTGCACTTATCGTTTCTTTAGAGTTAGGCCAAGAACCTATGCATTTTCCTAAATAGAATGCCAAAAGCACACCCATAAAACAAAACGTTATTATAACAATTTTTTTCATTATTAAATATATAATACAAATATAATTATATTATTTTTCCTCCCATTACTAAATATATTATTTTTATTCGTCAATATACTTTTTTGTAGGCCATATGGCCAAAATTCTCTTTGATAATCCTTCTTAAAACTATATAAATCTTCATATAATTTCTGCCTCCCATATTCTTTATTATCATATTATTTAAAAAAGCAAAACCTCTCTATAAATAGGGAGGTTACAATCATATGATATTTTTTAAGAGTGTTCCCCCACTACAAACTTAACAAGTATTTTCTTTACAACATCATTTTAACATATTTTTACAATTATTGCAAGAAAATATTTAACTTTAAGTAGAAAAGAAAAAGGCTGTCTATCGACAGTCTTTTCAAACACTTCAGTTTTTTTCTGGAAAATTTTTATTTATAATTTAATATTTCAGTCTTTACATTAGTGTTCATTTTCGAATCCAAAATCATTTTTTAACTTTCTGCGCTATCAATCCAGAAGCAATAAGATAATTCATCAGCCATTAAATAAGGCTCATTATATATCCAATCCCCGTATTTTATTATCCTCAAATAATAGTATTTGCTACTAGGAGCGACCCATTCAAGGACTTCAACATTAGACCTTACCGAATTAGATGTTTCAACTATTGTGCCTTCTCTTACCAATTTCAAATCATAGTCGCCGTATACGGTTTCTCCTACGTTACCTGTTGCTTTTGCTAACCAACTTACGGCAAATCTAAGTTTTTCCCCTTTATTTAAAGATACATGAAAATTGAAAAAATATTCATCTGTATCTTCAGGTCTACAATATGTTTCAGTACAATGAACTTTTCTATGACTATTTTTAAATAATAAATCCAATGTACCTGCACCAAGATATTCATTAATAGGTCTAGATGGTGTATATTCGTATCCATCGAGTCTTTTACAATGAGCTACTAAATATGCTCTAAGTCTTGCTGGATACAATTTAAACCCCGGTGTTTGTTCTAGGAGAAGTGCACTAATTCCAGAAACAACTGCAGCACTAGCACTAGTACCACTCATAGCGATTCCCCCCGCATCAGGTATTAATACCCCTTGCCCAACAACACAAAGTGTTGGTTTGTCTGATGAGTAGTCAGCAACAACATGCGATGAAAAACTTGCAACTGCATCATTAAAATGATTAGTACTTCCAACTGTTATTGCATTTAGAGCTAAAGCAGGATTTCCTAGATAGCCAGTTCCCCCATTTCCGCTATCGTTACCTGCAGCCGCAATCATTACAACTTTTTCTGTATAAGCAATGTAGTCAACATATGCTGATTCTGATGAATAAACTCCTGTTGGTGTAGATTCACAAAAACTCATGTTAATGATATCAACATCATTATCAACCATCCAATCGATTTCATTAACTACTGATCCATTTAAACTTATGCTTAAAATTTTTGCATTTGGAGCTATTCCATTTTTACCAGCTATATATGTTGCCATATATGTAGTATGATCATCTACCGTGTTATCAAGAAGAAATTGTTTTTTTATTTTATAATTTGTGCCCTCTAACCCAGCAAAATTTTTATCTATAATGCCAGGCTCTAATACTCCAACAACTACCCCCGATCCTGTATATGTTCTATTTAAGAACACATCTGACATACCAGCATGTCTAATTGCTCCTGCCATTTGTTCTTTATAATCTACTGTACCATCAGCTACATATACCGATTCAACCCCCCGATTTGCCGATATACTAGATAGTATAGTATTTTTATTTTTTACAAAGTCCGTAGCGCTATATGTATATTCAATGTACGGACTATATGTAGAAACATATACTGATTCATAATTTGTTAGATTCAATGTTTCTAATCTTTGATAATTTGTACTTAAATGAAATTCACGCATTGCTTGACGCATCTTTCGTCTTGCTTCTACGACTTCTTCATTAGTTGAATCATCATTGATATTTTTCAAATGCTGATTTTGAATTCCTTCAATTGCTTCAAAAAGATTACCCCCATAATCTACTTTAACACGGACTACAACATCATCATCGATAATATCCGATGCCACTTCCCCCTTTTCTAGTGACATTGTTTCGTATCTTTTACTTGTTTCGTAGTATACATTATTATACGTATAATGATGTATTGTAGTTATCATGCAGATTAGTGCGATAGCCATTACTACAAATGCTATTGCCTTTTTCATTGCTGTTTACTTCCTCCTAAAAAAACTAAAAATTTGCACCCTCCATATATTTATACGACGAAGGTGCAAATTTTGTCCGCTTTTTTTAAAAAAAGTTTAAAAATTTTTATTTTTTTTATTTTTCAATAATAAATGTTGATTTTTTACCATTGCATTCAATGGAAATATTGAGTTTTATATCCTCATTTTTCTCAAAAGTTTTGATATAACCTACAGAATTATCACCATTAATGTTATATGTATTATCATTAACTGTTAAAGTAACTACTAACGGGTTACTAGTTCCAATTAAATGGTAGTCATAATAAATTTTAGTAGAACCATCATTTTCATTGCTAGTAAATATAGCTATCATAGCTTCTTGGTCTATACTAGTTACAAAAATTGGATAGTGATTAATATTGTTATATTTATCAAACAAATCATAGTAATAAAGCTTACTAATTTGTTCTAATTTTTCCCAATCATCTTTTTCATATTTAGTATTCACTAAAATTTTTCTACCATTAAACAAGTAAATGGATAACACACTTACCATAAGTACAATAGCTGTAAATGCTACTACGCATATTGATGGACTTAATTTTGCAAATGAATTAGATTTTTTTGGTGGTTCATCAAAATATTCAGTCATGTTAATGACGCGATCAGCTTCAAAAGCTGTATGATAGTTGTAAGAAAGTTCTTTTTGGATTTCGTTATCTACTTTTTTCATTCATATCCCCCCGCTTTACATATTCTCTTGCTTTCTCGTACGCACTATAATAAATTCTTTTTATTTTACTTGGTGTTTCTCCAAGTTCTCGACTTATTTCGTCGAAAGTCATGTGAAGTCCTACCTTCAACAATAATATTTGGTATGACTCTTCCCCAACCGCTTTTTCAATCTCACTTAATTGAATATTAGTATGTATATCACTACTTACTCCCGTTTCGTATACTGTATCGTTATCTAAACAATATACCTTTTTTCTCCTACAATCGCATTTCATCTTAACTTTCAAATAATTCATTGTTATTGTATATACCCATGTACCAAAATTTGCTTTTTGTATATTGAAATCTTGAATATGATTTAGTATTCTTAAAAATACCTCCTGTACACAATCATTAGAATCATCAATATTCTGTGTATATTTTAGTGCAAGATAATATATCTTACTTGAGTAATAATCAAATATTATTCGAAAGGCATCTGCATCACGATTTTGTAATTTTTTTATTAGTTTTTTACTTACTGCCTTCAATTTTATCCCCTTAATTTTCGTTATATAAATACTTTTACATATCCCATCTAACATTTTTATTATATCAATTTTTATTTCTATATGTCAACAAAAATGACAAAATTTATCTTTTTTTTATTAAATTAAAAATTGGAAAACTAAGAAACTAGCATATAAAACTAGTAATATTATTCCTTGTGCTCTAGTTAATTTTCCCTTAATTAAAGCAGGTATTGTTACGATTAACATAACTATTATCATTAATGGTAAATCAACAACTAAAGAAGCGTTTAAACCTCCAATTGTTTTTTCAACTGGTAAATCAAATGGAGAAAGTGTTGTTGAAATACCGCTTACTAAAACTAAATTAAAGAAGTTAGCACCAATGATATTTCCTAACGAAAGAGAACCATGTCCCTTAACTAGTGAAGTAATAGCTGTAACAAGTTCAGGAAGCGATGTTCCTAAAGCTATCATTGTTAAAGCAATTACTGATTCAGGTACTCCCATTGCCCCCGCAATGATTACACCATTATCAACTAATAGATTAGCACCAAATGCAATACCTATTGCCCCAACAACTAATAATAATATGTTTTGCCAAACTGGTTTTTCTTTTTTTTCCTTTTCTTCCTCTTCTTCTTCGTTTTGATTCTCTTCTACAGGTTCAGTTGTTTTTACTTCTTGAGCCATTCGCTTTTTGGTTGTGATTACTGTGTAAATCATATATATTATAAATACTGAAAGTAAAACTATTCCTGAAGCTAATGAGAAACGTTTAAATATGTATGCATTTAACACATAGATTAAAGCTGCAACAAAGAAGAAAATTACAGGAGTTTTCAAACTTTTTTTGTCAACTTTTGATGGTTTTACCGCAATTGTTATTGCAAGTATTAAAGCTGTATTACAAATAATTGATCCTATTGCATTTCCATAGGCTGTTGCACCTTGACCTTTGATTGCGGCATCGGCAGATACCATTACTTCTGGCAACGTTGTACCAATTGAAACAACGGTTGCACCAATTATTAATTCTGGGATATGAAATTTTCTAGCGATTCCTGTTGCCCCATCAACAAACCAATCGCCACAAAATATTAATAATACTAATCCGATTATAAATAAAACTATTGATATAAACATTTAAATCCTCCTATTTTAAGAATGGTAAAAAGCCCATGCCTTTTACAAAAATTACTATTCCAATGATAATTAAAATTGTTCCCCCTAAAATTGTTGCTTTTCCAGCAAGCTTTGTTCCAAATTTTTTACCTAGTAATACACCTGTTATACATATTCCAAATGTAACAACCGATATTATTAATGAGCAAACCAAGGAACCTAACCAGTTATATCCTTCTTCAACAAAAGTAAAACCAACTGATAGAGCATCTATTGATGTTGCAATGCCTTGTACTAATAATACTTTAAAAGTTAAATGATGATATTTTTTTTCATCTTCTTCACCATCTTTATCTTTAATTCCATCAACTAGCATTTTTATTCCAATGAATAAAAGTAGTGTTAAAGCAATCCAAGGGATAAAAGGTTGAAACATCTTAAATTGAGTTACGAAAAAATATACACAAACCCAACCTAACATTGGCATCAATGCTTGGAAGAAAGCAAACACTCCCGCAATTATACACATATGTCTTACTTTCATATTTGGTTCATTTAAACCATTTGCTAATGATACTGAAAAAGCATCCATAGCAAGGCTTATTCCAAGTGCAATACTTACTATAAAAAATCCTATACTCCATTCCATTTTTAATTATCACCTTTTTGTTATGAAAATATAAAAAATAACTCATGTATAACAATTAAGTTATACATGAGTCTCGTAATTTAAACCAAGCCAGACTACTTTATATAGTCAGGATGTTGACTTGCTACGTTATTATGACGCTTACTACTCCCTCAATGATTCTTATATATTATAACAAAAATGTTATATTTTGTCAAACCTTTTATTAAAATATTACACTTATTCCATCAGGGATTACTGTTATTTTTTTATCTTTACCCACTATTGAACGGGCTTTTTCTAAAGCTTCTTCTAAAGTATATGCATGTTTAATATGCATTGATGTAATTATTTTTGGATCACACTTATCTGAAACTATTATAACATTTGCTTTGCAAAGAATTCTAGCTAATATTTGTGCTTCCCATTGGTCAAACTCAGTATCTTTAGGATCAACATCATTTAACTTTTGATATGCTACTTCAGCTGAAGGATTATCGGCAAGTAGTTTATAAAAGAAATCACCACCAGTTCCATCAGCACAAGATGAACAGATTATTATTACACCACCTTTATTTACACAAGCTTCACCAGCCGTCATACCTTTTACTGTTTGATATATATTTTGATCAAGTGGATATCCTCCATTTGTTGTTATAACAATATCTGAATATATTGGTTTAACTTGAGCGATTTCTTTTACTAATTCACAACCATGTTTGTGTGCTTGTTCTAAGTCGCCCGCAAAAGCTTTTATTATTTTCTTTTCACCATTGATTACAACGTTTAAGATGAAAGCAAGTTTAACTTGCTTTGCGGCAAAAAGCATATCTTTATGAATAGGGTTATCTTCTAAGTTACCTGCTCTTGAATTCTTATTTGCAATAAATTTAGCATTATGATTCCATAGTACAGTCTTTTTAGATGCTATACCTGGTAATACTGATTTTCTACCACCGGAAAATCCCGCAAAGAAGTGGGGTTCTATAAAGCCTTCACTTATTAATAAATCTGCTTCATCTACTAATTTATTCACCCATAATTCTCCACCAGATGGTAGAATCCCTTTAAATGTCATATCTGAATCTTCATATGCATTATGGATTACTATTTCTTCTTCTTTTACAATTTTTTCACCATACTTATTAACCAATTCTTCATGAGTTGTTGGTCTATGCATACCTGTTGCTATAAGAATAGTTATCTTTACATCTTTATTATATTTGCGAATTTCTTCTAATAAAATAGGCATAGTTATATGACTTGGTACTGGTCTTGTATGATCACTTGAGATTATTACTATATGTTTTTTAGATTTTGCAAGTTCGCAAAGCGGTAATGAATTAATTGGATTATTAAGTGCATCTCTAACTAATTCTTGTTCAGACATTGTAGGTACGTAACTTTCAGTTTTTGATACAAGTACCCCCGCAACAAGTTCATCAGGTATTGTGCAATCAATATGTCCTTTATAATATGGTAATTTAAATTCAGCCATTTTTTATTCCTTTCTTTTTTACAAAATGTGCAACCAACTGATTGCACATTTTATTTTTTATTAAGCCTTTGCGATACCTTGTTCGCGAGCAACTCTTCCAACTTCTTTTGCAACTACTGAGCAAACTCGTTTGTCAAAAGGAGAAGGGATAATGTATTCTTCATTTAATTCTTCAGGTGTGATTAATGAAGCGATAGCACGGCTTGCGGCTAATTTCATTTCTTCAGTGATGTCTGTAGCTCTAACATCTAAAGCACCTCTAAATATACCAGGGAATACTAATACATTGTTAATTTGGTTAGGGAAATCTGAACGGCCTGTTGCAACTACTCTAGCGCCACCTGCTTTAGCAACATCTGGCATAATTTCTGGAGTAGGATTAGCCATAGCAAAAATAATTGGATCTTTTGCCATTGTTTTTACCATTTCGGCAGTAACAAGATTTGGTGCAGACACACCGATGAATACATCTTTATTTTTGATGATTTCTGCTAATAAACCTCTTTGATGATCCTTATTTGTTACTTCTGCCATTGCTTTTTGGGCGGGATTCATCCATTCTTCACCAGGGCATAATGCACCTTGTCTATCAACAAGAACTACATCGCCAACACCAAATTGTAAAATTAATTTACAAATTGAAATACCAGCACTACCAGCACCATTAATAACAACTCTAATATCTTCCATTTTCTTACCAACAACTTTTAAAGCATTGATTAAGCCAGCACATACTACGATTGCTGTACCATGTTGGTCATCATGGAATACAGGTATATCTAATTCTTTTTTCAAACGCGCTTCAACTTCAAAGCAACGTGGAGCTGATATATCTTCTAGGTTTATACCACCAAAACAAGGAGCAATTCTCTTTACTGTTTCAACAATTTCATCTACATCTTTTGTATCTAAACAAATTGGGAATGCATCTACATTGGCGAATTCTTTAAATAGAATTGATTTACCTTCCATTACAGGCATACCTGCTAGAGGGCCAATATCTCCTAAACCTAATACTGCTGTACCATCTGATACAACTGCCACTAAATTACCTTTTGCTGTATATTTATATACATCATCAGGGTTAGCATGAATTTTACGACATGGTTCCGCAACACCTGGTGTATATGCTAATGATAAATCTTCACGATTTTCAACTTTTACTTTTGAAATTACTTCTACTTTACCATGATTTTTTTCATGAAGTTCAAGACTTCTTTCGTATACTGTTTTTTCTGCCATTTTCTTTCTCCTTTATTTTAGTAACTACTCTTGAAATTGCTATCGCTTGGTTTGAAATCGCCAAAGTATGCTTTAACGTCCATACCTAAATATTCTGCCATTGCAATCATTTCTTTTACTGTATTTTCATTTACTGGAATACCGTTTTCTCTAACCTTTTTGATTGCTTCCATTTCTTTTTCGCCATGAGTGTAAATTCTTGTTGCGCCATTAGCTTTAGGGCTTTCTCTAAGTTCAGTTAAATATTCACTGAAATGAGCTTTAATTTCATTTGGATCGCCAAAGAAAGCAGGGTTGATTGCCATAAATCCATGACAAATTCCTGAGTAACCATTTTGCATAGTATGAGCAGAGGTCATACCTTGTGATAAAATAGATGAGAATAATTCACAAAGCATACCATATCCATAACCTTTATGACCGCCAAGTTGTTCAGTATCACCACCAAGTGGAACAATGCCGCCACCTTCATGTGCTTTAATATTACCTAATACTTCACTAGCACTATTTGAAGATTGACCTTCTTTATTAACAGCCCAACCTGTTGGTATAGGTTTATTCATTTTGTTATACATTTCTAATTTTCCACGTGTTACAACTGTTGTTGATGCGTCAAAGAAGAAAGGATAAGGTTCTGCAGGAGCACTGCAAGCAATTGGGTTAGAACCTAACATTGCTTTTTTACCAAAAGTTGGAACCATTATTGCTTCTGAGTTTGTACAAGAAAAACCAATTAATCCTTGATCCATAGCCATTCTAGCATAATATCCAGCTATACCATAGTGGTTGGAATTGCGAACTGAAACAATACCAACACCTGATTTTTTTGCCTTTTCGATTGCTAATTCCATTGCATAGTGACCAAGAAGTTGTCCCATTCCAGAATGACCATCGATAACTGCTGATACAGGAGTTTCAAATACTACTTCTGGTTTTGCGTCAACATGGATAAGGCCACTTTCAATACCTTTGTGATAACGAACTAAACGTTGCATACCATGTGATTCAATTCCAAAGTCATCTGACATTAATAAAACATCAGAAATAATTCTACTTTCTTGTTCTGTAAATCCAAATTTTTGGAAAGCTTCCATACAGAATCTGTCTAACAATTCACGAGAATAATTAATATAAGCCATTTAATTACACACCTTTCCCTTACCTATTATTAATTTTTAACAACCATATTATACCATTTTCATATAATATTTGCAAGCGCTTACGCATTTTATTTACTACACACGTTGCAAGTTCATGAAAGTTGACTTACGACAGGTTTTGTTATATAATTTATTTAGTTATATAGGAGGCAATATGAAATCAGAAAAGAAAACAATTTTTAATATTTGCGCATCAGGTATTTTTCTTGCCCTAGCATTAGTCCTACCATTTTTCACTGGCCAAATACCTTCAATTGGTTCAATGATACTACCTATGCATTTGCCTATTATCATATGTGGATTTGTTATTGGATGGCCCTATGGATTAGTAATAGGATTTTGTGCACCCCTTTTACGACATGTAATGTTTGGAATGCCACCAATCTTTCCCACTGGTATCGCCATGTCTTTTGAACTTGCAACATATGGTTTTGTTTCAGGGATAATTTATAAATTACTTCAAAAAACAAAAATGAATAATTGGCTAGTAATGTATTTAACACTTATTATTGCAATGTTGATTGGTAGAGTTATTTGGGGTATTACAATGTACTTTATTGCTTTGGGTAATTCTAATGTATCTTTCGGTTTTAAAGCCTTTTTATCAGGAGCATTTATTAAAGCCTGGCCTGGTATTTTAATACAATTACTAATTGTTCCACCAATTGTTTTTGCGATTGAAAAAGTAAAAAATAAATAATACGGAGGTTGATACCTTATGAAAAAACACCATCTTTCGATTGTAGGTATATTGTTTCTAGGATATTTTATTACTATTTTAATTGGAACAATATTATTGCTTTTACCTATATCCAAAAATATTACAGAAAAAATTGAATGGTATGACGCGATGTTTGCCGCAACATCTGCTACTTGTGTAACTGGATTAATACCATTCCCTACCACTAATTGGAGTACATTTGGTCAAATTGTGCTTTTAGTCCTAATTCAAATTGGTGGTCTTGGTTTTATGACAATTATAAGCCTTATACTTATGATGTTTAAAAAGAATATTGGCATTTATCACAGAACAGTGTTGATGCAATCTGCAGGAAGCTATTCAATTTCAGGCGTTACAAATCTAATAAAACGAATTATTCTTCTCACTCTTTTTTGTGAAATTGTTGGCGCAATCATTTTGTCACTTAGATTCAGTTCTGATATGGAAATTGGCAAAGCCATATATTTTGGTATTTTCCATTCTGTTTCTGCCTTTTGTAATGCTGGATTTGATTTATTTGGAGTGTCACTCATTAACTATCAAAGTGATTGGATTGTACTATCAACTATAATGCTATTAATTATTTTTGGTGGATTAGGCTTTGTTGTTTGGTCAGATTTCTTCGACCATGGTTTAAAATTCAAAAAATACGAATTACATTCTAAAATTGTCTTAGTATTTAATGGCATCATAATATTAGTTCCCGCTATATTTTATTTTATTTTCGAATTTACAAATTTTGGTAATGCCGGCAAATTTACATATCTACCTTTTAATGAGAAAATACTGAATGCACTATTTTTGTCTGTTAGTCCAAGAACTGCCGGTTTCAATTCACTAGATTTAAACAATTTAACAAGTTCTGGGAAACTACTGACAATGGTACTAATGTTTATTGGTGGATCTACAGGATCAACCGCTGGTGGAGTCAAAGTAACTACAATAGTTGTTGTCATCGCAAACCTTGTTAGCCTAGCTAGAGGTAAAGATAAAATTGTCTTATTTAAAAGACGGGTTAATAATAATATTGTTAAACAATCAAGTGCATTGGTTTTAGCATATTTGATTATAACCATTATTTCAACACTTGTTATTTGTGCTATTGAACCCAATGTAATGTTTGAAAGTGTATTATTTGAAGTTATTTCAGGTATTGGTACTGTAGGTTTATCACTTGGATTATCTAGTTATGCGTGCGTTGCCACAAAATTAATACTCACATTTTTGATGTATGTTGGAAGATTGGGCGCATTCTCACTGTTTGATTTATTATTGAAAAAGTCAGAAAATATTTATTTAGAAAAACCAGAAGGAAAGGTATTGGTAGGTTAATATGAAATCATTTTTAATTATTGGTATTGGTGAATTTGGAAAACATTTAGCATACAAGTTACAAGAAATGGGTAATGAAGTATGCATCGTTGATTCTAACAAATCAGTCGTTGATGCTTTGTCAAATGATTTTGAAAACATATATATTGTTGACTGTATGAATATCGCTGCGTTAAAAGATTTTGGGGTTCCAAATTATCATGCGTGTATTGTAGCAATAGGGCAAAATTTTCAAGCATCGTTAGAAATAACTTCTCATTTAAAAGATTTAGGTGCGAAATACATTATTTCAAAAGCTAATAGTGACATTCAAGCAAAATTTCTACGAATGGCAGGCGCTGATGAAATAGTATATCCTGAAAAAGATATCGCTGAAAAAATTGCTACAAAATGCGATGCCCAAAATTTATTAGATTATTTAAGAATATCAAGTTTATATAGTATATACGAAGTTGAAGTTCCAAAAAGTTGGATTGATAAAAATCTTTTAGAATTAAATGTTCGCAAAAAACTCAATATTAATGTAATAGCAGTTTTGTCTAATAACGAAGTTAATTTTCCAAATGCTGAATATGTTTTTAAAGCCCATGATCACGTATATATATTTGGCAACAACAATATAATTAATAAACTTAAATAAAAAAGAAAAGTAACCATTTAAGGTGGTTACTTTTCACTATTAAAGAGGATTTATATATGGAATATATATGCATTGACACCAACATATACATTCACTAGCATTATAGCACACTAAAGTGATAGTTTTGTGAACTTTGTCGAAAGATTTGTTTAATTTTTTCTAAAGTATTACTTTTTTGTGAAATAAAAAACTAATTCTGGATTTTATCCAGGATTAGTTTTTAGTTTATTCTCTTTACAAAAGATCTTCTTCTTTTATGAATTTCACCATCAAAGTTTTTCCATTGGTTTTGAATATTATTGTTTGTTTCAAGGTTTAAATTAGTTTCTGCATATTCAATGTTTCCATCAGAAATCATTTTTTGCAATGCGGCAATAATGGCAGTACTAATTCCCCTCATTTGATATTCAGGTAGAACACCAATTAAACCTAAATCAATAATATTAGGTTTTTTCAAAGCTTTTAGAAGTCTGAACATGGCTGGTATTGTAAGTCTACCACCTGATTTTTGTAAAGCCTTCGCAATTGATGGGAAACATATTCCAAAACATACAACACGATTATTTTCATCTACGATTGTTGCAACATATTTAATATTAATGATTAATTTAAAATTATCAATCATCATCTTTTTCATAGCATCGGTAAATGGCACAGTTTGATATAAATTATCATAAGTAGTGTCTATTATTTCAAATAAAGCATCACTATATTGTTTTAAAAATTGTCTTGTACTTTTTACTTCAACAAATTTTAATTTGCATTTTTTCATCATATATGAACTTACTCGTTCTAATCTTTCATCAATTACCTTAGGTGCTTTAAGTTTTCTTTCAAGCCAATCGACTTCTTTGACAAATCCATAATTTTCTATAAGTTTTTGATAGTATGGATAATTATATTGTTCTTCAAATGTTGAAAGTTCATCAAAGCCTTCAATTAAAAGGCCTTCTCTATCAAGATCTGAAAAACCAAGAGGTCCAACTATTTCTTCCATTTGGTGTTCTTTTGCCCAGTTTTCTACTTTACTAAAAAGAGCATTTGCGACGTCTTGATTATCTATAGAATCAAATCTAGTAAATCTAACGCGTTTTTGATTCCATTTTTCATTACTAGCATGTTGTAATATTCCACTAATCCGGCCAACAATTTTTCCATCTAGGTAGGCATTATAATAAACTGCTTCTGCTTGATCGTTATATATGTAGTTTTTATTAAATAGCTTTTTTTCATCGATGTAAAGTGGTGGTACAAAATAAGGATTATTTTTATATAAATTTAATGGAAAATTTATAAACTCTCTAATTTGCTTTTTTGTTTTAACTTCGATTACTTCTATCATACTAACTACCTATGCTTTGCATGGAATGAAACGCCAATTCCATCTGGCCCACAATGACTTCCTGCGGTTGGGTTTACTATTACAAATTCTATGTTTAAATCTTGTCCAAATTTTTCTCTTAACATCTCTGCAAGCATTTCGGCAATTTCTAATGCATCCGTATGACCAATGATAACACGATGATCTTTTATATCTTCTTGCAATTCTTCAACGTAACTTATAATTTTTCTAAGAGCACCTATTCGACCTTTGCCTTTTCCAATAGATACCATTTTACCATCGCTACCAATATTTATAATTGGTTTTATACCGAAAAAGTCACCTACTATAGCTTTAAAATTACTAACTCTTCCGCTTCTTTGGAAGAACTTCAAATCATCTGCGTAAAAATATATTGCAAATTTATCGACTTCTTCTTTTGCCCAATCCATAATTTCATCAATTGTTTTGCCTTGCTTATATAAGTCGCCTATTTCTCTTACAATATTTAAACTACAAATTGTAATAGCTTTGGTATCAATTGTATAAAACTTACGATCAGGATATTTTTCAAGTAGTTCATCCACCGCAATATTCATTGCGTTAAACGTACCACTTAATTGTGTAGAAAAATGTACATATAAAATATCATCACCATTTTGAAAATGTGGTTCAAAATAATTCATATACTTACTTGGAGATATTCCTGAAGTACTAGGTATTGTACCTTTTCTTAATTTCGCATAAAAGGGTTGATAGTCAAAAACTTCAAAATCCTCATATGGGAAAATTTCTTCCCCCCCCACTGAGTACGGCATACTAATTAAATTATAGCCATATTCCTTCGCTATTTCTGGCGTAGTATCAGTATCCGTGTCTGTAAATAATATTAACATATAAATCCTTCCATCCTTTTTATTTTAGTGATACATATATTTTAACATTTACGACAAAATTTGTCAAACTATATTAAAATATCACTATATTTGCATTTGTCTTTTTGTTAAATTTGACTAATTTATTTTTTAGTGATAAAATATACTAGAAATGAGGTAACATTATATGATAAAAATCTTAGTAGACACTTTAGGTGGCGATAAAAGTCCTACTGTAAATATAGAAGGGGCAATTAAAGCTATTAACGAAATAGACGATATTGAAATTATTTTTGTTGGCGATGAGGCAAAAATTAACGATGAACTTAGCAAACTTGAATATGATAAAAAAAGAGTTTCTATTGTACACGCCCCTGATGAAATAACTTGTAACGACAAGCCTACTGATGCAATACGACATAAAACAAATAGTTCTTTATACAAATCATTTGAACTACTTAAAAATGACGAATCAGTTAATGCTTTAGTTAGCATCGGCTCAACGGGTGCAATACTTGCGGGGGCAGTTATGAAAATCGGCCGTATTAAAGGGGTTAAAAGACCTGCCTTTTGTCCGCTTTTACCAACTATGAATCATGGTATTGTTGGTGTTTGCGATAGTGGTGCCAATGTTGATTGTACTCCTTTATATTTGCAACAATTTGCTATCATGGGTAGTTTATATATGGAAAAAGCCTATGGCATTAAAAGCCCTAAAACTGCTTTATTGAATGTAGGTACTGAGGAAGAAAAAGGTGATCTTCTTCGAAAAGAAACATATCAATTATTAAAAGAAACTCCTTCTGTTAACTTTGTAGGTAATATGGAAAGTAGAGATTTATTAAGTGGTTCTTATGATTTAGTAGTATGCGATGGATTTAGCGGTAATGTTCTAATTAAATCTACCGAAGGTGCTTGTCTTGAATTATTAAAGTTATTAAAATCTACTTTTATGGCTAGTTTTAAAAATAAACTAGGAGCATTATTACTAAAAAAAGATATAATGAATATTAAGAGTTTTATGGATTATAACAACTATGGTGGAGCTGTTTTATTAGGATGTTCTAAAACAATTGTTAAAGGACACGGAAGTAGTAAAGCTGCAGCTGTTTATAACTGTGTTAAACAAGCTTACAATATGGAAAAAAATAATCTATGTGAAGCAATAAGCGAAGAAATTACTAAGCTTACTGTAACAGAAAATGAAAACTAATTAAAACAAATAATTTTATATCAATAATGCTTGATTTCGATATTCAACCGAAGTCAAGCATTTTAATTTGGTTTGATATTATATATTACAGTTTTTCACCAGTATTTTAAATTATTCATATTACATTACTGATACACTAATGTTTAATTAATAGGCAATAAAAAATTGTAACTAACAATTAAGATAGTTACAATTCTGGGTTCTTTAAAAACATTTATGGTTTGTAAAAATTTATTATAAAATTAATTTGAATTTGAAAACTGAATTTCCAATTATTATTTCAATTGATTGGATTAAAAGTGCATAGAAAAGGCATCAAAATTATCTTTATAAAGTTCAACATATTCTATTGACTTCATAAATCTTTTTTCAAGTATCAAATAGTATTTCCAATGATTTTGACTTAATTATTTTCTATTCATTTAAATTCATTCTTTATATATTTATATTCATATTTTATCCTATGTATGAAATTTTTGTTTAACTAAATTCTACTTAAATTGTGAATTATATAGTTCATAATAAAAACCATATTGTTTTAGAAGTTGTTGATGATTATATTACAAGTACTTAGTTTTGTTGCTGAAAACGAAAGGATTAATATTAAACAAAGACAAGCTGAAGGTATTAGAATAGCAAAAGAAAAAGGTGTTAAGTTTGGTAGACCAAAAGCTACTCTACCACCTAACGCTATTAATATATTGGATAAATATATTAATAGAAAATTAACTAATATTGAAGCAACTAAATTAATAGGAGTATCTAGAGGAACATTCTTTAGATTAGTAAAAGAAAGGAAATTGTTAAAAAATAGCATGAAGATTTAAGCCATTACAAAAAGAAAAAATCTCGACACATTGATTGTATCGAGATTAGTTTACTATTATGGAGCAGGTAACCGGAATCGAACCGGCATCTTCGCCATGGCAAGGCGGTATAATAGCCGTTATACTATACCTGCATCAAATGCACTAATATTATAGCAAAAACTACATATTAATGCAAGGGATTTGACTTATTAATTATTCCTCTTCTGCTTCTTCAGGTTCTAAGCCAACAATGTTATGATATACGTCTTGAACATCATCATCTTCTTCAAGTAAATCCAATAAACGTTGTAATTGTTCTTTTTCTTTTTCAGTATTTAGTTCAATTGGATTTAGTGGTACCCAAGAAACAGTATCTTCTAAGAAATCTTTGCCTTCAGGTGTTACAGCTTTTAAAGCTTCTCTAATTTTACCATATTCACTACTTGGAGCAGTTACAGTAACAACACCATCTTCTGAAGAAATATCTTCAACATCACAATCAGCCATTAATAAAGTTTCAAGAACTTCTTCTTCACTCATAAAATCAACTGAAAAGATAGCAGTGTTTTTGAACATATGTGTAACGTTTCCGCTTCCCGCAATCTTTCCTCCACAACGTTGTAAAGCTACTTTTACAGCAGTTTGTGTACGGTTATGGTTGTCAGTTAAGCATTCAATTACAAACATTGAGTTACCTGGTCCGAAACCTTCTAATGTCATTGGATCATAAGATTCTTGATTAGCACCTTTTGCTTTATCAATTGCTCTTTTAATAACATCGGCAGTAACTTGTTCTCTCTTAGCTTTTTCGATTTCTTTCTTTAAGTTTTGGTTTAGATCTGGATCTGGCACACCTGACTTCGCAGCCATATATATGATGCGGCTCCATTTGTTATTTAATTTTGATTTTGCTGCGGCAGTTTTTGCCATTGATGCAGCACGAACTTCATGTGCTCTACCCATAAATAATCTCCTTTACTGATTTATTCGACTTATTATACCACTTTTGTTTGAAAAATTAAAGTGATATGTAATTTTTTATTTAAATTTTGTCGATTCTTATAAAAAATAATATTAATTACCACTAGTAAATTTAATTACAATTCCATTATTATCTATATATGCCTCAATATTCTTAATTCTTGATTTGTTTTCATCAGATACATTTTCATTTATTTTTAGAATATTTGATTTATTACAAATAATTTCAACATTTTTACGATTTAAGTTGTTATCTACTATTGCACGTAAACCTTTATATAATCCTTTATACATTGCGGTTAAAAGTTGTTCAGGATTATTTTGATATGATCCGCCATTACTTGTAAAATCACTATTTTCAATTTTGTAACTCCAAGCATATTCATCACTATCTTTTATTGGTGTTGGATTTATGTTTAGTTTTACAATGGCATTACTTGTTGTAAGTACTGCTTTAGTATCTACCAATTTTGATAACACTTTTTTCAATTTACGATATTCACCTAATGCAACTTCGCTCATATTGTCAGTTAAATTATTATTAGAATTAGCTACATCCAATATCATATAATTTTTCTTTATCTTTGTTTCAGGATTTATATTTAATTTTTCATATATATCGCTAGATACTTCTATTTTTTTACCTTTTAAAAAGTCATCAATTGCTTTAATGAAACCACTCAAGTAGTCTTCATAGCGATTATCTTTGAAATATTCATTCAAAGAATAGTATAGAAGTATTTCTAAAATATAACCTGATATATTAATATTTTGTGATACTTTATAATATTTTATTATTTTTAAAGCATTTCTAAAATATGTATAATCACGATTGGCTATTTCAGTAAATTGAATTTGTAATTCATCATTTTTAAGTGAATATTCACCTTCTTCGTATCTAACGTATAAGTTTACTTTAAAATTATTCATTTTCACTGTTATACAATTACGAACTTGGTTCCTTGTAATATCACTTAATTTTTGAACTGTATCTAAATTATAAATAAATGCATTAGTTATAGCATTTAAAACAGCTTCATTTTCTAAAACAAACGGTTTTGCTTCTGATAATTTAATGACTACCATTAAATCTATTTCATCGGTATCATTCAACATTGTTCCTTTTGCCCAAGAACCCGCCTTCTTTAATTCTATTACTTGGCAATGATTAAAATGGGCTTGCGTTAAAATGTTGTTTACAAGATCCATATATTCATTTAATTTTTGTCTTTCATCAGATTGAATTTCTAAATCTGTTACTAATCTTCTAAATTCTTTTTCAGTCATTAAAACCTCCTACTTTATTTGATAATTATATCTTTTTCTATTAACAAAATATACTAAATGATCAAATCCACATTCTCTAGCAATTTGTTGGTAGTATTCTACACCTGACAAATATCTTTCACAGTTATGGGCATCACTAGAAATTGTTAGATTAACTCCCCCTAATGATTTATACAATTTTAACAAATATTTAGTGTGTTCAATATCACCAATTGCTTGTTGTACTTTAGTATTTAATTCTAACGTTTTATCGTTTTTAATTAGATTATTCAATACTTTCTTGATTTTATCTTCATAGATTGATAGTTTAGTGGTTTTGGTTTCATCCATTAAATATGTTGTTTTAAAAGCATAATCAATATGTGATAATACATCATAGTTTTGAAAGTTTGATGTAGCCTCTATCATTTGATCAAAATATGCGTTCATTACTTCATTAACTCCATATTTTAAATAATATTTAGGCCAATAATAATCTACATAGTCATTACTATGAATACTTAGATTAATTAAGTCAAATGATTCTTTACTCAAAATCTCATTAATACGATCTAAATATCTTTTTTGATAACCAACTTCAATTCCTAAAAGATTAACTACACTAGGATATTTCTTGTGTAAATTAGCTAATTCACTCTTAAGATTTTTAAAATCTACGGTCCACTCACAATTGTGCTCAACTAAATCCAAATCATAATGTTCAGTTGTGATAAAATATTTACAACCTTTAGAAACTGCTATTTGATAATACTTTTCTAATTCTTCGTTTGAATCCATTGAATATTTACTGTGGACATGTTGATCATGCATATACATATTATCGCCTCATTGTTTATTATAACATATTTTTAAAAAAAGGTAACACTAATTACCTTTTTTACTAACTATATTTTTCTGTTAAATAATTTTTTAATTCATCAATTATTTGTACATAATCATCTATCACTTTAAATAGTAACTTTTTCGTACTTTTTGGTAGAGCCTTATTTTCACTAACAAATTTTAAAGAACTAATTAAACCCATATTAGTTGCTTTTATTGCACTTGTTACAACAACAAAATCATCTTTAAAGTTTTTCATTTTTTCTTTATACACACCAATTAATCCCGCCATTGTTAAGCTTTCGGTTGCTTTTTCACCATATTTTTCAATTTCTTTTGTTATTGTTTCTTCATGCTTTTTGAACGCTTCTGATATTGATACTATTAAATCTGTTAACTTTTCATTTTTCAAACTTACAGCCTCTTTATAATATATTCGGTATATTGAATTACCCATATGTATGTATGATAGAAATTTATTTAATTCGTTGGTTTTTTCCATTATTTCACCTCAATATTATTTTTAGTAAAAAAATAAAAAGTATGAATATTTTTCATACTTTTGGTTCTTTATAAAATTG
>DPOU01000027.1 GCA_003539625.1 Acholeplasmatales bacterium
ATATTCTTCAGAAGATATTAATATAGCTATAAATGCCTAATGTTTTTGTTTTCATGCACAAAAACGGGGTCAAATCCTAAAGGGTCTAACAACTCTAGTAACAATGATGATATTGTTGATACAAAGAGTAGTAGCATTGTGTTATATTTTTCTGCAACCAGCAATACTAGAAAAGTAGCACAACAAATACAAACAAATCTTAAGTGTGATATTATTGAAATTAAACCAGTAATTCCATATACTTCAGAAGATTTAAACTACAGCAATAATAATTGTAGAGCAAATCAAGAACAAAACGACGATACTGCACGACCAGAGTTTACTCAAATAAATATTGATCTAAGTTCATACGATACTATTTATATTGGATATCCTATTTGGTGGGGTAAAATGCCAAAAATAATGTACACATTTTTGGAAACTTATGATTTTAAAAACAAATCAATTATTCCATTTTGTACATCGGGTGGTAGCTCAATAACAACAAGTGTTAATGAAATTAAAAGTCTTGAACCTCTAGCTGATGTAAATAATGGTAGAAGATTTTTTTCAAATACTTCACAAAGTGATGTAGATGTATGTCTTTTGAGTATAGCTTCTCAATAATGATTGTAACTAGTATATTTAAATATAAATTTAACCCGATATTGTTATCGGGTTATTTAGTTATCATGTTTATGCAAAAATACGCAAAAATATGCAATTTGCATAAATATATTTATTAAAGTATGGTATAATATAAATGAGGTGATTGAAGATGAAACTTAAGGAATTAAGAATTTCACAAAGTTTAACTCAAACTGAATGCGCAAATTATTTAGGTGTTTCGCTTAGAACATATCAAAACTATGAAAATGATAGCACAAAAGAACACACATATAAATATATAGATATGTGTAATAAGTTAAAGTCACGTACAGATATGGTTGCAGAAACAATATTTAAATATGATGATATTTATCATACTAATGTTGTTGTAGGTGATGGACTTAATAATTTTTATAATGGTGTAGCAAAATATAGAAAAAGAGATTGCTATGAACTATTAAAGAAATTCATTGATGGTGATTATACAGGTAAGATTTGTATTCTTTATGGTTTAAGAAGAACCGGTAAAACCACACTAATTTTTCAAATGCTAAAAGAATTACCACTTCAACAAGTAGCCTACATCAAAATTCAAACTACAGATACTATGGCTAATTTAACAAAAGACTTATATAATCTTCATAAATTAGGATATAAATATATATTTATTGATGAAATAACCTTATTAGCAGATTTCATTAACACTGCAAGTGTATTATCAGATATATTTAGTATGTTTGGAATGAAAATAGTTTTATCAGGGACAGACTCATTAGGTTTTGTAATGGCAAATAGAGATGAGTTATATGATAGATGTATAATGATACATACCTCATTTATTTCTTATCGCGAATATGAAAAATTACTAAATATTCATTCAATAGATAGTTATATTGAATATGGTGGAACACTAAAAATGGAAAATATGACTTTTGATGATCCTGATATTCAACTTAATGATATTTCATTTAGAAATGATGAAACAACACGTAAATATATTGACACATCAATTAGTAGAAATATTCAACACACGTTAAAAAATGATCATTTTGGAGAATACTTTAATCAGTTAAAAGAATTGTACAATAAAGGTGAACTTACAAATGCTATTAATCGGATAGTTGAAAATATAAATCATGATTTTTTAGTAAAAGTAATTGAAGACGAATTTAAATCACACGATCTAGGTTCCGCAAGAAATCTGCTTTTACATGATGTACCATCTTCAATAGCGTATGCTTTAGAAGAAATTGATAAAACGAGCGTTATAAAAAGATTAAAATCTTTACTTGATATCAAAGAAAAAAATGAAACGAAAGTAAAAATTACACAAGAATGTGTTGATAAAATAAAAAAATATTTATTAATGCTTGATTTAATAGTAAATTGTCCTGATCGATACGAAAGTGGTAAAAAGGTAGATTACTACATTTTTTCGCAACCGGGAATGAGATATTCAATAACAAAAGCGTTAGTTTATTCACTGTTGCAAGATGAATATTTCAAATCACTTTCAGAAAGTGATAAAGAATATATTACAAATAAAGTATTAACGGATGTTAAAGGAAGAATGTTGGAAGAAATAGTTTTATTAGAAGTAAATAAGGTAATCCCTAAGAATAAAGAAGCGTTTAAATTCAAATTTGATGCGGGGGGAGAATATGACATGATAATTTATGATAAATCAACTAACACTTGTAAATTATACGAGATAAAACATAGTGATAAAATTGATGATAGACAAATCCGTTTTCTAGTTGATAAAGACAAATGTGAGCTAATTGAAAACAAATATGGTACCATTGTTGGTAAGTATGTTTTATATAGAGGACAAAATAAAAAAATTGAAAGCATCGATTATATAAATGTTGAAGTATTTTTAACTAACTTAAAGTATATATAGATTAGGTGATATAGTATGAATAATAAAAAAAAGATATTGATATATTCCAAAAATATTTTAAAAACGAAGAAAAATATATAAAAATTGCCCTTACTGACAGTTCGTATAAAAATTATTGCGAAAAGCATAATCGTTCATGTTGCGATGACAATAAAAATTTAGCAACCTTGGGTGATGCTATAATAAAATTTGTATATGCAAAAATGTTATACAATGAATGTGAAAATAAAAAATATTCAAAAGAAATAGAAAAATACATTACAGATGAAAAACTTGTTAGAATTGCTTCCAAATATGATTTAATAAAATATATTGACTTAGATGAAGATGATGATAAAATAAGAAAAGACTATGATTATGTGCATAAAAAAGGTAAGAGTCCACATAAATATATTGCAACAGCTGTTGAAGCAATGGTTGCCGCAATATATTATAATAATAATTTAGAAGAAATTGAAGAAATATTAGAGAGTTGGAAAGATTTATGAATAAATATATCTTAAAATTAGAAAAAAAATAAATATTTTGTTATAATATGATAAATAATTAAAGAGGATAGGAACAAACAAAAAATAATGAAGAAGAAATTAACAGTTAGAGATTACATTTATATTGGTAGCATGCTCTTTGGTATGTTTTTTGGAGCTGGGAACCTAATCTTTCCAGTTTTAATGGGACAATTATCAGGAAGTAATGCATGGCTTGCAATTTTTGGTTTTTTAATCACGGGTGTTGGATTACCTTTACTTGGTGTTGCCGCACTAGGAATTAGTAAAAGTGATGGCTTGTATGAACTATCAAGTAAGGCAGGTCGACCATATGCAATGTTTTTCACCCTTGCTTTATATTTAACAATAGGACCATTTTTTGCAATACCAAGATGTGCTACTACATCTTTTACGGTAGGTCTTGAACAATTGATACCAAGTGATGAACACTTATGGTTATATCTATTAATATTTTCAATTGTCTTTTTTACAGTAGCATTAATACTTTCACTTTATCCAGGTAAGATTTTAACATGGATAGGTAAGATTCTTAATCCAATATTTTTGGTATTCTTAGCCATTTTAGTAATAGTAGTAATATTTACTAAAACAAATCAAAATCTAACAATTGAACCAACGGGTAATTATATAACAAAACCATTTATGACTGGTTTTCTTGAAGGTTACAATACAATGGATGCTTTAGCAAGTCTTGCTTTTGGTATAGTAGTAGTTAAAGTAATATATGGTCTTGGCGTGGAAGATGAGAATGTTGTTGCGAAAAGCACCCTAAAATCAGGTATTATTAGTTGCGTATTAATGGCGGTTATATATGTTGCGGTGACATTTATTGGAGTTCGTAGTAGATATGTTTTAGAACCCGCTGAAAATGGTGGTGCAGCTTTTGCACAAATTGCCGAATATTATTTAGGTAAAGGTGGTTTGATTATTTTAGCAATAATGGTTACTGTTGCTTGCCTTAAGACCGCAATTGGTTTAATTACAAGTTGTTCAGAAATGTTTACAACAATATTTCCTAAAGGCCCGTGTTACAAAGTTTGGGTGTATATATTTAGCGCAATATCGTTTACACTTGCTAACTTAGGATTAAGTTCAATTATTAAAATTTCAATACCAGTATTAATGTTTTTATATCCTCTAGCAATAGTATTAATTTTGCTAGCATTATTTGGGAAATTATTTAACAATAGTAAGATAATCTATAAATGGACAATCGGATTCACAATAATTGGCGCAGTATATGATTTTTGTTGTGCATTACCTGCTGATTTTTTAAATTCAATCCATTTAGTAAAGCCACTCGAATTTATAAGAAAAATACTCCCTCTTTCACAGTATGGCTTGGGTTGGATATGCCCTACATTAGTGGGTTTATTTATTGGTATAGTAATATTACTTTTCAACAATACTGAAAAGAAGGATAAAATAGTAGAGGGATGATGACGTATGTATATAATGATAAAATACATAATTAAATTTAAAGACAGAATATATATAAATTTTAGGAAAAAGATAAATAAGTTGTTAACATATGCAATACTTTGGATTCTGGCAGTAATTGTCGCGACTTATTTAGCATTTTACGGATATGGAAGAGTGATTACCTGGTATGACTACTTCTTTGGATTGCTATTATACATTTTTTCAACATTAGCTTATATCATATACATTTTTTGGTGGTTATTTCATGATTATAGTTTAGGGTTAAAAGGTGAAGTAAAATGGTCAATAAATAAACTGGAAGAAAGTAGTGTGTGGAAATATAAACTAACTGCTAATAAACGAAATCGTTGTTATGAAGAAGAAGGAACAATCGAAAAGGTTGAAGAAAACAAACGATTCATCATCATAACTACTGATACTAATCGAGAACACATAATAATAAAAAAGAAACTAACCGAAGAAGAGGTTAAGTTTTTACAACAAATTAAGAAAGAGTTAAATGAAAAACAACGAGAAAATAATGAAATATCAAATACCTAAAAATGGAAAATTATTAGAAAAGGTGAAACAGCTTTCAGTTGAACAACTATTAAAGATTGTTGTATGTCCTAATTATCGAAATGAGATGAAAGGATATATGATACATATTGTGCATTTGTACATCCCACTACTATTGAAAATGCTAAAAAGTTGATTACTAAAATAAAAAAAGTAAATCACCCAGTGTTGATAGCATCAGATATGGAAGCTGGACCTGGGACAGCAATTTTAGGAACTACAGAATTTCCATCAATTCGAGCAATCTGTTAAACAGAAGAAGAAAGATTAGCGTACGAAACAGGAAAAATTGCCGCAATAGAATCAAGAGAAGCGTTATACGATTGGACTTTTGGACCATGTGTAGATATTTTAAAAAATCATTTTTCACCAATAACCTCAATAAGAAGTGCTAGTGAAGATTATAAAGAAGTAATTAAATACACAAAACAGTACATTCTAGGCTTACATGATAATGGCTTAATTGCCACTGCAAAGCATTTTCCTGGCGATGGAGCTTGTCTATTTGATCATCATTTAACTACTCCAATAAATCCTCTTTCAAAAGAAGAATGGAACAATAGTTACAAAAAAGTATATGAAGAAATTATTAACTCAAACATTAAATCAATAATGATTGGACATATTGCGTTACCATGTTATGATGAAAAAGATGAAGAAACTAATCTTTATCCTCCCGCAACCCTTTCATATAGATTAATGACTAAGTTACTAAAAGATGAATTAGGTTTTGAGGGACTTATAATATCAGATGCTACAGAAATGAGTGGTTTTTGTGGATATATCAATTACTATGAAGCTTGTGCCCGATTTTTAATGAGTGGCGGCGATTGTTTATTGTTTGCACATCCTGATGAGGAATTTATTATGAAAATGTCTGAATTAATCGATAAAGGGATTTTGAAATTGGATATCTTAGTGAATAGAGCATATAGAGTTATTAGTTTTGTAAATGAGTGTCATAATATATCTACTAATATAAAATTTGATATAGAAGAACATCAAAAAATTGCTAGAGAAGTAGTAGAAAAATCTGTCAAAGTTTATAGAGATAGAAAAAACATCTTGCCTTTATCTAAAAAGTATTTAAAAATTGCTCATATAGTTATTGCTAAACAAATAAAAACAGATATTATCGGGAAATTTACCAATGAACTTGCCAAATATGCGGAAGTTACTGAGTTTATTGATCCAGGTTGTAGCGCTATAAAGAATCTTGCCAAAAGCAAGGTATATGATGCGATAATATGTACGATAGGATGTTCACAATGGTATGGAACAAATCAAATAACGCTATCGGGAACTGTTGCAAGAAATATGATGAATGGTTGGATGAAATATGAAACACCTACAATATTTGTTGATTTTGGCAATCCATACATTCATGAAGAATATGATGCAATGATAGATACGCTCATTTATACTTATGGTTATGCTAAAGATAGTTGTAGAGTGGTCGCTAAAAAAATATTTGGAGTAAGTGAGTAACAATATGAATGAACTAAATATATATCAATTAATAGGAGAAATAATTGAAAACTGTCAATGTATTGAACATGACTTAAAAATTATTTATGCAATAGCTAAGCCTGGTGATTTTAATTATAATTTAGAAGATACTAAAAAATGGAACTTAGGCGAAATAATTGCAAAGATTGAAGAACTAGATCACAGAAATATCTTCCCTTTTGATCTTGACGATAAAGATTATGAATTACTTAATTCAATTAGAAATGAAAGAAACTTTGTTTGCCATGAATGTTTTCAAAGCTATGAATATATAGAGGACTATCATTTTAAAAGGGTAGAGTATGAAAAAGTAGTAAATCGAGTAGCTAATTTTCATAAAATTAGTAAGCGGCTTTCACAAGCAATTGGAACAATTAGAGTGGCTATTGTTAAAGAATACAGAGGTTATAATTAAACAATTTTAGTAAGAAAGTATCTATTTACTTTCTTGCTTTTTTCATATAATAAATGACTAAAATAAATTGCTATTTATGAAATCGTTTTCAGCCTAAAATAGGTCTTTTTTCAAATAATATTATTTGATTAAATTATAAAAAAGAATATAATTACTTTGTTAAAATTTAAACCAAAAAAGATAAATATAACAATGGAGAATTAAATGAAAAAAGTACTTATTGAACTAAATGATTTAGTTAAAGTTTTTGATGATGAAAAAGTAGTAAATCATATAAATCTACAAATATATGAGAATGAATTCTTGACAATTCTTGGACCATCTGGCTGTGGGAAAACAACTACCCTTAGAATGATTGCGGGATTCGTAAAACCTGATGAAGGTGAAATTATAATAAATGATAAAGTGGTAAATGAATTAGAACCATATGCAAGACCCGTTAATACCGTATTTCAAAAGTATGCATTATTTCCCCATTTAAATGTAATAAAGAATGTATCTTTTGGTTTAGATAATAAAGACTTCAATAGTCTATATGAATTCTTTGGAAAAGATAAGATTATAGAAGATATAAAAAACGAAACTAAGAGTGATAAAGTAACTAAAAAACAAATCAAAAAATATCTTGATAAGAAGATTGAAGAAGAAGCTAAAAGAGTACTAAAATTAGTTAAACTTGAAGGCTATGAACAAAAGCGTATAAATCTACTTTCAGGTGGTCAACAACAACGAGTAGCCCTAGCCAGAGCACTTATCAATAGACCACAAATCTTACTTTTAGATGAACCTATGGCAGCTCTTGATTTAAAACTAAGACAAGATATGCAATATGAACTAAAAGAAATGCAAAGAAAGTTAGGAATAACTTTTATCTTTATTACTCATGATCAAGAAGAAGCAATGACAATGAGTGATCGTATCGTTGTCATGAATGGTGGAATTATTCAACAACTTGGAACCCCTAAGGATATATATAATGAACCAATAAATCGTTTTGTTGCCAACTTTATAGGTGAAAGTAACATTATCGAAGGAATCTATATTGATGAAAACCATGTAAGATTTATGAATCAAGATTTTGAATGTGTTGGTTATAAATTTGAAAAAGGTGAAAAAGTAGATGTTGTCATTAGACCTGAAGACTGGGATGTAGTACCTTTAGAAAAAGCTAAACTAACAGGTAAAGTAACTTCAAGTATCTTTAAAGGCGTATATTATGAAATATGTGCAGATATTTTAGGAATGGAAATGGTTATTCATGCCTATGAAGATGTACCGGTTTCATCTACCATCGGCCTTAGTGTAGACCCTTATGAAATTCATTTAATGAAGGTAAAGCAAAATGAACAATAAATTAAAGAAAATGGCTACACCTTATTTAATATGGCTATATGTGTTAGCACTTGCGCCAGCAATATTTATGTTCATATTAATGTTTTTAGACACTGAAGGAATTGATACCGATGGATTAAAGTTTACCTTTAAAAATTTCGCCCAATTAAAAGAACCCTCTACAATTATTGCATTATTGAATAGTTTGAAATTTTCAATTATATCAACAGTCATATGTATTTTACTTGGGTATATTACCGCATATTATTTATATAAATCACATTTAAAAAATAAATTTCTTTTACTAACTATTCTAATATTGCCAATGTGGTCTAATCTTTTATTAAGAACGCAAGCATTAGCTAATATAATGGAACCTAATAATATATTTACTAGCATTTTTAATATAACGGTAAAAGAAGATGCAAAAGGACTTGCAGGGAGCGAACTTGCAATCATTATTGGATTAGTATTTACCTACTTGCCATTTATGATTTTGCCAATTTATACTGCTCTTGAAAAAATTGAACCAATGTTAGAAGAAGCATCCTTAGATCTTGGGGCTGATGAATTTAAAACTTTTAGAAAAGTAATTTTGCCATTATCATTAAAAGGAGTAGTAACGGGTTCAGTTATGGTATTTTTACCTTGTATGAGTGGCTTTGCTATTCCAGAAATTTTAGGTAAGGGTAATATCGTAATGATTGGTAACTTAATTGAACAATTCTTTAAAAATATGAACTATAACATAGGATCATTACTTGCCATTTTGATTTTAGTTTTGATTCTACTTTCTATTTATTTAGTTAATAAATTTGATAAGGAAGGAGAAACAATACTATAATGGAAAAACTTAGTCCTATCAGTAATAAACCCATTGCGACAATGAAAGAGTATGGGTATAAAGATCATACAACTTTGAAAAAGATTTTAAAATTATTAGGTTTAATAACTGTTATTATGGTAGCAGTAATGTTGTATCTTTCAATATTTATCATTTTTATTTATTCATTTAATTCTAACAAGAGTGTAAACGAATTTGGCGAATTTACTTTAAAATGGTACAAAGAAATATTTAAACATCGTATGTTAAGGAATTCAATTATTAATACCTTTATAGTTAGTATTATTGCAACCATTTGTTCAGTAATTCTTGGAACTTTAATCGCTATAGGTATTCATTTTTCTTCAAAGAAAAGAAAAAGACTAATAATGTTATTAAACAATATCCCACTACTTAATGCGGATATCGTAACAGGCATCAGTCTAATGTTAATATTTTCAATATTGTTGAAAATATTTCCATATATATTTGGATTTCCAACATTATTAATTGCTCATGTATACTTTACTCTTCCATATGTAATTTTAAATGTTTTACCTAAATTAAAAAAAATGGACCCTAATTTAATAGATGCTGCATTGGATCTTGGAGTAAAACCAATTAAAGCTATTTGGAAAGTTGTTCTCCCCGCAATAAAATCAGGTGTATTATCCGGTGCTCTTATGGCCTTTACGATGAGTTTTGATGACTTTGTAATCAGCTATTTCACTACTGGTAATGGGTTTGACAATTTATCTATTTGGATTTATGGCTCAATTGGTAGAAAAGATTTAACACCTGCTGTTTATGCGTTTAATAGTATTGTTATTTTTGGCGCAATGGCAATCCTTTTAGCTGTTAATGCTTTAAAAATCAAAAATGAAAAGAAGAGGGAAAAGTAATGCTAGATAAGAAATTTTTTAAAATTATATGTTTTATCGCTTTGTTATTAACTAGTGTTATTTCTCTTTCAAGTTGTGCAAATAACAATCAACTATTATTACTAAATTGGGGTGAATATATAAATGAAGATTTAGTAAGAGAATTTGAAGAAGAATATAATTGTAGTGTTTCAATTAGTGTTGCGGAAAGCAATGAGTTGTTTTACTCAAAAATAAAAAGTGGAACAACCGCTTACGATTTAGTAATTCCATCAGATTATATGGTTGAAAAAATGTATAATAAGGGACTACTTCAACCAATTGATTTTTCCAAACTCCCTAACTATGATGAAAACAATTTATTACCAGGAGCTAAAGCTATCATTGAACAATTAGAGTTAACTTTTGAAGATGCTAGAAGTTATTTAGTTCCATATCTTTGGGGTACCTTTGGTTTGATGTACAATAAAAATAAAGAAGGATTGGAAGAAAGTATTGTTAATAATAATGGTTGGGCAGCTTACTTTAATCATGACTTATTGCCAAGTGGTACTAAGGTAGGTATGTATAATGTGCCAAGATTTACTTATGCGACAACTATGTTTTATCAAAATATGAGTCCAAACATTGTAACTAAAGATACAATAGCCATAAGTAAGAAAATTCTAACATCAACAAAGTTTAACCAATGGGGTACTGACCAATTAAAAAAACAAATAGCAAGTGGTAATTTAGATCTTGCTTATATGTATACAGGAGATTTCTTAGATCAACTTTATATTGAATTGCAAAATGGTACTAAACTAGAAGATATTAGCTTTGATATATATATTCCCGACAACACCATTGCTTTTATGGACAATTTAGTAATTCCCAAAAAAGCCCGTCATGTAGACCTTGCTCATAAATTCATTAACTTCATGATAAAAAAAGAAAATGCATATTTGAACTCATCGGTTGTTGGTTATTGTACACCATACCAAGCTTCATATGATATGATTGTAAATTGGCAAACCGTTGATGAAAAATGGAAGCTATATTTTAACGAAGAAGAATATGGTAGTGATTGGTTGAAAAATTGGAGTTATGCAATGCAAACATATTATCCACTACCAAAAGCAAGTGATAAAGTAAAGTTTAAAGGTACAGTACTTTCTAACAAAAACATAACTAATGATGATTTAACTGATATAACCAATATGGTTAATAATGCAAAGGTAAATTAAAAAAGTTCACAAAAGTGAACTTTTTGTTTTTTATAACTTATACGATAACTGAATGAGCTATATATGTAAGGTGGTCACCTAAACGTTCAAGATTAGAAACTAGGTTAATAAAAATACCACTACTTTCAGCTTTACAGATACCTTTATTTAAACGTTCGATGTGAGCATCAATTAAACGTTTACGAAGATTATCAATACCTTCTTCAACTTCATCAACTTGAATAAGTAGTTTGTCATTTTTAGAAGTTACTACATCTTTAGTTAATGAATAAAGTTTTTCAATTTCACCTATCATATTTTTAATTTCAGTCATAACTTGATCTGAGAATTCAATATGTTTGGTAACTTCATTTCTAGTATATTTAGTGAAGTTATCGGCGATTTCCGCAATCCTCATAATATCACCTATGCTATTATGAATATTGGAGATATATTGTTCTTCTTGAACAGTACATTTTGCGGAAACCTTGATTAGATAATTGATAATATTTTGACTTATACGATTAGCTTTATCAATTCCTTGTTGTATTTCATCAACTCTCGATACATCACGCTCAACAAAAGATTGATAAGATAATCTAAATGAACTCATTGCAACATCTGATAGTAATATCATTTCTTTTTCTAATTGAGTGATAGCAAGTGATGCTGAATTAATAATACGTTCATCAAGATAAGTGATTTCAAGACTTTCTTTCTTATCTTTAATAATTAATTGTGATAATTTAACAAATAAATTAGAGAAAGGTAAGAAGATTATTGTGCAAGTTACATTGAAAAATGTGTGGAACATTGCAATTTGAGTTGCAGTAGAGTTAAACCATTTTTGGAATGTAACGCACATGAAATTTGGAAATAGTATTAAGAATATAAAGAAAAGAACTGATCCAAACACATTAAATAATAGATGGATTAAACTAGCTCGTTTAGCGTTTGGACCAGCACCAAATGAAGACATTAGTGCAGTAACGCAAGAACCGATGTTTGTACCTAAAATTATGTATAAAACTTCGTTTCTTCCTGTTCCAATTGTAAGTCCCGCAACTGACATTGCAATAATAACTGAAGTTGTGGCAGAACTAGATTGAACAATTGCAGTAACAAGTATTCCAATAAACAATAAAAAGAAAGGATTAGTAACTACTTCAAAAATTCCTTGAAGAGTTTCACGATTTGTTTGCATGGCATCAGACATAATCTTTAAGCCAATAAAAACAAGTCCAAGTCCCGCAATTATATATCCAACTTTCTTTGTACGATCTTTTTGGCATAACATAGCAATCATAATACCAATAAAAGATAGTAATTCAAGATATGTTGTAATTGGGAAAGCACTTAGCGCTGCTATTTGAGCAGTAATAGTAGTACCAATATTCGCACCCATAATTAAAGCTGTTGCTTGTGCCAAATTGATTAGTCCAACGTTTACAAAACCAACAATTAAAACGGTTGTTACTCCTGAGCTTTGAATAAAGGCAGTAGTTAAAGTACCAATACCAACATTTACCAGTTTTTTATTAGCCGTCTTATTAAAAATCTTTCTTATTTTAGAAGTAGCTAATTGTTCAATATTGGCTGTTAGCATACTAACGCCTACTAAAAATACGCCAGTACCAGCTAGTACTTTAACAATAAAAAATATTATTTCTTGTGTTGTCATAATTCCTCATAGTATGTCATTAAAATTTTCCCCTAAATATTATACACCTTGACAAGTAATATGTAAAATAGTATAATATTATAAAGTTTATAAGTAATTACTTATGAGGTGCAATATGACAATTAGACATTTAAAAGTATTTGTGGAAGTATGCGAAAATTCAAGTATTACGAAAACAGCAGAAATCATGCATATAGCCCAGCCCGCAATAAGTCAAACCATTGCGGATATTGAAAAATATTATAATGTAATTTTATTTAATAGAATAAATCAAAGATTAGTTATAACTGAAACTGGTAAAATATTACTTCAAAAAGCAAAAGAAGTAATTGCTAACTTTGATGAATTTGAAAATCTAGCAATTGCAACATTGGAGAATCCCATAATCCATATTGGGGCGTCTTTAACTTTTGGTATTACGCATTTGCCAAGAATAATGAATTATGTAAAACAAAACTATCCTAATGTTCAACTACTAACTACTATTAATAATTCAAAAGAAATTGAACAAGGAGTTTTAGATGGAACAATTGACTTTGGCATTGTTGAAGGTAGTATCTCTAACAAAAATATTAAGATAGAAAACTTTATTGATGATAAACTGTTAATAGTTTGTGGATATGTTTATCCAATAAACTCAAAAATAACAATCACTGAACTTGCAAGAGAAAAACTATTATTAAGAGAAAAAGGAAGCTCATCAAGAGATCACTTAGAACATTTATTTAATTTAAATGGTATTGAGTGTTTTCCAGTAATGGAATCAATTAGTAATCAAACAATAATAGAGGCTACTAGAGCGAATTTAGGAATTGCCGTATTACCTGAGGCTTTAGTTAGAGGTCATATTATTAATAAAAGGTTAAAACCTATTGAACTACAAGGTGTTGAACTAGTTCGTAAATCATACATAATTTCACACAAAAACAAAAAGTTCAGCAATACTTTTAAACAGATATATGATTATTGTTGTTCATTTGAAAAATAAGGAATCTCATAGGAGGTTCTTTTTATTTTTTTTAAGCAAACTACTTTTAAAAAACTTAAAAATAATTATAATATTAATTAGTTTGAAAACTAACTAATTTATAGGAGGTACGAATGCAAAAAAATAATGATATACCAATCGGTGCAAGACTTAGCAATCTCGATAAAATATTCAAAGAATCAGTAAGAAGCTATTGTAACAAACATGGTCTAAATTTTACATACTCTAAAATAATCATGATGTTACACCGTCATCCTGAAGGAGTAATACAAAATGACATTGTTGACAACACTTATCTAAAAAAATCAACAATAAGCTTAACATTAAAGAGTATGGAACAAGAAGGTTATATTACAAGAGTTACTTGTGCAGATGATAATCGAAAAATAATTGTTAAAATCACCGAAGAAGGTAAAAAATTTGATAACAAAATAAGGAAATGCTTTGGTGTAATTGAAAATTATATGATAGAAGATTTAACTGAAGAGGAAATTGAAAACTTTGTTAATCTCATCGAAAAAATGAAAAACAGCTTAGAAAGACAGAAAGGAGATAAATAATGTTTAAATTATTGAAGTATTTGAAAAAATATTGGTACTTTGCATTACTTGCGCCAATATTCATGATTGCTGAAGTAACTATGGATATGCTTGTAACTAACAAAATGGGTACCATGATTGATATCGTTAATAGTTATGGTCCTACCTCAAATAATAATCAATTTTTAAATACTATTGTAAGTAATGGTATTATAATGCTTGCATTAGTTTTAATTGGGGTTGTAAGTGGTATTCTAAGTGGGGTATTTGCCAATTTAGCTAGTCAAAAATTTGCCAATGATTTAAGAAAAGATTTATTCAGTAAAATAATGCATTTATCTTTTCAACAATCAGATGATTTTTCAACAGCCTCACTTGTTACAAGAGTTACCAATGATGTAACTGCTGTTCAAACAATGATTGCAATGGCAATAAGAATGTTTATTAGATCACTTAGTATGTTCATACTTGGTATAGTATTTACTCTTCAAATAAGTAAACAATTTATGATCATTTTAGCGGTAGCATTACCTTTAGAAATTTTAATAATGGTTTTCTTCATGATAAAGGCTTTCCCAATGTTCTCAATTGTTCAAACTAAACTTGATAAAGTTAACTCTGTAGTACATGAAAATTTAACAGGTGCAAGAGTTGTTAAAGCTTTTTCAAAAGAAGATTATGAATACAATCGATTTGTTGAAGCAAATGATACACTTACTAGTATAACTTTGAAAGTCAATAAATTAATGGCAATTATTATGCCTTTATTTATGCTAATTGTATATGCAGGTATGATTGCTATTTACTACATAGGTGCAAACAGTCAATTTGACGCAATGCTTTATTTAGAAAACTTTGCAACATCAATAGATCCTAAAATATCAGTAGGTGAAATGGAAAAAGCTACAACATATATAATGATGATAATGAGTTCACTATTAATGATTGGAATGACTTTTGCTAATATGGCAAGAGCTGCAGCATCTGGAAAACGTATTAATGAAGTATTAGAAACACCTGATATTATTTGTGATGGTAATTTAGATGTTACAACTTTAAAAGAAACTGGTACTATCGAATTTAAAAATGTCGATTTTGCTTACCCTAATGCAAGTGCATCGGTATTAGAAAATATTAATTTAAAAATTGAAAAAGGCGAAACTGTTGCTATAGTTGGCGCAACAGGTTCAGGTAAAACTACCTTAGTTAATTTAATAACTCGTTTTTATGATGTAACAAAAGGTGAAATACTTGTTGATGGTGAAAATATTAAAAATTATAAACTAGTAGATTTAAGAAATAAAATAGCTATTGTTTTACAGAAAGCTGAACTTTTTGCGGGAACAATCAAAGAAAATATAAAATGGGGTAATCCCAATGCTACGGATGAAGAAGTAGAATGGGCGGCAAATATTGCTCAAGCTATTGAATTTATTGATAGCAAAGAAAAAAAATTTGATGAATACGTAGAAGAAAAAGGAACTTCACTATCAGGAGGACAACGTCAAAGATTAAGTATAGCAAGAGCAATTGTTAAAAAACCTGAAATACTAATATTCGATGATTCAACTAGTGCCCTTGACTTAGTTACTGAGGCAAAATTATATAAAGCAATGCGTGATAATATAGCCGATACTACTAAAATAGTAGTTGCTCAACGTATTGCTACTGCAAAAAATGCTGATAAAATTGTAGTATTAGATGGCGGAACAATTATTGCATATGATACTCACGAAAACTTATTAGCAAATTGTGAAATCTATCAAGACATATATAATTCACAACTTAAGAGAGAAGGTGACATCAATGGCTAATGAAAAAGTTCAAAATAACCGAAGACCAATGGGTGGTCCAGGTAGAGGCCCTGGTGGTCGTTTTATGATGCCAAATGAAAAACCGAAAAATGTTAAAAAAGTTGTTAGTAGATTATTAAAATATATTGGAGCATTTAAAGTATTATTTATAATCTTAATAATTGTAGTAATACTTTCAACTCTTGCAACACTTGAATCTAACATTGCGATAAAAGATCTTGTTGAATCTCTTGGTTCATATGATATAATAAATCATAGTTGGGTAATAAAAGATGGTGTTACGCAACTACCTAGTAAAACGCTATTTTATAACTCACTATTGTTATTAGTTGGATGTTACGTTTTACAAGTAATTTGTCAATATTTTACAACTTTAATTGGTGCATATCTTGCAATTAAAACCACAAGAAAAATGCGTAATGATTTATTTGCAAAATTAGTTAAATTACCTATTTCATATACGGATACGCATGCTCATGGTGATTTAATGTCTAGAATGACTAACGATGTAGATAATATCTCAAATACTGTATCTAGTACTCTTGGTTCACTAGTATCTGGTGTTTTAACAATTATTGGATGCTTGGCCATAATGATATGGTATTCACCATTACTAACTTTGGTTTCAATGGTTTCTTTAGTACTTACATTACTCGTTACCGCATTCATGAGTAAATTTATGAGACCATTATTTCAAAAACAACAATCACTATTAGGAAACTTGAATACTCAAACTGAAGAAATGGTTACTGGTATAAAAACTGTTGCGGCATACAATCACCAAGAAATTGCTAAAGATGAATTCAATCACTTTAGTGATACTTACTGTAAAGTTGGTTTAAAAGCTCAAATTATATCTGGTTCAATGGGTCCAGTTATGAATTTTATTGGTAACTTAGGATATTTCTTAGTTTGTTTCTTTGGTGCTATTTTTGCAATCAAAGGAATTGGAACTACTCTACAAGGAGAAGTAATTGGAGCAGGCATTATTGCTATGTTTTTAAAAACTAGTAAACAATTTACCAGACCAATAAACGAAATTGCTCAATTATATTCACAAATATTAACAGCACTAACAGGTGCAGAACGTGTATTCGAAGTATTGGATGAAAAAACCGAAGACTTTACAGGTGAAATAAAAGTAGATTCAAGTAAACTTCATGGTGATATTGATTTTGAACATGTCGCATTCGGATATGTAAAAGATAAACCAGTATTAAAAGACTTTACGGTTGATGTATATTCAGGTCATAAAATTGCTTTAGTTGGGGCAACTGGATCAGGAAAGACTACTATTGTAAATCTTCTAATGCGTTTCTATGATATTGATTCAGGTAAAATTTCAATCGATGGCATTGATATTTCTAAAATATCAAAGAAAGATTTGCGAGATAATATTGCCATAGTATTACAAGATGCAGTATTATTTGAAGATACTATTGAAAATAATGTCAAATATGGCAAAGAAAATGCAACCGATGAAGAATTTAACCGTGCAATTGAAATGGCAAATTGTGCAAAATTCATTAGACGTTTACCAGAACAAGAAAAAACAATGTTAACTGAAGGTGGAGCTAATTTATCACAAGGTCAAAGACAATTGTTGACAATTGCTAGAGCAGTACTTGCAGATCCTAAGATTTTAATACTTGATGAAGCAACTTCAAGTGTAGATACAAGAACTGAAAAGAAAATTCAAGATGCAATGGTAAAATTAATGACCAATAGAACTTCAATAATAATTGCACACCGTTTATCTACTATTCAAGATGCCGATTTAATTGTTGTATTAGATCAAGGTGTAGTAGTTGAAATGGGAAATCACCAAGAATTGTTAGCTAAAAAAGGTGTATACAATCGTTTATATCAAACCCAATTCTCTGGACTTGATACATAGAAATATAAAGCCACTTCCTAGTGAAGTGGTTTTATTTATTGATAAAAAAGAAAAAGTATGTTAAAATATTAACAATAAAGGATTAATTATGAGTAGAAGATTAGATTATTTACCAAATCATGAAGAAATAAAAATATACCAAGATGACGAAATGTTTTGTATAAATACTGATACAATGGTACTTGGTGAATTTTTAGACATAAAAAAGAAAGACATTGTATTAGATATTGGAACTAATACAGGTGCACTTCTCTTATATGCATCTAAATTTAAACCTAAAAAATTGATAGGTATTGACATAAATGAAAAAGCATTAGAATTAGCAAAAGAAAATATGAAATTAAACAATATTACTAACGTTGAACTAATCCACGCAGATGGTAATACTTTCAGAAATAATGAAGAAGTAGATGTAGTGATATTTAACCCACCATATTTTAAAACACCATCAAGTGATAAAGGAAGCAATAAGTATCTTGCTCTAGCAAAACATGAAGATAATTTCCCCCTAGAAAGCATGATACAATGTGTAAACAGAAATTTAAGAAACAATGGTACTTTGTATTTTCTTTTTCAAACAACAAGATTAAATGAAGTTTTAAAAGTATTAAATGAAAAGAAACTTGTTGTAAAGAAAATGCAATTTGTCTATGACGAAAACAAAGAAAACTCAACTGTTGTAATGTTAAAAGCAGTTAAAGGTGCAAAAGAAGGTGTATTGGTACAAAAACCAAGATATATTACGCGTTAATAAAAAGCAATTGTGGCGGAATTGGTAGACGCGCTACATTCAGGCTGTAGTGTTATTAAAACGTGTGAGTTCGAATCTCATCAATTGCACCATTAAAATAGGTCAAAAAGTCTTTTGTAGACTTTTAAAAAATAAGCTATTCTCACAATAATTCATAGTTTTGCTATGATGAAATGCTGAAAATAGCTCTTTTTTTATTTAAAAAGTGTAGAGCTGTACGGGGAGTTGAACTAATTTCAAATTTTAGGAACAAGGGGATTTGAATATTAGTATCATTACCAGCTTTTAAGCAGGTTTTAGGGCCTTTGTCAGTTCTTTATCCAAAACAGGAGTAAATATAGGTAAAAGCATATTGAAGAGGATACTCACGAGATTTCGGAGCAGCTGTATTTAAATCTATCAAAAATAAACACAAATTCTTAAATAAATAAAATCCTTGCATTATTTTCCATATTATGGTAAAATATAGTTGTAATATATTAATATTTCCTAAGGTTGCTTTGGGGGGACACTCTTAAGAAAATACATAATGATTAGAAAAAGCTCCCTTAGGAAAAGGGGGCTTTTTGTGCCTATATGAATTTTTTTTGAAATGAGTATAGACAATGAAAATTTTTTTATTATTTTGTAAAATTATCCTCATATCCTGATTTGACACATTAATTATATGACAAATTTGAAATAAAACAAAGAGGAAGGGGATATATATGAAAAAACAAAGCAAAACTTATTTCACTACTAAAGCAAAACATTTAGGAATATTTTCAAAAATAATTATCATAGTTCTTGTTATAGGCATGTTGATTAGCCATATAAATTTTGCTGCTTTTGCTGCAATGATGCCTAAAGAAATAAATAACATTGAAACAACAGAAGATGTGACAAGAGATTTATCGAAGTTAAAAAGAATAGAAGAAATTGAATATTTAAGAACACCAGACTCAAAGACTTATTTAAAAGAAAATGGTTTACTTGAGACTGACGTATATGGAGAAATTATTCACTATTTAGAAAATGGTGTTTATAAAGAGATTGACAATACTTTAGAATTAGTAAATAATACATATGTTAATAAGGCAAATAGTTACTTATTTAGTTTACCTAAAGTGTTAGACAATAACAAAAAAATATCACTTAAATATAAAGACAAAGAGATTAAACTTTATTATGATTATAGTAACATTCAAGGAATACTTCAAAATAGTATTTCAAGAAATAAAACTAATCTAAAAGATGAAATTTCTTATCAAATTAGTAATAATGAAAAATTACAATATATTTTAAAACAAAACTCAATTAAAGAAAATATAATTTTGAATAGCTATATAGAAAATTATTCATATTCTTATTTCATTGATACTTCACTCAGACTTGAAAGAATAGGAAATGAAATACATTTCTTTGATGGTCTTGAAGAAGTATTTGTGATGAATGAGTATTATATGTTTGATGCAAACAAACAAGAATCAAATGATATTGATTTTAATATTGAAGTTATTGATAGTGACACATATAAAATAACTGTAACTCCAAGCGATACATTTTTAAGTATGGCTACGTATCCTGTAGTAATTGATCCAGAAATTACTTTAACTGATGGAGGATTAATAGATGGTATCACAAGTCTTTATTCAATAGATAAAGAAGCAAATACAAATACTTTTTTAACACTTGGTTATTTTAGTCTTGCCAATAGAAGCGCATCAATTAGTACAGATGATTTAATTGCAAATTTAAATGTGTATATTCCAAGAGAGTATACAACATCAGTTGGGAATATAATTACTAGAAATCAATTAATGTATGCTAATATTACACTAACAACTATATCAACAAATGCTACTAGTGATACAAAAGTAAAAATGAAGTATGATGGCAATATAATTGATGAAGTTACATTTCATAACACGAATGTCTTTAATCACAAATTTAACATAATAGATGCATTAAATGAAAAAATAGAAGCATTTGCAACTAATGACATATATATGTCTTTTGAATTGTATCTTGATGGAGCAAGTAACACTGAAGTAACCTATTCTTTAGGATGGGATTTAGGTGGAGATAAACCTTTAATTACTTTAGGATATTTGGATGATGCTGGATTAAGTGATTATTATACTTATGAAGATCTTCCATTAGACAATGAATCCAGTATATATTTAGCTCATAATAGTGGTAACTTAACTTATCTTTTTAATGATTATACAGATAATAATTTACTTAATCTTTCACACATATATAATGCAAATAGAAAATATAATGAAAGCATTTATGGAAATGGATTTAATATAAGTTATAATGAAGAATTAACACAGAACTATTCAAATATTATTCTAACTCTTGGAAGTGGTAGGAATGTAATATTCTATCCAACAAACCAAAACAAAACAGAATATATAGCAACTGATGGTAGTGGTGATACTTTAATAAAAAAATTAAATCAAAACAACGAAACTATCGGCTATGAAATAGCAAGTGAGGGTGGAATAAAACTATATAATAGTATTGGTAAACTTACCAAGATCTATGTCGATGAAAGTGAAAGAGTTGATGGTATTTGGAATACCGATGCCAAGCAAATTACTTTATTATATAGTGATAATAATGTTTTGGAACAAGTTATAGATTCATATGGTAATCAAATTTGTTTTACTTATAGTACTATTGCAAATGATCCAAGTGATTCACAAGTTGGAATACCATACCTTTTATGTGTTGAAGTATACAAGATGAATAATGAACATGAAATATGTTTAGCAAGTAGAGTTGAATTTGAGTATATTCAAGGGGCTTTAATTGCAATAGGTAATTATAAAAACAGTTCAAGTGCAGATTATACATATTTTAATTATAATAGTAAAGGACATATAGAACGCATTTATAAAAATGGAAATGGTTATAATTTTACTTATGATAATAAAAATAGAATATTAAAAGCTAAAATATATAGTTCAAGTTTTACTAATGGAGATTACATAGACTTTACATATAGCAAAAATGGAAAGAAAACAATTGTAACTACTGGAACCGGACAAAAGACAACATATACATTTGATAGCTATTATCACACTAATTCTATAGAAGATAGTAATGGTTATACAACGTTTTATAAATATGAAGATATATTTTTTGATGAAAATGGTAATACTATAACTTCACCAAATTATAAAAAGAATCATGCTGTAAAAGTGCAATCAAATAGTTTCAAGAATGTAATAAATCCTATTGTAAATCATGGATTTGAAGTTATAACAAGTGGTAGCATTTATGGATGGGCAGCAAACATTACCAACGGATCAAGCGCAAGTATCGAAACTGATTCATATTTATATGGTTCAAAAGTATTAAAACTTTATAAATCTACAAGTGGTATAGCACAAGTTTATCAAGATATAGATGTTAAGAATGGAACCGAATATATAGTAACAGGATATATAAAAAATGTTAATAATAATGGAACTGGTGCATACATTGATATTTCTGGAATAAATGGCACAATTACCACAATTCAAAAAAGTGGCAATATAAAGAATTCAAAAGATTTCTGTAGATTTGAATATAAGTATAAAGCAAATTATACAGGAAAAGCTAGAATAACACTAGTTAATGCTTCAGTAGGATCAACATATTTTGATAATATTCAAGTCAATACAAATTATATTGATACAAGATATAATTATCTAGAAAATTCATCATTTGAAAATAGTACTATTGGTGCTTGGAGTGGAGCAAATTATAGCATTATATCAAATGATGATAAATTTAATGAAAATTGTGGTTTGAAATCATTAAAGCTGTCAGCTGATGGTACCATTAGCCAAACTATAAATTCTCCAGGTATAAAAGGCGATACATTTGTGTTTGGTGGATATGCATTATATGAAAATTATACTGGCAATGTAACTGTAAGATTAACTTTAGTAAAAGAAAATGGCTTTGAGACAAATGTTTTCACGTTTGAGAATTCTGATATTAATGCAAGTTATATGATGGCACGTATTACCGCAACAGAGAATTACCAGTCTGTAAAGTTAGAAATTACAAATAATTCTTCTAGTAGTTATGCGTGTATTGATAACCTTGCGGTTTATAAAGAAGGTTATGGTATTATTATTACCTATAATGATGAAGGATATAAAGAAGAAGAGTATAACGAAGTTACAGATGAATTATCAGAATATGAATATGATGTAGATGGTAAACTAATAACAATTAATAAAACTAGTAGTTCGTCTTCAACTAATTCTAAAACTGATACAACAAATATATCTTATGATAATAAAGGTAATATAAGTTCAATTACTAATAAAAACATCGTATCTAGTTATACCACTGATAGCGATGGAAATATAACAAAAATTGAAACTGAAACTTCTGATAATGAGATGAAATACTATTATGGATCTACAACATATACACCTGATGGACTATATCCAAAGACAGAAAAGGATGTTTTTGGTAATATTACTACTTCTACGTATGATTATATAACAGGTCTAGTTAAAAAAATTATTGACTCTGATGGCGTATTTAAAGAATACGAATATGATAAAAATGGTAATATTACGCAACTAATAAATGGTAAAGGAACAAATAAAAGAACTATTACTTATACTTATGATGTACATGGCAATATTACAAGCATAACAAGTGAAGGCTTAACATATACTTTTACATATAATAGTCATAATGATATTAAAACTATTTCAGTTGGTGGAGAACTATTAGTTACAAATAACTATCAAAATGAATCTAGTTCCAGTGAAATATATACAGGTGATATTGAAAGTACAACTTATAATTATGGAACAATATATTTTGAATATGATGAAGAAGGTAGAGTAAAATCAATTAGCGAAAAATCAAAAAATGGAGAACTTTTAAAAGTATTAGAATATACATACAATGATTATTCAGAAATTGCATCATATACTGATTATAAAGAAGGTGTAACATATTACTATAATTATGACTATCAAAATAGATTGATTAATGTTAATGCAACAAACGGAAATACTATTACTTATGAATATGATGAAAGTAGTAGACTTATTAAAAAGACAAATATTAATGGTAGTAATACATATGGATATAGCAATGTATCTATAACTGATGAAGAAAATGAAAAGTTAATTAGTGAGAATTTATCAAATAAGTTTAATATTAATTACTCATATTCAAATGACTCTTTTGCACAACTTGGAACAATAAGTTACTTTATCCAAACAAACGCTATAAATAAAAATTATACTTATGAAACAACAATTCTTGATGGTACAACTTATTACACTGGAAGAGTAAAATCGTTTGAGTACACAAGTGGAAACAATCAACTAATGAAGTATGTTTACACTTATGATAAAAATAATAATATAACAAATATAATGGGATATGAGAATAATGTTCTTGTATATCAAGAGGATAATACATATGATATTTATAATCAATTAATAATGCAATGTGTGCTTGTTAATGATAAAGAAATAAGAAATGAATATTTGTATGATGCTAGAGGTAATATTTTAAATTATAATGTTACAGATAGTAGAACAGAACAGATATTATATGGGTATGATTTTTACTATAGTCAAACTGGAAATAAAAATAAACTAGTTAAAATGGAATCAATAACAACAGATGAAGAATATAATATAGAATATTCAGCAAATGGTGAACCTAGTTTATATCTTGGATGGACTATTGCATATGATATGAAAAATATTACTACTCTTTTAAATAGTAATTATGAAATTAATTACGCTTATAATGCTAGTGGCATAAGAACTTCCAAAGTAGTAACAAAAAATAATAGTACAACAACAACTCAATATATTTTAGATGGAACAAATATTATTAAAGAAATTAGAAGTGGTGAAAATAATACAACCTTACAATACTTCTATGATTCAAATAATGAAATTGTTGGATTTACATATAATAACGTTAAATATTTATATTTAAAGAATCTTCAAAATGATATTATAGGAATTGTTGACAGCAATAATAATATTGTGGTAAAATATTATTACAATGCATATGGTAAAATAATTAATAAAGTAGATACTTCAGGAATTAATTTAAGTGATATTAATCCATTTAGATATCGCGGTTACTATCAAGATAATGAAACAGGATGGTACTATCTAAATAGTAGATATTATGATGTTGAAACATTAAGATTTATAACAATGGATGATGTTGATTATCTTGGTGCAAGTGGAAGTGTATTAAGTTATAACCTTTATAGCTATTGTGAGAATAATCCTATTAATAATTCAGATTCTAATGGAAATAATATAATAACTGATTTTTTAAAAAAATTAATTAATTTTAATAAAAAGACAAAATTATTGACTATTAGTAGGTCTTTAATAGCTGGATCGATAGATTTAGTATTAGCAGTATTATGTATTATTCCTGCTTTTGCTCCAGTAGGAGATAGTATGATTCTTTTACAAGGAGTGAAAAATATAGGAAAATTATTTGGTAGATCATTTGTTGAAAGAGTATTTAAAAAAGTCTTTTCAAAAAAAATATTAAAAATTTTATTTTCTTTTATAACATGGGTTATAGAAAAGGTAACAGGATTTTTGATTAATTTTGCTATTGGAACAATATTTGATAAATTATTTGGTTTGTTTTGGTCTATGTCATCTTTGGGTAATTTTATTGGAGCAACATTTGATTTATGCGATGGCAAATATGATGGATATTTTAGAATATATGTAAGAGGTTAGTATGCAAGTAATAGTTTTTTCATCTCCGGGTTGTAAATTATATCAAGATAATAAATTAATGATTGAAGGCATTCAAGAAAATCGTGACTTTGAATATGTATGTCATAAATATACTATCGAAAATACAGGTGATATTATTATTAAAGAAACATTTAATACTTTTATTTTAAGATTATTTATTAATTTAATAACTATTTTAACTGCAAGCAGTACATATAGATCTACTAATTTTATTGAAACACAGTATAAAGCATATAAAAAAAATAAAAAAATTGCTAATTTTGTTTTTATGCCTCTTTTTAGACGAAAAGGCAAAATTGCAATTAAACCTTTAAAATGCAGTGACGATACTCTTCTTTGTGTTTATTTATTAAAAACAAAAACGCCATTTTTTGTTGAAATATATGATGGTGAAATTGAGATCTTATATAACACGAGAAAAAATAAATTATAATACATATTAAATGTTGTTTTATATAAAAAATTATTTATACTAAGAACAAAAATGCTAAAAGAACTAAAAATATTAAATATTTGAAAAATTTTTTAAGTAATGATCTTAATTGTGATGTAGATTTATTAGATTTTTCATATGCTATGAATGTTTTTGATAAATTTCAAATGGAAACCATCTGGAATTCAAAGCATTTTAGCAAATGAAAAATATACAGGAAATGCATATTTAGGTAAAACTTTTAAGCAAGATGTATTAAGTAAAACAAGGGTTAAAAATATAGGACAAGGAAATATGTATTATGTGGAAAATAGTCATCCAGCAATAATTAGCCAAGAAACCTTTGACCTTGTTCAAAAAGAAAGAGAAAAAAGAAATGAAGTTAGATCATCTTAAAAACTGGTAAAGGCAGATATAGTTCAAAATATCCATTAAGTGGTATGTTGATTTGTGGAAACTGCGGAAGCAACTTTAGAAGATATGGAAGAAACTTGGCAAACGGAGAATATGTTCCAACTTGGATTTGTACAAAACATCAAAAAAATAGAAAAGATTGTGAGATGAAACGATTAAAGGAAGTAAATATTTTAGAAACATATAAAATGGTTATTGAAGAAAATGTAGGAACAATTAAGAGTGTTGTCGAATCGCTTAAAAATTCTATTGATGAAGAATTAGCGACAATAAATAATGATAATTTAATTCAAATTGAAGAAATGCTAAATATTGAACGTAAGAAAATAATGAATTTATTTAAAGCAAAAAAAAATTACTGTAGAAGAATATAATCAAGAATACAGCACGTTAAGTCAAATAGTAAAAAAATTAGAACAAGAAGAACTGTATCAAAAAGGTAAACAATTGAAAACGGAAATTAAAAATGAGAATATAAAAGAAATTAAAACCTTATTAGATGATGATAAAGTCGATATTACAGACGCAGCGCTAATGAAAAAACTTTTAGAATACATAAAAGTGATTAATAATCATACAATAGAATTTGTATTCACATGTGGAATAACTGTAACAAAAACAATATAGCCTAGTAGAAATTAAAAATCTACTAGGCATTATTTTGCTATAAAAAAGACTTTTTGTACGAGACGTTTTGTGTATCAAAATTAAAAAAAGACTTTTTGTACGAGACGTTTTGTTCATAAGTTTAATAAATTAAAATATTTATTTTAAAGAAAAGAAACTTTTAGTATATGAAAAGCGTTGACTTATACCAAATGTTTCATAAAAAAGACTTTTTGTATTAAAAAAAGTTAAAAATAAACATTTAGTATGACACACACAACATATTAAAATGATAAGCCTTCTATAGTTAAGGCTTATTTTTCATTTTTTATAGATTATTTTGTCAAAAACATAATAATTGCAATGCATATATTGAACTGCTAAATAAAATTGAAAAGATTACAATATAAATATAAAAACAATAATAAAAATATACATTTTTAATTTAGCTACTTGGTATCAATAACAAAAGATTTAAATTAATATAATTTGACATCATCAAAATAAATTGATACAATAATTATAAGTGAAGTAGCATAGTATTAAAAAGAATGATAGGTGGTTAGTATATAATGACTCTTGTAAAGTTGGATTATTCAGTAAATAACATTGATGATATATTAAAAACGATGGCATTACTAACAGTGGAAACAACATCATGGATCTATGGAGATGATATGGGACTACCTGAAAATATTAAAATGTACATCGAATATAAGAAAAAAGCAATGCCAATAACATATCTAATGTATGATGACACAAAAATGTTTGCATATCTTACTTTAAGCATAGACAATAATATTTTAAATATTGAGGATATACATATATTAAAAGACTATCGAAATAATAGCAGTACTATGATGGCAATTCTAAGTGCGATAGCAAAAGAATATCTTGCTAATAAATTAACAATTAATAAAGTTGTATATTATATAAATAAGAAAAATGAACTATCACAACATAATTTTGCTAAATATTCAAAAAGTAGAATAGAAAATAAAAATAACTATATGTATGAATTAGATTTAGAAAATCAATTTATCCTAAAATTGTTAGAAAAATGTAAAGAAGAAGCTTAGTTTAAAATTAATATAAACTCTAATAAAATAAGTATATGATTATGTTTTTAGAATGTCATATAAAAACAATTGGAATAATTAATTAAACATTTGCATTATTTGTCAAATTATGGTAAAATACTAATGTAAAGAATATTTTTAAGTTTGCTGTGGGGGAACACTCTTAGAAACAATATACTGATAGAAAATAAGTTCCCTTAAAAAGGGAGCTTTTTTGCTTTAAAATAGATTGATTCTTCAAATTAACATAATAGTAATACAATATAAAAATATGATATGGGGAGGTGCTATATGAAGATATATTTAATATTTATGTGAATCATAAAAGAGTTATTTGGCCATAGTATATGGCAGAAAGTATACTAATAAAATTAAAAAATAAAAGGAGATGGAAAGTAAAAATGAAAAGAATATTTTTAGTATTTATGATGCTTATATTAAGTGTAACACTTATTGGATGTAAAAATAAATATGGATACGCAGATGATGAAATAATAATTTCAATTAAATCAGATTATAGTGATGAATTTATAAACAGGGAATTTGGGCTTGATGACTTCAATTATAAAAATGTCAAATCATTTTCATATAGCGAATGGTATAATGATAGTGGTTTTATATTTATAAGCCTAAAGAGAACAGGGAAAATGGAAGTAGAAAGGGCTATGAAGCATTTTGAAAAATTATATTTTGTTGAATTTTGTTCAAAATCGGCGTATGGTTATCTGATTTAGGTAACATTTTAGATTCTAGTTATATTTAGTAATGTCTACAAAGACAATTATATATATAACAATGAAGTGATTTAGCATATATTATAAACAAAATACCTATCAACAATTTGTTCTATATAATATTAGTCTACTTGTGGTTGATTTCTTTCTTATTTCAAATAAAAGGTTGAATATATATAAAAATGATGATATAATACAAGCAAAGGAAAAAGGAGGAATATAGAATGAAAAAGGTATTGATGATATGTTTTATGCTTATATTAAGTGTAACACTTGTTGGATGTTCCAACAAAGCTAATAAATATAAAATTTCATATGAGGGTAAGGGTACGTTTGGTTTTGATGAAGAAAAAATGACATATTGTTTATCAAAATATATTTCTACAAAACAAGAATTGGAAACTATATCTAAGAAGTTAAATAACGGATATTTTGACGAATCAAGCGCAAATTACAATAGTGAAATTGGCTTAATAATTAGAAATTATGATGATTCATTTTTTATAGATAAGAGTTTAATAGTGTGTGTAATAGATGGAGAAAATAGATTTGACTATAGTGTTGATAAATTGAAGGTTAGTAATGATGAATTGGTTATTAATATTAAAAAAACGAATAAAATAGGAACTTTTACAGATGAAGCATTTGCGAACTTATCTATAATTGAAGTTGAAAAAAATGAATTTCAAAATATTAAATCTGTAAAAACAACAATTAAATAAAGGATATGAAAATTTAAAATGAAAAGAGTATTTGCATTATTTGTAACGTTTATGTTAAGTGTAACACTCATTGGATGTTCAAATAATAAAGAAAAAAATTATGTCAAATCATCTGAAGATCAACAACAAGAAACAAATGTTTCAAACATTAGTTTTGAAGAAAACACAAAAGAAAGAATAATTGACTACACTATTAGTTATGATGGTGAAGGTTTATTAGGTGTTAAAGAAATAGATGGTTTAATGTCGCTATTTAGATTAGCCCTTATTACTTCATTTGATGAGTTAACAGAGATATGTACAGAATATAATAATAAAGCTTTTCTTTCCTCAAATAATTTAGCTTATAATGAAGATTTTTTTGAGAATAATATTTTAATAATGTATTCATTCGAAACTGGTCATATTGAAAATACAACCGTAAAAAATGTAATTTTAAATGATGAAACATTGTTTGTAAATCTTGAACAATCAGAAAAGGAAGGTTTTTTTACTGCGGAGGCTTTTTATTGGACAATAAATATTGTAGTGAAAAAACAAGATGTAGGAACAATTAAACAGGTAAAAATAAATTATCAATAAAGACAATTATATATATAACAATGAAGTGATTTAGCATATATTATAAACAAAATACCTATCAACAATTTGTTCTATATAATATTAGTCTACTTGTGGTTGATTTCATTCTTATTTCAAATAAAAGGTTTAATATATATAAAAATGATGGTATAATACAAGCAAATGAAGAAGGAGAAATATAGAATGAAAAAGGTATTGATGATATGTTTTATGCTTGCCATGATAATTTGTATTGGTGGATGTAACAAAAATGTGGGGAAACTTTATACATTAGAAGAAGCGTATGATTTAAATTTAATAACAAAAGATGATTTAAAAAATATTGCTTATTACTATAATAAATTAGGTTATAGTGAATTTGTTCCTAAATCTAAAGATCCTAAATCTATCAGCAAGAAAAATGAAAGACTAATCAAAAAAACTTATTTAAGAGACGTACTTAAAGAACCAAGACTTAGTATAAAGAAAGTTCATATATATGAATACTATGGTACTTATAACGGCTGTATTGCGCTAAGAATTATCGATAGTTATAACTGTTATGACTATATTATTCATGAAGAATATATAATAGATGGAGTTAGTTTTTATAATTTTTATGTGGCTAGTATAAGTATTTATGCACCAAATAATAAGTAAATGGAATAAATAACAATCATCATATTTCACTATAATATTGTATAATGTGGGTTCCTTCATATATATTAATTGTGAAATATTTTTAAATAATTTAAGAGATCAGTTAATTGAAGAGGTTAGCTGGTCTTTTTATTACATTATGTATTAAATGGTTGACAAGTCAACTAAAATAATATAAAATATAGTTGACTAAGTCAATCAAATGAGGTGAAGATATGGATTTGAGAAACATTACAAAAATTACTAGAAATATGACTTTATACAAAAATACAATTAATAGAGGAAAAGAGTATCTAAATGATACAGAATTTGAAATGGTAAGATATGTAACTAAACGTGAAAAAAGATCACTTGTTGAAGTTGCTAATTACCTAAATGTTGATAAAGGGCTAGTAACAAGAATGTATAAGAAACTAGTTGGTTTGGGGTACTTAGAAGTAAAAAGTGATGAAAATGATTCAAGAAAGAAAATATTAGTTGCAACCCCAAAAGCAAAAGAGATTAAAGATGAAATTGCAACAGAAGAAATAGATTTTTATAATGCCTGTGTAAAAAATTTAAGTTTAGAAGAAATTAATCAACTTGATGCTTTAATAGAAAAAGTATATTTAGAATCCAAAAAGCTAAGAAAGAATGGATTTAAGGGTGTAATTGATGAAAAGGACTCAATACGATAAAATTAGTACATATTTTAAACTAAATAAAAAATCCTTTATTATAGCCACTATTACTGGAATAATATTCAATGGTCTTATGGCTTTTGTACCTATTGTTCAAGGAAAGTTAATAGATGCTTATAAAGAACAAGAAGATGTGAAATATATAATTTATTTTGCGATAGCATTTTTAGCTTTTGTTATTTTTATTCAAGTAAATCGTTATTTTAAAAGATACTACGTTAGAGATTTCTCTAATCGTATGGTTTTACAAATGCGAACAGTTAGTTTCCAAAATTTAATCACTGATGACATAAAAGAATTCTCTAATACATCTAAAGGTGATATTATGGACAAAAACCTTTCAGATATTAAAGATAGTGCCGAAGGAGTTAGAAAAATATTAACTGAGGTATATGATAGTGTAATTTTAATGTTAGGTTATTTGATATCTATGTTTATAATGGATTATAAAACTACATTAATAATATGTGCTTTTTTAGTTCTTTCAATTGTTGTCGCAAATATAATGAAAAAGCTAATTTACAAATCAACTTCTGAATATAAAAAGGCCTTCTTTGCAACTAAAGATGTTACTTTAAATTCATTACAAAATGAAATATACTACCGTGGATTTGGGGTTTCTAAATCATATAATCAAAAATATAGGGATAGTCAAGATAAACTAGAAAAAAAATCCATTAAAGCTATGATTCTTAAATCATCACTAGAACCAACATATCAAGCAATAGCATTAATTGGGTTATTCTTTGTTATTTATATGTGTGGTATGAAAGTAATGAATGAAACTTGGCTAATAGGAACATTTTCAGCTTATTTGACAACATACGTGCTTGTCGCAAATAAAACTTCAAAAGTTGGTAAGATATTCAATGCTATAACAACCCTTAAAGTTTCTTGGAAACGTTGTTCATCATATTTAAAAGCAAAAGAACCACCTAAAGAAATAACTTATCCTACTGATAAATTAAGATTAGAAGTAAATAATTTAACATTTGGTTTTGATCAATCATTTGTTTTACATAATATTAGTTTTCATCTAAATAAAGGTGAAACCCTCGGTGTTTGTGGCATGATTCATAGTGGTAAGTCAACCTTGGGAGCGGCTTTATCTGGTTTATATGATTATGATGGAAGTATTAAATTACAAGGTGTAGAACTCAAGGAAGTAAGAAATGATTTAGCTAATAATTTCATTTCATATGCGCCAAGCCAAACTGAAATATTTAATGATACTATTAGATACAATATTGCTTTTGAAAATGCGGAAGTAAACAAAGAAATTCACTTGTCATATTTGGATGAAGATATTAATTCATTTGAAAATAAAGAAGATGAGTTATTGTCACACTCTATTGCCAATTTATCTGGTGGTCAACAAAAGAGATTACAAATATCAAGAGGTTTATACAATAGTCCTAAATTAATTGTTATGGATGATCCGTTCAATGCCATAGATTTAGAAATGAGTAAAAAAATTACCGACAATATTATTAAAGAATATAAAGAATCAATTTTTGTTTTAATCAATAATCAAAAAGAAATACTTCAAAAAATGGATTATATTATCTTTTTAAAACATGATAGTTATATATATGGTACATATGAAGAAATGATGAAAGATTTAGATTTTTTGAAATTAATTGGAGGTAAACAAAATGAGTGTAATTAAATGTATATTAGATTATTTTAAAAAACATTTTGTTGTATTCTTATTTTCAATATTCATAATTGTTAGTGTTACCATTTTGTCATTAGTACCCCCACAACTATTAAAAATAATAATAGATGATATAATACCAAGTAAGGATTTATCGAAATTGTTAAAATACGCTTTGTTTTATATGTTAATATTTGTTGCCATAGGGTTAATAAATTTCTTAAAAGGAATTTTATTAGTTGTAGTATCCCAAGGAGTAGGTAAAAAAATTAGATTAGAAATGCTAAACAAGATTAATCGAATGTCATTTGTTATTTTTTCTAAATATGATTCAGGGGATTTAGAAGCATATTTTTCTAATGATGTCGATGAAATTAATACCTTGATTACATCAGGAGTAATATCAATGTTAATTGATAGCTTCAAAATGATAGGAATAATTGTATCAATTTTTATTTTTTCTTATATGTTTGGTATAATAACTTTAGCAATAATTCCTTTTATTGTTTTATTTACAATGTGGATTAGAAAAAGAATGTATAAGGCTCAACTTTCAAATAGAAAACTTGAAGGAAGTGTTAATAACCTTGTATTAGAAAATATTGATAATATAGTTACTATTAAAACTTTTAGAATTTATGATAAAGTTAATGCAAAATATGATGAAGTACTTAAAAATCATTTTAAAACTAATCAAAAAGCTAATACTTATGATGCTTTATTTTCACCTGTAATGCAAATTATAAAAACAATTTTAATTGTTTTAATAATCACTCTTTCTACCGCAAATATGAACTTATTTGGAATGAGTGTTGGTATGCTTGTTAGTTCAATTGATTTAATCACTAATCTATTATCACCAATTGAAAACCTAGGAATGGAGTTACAAACAATCCAAAAATCGCTTGCGGCAATCCAAAGAATCAATGAATTCTTTAAATTAGAAGACGATGATAAAAAAAATAAGCAAATGATTGGAAATTATAACGATCTTGAATTAGTATTTGATAATGTATCTTTTGCTTACGACAATAGTGAAAATGTTATTGACCATTTCAATTATACAATTCACCAAAATAATCGATTAGTTTTAAAGGGAAGAAGTGGAAGTGGAAAATCAACACTATTCAAATTAGCATATGGATTAATTAAACCAACTAGTGGTAGAGTAACAATTAATGGGGTAGATACATACTTATTATCAAATGACTCAAAAAGAAAATTATTTGGAATAGTTTATCAAGATTACTTCTTTTCTGGAGGTACTATTAAAGAAGAAATTACTCTACTAGATTCATCAATTAGTGATGAAAAAATATATTCAACTTTAAAATTAGTTGGTCTTGATAGAATAACAGATATTAATATTCCATTAAAAATTACTGATTATTCAACGGGGGAACTATCATTATTTAATATTGCAAGAGCAATCATTTTAGATAGTAAAATTTTATTTCTAGATGAAATGAATGCAAAAATAGATTCCGTTAGTGCCAAAAAAATTATTGATGTAATAGACTATGTTTCAAAAGATAAAATGGTTCTATCAATAAATCACTATGGTGATTTATTGCCAAATAGCAAAATTTTAAATATTGAAAAGAAGTAGTAACATTGCAAAAAGGAAGGAAATAGTATGAGCATTAAAAATAGCATATTTAGGACACTAAAGGGTGCCGCAATCGGGGTAGCGATTATTATCCCGGGTATTAGTGGTGGTACAGTAGCAGTATTACTTGAAATTTATGAAGAAATGATTAAAGCAATTAGCAGTTTAAGAAAAGAATTTAAAAAAAGTGTATTATATTTATTACCTATTTTAATAGGAATGATTATTGCTTTTGGTATAATGTATTTTCCAATGAAATATGCACTTTTATATATACCATTACAAACAATTTCTTTATTTGCGGGACTAATGATTGGCTCATGTCCTAAAATGATAACTGATGCTAAAAAGAACGGTTTTAAAATGATAAATCTTATATCATTAATTGTGCCATTTGTATTTGTTTTAGGTATTTGTTTTATTCCCGATATGGGGGATGTAGATTTATCAATAGATATGCCAATTATAAATTATCTGTTACTATTTATCGTTGGTGTAGTGGCTTCATACACATTAGTAATTCCTGGTGTTAGTGGCTCAATGTTTTTACTAATTATTGGATATTATCATCCAATATTTAACACGATATCACAAATTAAAACAAACCCTAGTCATTCAATTCTTGTTTTAATGATTTTTGCAATAGGTTTATTAGTTGGCTTTTTCACCATTGCAAAGATTATGAAAGTTTTATTAGAAAAATATCCGAGGGCAACATATTGGGCAATTGTATCATTTGTAATAGGTTCTATTCCAGCTATATATATTTCATTTGATTATACTAAAGCTGTATTTAATATCATAACTGTAATTACTTCTAGTATTTGTGTAGTTCTTGGAATAATTGGTAGTTATTTAGTCACGATTGTAACAAATAAAAAAGAAAAGACATTATCGAAGGAAGGAAAATAATATGAAAGGTTCAACTATCATTCCCTTTGTAACAGACATTGATTATAATATAGGAAAATGGCTAAATGGAATGTTGCATTCAACTAATGGAAGATTTACCCCCATTTTGAAATTCATTACATCACTAGGTAATGTAGGTATTGCCTTCATTATAACGGCACTTATTATGCTTTTATTTTTAAGGACAAGAAAAGTTGGAATGCTTTTACTAGTTTCAATGCTATTAGGAATTATCCTAACCAATTTAATTCTTAAAAATGTAATCGCTAGACCAAGACCATATCTAAATCAACTATCAGATTTTTATATATGGTGGAATGAAGCAGGTGCTTTACTTGAAACTGGTTATTCATTTCCATCTGGCCATACTACTGCCGCAATGGCTTTTGGATTTACATTATTTCTATGCTTTAAAAAAAGTATATCTTGGTTATTTTTGTTAATTCCTTTAATAATGGGTTTTACACGCATTTACTTTATGGTTCATTATGCAAGTGATATAATAGGTGCCCTCTTGGTAGGTGCAGTATGTTCATTATTAAGTTTTGTAATTTTCAAATATACAAAAAATTGGAAGGTAGTTAACAAACTACTTGAACTTCCAAGTATATTGAAACTATTTAGCAGATAAGTTAATATAATAATAACTAAGAATATATAATTTATACAATTAAGAGGTGTTAATATGGAAAACGCGTATACATCACAAAAACTATTAGAAGTTTTTAAAAAAGATAAAACCTATGAAAATGCTAAAAACTATATTATCAGTTTTATATGTGAATATACTGGTAAGCAAGGTTATTACGATTACTATAAGTTAAATAATGAATGGGAATCTGTTTTTAAAATGAGATATCGTGGTAAAATTAATCATTTTAAATTTATAAGTTCACCAGAACCCAATCACTTTATATTTAGTGCAGATGGTAAAGCTGTCATTGATTTACCAACAACCCGTATGAACAATGAAGAAAAAACTAAACAATCGCTTTATGAAGAAATTCAAAAAAGAGCACCTAAAGATATTTTGAATGAACTAAAAGAAACAATTTGTGATGATTTAGATAATTCTATAAAATGTAAAGACTTAAACATTGAAGTAAAAATTGAATGGAAGTTTGCAACAAACCGTGTTGACATTGACTAATAAAGTGTATAGGAAGAATTATTATGAATGCTGAAATAGATATAACGTGTGTCGTTTTAAAAACTAGTAGATTATTACTACGACCATGGAAGATGTCTGACTTAGATGACTTTTATGAATATGCCAAAGTAGATGGTGTAGGTCAAATGGCAGGATGGTTACCTCATAAAAATAAAGAAGAATCAAAACAGGTTTTAACTAAATTTATTGAAAATAAAAGAACCTTTGCGATAGTTTATGATAATAAAGTAATTGGTTCAATAGAAATCAAAAAGTATAACGAAAATAATCTAAAAGAATTCTCTAACTTAAAGGGAAGAGAATTAGGCTATGTTTTATCAAAAGATTATTGGGGAAATGGTCTAATGACCGAAGCAGTTAAAAAAGTAATTGAATACCTATTTAATATAGTAAAATTAGATTTTATAGTATGTGGCCATTTTTTAAACAATGATCGTTCAAGAAGAGTTCAAGAAAAATGTGGCTTTGTTCATTATAAAATATTCAAGTATGAAACTAGTTATGGCAAAATAGTTGATTCTTGGACGTCAATACTTTTAAACAATCAAAACAAATAGTAAACAAAAAAGTGATTCAATATCTTAACTGGTATCTGAATCACTTTTTTAATTCCAAATAAATTATTTAAGTAATAGCGTATAGTAGTTTGTAAATATAATGGCTGCAGAAGAAGATGCCGCAACAGATTTTGCAAAGAATAAAATACCAATGCCTAGTAAGAAACCTACTACTTGAATAACTACATTAAACCAAACTGAGTATCTAAATGATAAACTTAGTCCATACTTATGTTTAATAACTAAACATTGGACAAATCCTTTAATAAGATTAACTAGCATAATTAAAATAGATATAATTACACATATTATATATATTAAAATAGCAAAAATAGTATTCGAGTGATCTTCTTCGCGAGTTTGAGTACCATCACTATAAGTTGTAGTGGTAACATAATATGTCCCCGCAAGTAGTGCCGCAAGATTTAGTCCACCATGTAATTTATTTAAAAATGGTATTGCAATAATAATTGGTCCACCTAAAATAAGAATTACGCCAAGAAAGCTAGAAGAGTTACCAAGTGCTAGTCCAAACCCTGCCATTATCATAGCCCAACCAACAGTGCAGTATATGATAAGACGCATAAAAGCCTTTCTTGTTTCTTCATGTAGGGTGTAACCATCATAATTGTTTGAATTATTATAGTTCATAAAAATTTTACTTCCTTTACTAATATATATTAAAATTATATCACAATTAACATAATATGCCAATAAATAATGCTTAAAATGGGAAAAATAAGAGTAGTATGTTCTTGACAAAAACAACATTATGCATATAATTTAATTAGTTAATTATTAGAGGACAAAATGAAAAAGCAAAAAATATTAAAATTTAGTTTACTTGGAATATTATCATTCTATATAGTATATGTGGTAATATCCTGTTTAATATATCCAATGAATCAAAAAAAACCTACTGGCATAGGTATTGATTCTTATAAAGAATCGCTTAATTATCAAACACTAAATGAAAGAGTATTATCAATAAATTCTAATCAAGAAGCATTGTTATATAGAATAAATATGATAAGTGCAGCAAAGGAAGAAATTGTTCTATCTACTTTTGACTTTAGGATTGATAATAGTGGAAAAGATGTTCTTAGCGCTCTTTATGATGCAAGTCTTAGAGGAGTTAAAATAAAAATTATAGTAGATGGTATTAATGCGGCGATGCATTTAAAGAATGATAAATTATTTAAAAAATTCGCTTCAAGCAAAAACATAGAAATAAAATTTTATAATCCGGTTAATTTAGCTATTGCTTACAAGAATAATTTTCGCTTACATGATAAATATTTAATTATTGATAACACAATGTACTTAATGGGTGGTAGAAATACCAATGATTTATTTTTAGGTAATTATCAAACAAAAACTAATATTGATAAAGAAGTTTTAGTGTTCAATCAAAATAATGATGATTTTAAATCATTAAATAGTCTTAAAGCATACTTTGAAGAAATTTGGAATCATAAAGATAGTAAGATATATAAAAAACGTAATTCTAAAAATAATGATGAACTAATTCAACATTATGAACAGTTAAAAACAAAGCTTCCTGAAGCATTCGAAAAAATAGATTATTATAATTTAACAGTAGAAACCAATCATATAAGTTTAATAAATAATCCCATTAATACAAGTAATAAAACTCCTGAAATGTGGGATACACTAAATTACATTATGAGCAATGCCGAAAATATTCTAATACAAACTCCTTATATAATAATGAATAAAAGCATGTATAGTGATGTAGAAGACTTGACAAAGAGTGGTAAAAAGATAAATATACTGACAAATTCAATAACAAGTGGTGCCAATCCTTTAGGTTGTGTTGATTACCTAAATTCAGAAAAGCATATTTTAACCACTGGTGTTGGTATATACGAATTACAATATGCCAAATCACTTCATACAAAAACTATTTTAATTGATGATAACATTAGTATAATAGGTTCATACAATTTAGATATTAGAAGTACTTATCTAGATACTGAATTAATGCTTGTAATAGACAGCCCAAAATTAAATGAATCGCTAAAAGAAGATGTTAAAACTTATCTAGAAAGTAGTTTATATGTTAAACAGGGTGAACAAAATATTAAAGGATCAAATTATGAAGAAAATAAACTATCAGGCTTTAAAACTTTTGTATATTTCTTTATTAATTTGTTCATAAAATATATTAGACATTTAATATAATAATTAATGGAAATAAAATGCAGGATTAAACTTGCATTTTTTTAGTAATTACCAACAAAAAATAAATATGTGTTGTTTGTTTGCTAAAAAACCGCTTATATGATACAATGAATAGAATACATTTTGGTATTATTCTATGTATCTTGATTTATAGAAAGGGAGGAAAAATATGGTATTTGGTAAATATGTAAATAAATTTTACAAAAAATATTTTTGGCATTTTTTCTTTGGTATACTTACTGTAATTTTTGTTGACTATATTCAACTTTTCATCCCCGCAATAACTGGTAGAATTATCGATAGTATAACCAATGGTGGCATTTCTGAAGGAAACTGGCAATTTCTAATTGAACAAATTATATATATTGCTTTAGTTGGCTTGGGAATGTTTGTAGGTAGATTCTTATGGAGAATTTGCATTTTTGGAGAAGCTGTTTTAGTTCAATCAGATTTGCGATTTGATATGTTTGAAAAAACTGAAAAATTATCACAAAGATACTATAAAGTAAATAAAACCGGTGCTATCTTATCATACTTTAGTAATGACCTAGAAACCATTGAAGAATCCTTTGGGTTTGGCATTGTTCAAATGATTGATGGTGTTTTCCTACTTGTAATGTCACTTATTAAAATGTTTAAATTACAAGGTGTATTAACATTGTTATTGTTAATACCAGTTGTATTATTAGGATTATGTGCATTCTTTGTTGACAAACTAATGGAAAAAAAGTATGAAAAGCGTCAAAAAGCTTTCGAAGATATGAGTGATTATGCACAAGAAAACTTTACTGGTATTAGAGTAATAAAAGCCTTCGTAAAAGAAAGAAAAGAATTAAAACAATTTGCAAAAGAAGCTAAAAAGAATAAAGATACTAACATTGAATATGTTAAAGTATCAAGCCTATTAGAAGTATTATTTGATGCTTTAATATATGTAATTTTTGGTATCATTTTATTAGGTGGAAGTTATTTGGTTTATTTAAACATTAAATCAAGTGGCGTAGAAGGTATTACAATTGGTTCATTAATTGAATTCATTGGATATGCTGATACATTAATATGGCCAATCTTCGCATTAGCAGGTACAATTAATTTAATTGCTCGCGCAAGAACTTCATTAAAACGAATTTCAAATTTATTAGATGAAAAAGTAGAAATAGTTGATGATAAAGTTGTGTGTCCTACTGACTTAAAAGGAGAAATAGAATTTAAAAACTTTAATTTTGCTTATCCTGATGATGAAAATACATTAATTTTAAAAGATGTAAATATTAAAATAAAAGCAGGCGAAACTATTGGAATAGTTGGAAAGATTGGTTCTGGCAAATCAACATTAGTTAATATGTTATTTAGACTATATAATGTTGAAGATAATACTTTATTTATTGATGGTTATGATATTATGCATTTACCAATTAGAATGGTTAGAGACACAATTGGTTATTGTCCTCAAGACAATTTCTTATTCTCGGATAGCATTAGAAATAATATAGCATTTTCAAATCCAGATATGAGTTTAGAAGAAGTAGAAAAAGCTGCTGAATTTGCGGACGTAAGAAGTAACATTGAAGAATTCAAAGATAAATATGAAACTTTAATTGGCGAAAAAGGTGTATCACTATCAGGTGGTCAAAAACAACGTATATCTATTGCTAGAGCTATTGTTAAAGATCCTAAAATATTAGTTTTAGATGATTCAGTGAGTGCAGTTGATGTTAAAACTGAAGAAACAATTTTACATAATATTCAAAAGGATCGTAAAGGTAAAACTACAATATTAATTGCATCAAGAGTATCAACAGTAAAAGCACTAGATAAAATAATCGTAATGAATGATGGAAAAGTAGAGGCTTTTGGCACTCATGAGGAATGTTTAAAAAATTCAAAAACATACACAAGAATGGTCGAACTCCAATCTTTAGAAAAGGAAATGGAGGGTGAATAATATGGCACATATTTATGAAAAAAATGATCGTCATATGAGTGATCGTGAGATAATTAAAAGAACTTGGCCATATGTTAAGCCATATGCTAAAAAGATTGGTTTAGTGCTATTTGTAATGTTAATAATGATTGTTTTAGAACTTTTAGGGGTAATACTTCCTGGTTACGTTACAAGTTCATTGGGTAATTTAGTAAAAGAATTTAGTGATGGTAGCATACGACTAAGCAATATGCAAAAAGTTTTTGAAATATGTATGGCAGTACTTATTGTTAATTTAGCTAACTCTCTATTGTTATATATAACAACTATGTCACTTCAACGTATCGGACAAAGTATAATTTACGACTTACGTATTATGGTGTTTGAACATATTGATAATATGTCAATTGCCCAAATAAACGAAATACCAGTTGGTACTTTGGTAACAAGAGTTACCTCTGATACTAACGCGTTAAGTGATTTATTCACTAACACAATAGTACAACTAATTAAGAACTTATTGTTATTAATCGGTGTTATTGTTGTCATGTATTTAATTGACTGGCGTATGGCTTCAATAATGATGTTATTCTTACCAATTATTGCAATTAGTTCATTAATCTTTAGAAAATTATCAAGAAGTAATTATCGAAGAGTACGTAAGAGTTTTTCAGTAATGAATGCTTTCCTTAATGAAAATATTTCGGGAATGAAAATAACCCAAATCTTCAATCAAGAAAAGCAAAAAGAAGCTGAGTTTAAACGCTTGAATGCGGAAATTGTTAAAACTAGAAAAACTGACATTAAAATATTTGCGACATATCGTCCATTTATAACTTTACTATACTATGCGGCATTTGCATTAGTGTTTGGCTATGGTACATATTTTTGTATATGTTATGGTATTGTTGCGTGGCCATTACTTGGATCATACATTTCATTATCGGTAATTGGTATAATTGAAATTTTTTATTCACTTGTTGGTAGATTTTTTAACCCAATTCAAACTTTAGCCGATCAACTAAATGCTCTTCAAAAGGCTTTTACTTCTTGTGAAAGATTGTATAATTTAGTAGATATTAAACCTGATTTTAGAAATCGTGAAAATGCTCTTGAAATTGAACATTTTAATGGTGATATTGAGTTCAAGAATGTATGGTTTGCATACAAAGAAGGCGAGTGGATTTTAAAAGATGTGTCATTCCACATAAAACCAAAACAAGTTGTTGCTTTTGTTGGGGCAACAGGTGCAGGTAAAACAACAATACTTCAATTAATTGTTAGAAATTATGATATTCAAAAAGGTCAAATATTAATAGATGGCATAGATATAAGAGACATTGATATTAAATGCTTAAGAAGAGGCATTGGTCAAATGTTACAAGATGTATTCCTTTTTTCGGGATCAATAAAATCTAACATTAATTTAAGAGATGATTCAATTCCTGATGCTGATATTGTTGAAGCTTGTAAATATGTTAACGCTGATCAATTCATTGACAAATTACCGAAAGGTTTGGATGAAGAAGTATTAGAAGGCGGTAATAACTTCTCTAGTGGACAACGTCAATTACTATCATTTGCTAGAACCGTAGTTCATCATCCACAAATCTTAATCCTTGATGAGGCTACCGCAAACATTGATACTGAAACTGAAAAAATAATTCAAGATTCATTATTAAAGATGATGAATATAGGTACTATGTTAATTGTTGCCCATCGTTTATCAACAATACAACATGCTGATAACATAATATGTTTACAAAAAGGTCAAATTATTGAACAAGGTAATCATCAAGATTTACTAAAACAAAAGGGTTATTATTATAACTTATATAGATTACAATATGAAGATCAAGAAATAACAAATGAAAATTAAACCATCAAACTTAATTGATGGTTTTTTTTCATGAACTATGTTATAATGTAATAGAAAGGGAAAGGTTTTATGTGTCAGAAAGGTTTTGTTGAATATCACTCAATACATTATCCAGATATGCAAGTAACTGATAAAATAAAACTAGTATATCAAGCAATATTAGGACCACATCATCTTTTAGATGAAAAAAGTATTCTAAAGATTAAAGAAAACATTCTAACAGAACTTAATGAGCAAAGTAATCATCAAGAAAACTTATATGAATGGATTGGTCCAAATTATGTAAGAGTGAATATTAAAAAGTATTATGAAATATATAATAATATTGATAAACTAGTATTAGACTTTTATAATTCAAATACTAAAGTTGAACTTGATAAAGATATGCTAAAAGCAATGATGATGAAATATATAGATAGTAGTAATCTTGTTAATTACAACTTTGAACCAGTATCACATTCTATGTTATACAAAGAAAGATATCAACCCCATTATCGTTTACTAAATTCTAAATATATTGATTTGGATATGAAAGTAAAACAATTTGATAATTATATTTCTAACTTACCTTCAAAATCGATTGTTGCATTAGAAGGAAGATGTGGAAGTGGCAAAACTACGATATCTAACATATTAGAAAACAAATATACTGTTATTCACATCGATGACTTTTTCTTAAGCGAAAAACAAAAAGAAACGTATGGCAATAAGTTAAATAGTAATATCGATTATGATTTAGTTAATAATAATTTAGAGAAAGTTATTAATGCATTGAAGAATAATTTACCAATAGTTTCAATAAAATGTTTTGATTGTCATTCACAAAATTATTATGAAAAAGAATTAGCATTGAAAAATAAGATAATTGTTGAAGGCGTATGCGCTAGTAGTCCTAAACTGTCTAAACATATAGATAAGATTGCTTATTTGTTTGTAGATAAGGCAACCCAAACTAAGAGAATAGAACAAAGAGAATTAAAAGACAGATTCTTTAATGAATGGATTCCTCTTGAAGAAAAGTATTTTACAAGATTCGACATTTTTAGACATTGTGATGTGATAATATAATAGTAATTAAGGAAGGAAAAAAATGAGAAAAATAAGCAAAATAAGCAAAATAGATATTTTAACAATTGCTTTTATGATAGCATTTTTAATATTTACTTTATTATTGTGTTATGTTGATAAAGGAATATTATGCGTGCATAACGAAAAAGAAATTTTGTGTAATGAAATTGGATTATGTAAATTTAATGATATATTTTTAGTTAGGGAAATGAATCAAACTTTGGATATAATTTCTGATGTGTTTATGTATATGGCCCTAATTATTTTTATTGGTATATCTTTACTATTTGTTGTAAGACTAATAAAACATCGCAATTTTAAAAAAGCAGGATTGCAATATCTAATGTATATTTTAGTTATGGCATTATTAGCAGCATTTTGGTTGTTTTTCGACCGTATTGTAATAGTAAATTATCGTCCTTTTACATATGATAGTTCATATCCATCTACTCATATGTTGATATGTTGCTATTTATTGCCTAGTAGTTTTTATCTATTAAGCGCTGAATCAAAAAATAAAGAGACCAAGATAATCGGTTATAGTATAATTGGCGTAATAATTATCATTGTTGGTTCATTAAGAGTATTAGCTGGTATGCACTGGGTTACTGATGTAATAGGTGGCTTATTACTTGGTGGTTTTTTACTTTGTTTATTTTTCGGATTAATTAAAGGTTTTGATATGAAAAAGGAGGCTTAGCCTCTTTTTTAAAGATTTTAAAAAAATAAAAATAAAAATTATTTTCATTTTGCTTGCAACAGTTTTCGAAATATGATATAATTAAAACGTAAAGGATGTTACTTTATGAAATATAACTCAAAATTAAGAACGGCAATTAAAGAAATTGTCTGTGCAAGTTATGAACACCCTACGGCAGAAGACGTATACCTTATGATGCAAAATAAGAATATCAATACTAGTATTAGTACTGTATATCGCAATTTACATCAATTAAGTGAAGAAGGCATAATAAAAGAAATTGTTATGCCAAGTGGCAAGGTTCATTATGATGGAAGAACTTATGATCATGGACATGCTTATTGTATTAGTTGTAATCGCATTTATGATTTATCAATATCTGATAAAGAAATTGATGACTTAGTGGCGAAAGAAATTGGTATGAAAGTGTTAAATCATGAAATAACGATTAAAGGTATATGTAAAGAGTGTATGAATAAAGTTAATAAACAAAAATAAACATAAGAATTCATAAGGAGGTATAATATGAAATATAAATGTTTAGTTTGTGGACAAATTATTGATAATCCTGACAAATGTCCGGTATGTGGAGCAGGTCCTGACAAAATTGTTCCATATGTAGAAGAAGAACTTACTTGGGCAGATGAACATGTTATCGGTGTAGCTAAAGGCGTTGATGAGTTTGTATTAAGTGGATTAAGAGATCATTTTAAAGGCGAATGTAGTGAAGTTGGTATGTATCTTGCAATGTCTAGACAAGCATTTAGAGAAGGATATCCTGAAATTGGTGTAGTGCTAGAACAAATTGCACATGAAGAAGCAGAACATGCGGCAAGATTTGGTGAAATGTTAGGTGAATTAGTTACTGATAGTACTAAAGCTAATTTAGAAAAAATGTTAGCTGGTGAAAATGGCGCATGTAAAAGTAAAAAAGAAATTGCTACTCGCGCTAAACAATTAAACTATGATGCAATTCATGATTCTGTTCATGAAATGGCAAAAGATGAAGCAAGACATGGTAAAGCTCTAGAAGCTTTATTAAAAAGATATTTTAAATAGGAAAAATGGTCTGATTTAAAATCAGACTTTTTTAATATATATAATAAGGAATACAATAAAAAATTAAAATATGTATAAACTTGAAAAAAAATAAATAATATAGTATAATTAAAATAATGATAAAGAGGTGGTAAGATGATACAACGTGGTAAGTGTCCAATGTGTGGTGGCACAATGACAGAAGATTCTACACATACATTGTTGGTTTGCGATTTCTGTGGCAACAAAGAACCGCTAAATTATCCGGTACAAAATCAAACTCCTGATCAAGGTCAATATACAAATAGTTCGTCACAAACTACCCAACATACTTATGGTAATAATTCAATTCAAAGTACAAATACTAATGGTGGACAAGCTACTAAAAGTGGCACAAATTTAAATTTAGGATTACTTATAATACTAGCAGTAGTATTTTGGCCGCTAGCAATTGTATATGTACTATTAAAAGTATTTAAAGTAATAAAATTTAAATAAAAAATAAAAGCACACGCATAAATAATCTCAGTGTGGCTTTTTTTCTAAAAAATGTATATTATAATAATGAAAGGATGAGAAAATGATTACTGATATTGAAATAGCTCAATCAATAAAACCTAAAAAAATAACAGAGATTGCAAAAAGTGCAAATATCTCCGAAGATTACTTAGAACTTTATGGTAATTATAAAGCAAAAGTTGATTTAAAAATAATGGATAGAATCAACAAACCAAATGGTAAATTGATACTTGTTACAGCGATAACTCCAACTCCGGCCGGTGAAGGAAAAACAACTACAACAATTGGTCTTGCGGATGGATTAAGTAAAATAGGCAAAAATGTAATGGTGGCATTACGCGAACCTTCTCTTGGACCAGTATTTGGAATAAAAGGTGGAGCAGCTGGTGGTGGGTATGCCCAAGTTGTTCCAATGGAAGACATAAATTTACATTTTACTGGTGACTTCCATGCTATTGGGGCTGCCAATAATTTACTTGCTGCTATGTTAGACAACCATATTTATCAAGGCAATGAATTAGGAATTGATATAAATAAGATTACTTGGAAACGTTGTGTTGATATGAATGATCGCCAACTTCGTTTCATAACTGATGGGCAAGGTGGAAAATTCAATGGCGTTGAACGTCAAGATGGATATGATATCACTGTTGCATCAGAAATAATGGCTGTATTATGCTTAGCTACTTCAATTACCGATTTAAAACAACGTTTAGGAAGAATTATTGTTGGTTATACAAGTGATGATAAACCAATAACAGCTCATGATTTAAAAGCAGAAGGTGCTATGTGCGCTTTATTGAAAGATGCAATAAAACCTAATCTTGTTCAAACTTTGGAAGGTACTCCGGCGTTTGTTCATGGTGGACCATTTGCTAATATTGCTCATGGCTGTAACTCAATAATGGCAACCCAACTTGCTTTAAAATTAAGTGATTATACAGTTACTGAGGCTGGATTTGGTGCCGATCTTGGAGCTGAAAAATTTTTAGATATTAAATGTAGAGTTGCTAATCTTAAACCTGATGCAGTAGTAATTGTTGCAACTGTTAGAGCATTGAAAATGCATGGTGGTCTTGATAAAACAGAACTAACTAGTGAAAATCTAGAAGCATTAGAAAAAGGTATACCTAATTTATTAAGACATGTATCAAATATTAAAAATGTTTATAAACTACCTTCTGTAGTTGCAATTAATCGTTTTCCAACTGATACCGATAAAGAAATTGATTTAATAATTAAAAAATGTAAAGAACTTGGCGTTAATGTCGTATTATCAACTGTTTGGGCTGATGGCGGTAATGGTGGAATAGAACTTGCAAAAGAAGTAGTAAGACTATGCGATACTCCTAATGATTTCACATATAGCTATGCTGATGACTTAAGCATTGAAGAAAAAATAAGAGCAGTAGTTCAAAAAGTATACGGTGGAAAAGATGTAAAAATTCTTAAAAGTGCCAAAGAGCAAATTGAAAAATTAACTGAATTGGGATTTGCTAAACTACCAATTTGCATTGCTAAAACTCAATACAGTTTTTCAGATGATGCCACACAACTTGGTGCACCAGTTGATTTTATAGTTACAGTACGCAATGTTAAAATAAGTGCAGGGGCAGGCTTTATCGTTGTTTTTACTGGTAAAATAATGACAATGCCAGGTTTACCAAAAGTACCTGCAGCTGAAAAAATTGATGTTGATGAAAATGGAAGAATAAGCGGTTTATTTTAAAAAACTCCAATATAATTGGAGTTTTCCTTTATTATAATAGGTTATAAAATGAATAAAACAATAGTAATGAAAATCTTAGAACAAAAGAAAATAAATTATGAATATTTTGAATATGATGCTGGTATTGTTGATGGAATAGGTGTTGCAAGCGCCTTAAAAGAAGATGTAAATCAAGTATTTAAAACATTAGTAACAACCGATGGGAATAACCATTTTTATGTATTTGTAATACCAGTTAACGCTACACTTGATGTTAAAAAAGTCGCAAAAATAGTTGGTAAAAAAAGCATTGATATGATTAAACAAAAAGACTTAGAGCCGCTTACTGGTTACATTCATGGAGGGTGCAGCCCTATTGGAATGAAAAAAAAGTTTCCAACATATTTAGATAAAACAGTTGAAAACTTTAGTGAAATTTTTGTAAGTGGAGGAAGAGTTGGACTTCAAATTAAAATTAAAAAAGAAGATTTAATAAAATTAGTTGATGCCAAAATTGATGAACTAACTTTAGAAAAATAGGAAAAAATCAAATAGTAATACTATTGATTAAACCTGTGACTAATGATTTTTCCATCCTCAACTTCAACAAAATTTAAACCGCCATTGGCTAAATAACTTTGAAAAGTAATTTGGGGATCAATTGCTGTAAAAAGTCCTTTGATAAAATGTGAATGAGTTGTAATTAAAATATTCTTTCCAGAATACTCTTTAGCAATTGCTAGTATTTCGTTCATTGCACGTTTTCTAATTTCTTCAGTTGATTCCATTCCTTCGTAGAAATCTTTAAGAATGCGTTCATAAACGTCATCACAGATTACAAGACCTTCCGCAATCCCAAACATTCTTTCAGTTAAATTATCTCTAACAATTATGTTATTATCATTACCGGTTAAGGCTTTTTTGATAATCTTACATGAATTAACTGCTCTTGATAAAGGGCTACTTAGATATATATCCCAATTAATATTTAAACTTTTTAAACGCTCTGCGGTGGTAACAATTTGATTTATGCCATCTTGATTAAGTTCTTTATCATATCTACCTTGAATAATGTAACATTTATTCCAGTTAGTTTGACCATGACGAATTAAACAAACAGTTGTTTTCATATGTAATCCTTTCAATAAATAAATTCGATTACTATTATTGTAACATAAAATACTTAAATGATTTGAAAAAACGCTAATAATTTGATATACTAAACAAGTGAATAATTTATCAAAAAAAGAGGAAGGCTCTAAATATGAAATTTAATTTTAAAAACCGAGTTCGTAATTTTAAATTTTCATCTAGTGATGTTTTTGTTCCGCTACATGAAGCAATTATGAACTCTATTCAAGCAATTGAAGAACGAGGCAATTTTAATGATAGCCAAATAAAAATAAAGATAGAAAGAGATAGTTACCGAATAGCTGGTTTTACTTCTGGCATATTTTCAATAGAAATAACTGATAATGGTATTGGTTTTGTAAGTCACAACTATGAATCTTTTTGTACAAGTGATTCGGATTATAAAGTAGAAATTGGCGGAAAAGGTGTTGGACGTATCAATTGGTTAAAAGCTTTTGAAGTCGCATACATCAGTAGTGTCTTTGAAGAAGACAACAAAAGATATCAAAGATTATTCAGTTTCAACATTGAAGAAGAAATTCATGATGAAAAATTAACTGAGGTTTTAAATGACACACCAATCGAAACAAAAATAATACTTTATAATCTAAATCAAGAATATCGTGGCGCAACCGAAATATCACTTAAAGAAATTGCGGGAAAAATAATAGAACACTTTGCCAGTTATTTTGTTATTGGCGCTATGCCCAAAGTGATATTAGAAGATGAAAATGAACAAATTGATGTAAACGAACTTTTTGTCAAAGAAAAGTTTATTGAAACCAAAAATGAAATTGTAACTTCTAATAATGTTACTTTCAATTTACGTCATGTTTTTTTAAATGCCTCAATTAACGCAAAACACAAAATATATATATGTGCACAAAATCGTGTTGTATGTAGCTACGATTTAGTTAATGTTGATGACTTACCTACAACATTTAACATCAATGGTAAAAAGGCCATTTATCAATGTTATGTTCATGGCGAATTTTTAGATAATGATGTAAATAGCGAAAGAACATATTTCAGTAATGTAATATTTGAAGAAGAAGATGACAATGATAGACCACACTTTGAATTAGCCATTAATTTATATCAAGTTGTTTATAGCCAAATTCATCAATTCTTACAAACATATTTAGAACCGATGAGAGATACTCGTGACAATCAAATAAATGACTATATTGAAAATTATTGTCCTCAATACAAGTATTTAACAAAATATGCTAAAGAAGATTTACAAAGTATTTCTTATGCAGTCGCATCAAATCCTGAAAAGCTAATAAGTGAGTTAAATAAATTAAATAATAAATTGAATAACAAACATAACATCCAAATAACTAAAGCAATTCAAGATAATGATAGCGATAGCGCAAAAAATAAATTACTAGATTTAACTACTCAAGTTGTTGAAAACTTGCATAGTCAATTTACTAACTATTTACAAAAACGTAATTCAACGATTGAAATGCTAGAAAAGTTAATAAATTTAAAAACAACTACTGATGAAATAATTAATAAATTCTTTTTAGTTGATGAAGGCCTTTCTTCTGATAATACTAATACTTGGTTAATTGACGAAAGACTAGCATATCACTTTGAAAATATTAATAGCGATAAAGAGACTAATTTCTATGCATATTATAACGATCATTCTAATGAATTAATATGCATTGATTTTGAAAAATTTGATTATGCTAAATACAAAAAATCACAAGATTTATTACCAAGACTAGAAGAAAAAGCAAATGGATTAGAAATGAATAATGCTTTTGTTACAAAATATCTAATAGTATTTAATCTTGAAAATATTAATTTAGAACTTGCTCATAAGAACAACATTCATATTTTGACATATCATGAACTTGTTCAAATTGCTAAACAGAAATACGAAGATCTTTTAAAATAAATTTAGGAAAAGGCTTTTATAAGTATAATTAAGTTATAAATAAAATATTGTGATATAATAGGTTTTATAAAAAGATAGTAACATAATCACCCCAAAGGAGTTGAGATAATGGATAAAAAATATGACGTTATATTAGTGGGTGCAGGGCCTGCAGGAATCTTTAGTGCATATGAACTTATAAAAAAAGATCCAACATTAAAGGTATTACTAGTTGAGAAAGGCAATGACATATATTCAAGAAAATGTCCTATCTTAGCTAAAAAAGCGGATAAATGTCCATCAACTGGAACATGCTATCCAAGTTGTTCAATGACATCAGGCTTTGGTGGCTGCGGTGCATATTCAGATGGTAAATTTAACATTACAAGCGAATTTGGCGGATGGATGACTGATTACTTAAGCGAAGAAGAAGTATTAGATTTAATAAGATATGTAGATACAATTAATCTAGAACATGGAGCTCCTAAAGAATTGACTGATCCATATACTAAAGAAGTATATGATATCGAAAGAAAAGGAATTGCTCACGGTTTAAAACTATTAAGAAGCGAAGTAAGACACTTAGGAACTGAAGTAAATCTACAAGTATTAAAAAACATTTATGAAGATATGAAACCACGTATGGATTTCTTATTTGCGACAACCGTAGATGAATTAATTGTTGAAGAAGGAACAATAAAAGGTATTGTACTTGCAAATGGCGAAAAAATATTTGCGGAATACGTAGCATTATGCGTAGGAAGAGCTGGTTCTGCATGGCTTACTGAAGTGCTTTCTAAACATGGAGTATCATTTACTAACAATAAAGTAGATGTAGGTGTTAGAGTCGAAACAAATGACATAATTATGGATGAAATTAACCGTAATTTATATGAAGGTAAATTTATCTACAATACTAGTGTAGGAACTACTGTTCGTACTTTCTGCTCTAATCCAAGCGGTCATGTTGTAATTGAAAATCATCATGGCGTAAAAGTATGTAATGGTCATGCTTTTAAAGATACAAGACTAGGATCACATAATACAAACTTTGCATTATTAGTATCACTTGAATTTGATGAACCTTTCAAAGATCCTAATGGATTTGCGGAAGAAATTTCAAGACTCGCTAACCAATTGAGTAATGGTGGCGTAATCGTTCAAAAATTCGGTGACATAAAAAAAGGAAGACGCTCAACGAAAAAACGTATAGATGAAGGCTTCGTCAAACCAACATTAAAAGAAGCAGTACCAGGTGATTTAGGATTAATTCTACCGTACAAGGTAATGAAATCATTAATTGAAATGGTTGAAGTATTAGACTATGTAACACCAGGTATTGCAAGTGACCATACTTTATTTTATGGTGTAGAAGCTAAATTTTATAGTGATAGACCAGTTGTTAATAAACAATTTGAGACATCAATACATAATCTATTTGTCGGCGGAGATGGAGCCGGGATTACTAGGGGCTTAGCCCAAGCCGGAGCAAACGGAATAAAAATTGCAAGAAGTATTATCGAGAGGAAGAGGAAGTAAGTATGAACATCAACGATAACATTGAAAAAGTATTAATTAGTGAAGAAGAATTGAAGAAAAGAATTAAGGAACTTTCATTAGAAATTAGTAAGGATTATGAAGATAAAAATCCTGTAATGCTTTGCCTTTTAAAAGGTAGCGTTTCGTATTATGCACATCTATGTGAAAATATGTATATTCCACTTGAATATGAATTTTTACGTGCATCAAGTTATCATGGCGCAACATCAACTGGTGAAGTAAAACTAATAAGTTTGCCAACAATTTCACTAGAAAATCGACATGTTATTGTTGTTGAAGATATTATCGATACAGGGTTAACATTAAAAGCAATTAAAGAAATTTTAATGAAAATGAATCCTGCTTCATTAAAAATAACTACCCTTCTAGATAAACCATCAAGAAGATTAGAAGGGGTAGATATTGTTCCTGAATATGTAGGGTTCGTTATACCAAATGAATTTGTTGTAGGATTTGGACTTGATTATGATGAACAATATCGTAATATACCATATATTGGAATACTAAAGAAAGAAGTATATCAAAAGTAAAAATAAGGAGATGCAATATGGCTGAACTTGCAAGATTGATAAAAAACAAAACAATATCTTTTACCGAAGAATTGATATCATATTATCCAACATTGAAAATAAATGAAGAAGAAGTACTAATTTTAATTCATTTATATAGACAATTAGAAAAAAATGATAACTTGCTTGTGGTAAAAAATCTTGCTGAAAAAATGACTCTAAATGAAAATGATATTTCACAGTTATTAATTCACCTTGTAAAACTAGGCTATGTTGAACTACTAATAAGTGAAGGCGAGGAAGTCTTTCACCTAGATGGAGCCTATGATGCTATAGCAAACGCAATGTCTGAAAATGAACAAACAAGCAAATATAAAAGTCGACAAGATTTATTAAGTCAATTAATTTTATATGTTGAAGCCACTTATGCAAAACCATGTTCACCTGCTGATCTTGCGATAGTAAATCATTGGTTAGATTTAGGATACTCATCAGAAGCAATTAAGAGTGCTATACTTGAAGGATTGAAAGCTAAAAAGCTTCACTTAAGATATGCTGATGCAATATTGGCAAATAAGAAAACAGAATCAGAACGAGAAACTGTAACTTACGACGAAGATTTAAAGAAAATGCTTGATGAAATGTATGTCAAACGCTAATGTTTTAGAAATTCTAAAAGAAATTGAGAAAATGTTTCCAAATGCAGGTTGTGAATTAAATTATCAAAACATTTTTCAATTAATTATTGCGGTAAGTTTATCGGCACAAACAACCGATAAGTCAGTAAATTTGGTTACACCAGTTCTGTTTGAAAAATATCCTACGTGCTATGAATTGGCAAAAGCAGATGTAAATGATGTTAGAGAAATAATAAAGTCAATCGGACTTAGTAATAATAAAAGTAAAAACATTATTGAGTTATCAAAAACTTTAGTAGATAAATACAATGGTAAAGTCCCTAATACTCAAGAAGATTTAGAAAGTTTACCTGGAGTTGGAAGAAAGACCGCAAATGTTGTATTAACCGAAGGCTTTAAAATGCCTAGACTTCCCGTAGATACTCATGTTGAACGAGTGGCCAAAAGACTAGGGTTAGTTGAGGAAAAATCATCAGTGTTAGAAACTGAAAAAGTTTTAACTAGTTTAATAGATGAAGAATATTGGCATAAAGCCCATCATTTGTTACTATTTTTTGGTAGATATCATTGCTTTGCTAAAAAACCTATGTGTAATAATTGCTTTTACCAAGAAAAATGCAAATATTACAATAATAAATTATAATATGACAAAAAAGCCTCTATGGTTAATTGTATAATTAATCAGGAGGCCTTTTATGTTAGTAAAATTATTTGATGAAAATCATGAATTAGATTTAGAAAAAAAAGTCAATGACTTTTTGGCAAATTATGATAGCCAAGAAATCATTGACATTAAATATCAAGTAGCAACATTATATGATGGCCGTAGCCAAATATATTGTTATTCTTGCATGATAATAATTGATGATGAAAAAAATTAAAGTTTAGGATCGATATATATTGTCTTTTGATTTGTATAGGTAACTTCACAACCCTTTAAACCCGGGATTTTCTTTATGTATTTGATTAATGTATAGTCAACGGGGACACTTGATGAGTGGCTAGCCTTAGAAAAACTCCCCGCAAGATTTGCACAAAATCTAATTTCTTTTTCAGATAATTCATATCCAGGATATGGTGACTTGAATAAAACGTGTGAACCAGGCATATCTTTGACATGAAACCACCAATCGAAACTACTCGATAGTTGGTGAGTTATGTAACTATTCTGAATATTATTTTTACCAACATATACATCAATGCCATCAATATTATATTTACTGATTGTAGTATTTTTACGTTTAGAATTGATTGCTTTTTTAGGCTTTAAGTAACGTTCTTTAATAAGTTCATCAGTTATTTCATCAAGCTCATTGCTATTAGCAAATTCTAATTGTACTAAAATAGTATCTAAATAAGATATTTCATTTTTTGTTATATCAATTTGAATACTTGTTTGTTCAATAGCATTTTTAGCTTTTTTACCTTTTGTAAATAAACGTTTCAAATTCTTACTAGGATCAAGTGTTGGATCTAATTCTATTTCTATTTCTTCATTATTTGAAGTATAATCATTAACAATTATACTAGTATCACCTTTATTTACTCGGTATAGATTTGCTTGTAACAATAGACCTAAATGATTACAATTTAAGTTTTCATTAGCTTTCTTTAAATCATCTTCTAAGTGTCCTAACTTAGTGTTTAAATGAACTAATTTATTTTTGACAATTCTCTTTAATACTTTAGCTTTATCATTATATACTAAACGGTATTCTTTGTAAAAGGTATCTAACATTGAAGAAATATTGTTAAAATCATCACGTAAAATCTTCTTATTTGAAAGCGGTAATACATAAAAATCATGCTTATTATCATATTCAAATATGTAAGGTTTAATAGGTGTATTTAAATATTTTGTTAGTTCGCTTGCGTTACCACATTCGTTTAACATTAATTTAGAACAACCTTCAAGTTTAGAAAAATCAATTTCTTCGCTATCAGTCACGGAAAAAGGATTAATTGCATCATCTCTTGTTGGATAAACATATGGTGCATGAGGAATAATTAGGCGGTTAGATTCAACTGAAGGCGGAATTTTTCGTATAGCATCTATAATACAATTGTTATTGTCAATTAGCATTAGATTACTATTTCTTCCCATTAACTCAAATGACAGTTGATAATTTAATAAATCGCCAAGTTCAGAATAACTTTCAATTTTAAATATTATAACCCGATCATTTCCAACTTGAAAAATATCTTTGATGATTCCTCTTTCAATGTATTTACGTAACATAACACAAAAGTTTTTAGGAATATCTAAAGAAGTAACTTTTTCGTCTGTGAAATATATTCTAGGCATATCTAGACTAGAAGAAATTAATAATTGTTTTTGAACACTGTTTGCTTTGAACTGAAAAACGATATCAAGCATATTTGGTTGTACTATTTTATTTATTCTTTTTCCGACCAAATTATCCTTCAATTCTTGTACTAAAAAGTGGATAAAAACGCCATCAAAGGGCATAAAATCACCTCTTTATTTTAAAAATAACTGATAATATTATACACTAAAACATTTTAAATAACAAAATTATTGAAAAAAATTTAACATAGTGGTAAAATAGGTAAAATGAACATATGAGGTATTAGCATGAAATTAAATGAAAAAGGACTATTAATTGTAATCTCTGGACCATCTGGAGTTGGAAAAGGAACAATACGTAAAGCCCTCTTTAATAGACCTGGTCATAATCTTGACTTTTCAGTGTCAATGACAACAAGAAGCCCTCGTGTAGGTGAAGTAGATGGAAAAGATTATTATTTTGTAAGTAAAGAAAAATTTGAAGAAGAACTTGCAAAAGGTAATTTATTAGAACATGCTAAATTTGTTAATAATTACTATGGTACTCCAAAAGATAAAGTAATCGAAAAATTAGAAGAAGGCAAAGAGGTTGTATTAGAAATAGAAGTACAAGGCGCCCTTCAAGTAAAGGCTAAAATGCCTGATGCGGTATTTATTTTTATAGCACCACCTAGTTGGAAAGCATTAGAATCGCGTTTGAAAAACCGTGGTACTGAATCTACTGAAGTAATTATGGAAAGATTAACAAAAGCAAAAGGAGAGCTAATGTTAGCATCTTCATATGATTATATCGTCGTAAATGATGAAATAGAAAATGCGGTTGATAAGATAATCGCAATAATTAGAGCAGAACATGCTAAATGTGAACGTGCTTTAGAAAGATATTATGAATTAATGGAGGAATAATTATGATTGAAAATATGAATACAGAACGTGATGGTTTACGTTATCCATCTATAGATGAACTTACAAATAAAGCATCATCAAAATATAAATTAGTTATTGCTGCATCTAAACGTGCTAAAGAAATTGATGCAACTCAAAAATCATATTTAGAAGAAACTAAAAACTATAAGAGTATTGGTATTGCTTTAGAAGAAATAATTGCAGATAAAGTAAAAATTGTTGACTAATGATTGAAAAAAGTTTAAAAATATATCAAAGTACAAAAAATAAAATCAATGCATTAAGTTATGCAATGTATATGATTAATTGGGACTCTGAAACTGAAGCCCCTGTAGGATGTTTGGAAGAACGTTCTAAACAATTAGGTAATATTACTGAAATGATAGTTTCACTATCTCATAAAAAGACTTATGTTAATGCACTAAAAGATATAATTGCTAATAAAGATAAAGTAGATGAAATTACTTGGCTTTCAGCTAGCAAAGAATTTGAAGAATTGGAAAAAGAATTAAAAATACCATCTAAAGAACTTGTTAATTATCAAATTCTTTTAGCAACATCTGGTCAAACTTGGCTAGAAGCGAAACAAACTAACAATTACAAACATTTTGCACCTAAATTAGATAAGATAATAACTTGGCAAAAGAAATATATTAAATACTTAGAAACACCAAATTGTAAAGGATACAATGTTTTACTTGATACATATGAAAAAGGCTTTACAGAAGAAGACTATGATAAATTCTTTGATACACTACGAACAGAACTTGTACCATTCGTTAAAGAAATCTTATCAAAAAAGCCAATAGATGATAGTTTTAATAAAGAGTATTATCCAATTGAATTGCAAAAAGAATTTGCTAAATATTTATTAAAAGTAATGTGTTTTGATAAAACAAAAAATGTAATTAAAGAATCTGAACATCCATTTACTACGGGATATGGTACTACTGATGAAAGAATAACTTGTCATTACTATGATCATTTACTTACATCTTTCATATTTTCGATAATTCATGAAATGGGACATGCAACATATGAAAAAAATTGTGATCCAAAATTTGACGATACTGCACTTAGTGGTGGTTCAACAATGGCAATGCATGAGTCGCAATCACGTTTTTACGAAAACATTGTTGGCAGAAGTTACCAATTTTGGAAAACTCACTACCCTATTTTAAAACAAACATTTGTAGAACAGCTTAAAGACATATCACTAGATCAATTCTATCGTGCTATTAATAAAGTTGAAAATTCATTAATTAGAACTGAAGCAGATGAATTAACATATCCATTACACATAATGATTAGATATGAAATAGAAAAGAAAATATTCAATAACGAAGTTAAAACAAAAGATTTACCTAAACTTTGGAATAAACTTTATAAAGAATATTTAAATATAGATGTTAAAACCGATACAGAAGGAATTCTACAAGATATACATTGGTCTGGTGGCTCTTTTGGATATTTTCCAACATATGCACTAGGTAGTGCTTATTCTGCACAACTTTACAATCAAATGAAGAAGGAACTAAATGTTGAAGAAGTGTTTGCAGAAAAAGATTTAACAACTGTTAATGAATGGTTAAAAGAAAAAGTTCATAAGTTTGGAAAGAGTAAAACCCCTCAAGAAATATTAATAATGGCAACAGGAGAACCATTTAATCCCAAATACTATATCGAATATTTAAAAGAAAAATATAAGAAAATATATGATTAATAAAAAATCAGGAGGCTTATTATGGAAAATAAAAAAATAGTTATTAAAAGAAGTAAATCTACTAATGAAACATACTTAAGAAGATTAAGAGCAGGAGTATTAACTGCTGGTCCAGATCGTGATGAAAATGTTCCAGATTTTAATGAAACTACTGAAGTTGAAGATTCAACTTTAAATAATGTCCTTCCTGAAGAACCGGTTGTAGAAGAACCAGTGGTAGAAGAACCTGTAGTTGAAGAGCCAATGGTAGAAGAACCGGTTGTAGAAGAGCCAATGGTAGAAGAACCTGTAGTTGAAGAACTGGTGGTAGAAGAGCCAGTGGTAGAAGAACCTGTAGTTGAAGAGTCAGTGGTAGAAGAACCTGTAGTTGAAGAACCAGTGGTAGAAGAACCAGTGGTAGAAGAACCTGTAGTAGAAGAGCCAGTGGTAGATGAGGCTGTTCTTGCAGAAGACAAAGCTCTTATGGAAGAATTACAAAGAGAACAAGTTAGCGCTATTGAAGTAAAAGATATCGTTTCTGATGAAGTAACTAAACATCTAATTGAAAAAGAAGAAGATGCTGAAAAGATTTATGGCAATAAGAAAGCAATTATAAACTTGGATGTAATAAGCCGTAGTTTTGAGGCAAACGATGTTGTTACGGTTAATACCTTAAAAGAAAAACATTTGATTGCTAAAAATGTTTACTTTGTTAAAGTTTTAGCAAGAGGTGTTATCGATAAACCATTAGTAATAAAAGCACAAGATTTTTCTATAGATGCCGCAAAAATGATACAACTTACTGGTGGTAAAGTAGTAATGCTAACAAAGAGAAAATATTTTTAGTAAAATAAAATATTAGTACTAGCAACGCAAACTAGCATTGCTAGTATTTCTTTTTTAAAAAATATGTATATCTTTTGACTTTAATGGCAAAAATATGTATAATAGTAGAGGTTAAATTTTGGCCTTGTTAAAGGCTATATTTTTTGGGAAATTGAAACACGTGGAAATGTGGAAGCCCATTAATAACTAGTATTATTTGAAAGGAGAAAAAAAGATGCCTACAATTAATCAATTAGTACATAACTCACGTCAAGATAAGGTAAGAAAATCTAAATCACCTCATCTAGGTATTGGTTACAATTCTTTGAAAAAGGTAGCTACAACAATCAACTGCCCTCAAAAGAAAGGTGTTTGTACTCGTGTTACAACTATGACACCTAAAAAACCAAACTCTGCTATTCGTAAGATGGCCCGTGTTCGTTTGAGTAATGGTATTGAAGTAACAGCTTATATCCCAGGTGTTGGTCATAAGCTACAAGAACATAATACTGTATTGATTCGTGGCGGACGTGTTAAAGACTTACCAGGTGTTCGTTATCACATTATTCGTGGTACACTTGATACTACTGGTGTTGAAAGTCGTAAACAAGCTCGTTCAAAATATGGTGCAAAACGCCCTAAAGCTAAAAAGTAATTTAAAATAAAATAACTAGTATTCTAGAAAGGAGGAATCAACATGCCTCGTAAAGGACATGTCGCTAAAAGAAATGTATTACCAGATCCAATTTACAATTCAGTATTAGTTACAAGATTAATTAATAGTGTTATGTTGGATGGTAAAAAAGGTGTGGCTCAACAAATAATCTATGGTGCATTTGATCGTGTTTCAAAAGCAACTGGTCGTGATCCACTAGAAGTTTATAATCAAGCATTAGAAAATATTATGCCACAATTAGAAGTTAGATCTCGCCGTGTAGGTGGTGCTAACTATCAAGTACCAGTTGAAGTTAGAGAAGCAAGACGCTATACTCTAGGTTTAAGATGGTTAACAAATTACGCACGTCTTCGTAATGAAAAAACAATGGAAGAAAGACTTGCAAAAGAAATTATGGATGCTGCCAATGGACTTGGTGGTGCCGTTAAGAAACGTGAAGATACTCACCGTATGGCTGAAGCAAATAAAGCATTTGCTCATTATCAATGGTAATAGGAGAATAAAATACAATGGCTCGTGAATACTCATTATTACATACTCGTAATATCGGAATCATGGCTCACATCGATGCCGGTAAAACGACTTTCACAGAAAGGGTTCTATATCACACAGGTAAGATTCATAAAATAGGAGAAACTCATGATGGCGCAGCACAGATGGACTGGATGGAACAAGAACAAGAAAGAGGTATAACAATTACTTCTGCTGCAACCACAGCATTCTGGAAGGGCCATCGTATAAATATCATTGATACTCCAGGGCACGTTGACTTTACAGTTGAAGTTAGTCGTTCATTAAGAGTACTTGATGGTGCTGTAACTGTACTAGATGCTCAAGCTGGTGTTGAACCTCAAACAGAAACTGTTTGGAGACAAGCAACTGAATATTTAGTTCCTCGTATTGTATTCGTTAATAAAATGGATAAAACAGGAGCAGATTTCAAATATAGTTGCCAATCTCTAGATCATAGACTTGGTGCTAATGCTCATCCAATTCAATACCCTATTGGTGCTGAAAGTGATTTCCGCGGTATCATCGATTTAGTAACTATGAAAGCCTTCATCTATGAAGAAGGTAGTGTTGATGAACACGGAACTGAAGTTGAAATTCCTGCAGATTTACTTGATGAAGCAGAATATTATCGTGATGAATTAATTAACGCTGTATCAGAATTTGATGACGATTTAATGATGGCATATTTAGAAGGTGAAGAAATAACTGAAGATATGTTAAAAGCAGCTATCCGTAAAGGAACACTTGCTGTAAAATTCTTCCCAATTCTTTGCGGAACTGCCTTCAAAAATAAAGGCGTTAAAAAAGTTCTTGACGCAGTTATCGATTATCTTCCATCTCCAGTTGAAGTTGCTCAAATCAAAGGTCATGATGAAGATGGTAACGAAATCGAAATTAATTCAAGCGATGAAGAACCATTTGCAGCACTTGCATTTAAAGTAATGACTGACCCATATGTTGGTAAATTAACATTCTTTAGAGTTTATCGTGGACATTTAGAATCTGGATCATATGTTCTTAACTCAACTAAGGACAAACGTGAAAGAATCGGTCGTATCTTATTAATGCACGCTAATAATCGTACTGAAATTAAAGAAGTATATTCAGGTGATATCGCAGCTGCAGTAGGTCTAAAAGATACTACTACTGGGGACACTATGTGTGATCCTAACTGCCCTGTTATCCTTGAAAAAATGGTTTTCCCAGAACCTGTTATTTCTGTTGCAATTGAACCTAAAACTAAGGGTGACCAAGATAAGATGTCTGTAGCACTATCTAAACTTGCTGAAGAAGATCCAACATTTAGAACTTATACTGACATTGAAACTGGCCAAACAATTATTTCTGGTATGGGTGAATTACACTTAGATATCATTGTTGACCGTATGAGAAGAGAGTTCCACGTTGAATGTAACGTAGGTCAACCTCAAGTTTCTTATCGTGAAACAATTAAGAAAGCAGCTGAAATCGAAGGTAAATTCGTTCGTCAATCTGGTGGTCGTGGACAATATGGTCACTGCGTAGTTGTATTTGAACCTAATCCAGGTAAAGGATACGAATTCGTTGATGAAATCGTTGGTGGTGTAATTCCACGTGAATATATTCCAGCAGTTAATAAAGGTATCGAAAATGCACTTGCTAATGGTAACCTTGCTGGATTCCCAACTATCGATATTAAAGCTCGCTTAGTATTTGGTTCTTATCATGATGTTGACTCTAGCCAAATTGCCTTTGAAGTTGCCGGTGGTATGGCTTTCAAAGCATCTGCTGAAAAATGTCAACCAGTTTTACTAGAACCAATCGAATCAGTTGAAGTTATCGTACCAGATGAATATGTTGGTACTGTAATTGGAGATTTATCAACACGTCGTGGACGTATTGATGGACAAGAAGCTAGAGGAAAGAGCCAATCAATTAGGGCTTTCGTTCCACTTGCAGAAATGTTCGGATATGCTACTGCATTACGTTCTAATACTCAAGGTCGTGGTAATTACACTATGCAATTTGACCACTATGAAGAATGTCCTAAGAATGTTGCAGAAGCAGTTATAAAAAAACGTAATGCTCAATAATAAAAACTTACGTTTTACTTGCAAAAAAAATATATTTGTTATAAAATAAATTGTATTTAAATTTTAAAAAGGAGAAATTAAAATGGCAAAGGAAAAATTTGTACGTACAAAACCCCATGTAAACATTGGTACTATCGGACATGTTGACCATGGAAAAACAACTTTAACATCTGCTATTACTACTGTATTAGCACAACAAGGTTTAGCTCAAAAGAAAGCTTATGATGAAATTGATGGTGCACCTGAAGAAAAAGCTCGTGGTATAACGATCAATACTTGTCACGTTGAATATGAAACTGCAAAACGTCACTATGCACACGTTGACTGCCCAGGACATGCTGACTATGTTAAAAACATGATTACTGGTGCTGCTCAAATGGATGGTGCTATCCTAGTTATTGCAGCAACAGATGGACCTATGGCTCAAACTCGTGAACACATCTTATTAAGCCGTCAAGTAGGTGTTCCTAGATTAATCGTATTCTTAAATAAATGCGATATGGTTGATGATGAAGAATTACTTGAATTAGTAGAAATGGAAGTTCGTGATCTATTAAATGAATACGGATATCCTGGAGATGATACTCCAATCATTCGTGGTTCTGCATTAAAGGCTCTTGAAGGTGATCCAGAAGCTCAAAAAGCAATCTTAAAATTAATGGATACAGTTGATGAATACATCCCTGATCCAGTTCGTGAAACTGATAAACCTTTCTTACTTCCAGTAGAAGACGTTTTCTCAATCACTGGTCGTGGTACAGTTGCTACAGGACGTGTTGAACGTGGTACTGTAAAAGTTGGTGACACTGTTGAAATCGTTGGTATCAAAGATACTCGTTCTGCAGTTATCACAGGTGTTGAAATGTTCCGTAAATTACTTGACCAAGCTGAAGCTGGTGACAATATCGGTGTATTACTTCGTGGTATTGCACGTGAAGATGTCGTTCGTGGACAAGTTCTTGCAAAACCTAAATCAGTTACACCTCACTCAGAATTCAAAGCTGAAGTTTACGTATTAACTAAGGAAGAAGGTGGACGTCATACAGCATTCTTCTCTAACTATCGTCCTCAATTCTACTTCCGTACTACTGACGTAACTGGTGTTATTGAATTACCAGAAGGTACTGAAATGGTTATGCCTGGTGACAACACTCAAATGACAGTTAAACTAATTCACCCAATCGCTGTTGAAAAAGGTACTAAATTCTCTATCCGTGAAGGTGGTAGAACAGTTGGTGCTGGTTCAGTTTCTGAATTAGAAAACTAATTTAGTTGTTACTAAATAACATGTGAATTAAAATAGTCCTTGTTTTAAAACAAGGGCTTTTTTGCATTTATAATTCATTAAATATGGTATAATAAAAATGGGTGATAAAAATGTTTATAGATACACATGTACACTTAAATAGTAAAGAATTAGGAATGCATCTTGATGAAGTAATAAGTGATGCATTTGCTAACAATGTAAAAAAAATGATAGTAGTTGGATATGATTTGGAAACATCAAAAAAAGCCATTGAATTAGCTCATCAATTTGATTGGTGCTATGCGACAGTAGGATTTCATCCAACTGAAATAAAAAACTATTCTGATAAAGAATATCTAGAACTTGACAAAATGGCTTGTGATGACAGAGTTATTGCTATAGGCGAAATTGGATATGATTTTCATTGGGATACTACTACTAAAGAAGAACAGTATAACGCATTCATTCGTCAAATTGATATAGCTAAAAAACATAATTTACCAGTAATTATTCATAGTAGAGATGCGCATCAAATAACATTTGATACATTGAAAAATCAGCACATTGAACAAATTGGTGGAATACTTCATTCTTACAGTGGAAGTGTTGAAATGGCTAAAGAATATATTAAATTAAATATGAACTTTGGTATATCTGGACCTGTTACATATAAAAATGGAAAAAACATGAAGGATGTAGTAGAAAACACTGATATCAAATATTTAGTCTCAGAAACCGATTCTCCTTATTTAACTCCTCATCCATATCGTGGTAAAGAAAATGGTCCAAAATATATACCATTAATAGTAGAAGAAATGGCAAAAATAAAAAATATATCTATAAATGAAATGGCAGATGCTATTGAAAAAAATGTTAACAGAATATTTAGGAGGGATTTGTAATGAAAAAAATATCCAGTATATTAGTATCTTTACTTTTATTAATTACTTTGGCGGGTTGTACTCTTGATAGAAATGTAGTTAACAATATCGAAAATAATCATGTTGAATGGGAAAATAATATAACAGTAAATAATATTGAAGATGCTTTAACCACCGCTGTTGCAATAGCAAAAGAATCAACAATTGGTGTAAAGATAACATCAAAAAGTTTATTAACTACTACAATTGAAACAGGTAGTGCTGTAATTATAAAAAGATATGAAACTAGTCAAAAGTATTATTACACATATTATGCAATAACTAACAGACATGTAGTAAATGCTACTAATGTTGATAGTACAGAAGTATATTTAGGTGAAAAAATTGGTTATTTTGATGCTACCATTGTATATTACGATGTCGACTGTGATATTGCTTTGATTTCTTTTACAGCACCAATAATTTTAAACACAGCAACTTTAAATCAACATGATATTAAAGAAGGTGCATATGCAATAGCAATTGGTTCACCATATGATTTAGAATTATACTATAATACAGTAACTGTTGGTTCAATTAGTGGAATAAATCGTAAAAGAAAAGAAGAAAATGCTAGAGGTAATATAGTTACAAATGAATATTTACAACACTGTGCAACTATTAATGAAGGAAATAGTGGTGGCGGATTGTTTAATATATATGGTGAGTTAATCGGTATCAACTGTTGGAAATTAGTTGGTAAAAATAATGATCACATTGAAAATATGTCATTTGCAATACCTATTGATATCGCTTATAAAAAAATAGAAAATCATTTACCTGATAAAAAATAGCAACATTTACGTGTTGCTATTTTCTTCTTTTAGTAAAGAAATATACCATGGTAGGTTTTTCTTTCTAAAATATAATTTTTTAGTGTATTCGCCGAAACCTGCGTAGAAGCCACTAAAAGGGCTAAGTTCAATTTCAATAACATCATCAGGAGTCTTATACCAAGTCGGATTAGTGCCAGTTACACGATAGTATGCTTCGACACTATCGGCCCAAATAAATTTCCCAAATTTTGTGTCCTCAGATAATTCAACATTTCTAGCATCATCGTAGCCACTCCATACCGCAACAACTATATCAGGATTATAACCTACCATCCAATTGTCGGTATCAGTGGAACCACTTTTAGCACTGTATGTGGTTGAAAGCAAACTTCTTATTGGTACTCCAGTTGGTCTAATATTATAGGTTAGATTATTATCAAATATTGAAGTCATTGCTTCATTTAATAAATACACATCTGATTGATTAGCAATTTTAGTTTCCTTTGGCTTTTCTTCATAAATTATTTCATCATCCATTGTGGTTATTTTCGTTATAATTGAAGGGCTAATTGCTAAACCTTCATTTGCAAGTATTGCGTAGGCTTTTGTTAATTCTAAGACTGAAACTTCATAGGTACCTAAAGCAAGTGAAGGAATGGCGGGAATGTTGCCATGAATACCAAATCTTTTTAATGTATTAACAAGTTTGTCAGGGCCTAAAAACAAATGGGTTTTCATAGCATAAATATTATCACTAGTTGCAAGAGCGTATACCATTGAAATATCTTTGTCCGCATAGATACTGTGAAAGTTGGTAGGAGCATACGCTTCATTATTTACATAAAAGGTGGTTGGTTCGCTTTTAAAAGAAGTTGCCACCGTAAATCCATTTTCTAATGCGGTTAAATAAAGAAAAGGTTTAATTGAAGAACCAGGTTGTCTTAAACTTTTAGTAGCACGATTATATGTACTATTTTCATAGCTTCTTCCACCTACTATAGCTAATACTTTTCCTGTGGAAGGTTCCATTGCGACAATTGCTGTTTCAATATCGGTATCTGGTGCTCGTTTATTGATACTACTTACAATCTCTGAATATAATTTGGTGTTAAGTGTGGTATATACTTTTATACCTCCCATTTTGTAGTTTTCTATTTCAGGTATGTTCTTTAAACTATCAAGTACAAGATCTTGAAAATAAGGAGCATTAATATCATCATCATTAGGATTATTGCCAATACATTTAATTGTTTCTTTTGTTGCTTGATCATATTCAATTTGAGAAATTGTTTGATCATTTAATAATTCGTTAAGAATTAATTCACGTCTATTCTTATTGTTATCGGGATTTTTGATTGGTGAATATATGGTTGGACCTTTAGGAATACTTGCGATGGTAGCTGCTTCCGCAAGCGTTAATTCACTTGCATGTTTACCAAAATAATAAATACTAGCATCTTCAACACCATATATACCATGGTCAAAATAAATAGAATTAAGATATCCTTCTAATATTTGATCTTTAGAATAATTTTTTTCAAGATGCAAAGAAATTAACATTTCATTAATTTTTCTTTTCCAAGTTTTTTCATTTGATAAATATATATTTCTAACATATTGTTGAGTAATTGTTGAAGCACCTTCAGCTATTTTTTTACTTTTGAAATTTTTCAAAAGAGCTCCACCAATTCTAATTGTATCTACGCCATGGTGATTGTAAAAACGCTTATCTTCAATTGCGATAAAAGCATTTACTAAATTATTGGAAATTTTATCAAGATTTACGTATGATTGTTTTTTGCCATTACTGTAACTAAGATATTTTACTTCATTATCATCATATAGTTCAACATTTAATATTTCTGGCATTTGATAATTGATACGTGATATTAGTATACACATAGCAACAGTAATAGTAGATAAAAATAATAGGATACTAATTAAGAAACATTTTATAAAACGTTTATTTTTAATTTTCTTTTTCATTTTTTTCACCATTCATATTTTGATAAAAATTAACAAGAATATACAAAGGAATTTTTGTCAATAAATATATTATGAAAGGTAAAAAATAAAAATAACATTAGGATTTACAAAATCAAATCTTTGTGTTATAATAAAAAAACAAGTAAAGTATAAAAAGGTGATATAAATGAAGATAAGATGTAAGAATTGTTATCGCGTCTTAAATCCTAATGAAGAATATTGCACTGCTTGTGGAGAACATAGTGTCGCAATGCAAAAAGCTATGATAACGGGTGATTATGGACCTGATACTGTAGGTAAATTAAAAATATCGCTTACAATATATGCTATAGCTGGATTTTTAGTTTGTGGAATTCTTCAAGTAATTTTTGCGTTATTACAGAATAAAGAGATTAGTACATATACAGATGCATTCTGTGAGGCTAATAGTATATTTTTTAGTGGCCTATTAACATTTATTTTGACATTAGTATTTTCAATGAAAGATATGAAAAAAACACCACTTGATAGACCATTGTCAAATTATATTATAGCCTTGTTTATTGGAATAATTACAATAGCAATAATTATTTTATTATCAAAAATATTAACATTTACCCAAGTATTTCCAAGTTATATAGTAAAATATTTAAGTAGTGGGAGTGCTAAATTTTTTGATGTAAAAAATGAATGTATATTTAAAATTGTTACAGGATTTATTTTTGTTGCAATTTCAATTGAGGTATTATGTCGAAAAAGATTAGTAGATGCGTTAGACGAAACATTGTTAGGTGAAAAAACAATATTTATCATAACAATTCTTGTAACAACAGCTTTGGAAACTTTATGGATAATGTCACTAGATGTTGTTATTCCACTATTAATTCTTAACATAGTGTTAACTGGTATATATATGTATACTAATAGAAATATCTTTATAAATATTGTCTTAAGAGTTTTATTAATAATTATAGCAATTATTATAACATTATAAAATAAAAAAATAATAGAGGTGTGAAATGGGATTAACCGCAGGAATAGTTGGACTTCCTAATGTAGGAAAGTCTACGTTATTTAATGCAATAACAAAAGCTGGTGCTTTTGCCGCAAACTTTCCGTTTGCCACAATCGAACCAAATGTTGGAGTTGTTGAAGTAAAAGATGAAAGATTGGACAAAATAGTTGAAATTGTTAAACCAAGAAGTATCGTTCCAACATCATTTTCATTTACTGATATTGCAGGACTTGTAAAAGGCGCAAGCAAAGGTGAAGGATTAGGAAACCAATTTCTTTCGCATATTCGTGATGTTGACGCAATATGTGAGGTAGTTCGTTGTTTTGATGATCCAAATATTATCCATGTAGATGGAAAGGTAGATCCAATTAGTGATATTGAAGTCATTAATATGGAACTTGTATTAGCTGATTTAGAAGTGGTTGAAAAAAGATTGCCGAAGATTGAAAAAAAGGCCCAACTAAAAGTAGACCAAGAATCAGTGTATGAATACGATATATTAAAAAAACTACATGAAGCATTCTTGCAAGGTGTTCCCGCAAGATTAGTTAACTTAACAACTGAAGAAAAGAACTTTATCAAAAATTATCAATTCTTAACAATGAAACCAATGCTTTATGTTACAAACGTAGGCGAAGATGACATTGCAACAGGTAATGATTATGTTAAAAAAGTTGAAGAATATGCTAAAAAAGAAAATGCTAAAGTAGTTATGATTAGTGCTAAAATTGAAGAAGAACTTAGCGCATTAGATGCTGAAGATCGCAAAATGTTTTTAGACGACTTAGGCGTAAAAGAAAGCGGCTTAGATCGATTAGTAAAAGAAGCATATTCTTTATTAGGGCTTTGTACTTTCTTTACTGCTGGTGAAAAAGAATGTCGTGCATGGACATTTAAAAAAGGAATGTTAGCTCCTCAATGTGCAGGAGTAATACATAGTGATTTCGAAAGAGGTTTTATTAGAGCTGAAACCTATTCATATGATGATCTGATAGAATATGGTACACCTCTTAAAGTAAAAGAAGCTGGCAAAGTACGACTAGAAGGAAAAGACTATGTCGTAAAAGACGGCGATATTATGTTATTTAGATTTAACGTTTAAAATATACGACCTATTAGAGGAGGGGAGTTATGGAGAATCAAGATAAATATTTAGATACACTAAAAAAACGCAACTACGAAATGTATAAATATTTTATGCGTGGCTTAGAACTTATTTCAGCACTAAAAAGTAAAATGTATGAAGCATATATAGTTGGTGGAGCTGTACGTGATTATCTCCTAAATATTGACTTTAAAGATATAGATATTGCGACAAATGCAACTCCTGAAGAAGTTTTAGATATTTTTAAGGATTTAGATATAGATGACCGATATGCTAGTTTAGGAAGTGTTGTAATCAGAGAAAATGGTTTTTATTATGAAATAACGACCTTTAGAAATGAAGAATATGTAAAATATAAAATAAAGGATGTCCACTATTCGAAAAAACTAGTTGAAGATATTATTAGAAGAGATTACACAATAAATGCTTTAGCACTTACTCCTAATCTTACTATCATTGATTTGGTAGAAGGTCAAAAAGATTTAGAAAAAGGAATCGTAAGAGTAATCGGTAGTGGTAAGAGAAGATTTCAAGACGATCCTTCTAGAATCTTAAGAGGATTAAGATTGGTTAGTAAATATAATTTTTCAGTTGAAACTAATACTGAAAAAGCGATGAGAAAATGCCGAAATTGTTTAAAAGAAATTTCAGAAACAAAACTTACCTCTGAACTTGAAAATATTATTAATGAAAAATACGGATTAAAGGCATTAAAGATAATTGATGATAATAATCTTTTTAGATCAATGCCAAAATATGCATACTGGATTAGTTTGATAATCAAGTATTACAAGAAATTATCTTTCATAGAAAAGTATACATTGTTATATTTAATAACTGGTGAATTACCAAAAAATATCGAGGCAAATAGAGCCAATGCTCAAGAAGTCAAAAAATTGTACGATGTTGCTCAAAATTTATTCGTCAACAAAGTTGATTCAATGATGATTTTTAATGAAGGCCAAGATATGCTATTAGCAGCTGATCGCGTCTGTAAAGCATATAATTCAAGATATCATAGGCAAAAAGGTAGAATTAAAAAACTTAATCGAAAGATGAAAATCAGAAGTATTTCTGACTTAAAGTTTACCGCAAGAGAATTAACATTAATGATGCGAGAAGATCAACTTCCAATGACTAATCAAATAATGAATGAATTAATCTATAATGTTGTTGAAGGCAAACTTGTAAATCGTAATGATGTATTAGTAGAAACTGTAAGAAGAATGCTTGAACAAAATAACTATACATTAACTCCAAAAGAAAATATTGTAAAAGAAAAGACAAACTTCTTACATCCTAAAAAAGATGATAGATACTTTGACGATCAACATGAAGAAACCAAGTTATATGAAAAAATTTATGATGACTATGTTCCAACAGATAATTCAAATTATGATAGTTTTGATGATATACCTGTTGATATGGCTTATTATGAACAAATGGCAAATAGTATAGATGGTAGTGAACAATCAAATAGTTATACCGCTCAAAAGCCAAATGTGACTGATGCAAGAATTAATGCATTAAAAAACGAATACGATGAAGACTTTTTAAATATCTATAAGATATACATTAAAGGAATCAAAGGATACTACGATATGACTCCTGGTGAACAAAAAATTAAAATAGAGGAAGCAAAAATGCAAGCAAAGGATTTCTTGATTAGAAATAATCCAAAATATCGTATATTATTAGAAAGGGGTATTATATAATGAATAAATTTGCAACAATGAAAATAGGCGACGATGTTGATTTCTATGCCTTAGTAGAATCAAGTCAAAAAAGATATACTCCAAATAAAAGTGCTTATTATGGTATAACATTATCTGATGGCGATACAAGTATTGATGCTAGAGTTTGGGATGTTAATTTAATTGAAAAAAATGGTGTCGTTCCAGGTACTGTATTTCACTTTAAAGCTCATATTAATGAATATGCAGGAAAAGCTCAATACGTAATTAATGGCTTAGAAGTACCAAATGAAAATGAAGTTAATATAAAAGATTTTTATCGCAGTGCTCCAATAACTGAAGAAGATTTACGAACAGGCATTAAAAACTATATCCGTAAAATTAACAATGAAGTACTAAAGAATTTAGTAGTTGGTTTAATTGCTAAAGTCCCTGATGATTATTTTGTTTTCCCCGCCGCAATGTCAATGCATCATAATTATTTTAATGGTTTAGCATATCATACTTATTCAATGTTAAGAATGGCTGATAAATATTTAGAAATTTATGATGGTATGAATAGTGATTTATTGTACGCAGGAATACTATTACATGATATTGGAAAGACCAAAGAATTAACTGGTCCTAAAGCTCCTTTATATACTGAAGATGGAAATTTGTTAGGGCATATTGTTATAGGACTACAAATGGTAGCAGTTGAAGCTGCAAATCAAAACGTTGAAAATACTGAAGAATACAAGGCTCTTAGCCATCTAATTGCATCTCATCATGGTGAATTGGAATATGGCTCTCCGAAAGAACCCGGTATAATGGAAGCTTTTGCACTTCACTTTATCGACTTAGCCGATGCTAAACTAGCACCGATTAGTGCTGAAGTACTTAAGACTCAAAAGGGTAATTCAACAGCCCCAATTGCAAGTTTAAACCGAAAATCAGTTTACGTTCCAAACATAAAATAGCAAAGAAAAAAGCGATTTTTAGATCGCTTTTATTTTTTTATTTTTGATCAGAATTACAAGCAATAATGTATGCTTTTAATTTTTCGAGATTACTATAATTAACATTACCATCATCAATTAATTTTAGGCAATCGTTCATTAGGTATTCATTAATCTTATTGCTATCAACAATATTGTTAACAGCTGTAATGTAATAGTAATAAACACAATTCTTTTCCGCATTGCTAAGTTTAGATGCATCTTCTAAATATTGATGATAGAGTTCTAGAGTAGGTTTATAACTAGTACCACCTTCATCTAGATAGTAAGGTTTTGTTGCCTTTAGTGTATAAATAGTATTGTAACTATTTTCATCGAAGAAAATATCCTCATCTGTATCAATAAATGTTAATGAATTTACAGAAGTAGTAACATTGTTTACTTTAAATGTATATCCTTTAGATAAATCTTGACCGGTTAAATCTTGATGATGTGTTGTGCGGTAACCAATGATTTCTCGATATTGTTTACGTAAGTGATTCATCATTTCATCAGTAGCATCTTGATTATAAGTATAATTATAAGCACTACCTATTTTTAAGATAATGTTTTTGGCTTTATAACTAGACCAAATACTTTCAGAATACTTAGATGCTTGATTATATTCTTGTTTAATAGTTTTTAAAGCATTCGCAACAGATGTACCTTTTTTGAAACGTTTTTCAACTTCTTCATATACTTTAAGTACTAGTTGTTTTAATAAATTAGCTTTTTCATCATCTTTTGATATTTCATCAGCAGTACCATCTAAGTCTAAATCATAATAAGCGCTAACGGATACACCATTTAAGTAGATATAGTCATTGAAAACTTTTTCCATTTCAGTTTGAATAGCATTATCTTTACCATCAACTAGATATAGGTTTTCTTTATATTTACCTAACTCGGTATTATATAGTGAATTATCTGGATTTAATAGAATACTTTCTTCCGATAATAATCCTAAATAATCACGAACAAAGTTTAACCATCCATAAGAACTAGGATAAGACAATGATTCATAAGAATTATTTTCAAATTCAGTTTTATATTTTTGAATGTCGGATGCATAGTATTTATTATATTTATCTATATCTAAGATTTTTAAAGTAATTAAATCAATAACGCCATTATCTTTTAATACTAAGTATTGTTTCATATATAAAGCTGATAAATATTCGCCATAGAAAGAAGTTAATAATTGATACATTTTGTCAGCACTTACGTAAATTGTTTCACCATTTTTAACATAGCTAAATACGTTATCTTTATTAGTAACTGTATTCTTTACAAAAGCGGTATAATCATCAGTTCCTTTACCTAACATACTATTTACATAATCGTATTGTAATTTATAAGTATTTTGAATACCTGAATCGAATATTTTTAATCCTGAATTAATTTCAAAATTAATGATACTTAAAGAAGCATAGGCACTAGAAACTTCAGTTTCAATCAAATCGTTGATTATTTCTTGTTCTTTTTCTTCAAATGTTACAGTATTTCCCTTTTCATCAAGATTGCCAGTTTCACTTACTTTATAAACTAGGTAAGTTCCGCCATCATATGTTTTAGGAGTTCCAGTATAAGAAGAAGCACTAAAATCGTAAATATCACTTGCAAGTGCAGAACTAATTTTCTTTAAATCACTAAGTTTATAAGTTTTAACATTAGATGTTCCAGTTTCAGTATTGTAATAATCACTGTACATCAATTCAAATTTTGCTAAAACCTCTTCATTAGTGTAAATCTTAGAACCATCAATACTTTGCCATTTTTCTCTAGTTGTATTAATGTCATATTTTGTCATAAATGATTTAGCTTCAGTTGCGGAAGTAAATTTAATAATAATTAAATCATTTTCTTTTGGATATTTGTTATTAAATTCTGATTCTTTTCTTGCCTTACTGAAGTAATCACTTGAAAGATTGTTAATATAACAATTTTTAGCATATACATAACGTTTATAACGTATGCGATAGAAAGATTTGTAATAGTTTACATCATTTTCATTTTTACTAAGACAATATAATGTAAGTTCATCTAAGAACTTATTTAATAGTTCTTCAGAAGGTTCTTCATCTTGATAAATAATTTTGTTAAGATATTCTTCAAACCCTTCTTCGCTATAATCATTAGGTAGTAAATCATCATCGATAATATTCATCATCATATCAACACCATATGAATTTAATAGTTGATGATATGCTTGATTAGCTGTTACATTAAAATCGTTAATTTTAAGGAAAGTTGCATCAGGAGTACTAATTGTAGGAATCTCCAGGAGTAGTGGGTCTCCTGGAGTTGTTTCCGCATCTTTTTTACACTTTTTACAACTAGCACAAGCTAATAAGCAACTTGATATTAGAATAAAACAAATTATTTTAGTTAACTTATGCTTCATAAAATACCTCTTTATTTTTCTTCGTTATAGCTTTCAATAAGATTGTTGATATATAATCTTAATTGATCTTTGTTAAATGTAGAAGCAAATTTGATATTATCTTTATCTAATTCAACAAGTAAATCATTTAAAAGAGAAGTAATAACAAGTGAAGAAGTGTTCTTTTCGATATCTGGGTCAGTAGAACCATCTACATCATCAACTGATTCAACCCATTTATCAATCTTTTTCTTTAAAGTGTCACTCATTTTGTAGTTTTCATCTACTATATCAGTAGCATATTTTTGAGCAATTTCTAAATATTTAGTAATTTCAGCTTTGGCTAAATTTAATTCAGCATTGTAAGATTCACGTAAAGTCTTATTAGATTTAACATTATCGCTATCTAAAGATTTTGTAACTGATTCAATTGTTTCACGATTAGCTTCAACGATTGCCATAGCACGGTATAATTCAAATTCATCAGCAGTTGGGGCATCAACAGGTTGACGGAAATCAGTAACAACTACAGCGTGGTATCCGTATGGGCTAGAGAATGCATATTTACCACTTTCAACAACATCATATAACATATTATGAGTTTCAGTTAAACCTTCTTCGCTTTCTTTAGCTACAGCCCACATTTTGTGCATTGCTTCATGAAATTCATCAACTAAACTATCACATTGGTCGAATGTAGATTTTTCAAGTTTTACGAATAAACCAGCTTTTTTGAATTCTGCAAATAAGTTAGTTAAAGCCTCATTGCTTTCATCTGTATTTGTACGGCATGATGCTTGATTGTAAATTTTTACCATTTCTTCAAGTTTTTCATAACGAGTCTTTTCTTTTCCATCTTCGCCATTTTCGATTAAGTCTTCTTTAGTCATAAATATTTCAGCAAGTTTATATGCTAATTGAATTTGTTCAGCACTCCAATTTTCTTCAGTAACATCTTCAGTATTACTTGCGGAAATCTTAGTGTCTGGTGTTCCATCATAATCATAGTCAACATAGATTACAACATTTAAAACATCAACATCATATAATTTATCTGGATTATTACGTTTTTTGATTTGTTCATTAATAATATCATAAGTAATAACTTTATTACGATAAGTTCTTAAAGAATCAGCGTAGATACGACCTTGAGAACCAAATACTGATGAAAGAAGAAGTAAATCTTTTTCTTCGCTAACACCATAATAGTCTTTAATGAAGTTGTCCCAACCATAAGAACTATCGAAGTTGTATGGAGAAACACGGAAATAATAATATCCATAGTAATTTGCAAAATAATCTAATGCAAAGTAATTCTTAACGCTATTAACATCAGCTTTAACAGCTTTATTAACATATTTTTTATTAATTTTATTAGTCCAAGGATTATAAAGTACATTATCTTTTAATATTTGATATCTATTAATAGATGATGTTGCATAGATTGAACTATACTTAGTTTCTAATGAAGCGAATAAGTCATCAGCAGTGATGCTTAATTCATCAATTTTTGCGACAACAGTTTTACTCTTTTTCTTGTTTAATTTGTATTCAGCAAAATCAGTAACTTTTAAAGTTTGATAGCAAGTTTCATATGCAAATTGATATAATCTTTCAAGATAATGATCGTAGAAAACAATGTTGTGTTTAGCACGTTCTTCAAAATAATATCTTTCTAAAGAGTAATTAGCTGAATATAAAGCTTTAGTTAAATCTTCTTTAATCTTATCATGTAATTCTTCAAGTGTTTTACCATCTTCATTACCAACTTTTATTATTAAATAATAATATTTATTTGAAGAAGATGAAGAAGATAATGATGTAGGTTTAATTGTATAAGCACCTGGATAAGTACCAAGTTTTAAAGTCTTTAACACATATTTACCTAAATCAGTTGTATCATCATATGACCAAACAAATTTAGAATGTTCATTACCCATTTCATTATTTAATGAGAATGTCCAGTTATTACCAGATTCAGCTGTTAATGTTGTTTCGAAAGGTTCAGTGATTTCTTCTGCTTCAGGTTTTACAACAATACTATATGAAACAGAAACATGGTTTTCTTCATCGTCTGCAAAAGAGATTGTTGCAGAAAGGTTAATTGAAGTGGAACTTCCTTCTTCAGGAACAACAACTTCTAATTTACCATTAGGAATTTCAACTTCCTTAGTTTCGTCGCCATCTTTAATTTTTTGTACCCATTTGATATTAGCAGTTTTACTAACATCTGAAAGTTGAATTGTTGTAGGTAAATCAATGTTTTGTTTTACTGTAGCATATGATTGCATCTTAACATTTAATACTTTCTTCATTTTTGCAAGAGTTTTAACTGCATCATATTCTAAAGTATACTTTTCAGAAGTAATAATATCAGAACCTGTGTAGTAACCAAGAACTTCATTATACATATCACAGAAAATCTTCATGATTTCATCTTCTGTAAAGTAATCAGTTTCTTTTGGCTTTTCAGTTCCTTTTTCATCAAAAGTGCTCTTTACCCAACCATCTGTGTAAGTACCAAGAACTTCTGTATTGATTCCATAAGAAGCCATTAACTTTTTGGCTGCTTCTTCACTAGTAAATGGAATTACAATTGCGATTGCATTTTTACCACCATTAGTTGCGTTTTCACCATAAGTGTTCTTATATTCATTTTTGATTTCATCTTCACTAATGACATCAGCACCAGCTTCTAACCCTTTTTCAATACGATAGTTAGCTAAGAATTGTTTGATAGCCCATTGTTCTCTAGCGTATTCAAGTTTGTAAGAATTAGCTAATTTTACCCAAGCAGCAGTAGTAGTATCATCAAATTTATCTTTTGCAGCATCTGCATCTGCTTTAGTAATTGTGGCACTAATAACTGCAGAATCTAGTAATTCATTCCATGCTTTTTTCTTATCATCATCAGTTTTAGATTCTGAGAAGAATTTGTCATTTAAGAACTTAACGTATTTTTCGCTATCAATATTAACTTGGTTAACTTCATCTTTGAAGATAAGTTCATCAATTTGACGAATAACTTCAGTTAGACCATAGTCCTTTCTTAAAGTTTCATACATTTCTTCTCTAGTAACACGATAGTTACCAAATTGTAAGTATGTATCATCAGGACTTGTAACCTTAGGGTTATTGCCTTTATTGTTACCGATGATAACTAAAGTTATACCGATTACAATAAATAGGACAATACAAACAAGTACTGGAAGAACCGCTTTAAATGCCTTATTAGGAGTTAGCGGTTGTTTAGGTTGTTTTTTTTCTTTTCCTTTTTTCATTTTTGTATCCTTTCTTAAAAAGTAAATTTAAACATATATATTTTACCATTTTTTCTTTATTTTTTCAAATAAAAATATAGAAAATATTAAACTAAATACTATCTTTTTTGATAGTTGATATGCTTATGTGAAATTTATCTGAAGTTTTTTTAAATTGAAGCGAGAAATTGAAAATATTGGGCTATTATAATTAGCAAAAAAAATCTTCCTACATAAACTATAATGTAAAATAATGGTGGTTTTCACTATGGAAAGGAGGAGTATTATGAATCAATGCCGTGGTGAATATGGATATGCGTTCATATTAGTTCTATTTATTTTACTAGCAATTATTGGCGCATGTTGGGGCTTTTAATTCCAACTTCTTAAACCTCTGAAAAAGAGGTTTTTAATTTTTTAAAAAGAAAATAAGTGTTCAAGTTTATTATTCATATGTTTGCTAAAAGAAATTCTTTATGATATAATAACTCATTAGTGAGGAAAGTATGAAAGTAGTTATTTTAGCAAGTGGATCAAAAGGTAATGCCACATATATAGAAACACAAAATACTAAATTATTGATTGATGCTGGAATAAGCTATCAACAAATTAAGAATCGATTAGCTCAACGGAATATCGTATTAAATAATTTGGATGCTATTCTTGTTACCCATGAGCATACTGATCATGTTAAATATTTGGTTTCGGTTGCAACTAGAACTAACGCCACCATATATATGAGCGAACCAACATATTACTGTGTTAATCAAAAATATAGTGGTGGGTTAGGAAATCTTAAAGTAGGATTAATCAAAAGTAATTGTAAATATGAATTAAATGATTTGATATATGTTCCACTTGAATTATCACATGATGCAAGTTCTTGTTATGGATATGTTATAAAAGAAAAATGCGCTGGTAATGCTACATATGGTTATATTACAGATACAGGATATATTCCTGAACAATACTTATCACTAATATCAAGATTACAAGTTATATCACTAGAATCAAATCACGATGTAGCAAAACTAAAGGCTAGCAAAAGACCTTGGCCTTTAATTAAACGTATCCTTTCTACTGAAGGTCACTTATCTAATTTACAATGTTCAAATTATTTGAAAGATTTTGATTTTAGATATGTTAAAACTGTCATTCTATCTCATTTAAGTGAAGAGTGTAATAGTGAAACATTAGCTATGAGAGCTGTTAACGAAGTTTTTGATGGTGATATTCCCTGCGAACTTTTAATTGCTAAACAGGATGAACCATTGGACGTAATAGAGGTAAAGTAAATGATAAAAGTTGTTTGCGTCGGAAAAATAAAAGAAAACTATTTAGTCGATGGTATAAAAGAATATCTTAAAAGAATTGAAGGATTTCAAAAAATAGAGGTTGTTGAAGTTAAGGAGTATAATTTATCAGATATTTCAAAAAATATCGATAATGAAGGAGAAAATATTTTAGAAAAAATTACTAAAGATGAGTATGTTATAACCTTAGAAATAAGTGGGAAAAAACTTGATAGTATTGAATTAAGTAAACTGATCCATGATTTACCAACTTATGGTAATTCCAAAATTACCTTTGTTATTGGTGGTTCTAATGGTATAAGTGAAAAAGTTAAAAAACGTAGTAACTATCAATTATCTTTTTCAGATATGACATTTCCCCATCAATTGATGCGATTAATTCTATTAGAACAAATTTATCGTGCATTAACAATTATTAATCATAAAGAATATCACAAATAGGAGGAACACAAGATGTACAAATTTATGAGTATAGCCTATATCACTATTATTATGGGTTTTATGGTAGTTTATATTACCGCATTTGTTTTGAATTTAATAAGAGCAAAGAAAGTAAACAAAGAAATGAAAAAATCTTGCCGTAGTGTAAAGGGCAAAATAGTTGAAATAGTTAAAGAAAAGAAAAGAGTATTTATTAGAGTTGAATATACTTCACCTAGTAATTATACAAAATTTGTTGACTACTTTGATTTAACCGAAAAAGAATTTAATGATCAATATTATGTTGACCAAGAAGTTGAAATATATTACCCAGAAATTGAAAATTGGAAACGAGTTACATGCTTTCCAACATATCTTGAAGGACAACCAATTAAGGTTGAAAAAGGCCCTCTTGTAACTGATGCAATGTTTGCTATTGTTGGTATGATGATGGCAGGATGGGTATTATCTACCGCAATTCTTCTAAAAGTTAATTTAGGTACAACTTTATTTAATGATGCTAATTTTTCTAATAGCAATATGAGTAGTTGCACTCAATCAAATCCAATAATGTATTTATTACCACTTCTTTTATACGTATTTACTATTCCGTATATCATTGAAAGATTTACTATGGCTGATCGTGATCAAAACCAAAGCTACTTAAAGATGTATGGTGTTAAATGTATGGCTGAAGTTAAAACATTTAAACTAGGTCGTACTAAAAACCAAAAAGGTGTAAAAGAATCAATAATGGAAATTGAGTTTTACAATAACAAAGGTGAAAAAATTAAAGCAAATTTAAATTCCTTTATGTATACCGAAACTCAAGAACAATATGTAAATATTTTATACGATGTTCATCATCCTAAGAATGTTGTATATATGAGAAAGTAAAATGGATAACTTTAAACTAGTTGCTCCCTACAAACCAATGGGAGATCAAATTGAGGCAATAAAGCGATTATCAGAAAATATAGAATTAGGTGTAACCGAACAAACTTTGTTAGGTGCAACTGGTACTGGTAAAACTTTTACAATAGCAAATGTTATAGCAAATGTAAATAAACCAACTTTAGTATTAGCACATAATAAAACTTTAGCTGGTCAATTATATGCAGAATTAAAAAGTTTATTTCCAGAAAATAGAGTAGAGTATTTTATTTCATATTATGATTATTATCAACCAGAAGCATATGTACCTAGTAAAGATATGTATATTGAAAAAGACTCTAGTATTAATGATGAAATTGACCAAATGCGTCATGCCGCAACCGCAAGTATTTTAGAAAGAAAAGATACAATAATAGTTGCTTCAGTATCATGTATTTATGGTATTGGTGACCCTGATGATTATGAAAACTCAATGTTAGTTATTAGAAAAGCCGAAAAACTAGAACGAAAAGATTTATTGGAAAAATTAGTATCAATGCAATTTGTTAGAAATTCAATGGAATTTGCAAGAGGTAGTTTTAGAGTAAAAGGTGATAATGTAGACATATTACCAGTTTCTGAACATGACCACGGAATTAGAATAACCTTTTTTGATGATGAGGTAGAACGAATTGCAATGTTTGATGTTACAACTGGAAAAGTGATTAAAATAATGGATACTGTTTCAATCTTTCCCGCAACCCACTTTGTATTAAGTGATGAAAAGAAAGAAGAAGCAATTCGTAGAATAGAAGAAGAATTGAAAGAACAAATTGCTTATTTCACTGAAAGAGGCCAATTATTAGAAGCTGAAAGAATCGAACAACGCACAAAATATGATATTGAAATGTTGAAAGAAATCGGTAGTTGTAGTGGCATTGAAAACTATTCAAGACATTTAAGCTTAAGAAATAAAGGTGAAACACCATCTGTCTTATTAGATTTCTTTGGTGATGATTACCTAATGGTGATTGATGAATCACATGTAACAATACCTCAAGTAAGAGGAATGTACAATGGTGACCAAAGCAGAAAAAAGACTTTGGTAGAGTATGGCTTTAGATTACCTTCAGCACTAGATAATAGGCCACTTAATTTCGAAGAATTTCAAAGTAAAATAAAACAAGTAATATATGTTTCCGCAACCCCAGGTGATTATGAACTTTCAAGAAGTTATGAAATTGTTGAACAAATAATTAGACCTACTGGTTTACTTGATCCTATAATTGAAGTAAGACCAACTAAGAATCAAATAGACAAAATAATTGCGGATATAAAAGCACAAAATGCTAAAAACGAAAGAACATTAATTACAACTTTAACTATTAAAATGAGTGAAGATTTGACATCATATCTAAAAGAAAACGGAATAAAGGTTGCATATTTACATTCAGAAATAAAAGCTTTAGATCGTCTTGAGGTAATAAGGAAACTTAGAAAAGGTATTTATGATGTAATAGTTGGAATCAATCTACTTAGAGAAGGATTAGATATTCCAGAGGTAAGTTTAATTTGTATATTAGATGCGGATAAAGAGGGTTTCTTACGTAGTGCAAGATCACTGATTCAAACAGTTGGCAGAGCTGCTCGTAACGCCAATGGTAAAGTAATTATGTATGCGGACACAATGACTGATTCAATGAAAGAAGCAATTGATGAGACCGCAAGACGAAGAAAAATTCAAGAGGAATACAATAAAGAACACAATATTATTCCTACTACAATCAAAAAAGAAATCGGTGAAGTTGTTGGTAACGACAAACTAGAAAGTTTGGAAAATATTAATGCGGCCATAACTTTGGATAATTATCAAAAATTATCTAAAATTGAACAAAAGAATATTATGGAAAAATTAGAAAAACAAATGCGTGAGGCAGCTAAAGCCCTTCAATTTGAAGAAGCAATGACTCTTCGCGATATTATATTTGAATTAAAATCCGGAGGAAAATAAAATGTCTGAAAGAAAGCCAAAAGTTATAGTTGGTTTATCTGGGGGAGTTGATAGTAGTGTTGCTTTAATTAGATTAAAGGAACAAGGCTATGATGTTGAAGCGATGTATATGCGTAATTGGGATTCAGCTGTAAACAATGATGTTATGGGAAATCCTGATTTGATGGATGATGTTTGTCCCCAAGAAAGAGACTACCAAGATGCTAAAAAAGTAGCTGAGCAATTGGAAATAAAGCTACATCGAGTTGATTTTATTGAAGAATATTGGAACTCTGTATTTGCATATTTTTTATCAGAATATCGAAAAAATCGTACTCCAAATCCTGATATTCTATGCAACAAAGAAATTAAATTTAAAACTTTTTTAGACAAAGCATTAGAACTTGGTGCAGATTATATTGCGATGGGACATTATGCAAGAGTAATTCATAATGGCGAAAAAAACTATTTATTACGCGGTGTAGATGAGAATAAAGACCAATCTTACTTCCTATCTCAGCTAAGTAGCGAACAACTTGCTAAGGCAATGTTTCCTATTGGAGATATGGTTAAGCCTGATGTTCGTGCTCTTGCAAGAAAATATAATCTAGTAGTAGCAGACAAAAAAGACTCTACTGGCGTATGTTTTATTGGCGAAAGAAATTTTAAAGAGTTTCTAATGAATTATATTCCCGCCAACGAAGGTGAAATAATTTCAACCGATGGTAAGGTAGTTGGACATCATGATGGTGTTATGTATTATACAATTGGACAGCGTAAAGGATTACATATTGGCGGACCAGGTGAAGCATGGTTTGTTTGTGGCAAAGATACATTAAAGAATCAACTAATTGTTGGTCAAGGTAGTGATACTGAGTTATTATACGCAAATAGAGTAATCCTAACAGATGTTAATATTATTAATGATAGATTAGTTCCTGGACAAAATTTGACCGCAAAATTTAGATATCGTCAACCAGATGAAGAAATAACTGTTTATCCATTAGAAGATGGTACAGTTGAAGTAAGATGTAAAAGACCAGTTAAGGCAATTACACCAGGACAAGCATGTGTATTTTACGATGGTGAATATTGCTTAGGTGGAGGAACAATTGACAAAGTATATATGAATGATACTTTGCGGAAATACTAAAGAAAGAGGAAACTAAAATGGAAACGATTAATGGAGTTATTAACAGAATAAACTATTATAAAGATGACACTGGTTATACCGTTGCCATTTTAGAAGTAGATTATAAAGATAAAAACATAGCGATGAAAAAGGCCAAAATCATTGGAAATACCATTCCAGTGGTTGGCTTTTTTGATAGAAAACCTAATATACACGAAGAATATGTTTTAGAAGGCGAATTTATAAGAGATTCTAACTATGGATTGCAATTTAAAATTAATAGTTATAAACGCAAACTGATTGCCAATGAAGAAGGTATTATAAGCTATCTTTCAAGTGAAATGTTTCCGGGAATTGGTCCTAAAATTGCAAAAATAATTATCGAAAATATTGGTGAAGATTGCTTATTAAAAATAAAAAATGATCCCCACATTTTAGATAGCATTAATCTAACCGACAAACAAAAACATGTTATTATTACGGGAATAATAAGTGATGAACAAAATCAAGAAAATGTTGTATTTTTCTTAGATAATGGTATAACTATGGATATGACTCACAAAATAATAAATTTGTTTGGCGCAAAAGCAAAAGAAATAGTTTTAGAAAATCCATACATTTTGATGGAAAAAATTGAAAGATTTGGCTTCAAAAAAAATGATGCCTTTGCATTGAAACTAGGCATCGAAGAAAACAGTATGATAAGACTAAAAGCTTTAACGGGATATGTTTTAGAAGAAGCGTTGTATAGTGCTGGTAATAGTTATATTTGTCGTAGTGATTTATATATTTTTGCAACAAAGTATATAAATAAAGAAATCGATGGAAAAGTCTTCAATGAAGTAATAGCAATTCTCGAAAAAGAAAAGAAAGTTTACATAGATGAAGCAGACAATATCTATGATTACAAAATGTATATTCAAGAAATTGAACTAGCTAGGGGTATTGCTAAAATACTAAAAGGTACTACCGATGACAATAAAAAACCACCAGTATATGACAATGAATCAATAGCTGCTGAATATCAAAAAATCAAAGAAAAAAGTCATGTTGAATATAGTAAAGAACAAGAACAAGCGATATTGAATGCTTTTACTGAACCAATCATAATTATAACTGGTGGACCTGGTACAGGTAAAACAACTATTATCAAAGCAATTATTGAAATGTATTTTAAATTAAACAATGAAAATAAAGCATTGCTAGATTACATTGCCTTACTTGCCCCGACAGGAAAAGCTGCCAAGCGCTTGAAAGAATCTACTAATATGCCAACAATGACAATTCATAAATTTTTGGGTTATATGGGTAGAAATAACTTCACTTATAATAAATATAACAAAACTGATGCTAAACTAATTATTGTCGATGAAGCATCAATGATGGATTTATCGCTTGCCTCATATTTGGTAACTTCAATGCAACCAGATGCAAGAATCATTATTGTTGGAGATGTTGACCAATTACCAAGTGTAGGTCCTGGACAAGTACTAAAAGATCTAATAGATTCAAAAGAAATAAAAACTACTAGATTAACAAAAATACATCGTCAAGCAGAAGGTTCAAATATTATAAAATTAGCACATGATGTAAATGAAGGAATATTACCAGAAACTATTTTATCTAAACAGTCAGATAGGACCTTTATTCCAACTGATAATGAACATATTGCTAGTATTACCGTTGATATAGTAAAAAGATTTGTCAATAAGGGTTATGACATAAAAAAAGATATCCAAGTACTTATTCCGATGTACAGAGGAGATATAGGTATTAATGCTATTAATGCTAGAATTCAAGATGAAATAAATCCCCTTGATGAAACAGTTGGTGAAATAAAGTATTATGGTAATATATTCAGAGAAAATGATAAAGTTATTCAATTAGTAAATCGCGCTGAAAAAGGAATAATGAATGGAGATGTAGGTTACATTAGTCACTTTAAATATAAAAATTTAAAGATCAATGGGTTAGAAGTAATCTTTGATACAGTAAAAGTAAACTACACTTTAGAAGAACTTGAAGATTTAAGCTTAGCATATGCAATCAGTGTACACAAAGCACAAGGTGGCGAGTTTGATGTTGTAGTTATGCCATTTACTTTTCAACATTACATAATGTTAAGAAGAAAGTTAATTTATACAGGTGTAACAAGAGCCAAAAAGACTTTAATAATGGTTGGAGATGTTGCGGCAATGCAACAAGGAATTAAACGTATTGAAGCTAATAGAAAAACTATCTTAAAAGAAAAGCTAATAGAATTTATAAAAAATGATTCTTTATCAAGCATCAAGCAACCATTAATAGAAGAAGATAGCTTAGGAGAAACTTTTTCAGAATTAGATCCTGATGATTTTAAAAACTTATAAAAAATGGAAAAAGAAAAATAGTATATGAAAACTATTTTTCGACATAATAATATTGCATGAAGAAAGTATCTTGAGTTTTATTAGGAGAACATATAATATTCACTTTGTTTAGAACTATTAAATATACAGATAAAATCCACTCATGCTACTATAGTCAAAGAGGTGACAATATGAAATCATCAGTCGTTCCGTTCGCAGCTGGAGCAATGACGGTTTTAGGAGTATGGATGGTCGCTTCAAACAAAAAGAAAATAGACAAAATTGTGAAAAATGTAAGTGACACAATGAATCAAATGCTCCAAACATGTAAAAAGACATTACAGGAAGATAGCTGCACTTGTAATAGTCAAAACTAAAAAAGGCCTTTTTGGCCTTTTTATTCTTTTTCTAAAATATTAATAATTGGTACAATAAGTGGTTTGCGATCAATCTTTTGAAATAGAAATTGACCTAATTGCATTGATATTTGCTTTTCAAAATTTTTGATATTAATATTCTTATAATTCTTTAAAAGATTTACAACAATATCACTAGCCTTTTGTTTAATAGTATTTTCTAAACTTTTTGAGGTAGCAGATTCAGTATCAGTAAAACCACATGATTTAACAATTGGAGAACCAATTAAACGTTTATTTTTTGATATTGTAAATGCAATACTAATGAGGCCTTCATCGGCCATTTTTTTACGTTCAGATAAAGTACTTGAATCAACAACATTTAATGATGAATCTAAATATACGTTATCTGCGGTTACACAATGTTTAATTATTTTAGCACCTTTTTCACTAAATGAAATTGCATCACCTGGATCTAAAACAAAACAATTTTCTTTTTTAATGCCTAGTTCAGTTGCAATTCTAGCATGTTCTTTTAACATTAAATATTCACCATGAACTGGCATAAAATATTTAGGTTGCATAAAAGACAACATCATACGTATTTCATTTTGAGAAGCGTGTCCGGTTGTATGCGTATCAGTAAGTGGACTATTTTGAATTACGTGAGCACCAGCATGTACTAAGTTGTTGATATTACGATTTACAAATATTTCATTGCCAGGTATTGCTTTACTTGAATAAATGACAGTATCATTTGGCAATAGTTTGATTTGCTTGTGACTGCCATTTGCAATTCTTGAAAGGGCCGCAAGGGGTTCACCTTGAGAACCAGTACATAGAATAGTAACATTATCAGTATCTTGCTTCTTTAGTTCACGTGAATTTAGTACCCAACCTTTTGGATAAGTAATATATTTCAACTTAGAAGCAATTTCGATAGTTTTTTCCATACTATGTCCAAATACAATAACTTTACGATTTGAAGCAACACTAGCATCAATTATTTGTTGTACTCTAAAGACATTTGATGCAAATGCCGCAACGATAATGCGTCCTTCAATATGACTGAATAAATTCATTAAATTTTCACCAATTTTTCTTTCACCTTGCGAAAAATTAGAAATATCAGCATTAGTACTATCTGATAATAAGCATAAAACACCTTCTTTGCCTAAAGAGGTCATTTTGTAATAGTCAGGTTTAGCTCCAACAGGGTTGAAATCAAATTTAAAATCTCCAGTATTAACGATATAACCAAGTCTAGTTTTTATAGCAATACCAAAAGAATCAGGAATACTATGATTTGTTCTAAAAAATGATACTTCAAAGTTATTAAATTTATAATTAGAGTTATCATTGAATTTTATTAGTTTATACTGAATATTAGGGAATTCACTTAGTTTGTTTTCAATAAACCCAACTGCTATACCAGTTGTGTAGATTGCGGGGACATTTACTTGTTCTAGTAAAAAAGGTATTGCACCAATATGATCTTCATGACCATGGGTGATAAATAATCCAACAATCTTTTTTTCGTTTTGTTTTAAATAAGTGAAGTCAGGAATTACATAATTAACGCCATGTACATCGTCGTCTGCAAATAATATTCCTGCATCCATTATGATGATTTCATCGCCAGATTCAACAACATACATATTCATGCCAACAACACCTAAACCACCAAGTGAATAAACACGGATATCATTGTTTTGTTTAATGATTTTCTTTTTAGGGTTATCTTTCATTTTTTCCTCCTTTCATAAAAAATATATATTTATCTTTAAATAGATTATAATTATTATACTCTAAAATCTAAAAAAAGTCAACTCGTTGAAAGCATATAATGAAGTATGATATAATCTAAACGAGGTAATAATTATGAATGAACGTAAAGCTCTATTTTTCGACATCGATGGAACGCTCTTTGATGGTAATACTAAATCAGTTCTACCATCATCTATTGATATGTTAAACCAATTAAAAACTCATCCTGATTATGATTTATATTTATCAACGGGAAGATCGAGACAAACCTTGGGGAAACTATCTGCTTTTCAAGAATACTTTAGAGGTATGAATTTATCTAATGGCCAAGAAGTGTATGTAGATGGGGAAATAATTTACGAGGCTTATTTAGAAAAAGAAGATGTAAAAAAATTAATAGAAATAAGTGAAAAAGAAAACTATCCAATGGGATTGATTACAACTAAAGAAGTTGAAATGACTTATTTTACACCGGAAAGTGCTAAAAGTTTTAGTGAGTATATTAGTGCAAATGTAATTGATTTAAACCATAAACCTTTTGATATCAACAAAAAGGTAATGCAAGTATGGTTATTCAGTGAAAATGATAAAATTGAAAAGTTAACCAAAGCATTTCCTAATTTAAACATTATAAGATGGGGGAATTATGGTGCCGATATAATTCCTAATGGCTCATCAAAAGCTAATGGGATAAACAAGATTGTAGAAAAAATAGGCTACAAAAAAGAAAATATGTATGCATTTGGTGATGGCGATAATGACGCAGAAATGTTTAAAGTAGTTGGAACTAGTGTTGCGATGGGTAATGCTAGTAAAATTGCTAAAGACAATGCCACTTTTGTGACAGATACTATTGACAACGATGGTTTATATAGAGCAGTTAAAAAAATTGGATTGATATAAAAAAACTCCCTTAGGGGAGTTTATTCAAATTTAACAGGAGTAGAGTTTTCTACTATTTCAAATGGGTTGTTTTTATTAATACGATCAACAAATAAAATACCATTTAAATGGTCATATTCATGTTGGAATACCACGGCAACATAACCTTTTAATCTAAGTTTGCAGTGATTAAGCTTACCATCATTATATAAATAAGTGTCAACAGTAACACGTTTAGCACGGTGGACTAACCCTTTTACTTCACGATCAACCGATAAGCAACCTTCACCACCTTCTAAGTAAGTTTTTTCTTCAGAATAACTAACTAATTTAGGATTAATCATTGGGTAAAAATGGAGATTACCTGCTTCGTCATCAGTTAATATTACAAGCATTTTTTTATTAAGCCCTATTTGTGGTGCCGCAAGTCCTACACCAGGTCGTAAATCATATTTTTTAGATAACTCCTCATCTTGAGAATTTTCTAAATATTCAATCATATTATTTATTGCATCTTCGTCTTCTTTAGATAAAGGTAGTTCTACATCTACACATTTAGTGCGTAAAATGGGGTTTCCTTCTTTAATTATGTCTTTCATTAATATCATGTTATAACAACCTCCATATTATTTATTATACTAAAAAAAATAATATCTGACAAGTAAATTAACATAAAAGAAAAAAGGTTCTAATGAACCTTTTTCGCTTTTTAAACTACCAACGTGCTGTACCGATGATAACTAAAAGAATGAATAATACAAGGATGAGTGCATATCCATAACCACCGAATGTATTTGTGTTACAACAAGGGTTAGTTTGCCCACAACAATTGTAGCCATAATTTGGTTGATACATAATTTCCCTCCTTTTTAAGTTGTTATTAACAACTTCATTGTATAATATGATAAAACGAATATATTGAATATTTATTTGCCTAGATTATTAAAAATGTGGTATAATATTTATAGGTGATGCATATGAAAAAGAAATATAATAATAAAGAAACTTTAGATGAAACATACGAAATTGATTATGATTTATTTACGGTTGAAGAAATAATAAAAATTATTCAATTTTATCAACTAATGGGACAATATAAAAATAATAAAGTTAGTAAGCAAAAGATAAAAGAAGCTTATTTAGAATATAAAAATATTATAAATAATTTATCTTTGGAAAAACGCTATAATGAAAATTTTTATCAAAAAACTGGCATTTCAATATATCAGACAATAAAGTCTATTGAATAGCATCATGGTTTTGTCTAATTCCTAAATAGTTTTCAATGCGGGTGACGCGTTTATAAAGATCGTTTATTTGCCTTTTTAATTCGTCAATTTCAGTGTCCATTATATTCATATCATAGTTAGTGAGTTGTGGCTGACCTTGTTGATATGGCATTTGAGGTTGGTAATAGTTAGGATATGGATATCCATAGTTTGCTTGGCGATTGTTGTTATTTTTTTTCAAAAAATTAAACATTTCAATTCTCCTTTCAATTTATCATATGTAAAAAATAAACTTTTGTCACAAAATGTTATTTTTATAATAAATTAAAAGTAGGAGGGATAAACTATGGCTAGTCGAATGGATGAATTTAGAGCCTTTCTTACAAAATATCCAGGAATAGTAGAAGATGTAAAAAACGGCAATCATAGTTGGCAACAAATGTATGAAAACTGGGTAGTACTTGGTGAAAATGATGCTTCATGGCAAAAGTATCAAACGGCGCCTGTATTAAAAGAAACCGAACAAAAAGCAAAAAGCAACACGATTGAAGAATTGTTATCATCTACTAGTTTAAAAAACGTTGTAAATTATGTAAAAAAAATTGACCCAGATTCAATTAGTAAAACACTAAACACGGTTCAAAAAGTATTGCAGATTACCCAAAGCTTTGGGGGAAGACCTACCGGAATATATAATAACAATTACAACAGTTGGTGGGATTAATGTTACAAACGGTTTTAGATAAAATATATGGTAATGATGTATATTTAAATTATTTGCGTTATAATCCAAGATGGTATGTTACTTTAAATGAAAATCCTGCCAGTATTAATGATTTTGAAAAAGAAGTAAAAATAAATCTAAAAATGACCACATCTGATAAAATTGAAAATCTACGTAAGCAAATTGATTTTATTAATGGAATGTTAAAATATTTAAATAGTTAATGTGTCAAGTGTTTTTGCTTGACACATTTAATAAAATATGCTAAAATATCTAGGTAAATAAATTTGGAGGCAAATATTATGGTAAGATTAAGATCACAAAGATATGGTTCTAAAAAGAGTCCCTTCTATCGTATTGTAGCAACAGATTCACGCAATCCACGTGATGGACGATTTATTGAAGTTGTAGGTACATATGACCCACTAACTAATCCAGCTACAGTTAAACTTGATGAAGAAAAAGTAATGAAATGGTTAAGTTTAGGCGCAAAACCTACTGATACTGTAAAATCTTTATTGTCAAAAGAAGGTCTACTTGCTAAATTTTTAGAAAACCAAACAAAAGGTGAATAGGTGTAGATAATGGCTGAAGTTAATTACGAAAACTTAGTAATAGAATTAATTAAGCCACTTGTAACACATCCTGGTGATGTAAAAGCGACTAGTTCTACAGAAGATGATAAAGTTTTGGTTAAAGTAAAAGTTAATCAAGATGACTTAGGAAGAGTTATTGGCAAGAAAGGACGAGTTGCAAGTGCAATTAGAACACTTGCTCATGCGGTAGCAATTCGCCAAAAGCAAAATGTGGATATAGAATTTAGTGCAGACGAAGAAAGTTCCAACTAAGTTGGGACTTTTTATTTGCAAAAAATCAAAAATTTAGGTATTATATGTATATAATAAAATTAAATAGGAGGTAATGATGTGAATGATGTTAGAAACTATCAAATTTTAAAAATTAGTGGTAACAAGAATTTCAAAAGAATTATAAATGAAATTAAAAAAATCGATTATATTACCTCTGCTAGTATAGAAAATAATAAATATGTATTACATTTAGAATATTCAACTGACGTTATAAAAAATGAAGAAGATATAAAAAAACTTGAAGAAGACGTAACAAAAGCAATTCGGGAATATGAGAAAAAAGCGCAAATAATAAAAGTTGAAACAATTGAAAAATATCGTAAAGTTTTATATTTAAATGGATTAGATTGTGCCCATTGTGCAATGAGAGTTGAAACGATTGCTAAAAGAACAATTAATCACGAACAAATTATTGTAGACTTTCCAACTGGTAGATTTATCATTGAAACATATGATCCAAGCGTCTTAGAAACTTTGGTTGCGGATGTAACAAAAATCGCAAAAACAGTTGATGATAGAATAACTGTAGCTGAAGTAGAACAAACCAAAAGACGAGACTTTGATAATGCTAAAAAGATGAAGCCTAGCCAAACAATACTGTTTATTTTAGGAATAATCTTAACAATTATATTTTATATTATTAATCATAAATATGCTAATTTTCCTAAAATTTTATATGTTATACCATATTTAATGATAGGTTACCCAGTAGTATGGCGATTTTTAAAGAATTTATTTAAAGGTCAATTATTAGATGAAACTTTCTTGATGACTATTGCAAGTATTGGTGCTTTCCCAACTGGTCATGAAGTAGAAGCAATTGTAGTTGTTTTACTTTATCAAATTGGTGAAATTCTCCAAAATAGGGCTGTAAATCACTCTAGAAAATCAATATTAAATCTACTAAATTTTGAAGTTAAAACCGCAAAAATAAAATTAGATTTAGAAATAACGGAAGTAAATGTTGAAAGTCTTTTACCAGGCGATATAATGATTGTTAGTAAAGGGGAAATGGTTCCAGCAGACGGAGTAATTGTTAGCGGCAAAACCAATATAGATACTAAGAATTTAACTGGTGAAAGTTTATTAAGATCTGTAGATGTAGGCGAAACTATTTTAAGTGGTAGTATAAATATGGGGCAAATGATTGAAGTAAAAGTATTGCGACCATACCGTGATTCAATGATTTCCAAAATTATGGATTTAGTAGAAAATGCCGCAAGCAACAAAGGAAAAACAGAAACTTTCATATCACAATTCGCAAGATATTTTACACCATTTATTGTTCTATTTGCTTTAATAATTGCAACATGTGGCATAATCTTAGATAGTGCTAACTGGAAAGAATGGATTTATACTGCGATGGAACTTTTGGTAATTTCTTGTCCTTGTGCCTTAGTAATATCTGTACCATTATGTTATTTTTCAACAATTGGTGTTGCAAGTCGACAAGGTATATTAGTAAAAGGTAGCAACTATATTGAAGCTTTAAGTAATGTTGAAAATATGGTGTTTGATAAAACTGGTACACTTACTAAAGGTTTATTTTCTATTTCTAAAGTTGTCCCTGTGGCATCTGATATTACTGAAGAAGCTTTATTAAATTTAGTAATATATGCGGAATACTATTCAACCCATCCAATTGGAATTTCAGTAGTTGATGCATATGGAAGAGAAAATATCTTTTCAGAAATTATTTCTGATTTTACAGCTGTAACAGGTGGGTCTAAAGCCACAATTAATGGTAATAAGATATTAGTTGGTAATTATAAACTTATGCATGCTAATAAAATTGAAATACCTGATGTTGAAACTAGTAACTTGGTAATACATGTTGTAAAGAACAAAATATATCAAGGATATGTAGAGATTGGCGACATCATAAAGGAAGAAGCCAAAGAAACTATTAAAAAGTTGCATAAGCAAAAAATTGAAAAATGCTATATGTTAACGGGAGACTCAAGAGCTATTGCGGAAAACGTGGCGAAAGAAATAGGTATTGATGAAACTCATTCAGAACTATTGCCACATCAAAAAGTTGAATTTGTGGAAAAATTAAAGAAAAATTCAAAAGGGAAAACCGTATTTATTGGTGATGGTATCAATGATGCGCCAGTAATAGCAAGCGCTGATGTTGGTATTGCAATGGGTGAAGCTGGTAGTGATGCAACCATTGCGATTGCTGACATAGTTATAATGGGAGATAATCTAACTAAATTAAATGATTTAATAACCTTATCAAAAAAATCAAAGCGAAAAGTTTTACAAAATATCATATTTTGTTTATCAATTAAAGCAATTGTTATGCTCGCCGCAATCGTGTTAGCCGCGTTCAATAGGGTTATGAACACAACATATGAGTTCCCATTATTTATTGCAATATTTGCCGATGTAGGTGTTTCATTAATTGCAATACTTAATTCATTATTGCTTTTACGTAGTAAAAAGAGTAAAGAAATGTTTAATAAAAAAGGTGAAATAAAAAATGAATAAGCAAGAATTAATCTATATTGGAGAAATAATTGGTACTTTTGGTATTAAAGGAGAATTAAAGGTATTTTCTGAAAGTGATTTTATCGACTATCGCTTTAGAAAAGGAGCTTTAGTAAAAATCGTTTCCAAAAAAGAAAAATTAGAAGTTGAAATAACTTCCATGCGTATTCATAAAAATAATGTATTAATTACGATTAATAATTGGAATGATATTAATTTGGTAGAAAAATATGTTGGTTCAAAAGTTTATGCTGATGCTGCAGATGAACCACCTCTCTTAGAAGAAGAATATGAGGCTGATGCGCTTATTGGCCTAGAAGTATTAGATGAAAACAACAATAATATTGGAGTTGTTAAAGATTTCATTGAAGTACCTCAAGGTTATATTATGGAGATTGATGATGGCAAACTAGGAATATTAATTCCATTCGTTGACGAATTTATTATTGATGTTAACGATGAAAACATTGTTGTAAAGGTGCTAGAAAAATGTCAGTAAGATTTGATATATTAACGCTTTTTCCAGAAATGATTGAAGGTATGCTAAATCAATCTATTTTAAAAAGAGCAATAGAAAAAAAGATAATTGAAGTAAACATAATTAATTTTAGAGATTTTTCAACCAATAAACATTCAACAGTTGATGACTATGCATATGGTGGTGGAGCTGGTATGTTAATAAGTGTTGAGCCTATTCATCTAGCAATGAAAACTATTCCCAATATAGACAAAGCATACAAGATTTTAACATCACCAAGTGGCAATGTATATAATCAAAACAAGGCTGAAAAACTATCAAAACTTGATCATATTGTAATTGTTTGTGGTCACTATGAAGGTATTGATAATAGAATTCTAGATTATATTGATGAAGAAATTTCCATTGGCGATTATGTACTAACTGGAGGAGAAATCCCTGCTTGTGCAATTATTGATTCTATCGCTAGATTAGTTCCCGGTGTAATAAGTGATGAATCAATTGTTGGCGAATCGTTTACTATGGGGTTATTAGAATATCCACAGTATACAAGACCATATGAATATGATGGAAAAAAGGTGCCTGACGTGCTTGTTTCTGGTCATCATGCCAATATAAAAAAATGGCAAAGATACCAATCTTTGAAGAAAACCTATGAGGTTAGACCAGAATTATTAGGAAATATTGCTTTAACAAATGAAGACATAAAAATGTTAGAGGAAATAAAAAATGAAAAAAATTAACTTATTTCTGCTAACTGGCATTGTCTTTCTTAGTTCATGTGTTGTAAAAAAAATAAAGGTTTATGAAGAAAACCAAGCGATTAAATTCTTAGATGAAACCCAAAAATACACATCAACTACTAGAGATGATTATGTACTACTTGATTTAAGAGATTTAAATAATTCATTCGCAAAAGAACATTTTGTAGGTTTTATCAATTATGATATTAATAATGGCTCTTTCGAAGAACTAATGCAAAAGTTAATTATTGCGAATAAACAAGATACTATTTTTATTATTGATGAAAAGGGTAAAGACGTTATAAAGGTTGCAGAATACTTAAAAAAATGTGGATATAAAAAAATAATTATATATCTAGGTGGATACGAAAATCTACGAAAGAATAACTCCAATTACTTTACTACTAGAAGTGGTATTGAAGATTGTGACTGTTAGAAAGGAATGGAAATGAAAAAAATAATTAGATGTTGTTTATTTTTACTAATAACAATAGCATTGTTTGGTTGTGTAACAACTGAAAAAAAAGTTAGTAAAATAAGCTATTATGTTGAAGGCAGTGTCAATATTACTTTGTCACCAAATACTTATGAAGAAGGAAAGGGATTAGTATTACCAATTCCAAACTTGAAAAGTTACGAAATCTTTGATGGTTGGTATGAAGATAGGACATACAAAGGCGATAAAGTAACGAAAATCACTAAGGAAGACACAGGTGATAAAGTTTATTACGGAAGAATATTATCAAAGCTTAATGCAGACATTGATTTTAATAAAAATAATTATCGTTACACAATTTCTTCAAAATCTAATGGAGAAGTAACGAGTACTACATACAGTTACAATCAAGGAAATATTGCGGTAGAAATAGCTGATGAAACACAATATTTAGCTAAAGTAAATAATCAATATCGTTATATTTTTAAGCAAAATAATAGTTGGTACTATATTCCTGAAACTACTGAAGGTTTTGAATACTACATTGCATATTTTGAAATTTTAAAATTAAATAGTTTAAGTAACGAAAAATTTAATCTTAATGAAGATGGATATTATGAACCTCAAGAAGAAAACTTACAAACTGTCTGTAAAGCCTTTGTTGGAGATTATGAAGATGAAGTTTTTAGTGAATGCAAAGTATATGTTGAATCAAATTTAATAACTAAAGTAACACTTAAATCAATTTATACTTACAATAATGAAAGCCATGATTATGAATATGAGGTTACAATCTCTGATTATGATAAAGCGAGTTTTAACATACCTAGTGCAAAACTATACGAAGATGAAAGTAAAACAACCATCGGCGATGTGTATAAATTAGCAGATGGTACTACTGATGTTACAGTTAGTGGTGTTATCACTGGTATTTATGGTAATAACTTTTATATTAGTGATGGTCAAAATGGCTTATTAGTATATTGTGGAAATAATACTTCATTTGCTTCACAAATAATTTTGGGTAATATTGTTACAGTAACAGGTACAGTACAAATATATAAAACAATTCATCAATTATCTAATATTGAAAACGTTGAAACTTCAAGTGACGAATATCAATTAAATGAAATAGTATTGACTAGTTTATCACAAGATAATTTAAAAAACTATATTAGTCAACCTGTTAATGTATACAATGCAACAATAAAAACATTACCAACAAGTTATCCAACAACTGACTCTGATGTGTCATTTAAAATAGCAGTAAATAATGTAGAATCAATTGTATTTATTTCTAAACACTTAGATCAAGCAAGTAAAGAAAAAATATTTAGTATCCTTAAAAATGCAATTGTTGGTGATACTATTGATTTAACTGGTTTACATGTAAGTTACTATAATCAATATCAACTTGCAATAACAAATGCGGCAAACATTGAAGATTCTTATCATCAAGGTGATCCAGTAGTTATAAAATATTTAAGCGTTGAACCAAGTCAATTAATCATCGCTTGTGGTACACAATTAGATGATGCTCTTAAAGAAAATAAGGTAAAAGTAATTGCAACTTATAATAATAAAGACACAAAACAATTAGCATATGGTGAATATCAAGTTAGTGGCTCAATTGATACTAATACAGTAGGAAGTTATACTATTACAATTAGTTACAACGGAGTTAAAACTACATTAACTGTTGTTGTTAATGCGGCAGCTAGAGATACTTTTAAAGCTAATGTTGATCATTGCTTATTAGAAGATGTTTTAGACAAAATGGGATATGATGAAGAAACTGGTGAAATTTTAGGTATTACAAAAGGTTTGCCATCAATTGGCGATCCAAATGTTTTAGTAATTCCAGTTGAATTTACCGATTGCAAAGCTCCGTCATCAATGGTAGAAGATTTAAAAACAGCATTCTTTGGAACATCTGAACAAACTGGATGGGAAAGTTTATCAAGTTATTATCAAAAATCATCTTATGGCAAATTAAATATTAAAGGCGATGTAATGAAACCATTTAATACAGGCAAAACAGTAAGCTATTATGAAAAATTACAAAAAGAGTTTAATAAAGCATTAGAAAACTATACAAAAGGTTTAACTGATGTTTATCCTGATAATGTTGAATATTCTATTATTAAAGAAGCTTTAGCATACTATGATGGTGAAATTGACTATTCAAAATATGATACTAATAACGATGGATATATTGATTCTATTTACTTGGTATATACAACTGATTATAATGCGGAAGACAGTGACAGCTTATGGTGGGCATTTACAACTGAATACTTTTCAAGTGAAGAACAAAAATATGATAATGTTGAAGCTGATTTCTACATTTTTATGAGTTATCGATTCCTATTTGATGAATTACAAGGTAAAACAGTTAAATATAATGCTGAAACAATAATTCATGAAACAGGTCATTTACTAGGATTAAATGATTACTATGATTATGACGATACAACAGGTCCAAGCGGTGGTATTGGCGGTGGCGATATGATGGATTGTAACGTTGGTGATCACAATGCCTATAGTAAACTTATGTTAGGTTGGGTTAGTCCAACAGTAGTAAGTGGTAAAACAACAACAATTACACTAGATAGTTTTGCTACAAGTGGTGACTGTGTTGTTATTAGTAAAGGATGGAATGGTACCTTCTTTGATGAATATTACATTATTGATTTCTACACTCCAACTGGACTAAATGAATTTGGTGCAGGTAATAGCGGATTATTCAGTACATCTGGCATTCGCATTTATCATGTTGACTCAACATTAAAAGATCCTAAAGATTGTTTCTCTATATTAGACATTACATTGTATGATAATTCATACACTGATCACAGGCAAATAAAATTAATAGAAGCAGATGGTAGAAACGATGTTGATATAAAAGGATATAGTGAAAATTCTGATTTATTCCAAAAAGGTAGTACATATAAAAATTCAATATGGTATGATGGAACAAGTACAGGATTTACTATTACAGTAGATCAAATAACTTCTACAAGTGCCACAATTACAATTACATATTAAAAAAGAGATTCTATAAGCAAATAAGCTTATAGAATCTTTTCTATTTTTTTACCAATTCTATTTTTTCATCAAAGATTAAAATTTTCTTTTCTTTGTATAATGCACCAACTGCACGTTTAAATGCGCTCTTACTCATATTAAAATGACGGCTTATTTCTTCAGGGGTTGAAGAATTGCCTAAAGGAATAACTCCTCCCATAGTTTCTAATTCATTCAATATAATGGATGCATCATCTAATCTTGTCTTTTCTTTTTGTTCAATCATACTACCATTCGCATCGTTGTGTTCGTTAATATGAATAATCTTAACACTGACAATTTCACCTAAATGATATTTACGTCTTGTCATACTTTTATGAATATAGATATACTGATAACTATCGGTGAAAAGCCCTAATCCTGTTGAAGTTAGTCTACAAACAGTAGCTTCAACTTTATCGCCAATGCAAAGAAGAGAAGGCTTGCTTTTTAAATCTTCTTTGTTAATAATTCTTGCAACTAATTGATCGTGTTTTACTTTAAGTATACAAGGGACTTTGTCACCTACTTTAGGCCAAGCAAGTTTGTTGGTTGGTAAGTAATCGTTAGAAAGAAGAATATCTTTAGCAACGCCAATATTGACAAATACCCCCACATCACAAGTATTTACTACTTCAACAAAGTCATATTTGGTTGCGGTGATAATTGGTGTTTCCATAGTAGCACAAAGTCGTTTTTTATTATCGTAATATAAAAAAGCATCAATAATCTCACCAATTTTTAAACGTCTAATAGATTGGTTAAAATGTAAGAATACAAAAGTAGTTTCATCATTACCATATGGCGCAAGAGTATAACTGATGTCTGTTTCACGCTTTACAATGAATTTACCTATTTCGCCAATTTTTAGCATATTAGTCACCTTCCTAAGTACAATTATTATAGCACAAAATTAAATAAAAATATATCTTTTTACATAATTGAAAATAAAAAAATGAAAAAATTCATGAAAACGTTATTTAGAACTTTACAAAAATACCAAAAATTAGTATAATATAACTGAAGAAAGGATAAATATATGAAAAATTTAAATAGTTATATTAGAAGATTAGAAAAAGGTATGGAAGATAAATTATTTTTCTTACCACATTTAGATATGAACGAATATGATGTTATCGTTGAATTCGGTTGTGCCAATGGTCGCTTATTGCGTCGTATTCAACCTGTTGTTGATCGTACTATAACAACACTAGTAGGATTTGATAAAAATGAAGATATCCTTGAAATAGCACGAAACATTTCACCTGAAATGGTTTTTACATCAAATTGGGAAGATGTTGAAAAAATACTTGCAAAAAAACAAAAGAAGAGTTTAATAATTTTTAGTAGTGTATGGCATGAAATAGGAAGAGAAAACTACGAAAAAATATTTAAAGAAATGAAAGAATTCGATGCTATAGTTATAAGAGATATGAAATCACCAATTCAAGGTGCAGAACCAATTGATGCCCCTACAAGAACAAGAATAGCTAAACATGTTCCAAAGTGGCAATTTGAAGAATTTGAAAACAAATGGGGTAGAATTGATAATAAAGAAAATTTATACCGTTTCTTATTAATGTATACATATCTTGATAACTGGGATGAAGAAATGAAAGAAGATTATTTCTCTACACCATGGGCTGAAATTGATTGGGCATTAGAAGATGAATATGATAAAATCTATGTTAATTCATATACACTAGAATCAAAGAAAAATGAAATTGAGCGTATATTCAATCACTCAATGAAAGATATTACTCATCATCAAGTAATCTACGTTAGAAAAACCGATAAATAAATTCCTAATTACTTGCGATAATTTCTAAAATATGGTATAATATCAAATGGTGTGGGCTTACGCCACATCAATGCACGATATTCCGCTGATATAACATACTATTAAAATAGTTGGTAATTTATATGTATGAATGTTGAAAGATAAGGAGAGATATTATGAGTCAACAATTAATTAACGCAGTAACAAAGAACTACATGAAAAATGATGTTCCTGAATTCCGCGCTGGTGACACAGTTAGAGTACACGTAAGAATCAAAGAAGGCGAAAAAGAAAGAATCCAAATTTTTGAAGGTTTAGTAATTTATCGCTATGGTGGAGGTATAAGCGCAACATTTACAGTTCGTAAAATATCTTCTGGTGTAGGAGTAGAAAAAATCTTCCCAGTTCATTCACCAATGATTGCAAAAATTGAAGTAGTACGTCTTGGTAAAGTACGTAGAGCTAAATTAAGTTATATTCGTTCTCTTTCTGCAAAAGCAGCTCGTATTAAAGAACGTCGCGCTTAGTTTTCATTTTATGAATTTAACTAAAATAAGAACTCACTGTTTAGTGGGTTCTTATTATTTATTTGATAGAAAATAATTAGTATTAATACTTATAAAAATTTTGTCACTTTGCATAGACTTTTGTCATAGATTATAATAGGTGGTAAAATGAAGTATTATTTTGTTGGTATTAAGGGGACTGGAATGAGTGCCCTTGCAAAACTTTTAAAAGATCAAGGAAATGAAGTAGTAGGATCAGATGTTGTTGAACACTATTTTACAGAAGACTCTTTAATTGAAAAGGGAATAACAATAAAAAATTTTGATGAAAATAATATAGATAGTGATTATTTTTATATAATTGGTAATGCTTTCAATGATGAAAATATTGAAGTGAAAACAATTAAGATTAATCAGTATCAATATATGTATTATCATGATTTCATTGGTAAAATGCTTAATAAAAAAACAATAGCTTGTTGTGGAACTCATGGTAAAACAACGACAACATATTTTTTAACAAGAATGCTAGATAAAAAATGTAATTATATTATTGGTGATGGAGATGGCAAGGGTTACGATAATGAACTATTAGTTTTAGAAGCATGCGAATACAAAAAGCATTTTCTAAGTTATCACCCCGAACTTTTAATAATAAATAATATTGAATTAGATCATACTGATTTTTATAAATCAATCAAAGAGTTGATAAATGCTTTTCAGTTAGCCGCAAATAATTCTAAAATTATTTTAGCTAATGGTGACGATAAAAATGTAAATAAAATAAAACATAGTAATAAGATTACCTATGGTTTTAAAAAGAATAATGATATTGTTATAAAAATTTTAAGCACTACAACTAAAGGTTATTATATACAAGTAAAATATCAAGTCAATTATTATTTGCACGTACCTTATTTGGGTAAACACATGATATATAACTATGTTGCAAGTTATATGGCTCTAAAAATATTAGGATATATCCCAAAACAATTAACTAGTAATGATTTACCAAAAAGAAGATTAACTACAATAAATTATTATGATAATATATTAATAGATGATTATGCTCATCATCCAACCGAAATTGCTTCTCTTTATAATACCTTAAAGTTAAGTTATCCAAATAGAAAAATAAATGTAATCTTTCAACCTCATACCTATGAAAGGACAATTCATTTTAAAAGGCAGTTTAAAAAAGTGTTAAAAGTTTTTGATAAAGTATATCTATTAGATGTTTTTACATCAAAAAGAGAAAAATATAATTTAAATATGCAAGATAAAATTGATAAATATTTCAAACATTTTAATAAAATAGAGGATTTAAATGTTTCTAGAATTAAAGATTATGCGGAAATATGGGTGTTTTTGGGTGCAGGACTTGCCAACGAAATCCTTTTAAATCTTATTAATAAAGAAAAAATGTGAAAATTTTCATAAAATTTGCAAATTATCTTGCAAAAAAAATAAATTGTGATATAATATACGTGTAATTATGTAAAAAAATTCAGATGAAAGGGGTATACAATGAAAAACGACAAACGCATGAGTCCTAATAAAATTTATGACGTTGCGGGGGCAGCTGGAGTTTCTTTAGCTACTGTTTCAAGAGTATTAAATCACCCAGAAAAAGTAAAACCCGCAACACGTGAACGTATTGAGAAAATCATTAAAGAATTAGGTTATAAACCCAATTTAAATGCAAAAGGTTTAGCAAGCTCTAGATCAACTACTGTCGCAGTAGTAGTTCCCGAACTTACAAGAAGTTCAATTGCTGGAATGGTTGATGGTATTGCCGCAACCGCAGTTCGTAGAGGATATTTACTTAGATTATTTGTTAACGATAGTAGTAAAGCAGAAGATCCTGTTCAACAAGAACGTGAATTATGGCGCACAGTCATTTCTTCAGGGGTAGATGGTATTTTATATATCAACGATGAAATCGATAATGATTATTTAGAGATTATTAAAGAATCAAATGTTAGTGTAGTATTAACTAATACAGTTTGTAGCGATTCGGAAATACCTCACGTTGCTATTGATTATCGTAAAGCAGCTTATGAAATGACAAAAGAAATGATTAAACGTGGTAACAAAAATATTTGGATTATATCAACAATAAAAAAATATGCGGTTAATGATTTGAAAGTTCAAGGATATGAAGAAGCAATGATTGAGGCAGGGTTAGAACCTAGAGTAATTAATGTATCGGGTAAAACCTATTTAAACGAAGTATCATATAAAGAAATACTTGAAAAAGAACATCCTGATGTAGCTATTGTAGTTCGTGATTCAATGGCTGTTTCATTTATCAATGTTGCTAGAAATTTACATATTTCTATACCATATGAATTACAAGTAATTGGTTTTCAAAACACTAAATATGCCGAATTATCAAGACCAACATTAACATGTATTAATACACCTATTTATGAAATTGGTGAAGTTGCAATGGACTTATTAACTGATTTAATGCATCAAGCAGAGTTAGAAGATGAATACTATGATGATGAATTAGAGAAAGTTGAGGATAAAGATATTGAGATCAATAAAGATGTTGACTATAGTATAGTATGGCGTCAATCAACAAAATAGAAGGAATAAAATCCTAGTAGGTTATTTTATGGCAATGTAGAGAGTTATCCGGTTGTTGAAAGGATAAACAAGTAAATAACTGAAGTACCTACATATCAAACGTATTCGTTTGACCATATTTCGCGAGTGTAAAAGAATTATCTTTTAAATTAAGGTGGTACCGCGGAACTAAAAGTTTCGTCCTTAAGCAATTAGTAGTAATATTACTAATTACTTAGGGACTTTTTTTATTAACTAATTAAAAAGGAAGAAGGAAAAAATATGACATTATTTGAAGAATTAAAATGGCGTGGATTAATCCACAATATTACTGATGAAGCAGTAATAGATAAAATTAATAAAGGTGGTTTAACTTTCTATGTTGGAACTGACCCAACTGGTGATAGTCTTCACGTAGGGCATCTTTTAGTATTTATTTTTGCTAAGAGATTAGAACAAGCAGGACATCATCCACTAATATTAATTGGTGGGGCAACAGGATGCATTGGTGATCCTAAACCTACCGCTGAAAGAAAATTATTAACAAAAGAACAAACTGATCACAATGCAAAATGCTTATATGAACAAGCTAAACGTTTATTTAATTGTGAAATGGTTAATAACTATGATTGGACTCACAATATCGATATTTTAACTTTCTTAAGAACATATGGAAAATTCTTTAATGTAAATTACATGATTAATAAAGAAACGGTAAAATCTCGTTTAGATAGTGGTATATCTTACACAGAATTTTCTTACCAAATACTACAAGCACTTGATTTTGAACATCTATTTAAAACAAAAAATTGTCAATTACAAATAGGTGGACAAGATCAATGGGGAAATATCACTTCTGGCCTTGAATTAATAAGAAAATTGCATGGTACAGAAGCAGAGGCTTATGGTCTTACAATTCCACTATTTACTAAAAGTGATGGAACAAAATTTGGTAAAACCGAAGGCGGTGCTATTTGGCTAGATGCAACTAAAACTACACCATATGCATTTTACCAATTTTGGATAAATACACCAGATAATGATGTAATTCGTGAATTAAAACAATTTACCTTCTTAACAAAGGAAGAAATTGAAGAAATTGAAGAATCATTTAAAAATGAACCACATTTAAGAAAAGCTCAAAAAGCTTTAGCAAAAGCTATGACTACTATGATTCACGGAGAAAAAGCTTATGAACAAGCTGTAAAACTAAGTGAAGCATTATTTAGTGGTAAGATTTCTGAATTAACTAAAGAAGAAATTGAAGTTGGTTTTGAAGGTGTTCCTCAAGTTGAAATTAATGAAGATTTAGGCTTAATTGATGCTTTGGTGTTAGTAAAAGCCGCTTCTTCAAAACGTGAAGCTCGTGACTTTATACAAGGTGGCGGTGTATTAGTAAATGGCGTACAAGAAAAATCATTGGATGCAGTGGTATCAAAAGAAAAAGCTATTGGTTCTACATACACAGTAATCCGTAGGGGAAAAAAGAATTATTATGTAATTAAACATAACTAGGTGTATTATGGAAGTAATTGAAAAACTTAATCAATTGATTGAAGAAGAAATTGCTAGGGGCGCTTTTCCTGGAGCCAACTATGCAATAGTATTTAAAGATAGCATTTATTATGGTAGTTTAGGCAATAAACGCTTACTTCCAAATCATGAAATTAATTCACTTGATACAATATATGATATGGCATCTTTATCTAAAGTAGTTTCAACAACTTCATGTATTATGAAACTGCTAGAACTTGGAAAACTTAGATTATTTACAAAAGTTAAAACTTATATTCCTGAATTCAGACACCCTAATGTTTCAATATGGCATTTGATAACACATACTTCGGGACTACCAGAAGGCTTAAGAAATATTTTAAGTTATCATAACAAGAAAGAAATAATTGACGCAATATGTCAAAGTGATTTGGTTTATGAGCCAGGAACAAAAATTAGTTATTCTGATTTAGGTTTTATAATGCTTGGAGAAATAGTTGAAAAAGTCTCTGGAATGCCCCTTAATGAATTTGCGGAAAAATACATTTTCAAACCACTAGATATGAATGATACAGGTTACAATCCTAAAGATATTAACAGATGTGCACCAACAGAAGAACGTCATGATGTCATTTTAGATGGTATTGTGCAAGGTAAAGTACACGATGAAACTTCATACTTAATGGGTGGTGTGGCAGGACATGCTGGATTATTTTCAACAGTTTTAGATGTTTCACATTTTGTGCAAATGATTTTAAATGAAGGCGTATATGAAGGTAATAGAGTATTTGAAAAAAATACGATAGATAGATTATTTGTGCCAGAAGTAACCCAAAAAACTGGTGTTATGGTAGATGAAGTAACAAGAGGACTTGGTTGGGTAATAGCAAGTCAAGCTGGTCCTAATGGTGATTTAACAAGCAAAGATACTATTCATCATACTGGTTTTACTGGTACAAGCATATGGATTGATAGACAAAACGAAATTGGTTTTTGTTTATTGACAAATAGAGTTCATCCAACTCGTGCTAATATTTCACATATGGACGCAAGAGGAAGAATTTCTAATTTTATAATGAGTAATTTTCAAAAATTAAAATAAGGAGTATACTATGGGAAAAACAATTTTAGCTATTGGTGGTCACATTGGTGACATGGAATTAACTGCAGGTGGTGTAATGGCTACCAACGCTTTAAATGGTGGTAAAAATATTACTCTTGCTTTAACCGCAGGTGAAAGAGGAAACCCAAAACATTTAACAGTGGAAGAATATCGCAAACAAAAGATTGAAGAAGCAACAAGGTTTATGAAAATGATGAATGGTGAAGCGATAGTACTAGAGTATCGTGATGGAGAATTACCAAATGATGAGAAAGTAAGACGTGAAGTTGCGGAAATAATCGCAAAACATAAACCAGATATCATCATAACACATTGGCATTCTAGAATGCATAAAGACCATAATGCAACTCATTATATCGTACAAGATGCTCAATTTATTGCTAGTGTAGTTGGCACAAAAGAAGGAAGACATTATGCACCCGTTTACTTTGCTGAAAACTGGGAAGATGATCATGATTTCGATCCATATATTTATGTGGATATCACAAAAGGTTTTGACCTTTGGTGTAAAGCATTACACGAACACTGGTTTATAATGAATAGTAGTGATTTTAAATATTATGATTATTACACATCACTTGCAAGATGCAAAGGTGCGCTTGCTAAAAAAATGTATGCTGAATGTTTCAACATACATGAATATCAAAAAAAGGTAGTTAAAGACGAATTATAAAAATATTGCAATAAATACTAACAATATGTTTGACTATTTTTGAGATAATTGATATAATTTTAGATACAAATTTTTAAACTAATAAAGGAGTTGAAAACAAATATGGATCCACTGGTCCCGTTGTCGTATGTTAACCAATTAGCTAATACGACAGTAAATTATGGATTAATTGGTGTAATAGTAATTCTTGTATTTTCGGGCGCGTTTTTCTCTGGTGTTGAAACTGCACTAACTTGTTGTAACCGTGCTAGAATGAAAACTAAGGCTGATGATGGTTACAAAAGTGCCAAATTAGTTACAAGGATTTTAAATAAATATGATCAATCATTGATTACAATTTTAATTGGAAATAACGTTTTAAGAATTGCATCTGCTTCAATTGCTTCAATTTTAGCAACTCAATTACTACCAGGGAATGCAACTCTAGCAGATACTTTAGCTACAGTAATAATGACGCTAATTGTTTTCATGTTTGGTGAAGTAATTCCTAAAAACTTTTGTAAAGCAAATGCAGATAGAATGGTACAAATATTAATATATCCATTATATTTTGCCTATATTGTAACATATCCTATTATGCAAATATTTAATTTCATTCTTTGGATATTTAAGAAAATATTTAAAATGAAAAATGAAGAAAATGCTTTAAGTGAAGATGAATTCCAAGGGTTAGTCGAAGTGGTTGAAGATGAAGGAGTAATTGATGGCGAAGAAAGTGATATAATTCAAGCAGCTGTTGAGTTCAACGACATTACAGTAAAATCAGTAATGACACCAAAAGAAAAAATTGTTGCACTTGAGTATAAAGACTTATCAAAAGAGCAACTTATCAAAAGAATTGACGAAATTACATTTACAAGAATACCGGTATATCGTGGAAGTATTGATAATATAATTGGTATTTTTAATATAAGAAAATTTCTTAAAACGGTGATGACATCAAAGAAACCACCAATTAAACAATCAATGAGTGAAGTAATTATCGTAAAAGATAGTGCTCCTTTAGATGATATGGTAGACTTATTCAAAGCTAAAAAGAGCCACTTAGCACTTGTTCATAATGAAAATGATGAATTAGTTGGCTTAGTTACTATGGAAGATGTATTAGAAGAATTGGTTGGAGAAAGCCAAAAAGAAAACAAACAAGCACAACAAGGAGGTAAAAAATAATGACTCCTATTGTGAAAATAATATTAACAGTTTTAATCGTTGTATGTGTGCTTCTTTCAGGATTTTTCTCAGCCAGTGAAATAGTTTACTCTGGTGTAAGTAAAATAAAATTAAAGAAGAAGGTTGAAGAAGGCTCAAAGAAAGCTAAAGCAGCCTCAAAAATATCAGATAATTTTACTGATGCTTTATCAACAATATTAGTTGGTAACAACTTAGTTAACATATTGACATCAGTTGTATCTACTAGACTTGCAATAGAAATTTGGAATGAAGAAATAGGTCCTACAATGGCCGTAATTCTATCAACAATTATTGTTTTAATTTTTGGTGAAATCGTTCCAAAGGCAGTAGGCAATAGATATAATTACAATTTATCAATGATGTTTGCTAGTCTTTTTAATTTCTTTAGAATAATCTTTTTCCCAATAACTTTTGTTGTAACAAAGTTTGTATCACTTCTTGCAAAGATATGGACTCCCAAAGAAAAGGAACCTACAGCAACCGATGAAGAATTGATTGTACTTGCTGAAGAAATGGAAGAAGAGGGCGTAATCGATGAAGATGATGCAGAGTTAATTATTTCCGCAATCGACTTCTGTGATGTTACTGCTCATGAAATTATGGTACCAAGAGTAGATGTATTTGCAATTGACATTGATGATGATCAAAAAGAAATTCTTTCTAATGAAGAAATTTTTAGATATTCTAGAGTACCTGTTTATGAAGACACAATCGATAATGTAATTGGTATATTGAATACTGTTGAATTGATGAAAAAAATTCTAAAAGGTGAAAAAATAAACTTAAGAAGTTTATTATCTGAACCAATATATGTTCATAAGACAAAACCAATTTCAACTATATTAACCGAATTCAAAAAAGGCGGACAACATCTCGCCATAGTTTTAGATGAATTTGGCGGATTCATGGGAATTGTAACGATGGAAGACATTGTTGAAGAATTAGTTGGTGATATTTTTGATGAAATGGACGAAGTTGTTGAAGACTATACGGTAGTTGGCGAAAATGAGTACATTGTTGATGGTGATATGAACATTTACGATTTCTTTGATTTGGTCGAATATGATGATCGTGACTTTGATTCAGAATATACGACAATAGGTGGATGGTGTACCGATATTTTAGGTCACTTCCCTCAAGTTGGTGATACTTTCAACTATGCTAATTTTGATGTAACAATTATTGAAATTGACAAAATGCGTGTAGAAAAAGTAAAAGTTGTTGTTCATAAAGAAATAGACGAAGATAAAGAAAGTGAAGATTAACTGAAATTCTCTAAGAAGTTTTAGGCTTCTTAGAGAGTTTTTTTAAAGAAATTACATCGACTATCTCTTGAAAATAACAAAAAATATTGATATAATATAAGTGTATAAGAAGGAGGCATACATGAAAAAGACGTTAAGTTATATTGGATTGATTTTAATACTAATTTTAGGATTAACATCATGTGTAAAAAAAGAGGATGAAAATTATGCAAATCAAACAAAAGCTAACACGGTTATTACAGAAATAAATCAGCTCCCTACAACCGATGCAATTGAATTAACTTATGAAGTCAAAGTAGCAAATGTAAGATCACTATACAATGCTTTATCAAAAGAAGCAAAGGCTCTTGTAACTAATTTAGATAAATTAGAAGCATTAGAAAATAAACTAATTGAATTAAAAAAGGCTAAAGATAATCAAGATAAAGCGAATGTAGTAATTGAATTGATTAATAAATTACCTGCTGCAGATGAATTAACTTTAGAAGGTGAAGATAAAGTAAAAGAAGCAAGAACTTCATATGAAGCATTATCAGAGGAAGTTAAAGCTCTTGTAACTAATTTAAGTAAAATAGAAGCATTAGAAAATAAACTAATTGAATTAAAAAAGGCTGAAGATAATCAAGATAAAGCAAATGTAGTAATTGAATTGATTAATAAATTACCTGCTGCAAATGAATTAACTTTAGAAGATGAAGATAAAGTAAAAGAAGCAAGAACTGCATATGAAGCATTATCAGAGGAAGTTAAAGCTCTTGTAACTAATTTGGGCAAATTAGAAGCATTAGAAGATAAAATGAAAGAGTTAATTGAAGATAAAAAACTTCATGATGAAGCAACTATGGTAGTAGTAGCAATCGATAATTTACCTAATGTAGAACTTATAACTTTGGATGCAGAAAGTGCTATCGTAAACGCAAGAAACGCTTATAATTCTTTAGCTCCTAAAGCAAAAGCATTAGTAACTAATTTAAATAAATTAATTGCTTTAGAGAATAAAATAAAGGAATTAAAAGAAGCTAAAGAAAATCAAACAAAAGCAGATGCAATAATTAATTTAATTGATAAATTACCTGCTTTAGATAAATTAACTCTTGATGATGAAGAAGAAGTCGTAAAGGTAAGAAATGCTTATAATGCGTTAGATGAAAAAGTAAAAAATCTTGTTTCTAATCTAGATAAACTAATAGCTGCAGAAAATAAACTTGAAGAATTAAAATCTTCATTAACTTCATATGAAGTAATATTATATCCTAATGAGGGTAGAATTGAAGGTTTAAGTAAAGGTTCATCTCCTAAACTTAATTATCAATTTACTTTAAATTATTATAGTACTGGTTTCTTCGCTGTTTATAAAACAGATGTAGTAGTTATGAAAACAAGTTTGATAAAAGAGACGGATTCTTATACTTATGCATTAAAAATTGGATTCAGTTTTGATAGTTCTAAAAATGCCTATGTAGTTAATCAAATAATCAAAAGTGGTACAGGATTAACTTCAGAAAGTAAAACTGCCGAATATTATATTTTGGTTCATAGTGATAATGCAACTGCTTATCAAGAATTAAGTTCAATTGAATTAGGTGATGTAATATATTCTAATAAAGATTTTCCAAATGAAGCAAATCAATCATTTGATGCAAATATTACAATTTATGATGCAACTGAAGTTGATGAAGCCGAATATTATGTAGTAAGTTATAAAGGCCTAATGGCTCTTCCTGTCCCAGTAAAAACAGGATATGCCTTCCAAGGTTGGTATGATAATGAGGAATGTATTGGTGAAGCTATCACTAGTGTTTCTTCTGCTAAAACTTTATACGCTAAATGGATTGTTGACCAAACACAAATCGATCCAAATGATGTTTTAAGTTGTATCAGTGATGTTGCAACGTCAAATACTGTTGATAATTTAATAACTAAAATTGATGATGTTACTTATTCATGGAGTAGTTCAAATCCTAATCTATACGTGATAGAAAATGGTAAAGGAACGGTATCAAAGGTATATCAAACTCACAAAACACAAGAAGTAACTATTACCGCAACAGGAAAGAATCTTGATGGTACTACATTTACAAAATCAAAGAAAATCACAGTAAATCCGGTTTTATATGATGAATTACCAAATACTCCAGTTGCTACATACTTCTCTACTTCAGCAATGTATGCCTACAAGCAATACAATGAAAGATATAAAGCAAGTAAGACAATCTTTTCAGAAAATACTAAAAAAATATTAAATATAATTTATTATTCTTTTGCGGTAATCGATTCAGAAGGAAATTGCACAGTATCTGATACAAGCTATTTAGACGAAGTAAGAGCTCTTAAAGCAAATAATACTCGTATTATTATTAGTATAAACGGCGTAAGTGCAGAGGCATGTAAGAATTTTGCGGACATAACAGGTGATGCTGCAAAGCGTGCAAACTTTGTTAATAATTTGATGAATATGGTTGAAAAATACAATTTTGATGGTATTGACATTGACTGGGAAACTGTATCATCAACCAACAAAGTAGTTTCAACAAGTTTAAATGCTTTAATGAAGGAATTAAGAGCAGAAATGACAAAACGCCAAGCAGAAAATGGTACACCTTATTTCTTAAGTGCTGCTGTTCCTGCAAGCACTTGGGGTACTGCATCTGATCGTTTTGACTTCAAGACTTTAAATAACTATGTTGATTATATTAATTTAATGTCATATGATTTAAATAATGGTCAAAAAACAAGTCATTTATCTCCATTATATTCTTCATCAAATGATGGTGGTTACGGATTTGGATGTGCATGGGGCGTTGAAAGATTAGTTAGTTTAGGACTATCAAGAAATAAAGTAATTATTGGTTCAGCAGGCTATGGTAAAGCATATAGAGTTACAGGGACATCTACCAATACAACTTATCCATCATTAGGTGTTAGTGGTACTTTAACAGCAATTTCTGGTATACCTGGATCTTTCGCATCAGGAACTGTGTTTGGTAATGGTATTAAAGCATTGATTGACACTGGAAATTATAAAAAATATTTAGAATACAACAATAAAGGTCAATTAGTAGGTGCATATTTATACAATAGTGCTGATAATATTTTTGTAACATATGATAGTGAAGAAGTAATAATGGCAAAATATAAGTATGCCGCATCACAAGCAGGTGTTGGTATTATGTGTTGGTGTTACAGTGAAGATACATCTGACAATTATGTAAACTCTATTTATAAAGCCATTTACAATTAAAGATAACTATACAAAAAGAGTGTTCAAATCATGAAATGATGCCTGTTAAGTAGACAGATAATAAAAATAAAAAGTTATGCCGATAATGCTTGGTTTCGATATTCCATCGGAGCTAAGCATTTTAATTTGGCTTAAAATCTCTTGTTATTATAAAATTCAATATAATCTTTTATAGATTGAATTAAATTTTCTGTTGAATAAAATTTGCTCATATAATGCATTTCTGATTTGATTGTACCCCAAATATGATTATACGAACAATCATATTTCTTAACGTGCTATGATTTAGAATTTTATATTTAATTTGCAAACTTTCTATTGATCCTTTTCCATCTAAATATTCTTTAACTACATTTTCTTTGAATTCCCTAGTATATGTGCTATTAAATGGTTTATCATTGAAAATAGAATCCCTATAAAGGAGTTTTACCACAATTTAAATCATTACAAATATCTATAAAAGATTTTCTACCTTCAATGTATTCTTTTATTTTTGTTTCTTTTGTATATTTAGGTTTTCTTCCCATAATAAAAATGCCTCCAAAGTAAATAGTGTATAATTTTATTTTTATTCACTGTCTACTTTAGAGACATCATATCACAAAACACTCTTTTTATATTAGTATTTATGCATCTTATAAATAATAAAACCTAAATTATGATAAAATAAGAACGGAGGTAGTTGTATGGAAAAAAACGAAATAATTGCATTAGTACTAATTGGTGTTGGACTATTACTTAGTTTTGGCTTTGTATTTTTCGTGAGTTTATATAAACAACGTAGTGCTTTTCAAGAATTTAGAAAAAGTTTTGGTGAACATAAAGAAGAGGTAATCTTAAGAAAAATTGAAAAATTAGGAATACCAGTTAACTATTACAAAAAAACCTATGACTACATTGCTACTTTTTATGTACCACAGAGTAAAAGTAGTATTGACCTTTATGTTGAATCATACTTTCATACCGATTTAATTGTAAACGATAAATATATTATTGAACATGATGGATTAGTAATGTTTGAGTGCAAAAAAACATATTTATAAAATCAAAAAAATGCTTGTTATATAGACCTTTTTTATTTTTCATAAAAGCACTTGTTAAAAAAAGTGTGAATTATTAGTACTTAAGAGCAACTTTTTACGAAAAAAGTTGTTTTTTTAATGCATTATAGTTGTATTTAAAATAGAATTGGAATATAATTGCAGTAGTTGAACAACTATTCAACTGTTTAACTGAGAAGGAGTGATAGAATGAAAGACGAATTAATGAGTTGCAAAAACAATTATGTACACGAGGATAAAGTTCAAATAGCAGAACATAATATGCCTAGTGAAGAAAATTTAATTAGTGTAACTGAATTATTTAAAGTTTTAGGTGATCCAACAAGAACTAAAATTTTATCAGTGTTATACAATGATGAACTTTGCGTATGCGATATTTCAAAAATATTAAATATGACTAAATCAGCAATATCACATCAATTGAAAACTTTAAGAATGGCTCGACTTATTAAATCACGTAGGTCTGGAAAAGAAATTTATTACTCCCTAGCAGATGATCACGTTGGTAAAATATATCATATGGCAATTGAACATGTCATGGAATAGGAGAGGAAAAATATGAAAAAAACTGTAAAAATAGTAATTGATTGCGCAAATTGTGCGGCTGAATTAGAAAGAGCTTTAGAAAAAATTGAAGGAGTTAATGAAGTATCAATTAACTTTATGACTCAAAAAATGATAATTGATATAGATGATAACAATTATCAAGAAATTGTTAAAAAGATTGAAAAAACTAAGAGAAAAGTAGAACCTGATTGCGAAATAGAGGGATTATAGAAATGTCAAAAAACAAAAAACTATTAATTAGAATAATAGTAAGTGCTGCAATCTACATTGTAGCTATTATCTTGAACCACTTCTTTGAATTAGAAGAAATTGTAGATTTATTTAAATATAATCTATTTACTGTACCTAAAGTAATAACTCTTGTAGCCTTTCTTGCTTCATATCTAATACTAGCGTACAGTGTAATTTATAAATCTTTTAGAAATGTAAGTCATGGTAAATTACTTGATGAAAACTTTTTAATGTTAATCGCTTCAGTAGGTGCATTTGCCATTGGTAATTACATCGAAAGTGTTGCGGTAATGATATTTTACCAAGTAGGTGAATTATTTGAAAGTTACGCAGTAGGAAAATCAAGAACTTCAATTTCTAATTTAATGGATATAAGGCCAGAAATTGCGCATAAAGTGTTAGAAGATGGTACTACTATAGATTTAGATCCAACTGAAGTAGCTATCAATGATGTTATTATGGTAATGGTTGGTGAAAAAATACCACTAGATGGTGTAGTTGTATCTGGTGCTACTAGCCTTGATACTTCCGCATTAACAGGTGAATCAATGCCCAAAGATGTTAATGTTAATGATATGGTTGAAAGTGGTACAATTAATAAAGGTGCAGTTATAAAAATTAGAGTAACAACAACTTTTGAAAATTCTACTGTTGCAAAAATTTTAGAATTAGTTGAAAATGCTTCTAATAAAAAAACAAAAGCTGAAAACTTTATAAGTGTATTTGCTAAATATTACACTCCAATTGTTGTAGGATTAGCAGTAGTTATTACGGTTATTCCAAGTATTATTACTCATGATTTTGTTACTTGGTTTTATCGTTCATTAAATTTCTTAGTTGTTAGTTGTCCTTGTGCATTAGTAATCAGTGTACCCCTAAGTTTCTTTGGTGGAATCGGTGGTGCTTCAAAAGAAGGTATTCTTGTAAAGGGAAGTAATTATTTTGAAGTATTAAATAAGGCTAATATCTTTGTATTTGATAAAACAGGTACATTAACAAAAGGTAATTTTATTGTTAAAGAAGCAAAAAGTTATACAACCGATGAAGAACTGAATTTGGCCGCATATCTAGCTGAAAAAGATAGTACTCATCCAATTGCTCGTAGCATTATAAGTCATATTGGTAATATAGAAGTAGATACAAGTACTTTAGAAGTAGAAGAAATATCTGGTAAAGGTATGTTAGCTAAATATAATGGTACAGTATATCTTGCGGGGAACACTAAATTAATGGATGCCTATAATATTGAATATCCTAATGTTGATGCTATTGGTACTATTATTCATGTTGCAACTACTGAAAAATATTTAGGCTATTTCGTAATTTGTGATGAAATAAAACCTGAAAGTAAATCATTAATTAGCAAGTTAAATAGCAAAGGCTATCAAACAATAATGCTAACTGGTGATAATGAAAAAGTCGCAAAAGCCGTTTCTGAAGAATTAGGATTAACAAAATATTATGCAGGTTTATTACCAACTGATAAAGTTAACATTCTTGAACAAATAATTGAAAATAAGAATAAAAATGATGTTGTTGCATATTTAGGTGATGGTATTAATGATGCACCAGTATTAATGCGTGCCGATGTTGGTATTTCAATGGGTCAACTTGGAAGTGATAGTGCAATTGAGGCTAGTGATATCGTATTAATGTTTGATAGATTAATGGATATTCTTACCGCAAAACAAATTGCTAGAAAAACAATGCGTATTGTTAAAGAAAACATCATATTTGCTTTATCTGTTAAAATCTTAGTAATGATTTACAGTATTGTTGTGCCTAACCCTATGATGTGGTTAGCAATATTTGCTGATGTTGGCGTTTCTGTTATAGCTATTTGTAACTCAATGCGAGCTATGAAGGTTAATCACAAACATACAATATAATTAATATGTTTAAAAATAATAGACAAGTGATTTTATATATAAGATCACTTGTTTTATTTTTTAAATATAAATCCATCGATATTTTTAACGAAATTGTAAAAAAACATCGTACTATTTATGTGAAGGAGGGGAAAATGTTATGAGGAACTTTCAAAAATTTTACATTAGTGTACTAATAATATTGTGTTTGTTTTTGAATAATGCCTGTTCGAAAGCCCCCGAAGCTGATTCTCCATTTTTGTCCTCCTTCAATCAACAAGAACAACAATATTATATGGTAGACATAAGAGGGGAAGTAAATAGACCTGGAATTTATAAAGTTGAAAGCGGTGCTATGATAAATGATGTTATAGAATTAGCAGGGGGTTTAACTTATCAAGCAGATATTAGTAAAATCAATCTTGTTGAAATAATTAATGACAATAAGAAAATAGTTATTAGTAGAGTTACGAATAGTGAAACAAAAGAAGAACCAAAGAAAGATGATAATAAAATCAATATAAATACTTGTACTAAGTCAGATTTAATGAAACTATCAGGAATAGGATCAACAAAAGCTCAAGCAATAATAAACTACCGAGATAAGAATGGTAAGTTTAAAAAAATTGAAGATTTGTTAAAGGTAAATGGCATTGGTGAGGCGCTTTTATTACAGATTAAAGAGTACATTACTGTTTGATATTCTTCGTAATAACTATTTTATTTTAGTAGCACTTATTATATTATTATTGGTATTCATAAATAGTAAATCTATTTTTGTATGGTTAATATTTATTGGCTATTTAGTTTATCTTTTAAAAAAAGCCCCAAAACTCGCCTTATATTGCATTATAATACTAGTAATAGTATTTTTAAATTACAAAATAAGAAAATATAATTATAGTAAAAATATAGTAACTAATTATGAGGGGATTGCAAAAGTAGAAAGAATTCAGTATAAAAATGATAACTATCAAATCCAATTTAAAGTTAAAAATTATTACTTATTATATTATAGTGATGAATTACTTGAAATAGGAGGTATATATTATTTAAACGCAAATATATCAAAACCTAGTAAAGCTCACTTTCCAGGGGGATTTGATTATGCAAAATATTGTGAATATAAAGGTATAGTTGGAATTATTGAAAATGCCAAAATAAAGAAAATTAGAAAAAGCTTTAGTATTTATTATCTAAATTATCTTGCAAATAATTATTTTGATAAACATTTCAATAGTAGTAGTAAAGGAATGTTGAAGGCATTAACAATAGGCAATAAAGATGACATGGAACAAACACTAAGCAATTCGATATCTAATGTTGGTATTAGTCACCTTTTTGTAATATCAGGATTGCATGTACAAATTATTGCTATGTTTTTTTCAAAAATATTAAAGTTATTACATGTTAGCGAAAAAAAGCAAAACACTTTATTAATAGCTATTTTATTTACTTATTTCGTATTAACAGGTTTTATGATATCAGTATTCAGAGTAGTTTATGGGACATTGTTACGCTACATTAATAAAGTAAAAAAGCTAAACTACAATAGTTTAGATATAATGTCAGTTAATATCATTACTGTATTAGTAATAAATCCTCTATTTTTTTATCAATATAGTTTTTCTTTATCATATATAATTTCTACTAGTATAATAATATGTAGTGATTATTTGAAAGTAAAAAATAAAATAAAAGATACTATTATAAATAGTATCAAAATAAGTATTATTGCAACTTTAGTAACGCTACCAATAGTGATAAACATCAAACCAGAAATAAACTATCTATCAATAATATACAATATATTTTATATTCCAGTAGTTACCTATATAATTTTACCAATGGCATTCATTACTACTTTTCTTAATTTTTTAGAACCATTATTTAATATTATCTATCAGCTATTTACTAGTGCTACCAATTGTCTATCAACAATTAAAACATTAACAATTACCTATCCAACTGTATCTATGGGGGTTATTATAGGTTATTATTGGGTATTGTATTTTTTATTGAAAGAAATTTCTAATTTTAGAAAGAAAAAAACTATATTACTATTAGTATTATTTATTACAATTCATATATTGTGGAATAACTATGCAATATTTCATAACACATCGGACATTTATTTTTTAGATTTACCAAAAGGCGAAGCAACCGTAGTAATTGATAAACATAATAAATTAAATGTACTAATTGATACTGGTGAAGCAGGTTATGATGATATATTAATTTTCTTAAAGAAAAAAGGCATAAAGCGATTAGATGGAGTAATAATATCCCATGGCGATAGTGATCATATGGGAATGTTAGAAGTTATTTTAAAAGAATTTAAAGTAAAGAAGGTATTTTGTAACAAATATGATACCAAAACAATGACTATTGTTAAACAAAAAACACAATTAATTACTTTAAAAAAAGGTGATATGTTTAAAGTAGGCTCAACATATTTTCAAACTTTATCTCCCAAAAATGATGAAAATGACACTAACAATAATAGTTTAGTTTTACTTATGTCATATTACAAAAAGAAGATATTGTTAACTGGTGATATTGAACAAAAAATTGAAAAAGAACTTCCTAAAATAGGACACGTTGATATTTTGAAAGTTCCTCATCATGGTTCTAATACTTCATCATCAAACAGTTTATTTGCAAGTGTTGATTTTGAAGTAGCAGTTTGCATGAATGGGTATCGTAATAGTTTTTCCTTTCCTACTGATTTAACAAGAAAAAAATATCAAAAAAAGCTTTATGTAACATCTGAAAATGGTACATACATAATTAGGCAATAAAATAAAAAGTTGTTTTTACTTTACCTTTTTTTGATTATATGGTATAATATTGAAGAATAATCCTCGGAGGTGAAACTAATGGCAAACATTAAGCAACAAAAGAAACGAGATATCACTAATAATAAAAAAAGATTATTAAATAATTCATTCGCATCTTCTTTAAAAACAGCTGTTAAAGCCTTTGAAGCAGCAGTAGTTGCTGGCGACAAAGCTAAAGCACAAGAAGCATTTAACTTTGCATGTAAGAAGATTGACAAAGCTGTAACTAAAGGTTTACATCATAAAAACTATGCAGCACGTCAAAAATCTCGTTTAGCTAAAGCATTAAATGCAATGGCATAAATAAGCAATAAAAGCCTAATACTAAGTATTAGACTTTTTTATTTTTCTTTTGGTAATTTTAATAACAGTAATTCTAAACCAATGGTTTTATCCAGTTTACCACTCTTAATTTGATAATCTAATTCAGCTAATTTATCAATGTAAAACTCTAAATCTGAAAGTTTAAATGCCCTTGCTTCTTGGACAATGTAATAAGCTTTACCAGTTGAAACATTATAGAATTTAGCAATATCACTTTGACTATATCCGTATTTTAACAATCTATAGGTTGATAAAAGTTCTTTGAATTTGTTACTTATAAGTGAAAAAATAGTTAAAGAATCTTTGGTATGAGTTATTAAATTGTCATATATTTGATTTGTGAGTGCTAAATCATGATTAATAATAGCTTTTATTAACAAATATATTTCATTATTAATGTTTTTTGGAACTAACAATTTAATATCTTCTTTACGGATGGTGCCACCTTTTCCAACGTAGGAACTAAGTTTATCAATTTCTTGTGATAGTCTTGCTTGATCATCACCAATATATTCTAATAATAATGTAAGTGCATCATCTTTAATATCAATGCCATTAGCATCAAAACTACGAACAATCCAACCCTTAAGTTCAATTTCTTCAGGATCAGGATAATCAATAATTCTAGCAACATTCTTTAACATCTTGTAAATTTCGTTTGATTGATTAATTACAGTGTTGGTAGCATCAATAATTAATAATGTACTGTCACAAGGATTTTTAAGATATTTTAACATTGCTTTAATTTCATCCTTAGTGCTAGTAGCACTTTTAGTTAAAAATTTAGGATTCTTTAAAATGATTATTTTTAGTTCTTCTAAAAAAGGAACAGTAATTGCATCAGATAGCACTGTTGATAGACTAGTAGTTTCCATATCATATTTAATTATAGTGTATTCATATTTATTAAAACTTTGGATGATACGATTCATTCGATTTTTAATAAATATTTCTGAAGTACCGGTAAATAAATAGATTAAATCTTCATCTTTCATAATCTACCTCCATTATTGATAATATTATAACAAAAATATTGAATTTTATAAAGTAAAAAGTAAATATAATTTTTTTTGCATATTTTTAGCAATAGTGATAAAAAATAAATTGAGGTGAAAAAAATGAATGAAAAAACAAAAAATGTTAGTCCATTAATTAGAACAGATTTGGCTTATGATGATTATGAATTTTATCAAAATCAAGGTATTTCAGATTTTGAAAATTCTAAATATCAAGTATTTGATATCCCTATTTTCAAAAGTATTGTAGGCAAAAAAGCTAGTGAAACAATTGGTAAAAAAGAAGGAACATATTACACTGTTGATCTTACCGAATTAAATATTCATGATTCTAAAACAATCGAAAATGTTGAAAAAGCTCTTGCGAGTGTATTAAAGGATTGTTTAGAAGAAAATAAATTATTAGGCAAAAAAGCTTTTGTTGTTGGACTTGGAAATGAAAATGTAACTCCAGATGCCATAGGCCCATATGTTATAGATAATACAATAGTTACAAGACATTTGGCAATTAACAACACATTAAGTGAAGGCTTTAGTAACGTTTCCGCAATGTCACCTGGGGTAATGGGAACAACAGGTATAGAGACCTATGATGTTATAAGTACTATGAGCGATAAAATAGGAGCTGATTTTGTAATTATTGTTGATGCTTTAGCAACTAATTCAATTAAAAGAATTAACAAAACTATTCAAATAACTGATACGGGTATTAAACCTGGATCAGGGGTAGGCAACAAGCGAAAAGAAATTTCATATGATACTATCAATAAACCGGTTATAGCAATTGGTATTCCTACGGTAGTTGACGCGACAACAATAACGGTTGATACAATTCAAATGGTTTTAAAATATTTGAATCTAGCGATGAACAATGGTACTTCCAAAGCGAATAATATAACAATGGAACCCGTAAAAGAAGATTTAACTAATAGTCATCCTAGTAATGATACTAATGTTGCATTCTTTGGTAACTTTGGCAACCTTTCTGAGACTGAACAGCGAACACTGGTGGAAGAAGTATTAACACCTCAAGGTTATAATTTAATGGTTACTCCTAAAGAAATAGATATGGAAGTAGAAGATCTTTCAAAAATAATAGCAAATTCGCTAAATATTGCTTTACATCCAGGTCTATTTAATGGATATACATCATAAAATATTTTGGCGATGGTATGAATAATAAAATTATAATTATATTAGCTTTATTAGTTTTTTCTTTTATTAATAACACAATTATTGCCTTTGATTATTTAAAAGATATTACAAGTGAAGTAGAACCAGTAGTGTTTTATCATAAAGTAGAACCAAGGGTAGAAATAGAAAAACCTGTTAAAAAATATATTAAAACAATCTATAAATATTCAGTTTATTTTATTTTCTTTTTTGACATTGATAATTTACCATCAGTGGTTGAAACCCTAAATTATACTTAAGAAGGAATATTATGAAAAAAATTTTAATTTTGATAGCTTTTTTTGGCTTCTTTTTGATAGGACTAAAGTCTAGTGATGTTGGAACAAGTACTTCAAAACTATTAGAACAAGAAAAACAAAAATATGAAGAACAAATCCAAACTCCAGGTAATAACTACGAACCCAAGCAATTAGTTCCTGAAGAAAACATTGTTAATAAAACTGCCCATGGTTTAGATAGTATACTTGATAAAATGATGAACGGGTTAAAAAAAGTAATAAAGAAAATGTAATTCAAAAAGAAAGATAAGCAAATTATCTTTCTTTTATTTTGAATATTAATAATTATTTTGATATAATGAGTCTGTAAATTAATATATAAGGAGTAATAATATGATTAAACACATTGTTTGTTTTAAACTACAAGATAATAGTTTAGAAAATTGTCAAAAGGCTAAAGAAGTATTAGAATCAATGAGAGGAAATGTACCAATGTTAGTAAAAATGAATGTTGGTATTGATTTCTTACATTCTGCACGTTCTTATGATATTATTCTTGAAACATATTTTAAAACTCGTGAGGATTTAGATAATTATCAAAAAGATCCTTATCATTGTAATGTTGTAAAAAAACATATGCATTCTAATGCTAGCGCAAGTATAGCAATAGATTATGTAGTGGAGGAATAGAATGAATATATTAATTAAAGATCACCAAATAGGTGTTGATTTTTGGAATAGCAAGCGAGAATTATTTGAAAAATTCTATGGTGCTTTTTATCAATTTATTTTAGAACATGGTGGCAAAGAAGATTTAGAGAGTCACAATGTTAAAAGTGTCGAAGATTTTTACAATTATGCAGATTGGAATGCTGAGGGAAAAGATAGTTGCTATGCAATGGGATTTTCTTTTCATAAATATTATTTGACACCAGAAGAAGGCGGAAAAATTGAAAATCAACCAGAAAGTACTTTTATTGGATATTGCTATCATAATAATTTGTTCACTGATTTTCTAGATTTCTTAATTACCTTTTTTGCTTGGTGGCGTAATGATGAAGGATGTACATGTTTTGATCCATATAATCATGCTGATGAATTTTTTAATTCTTCTTGGGCTGCTTTAGTAGATACTTCAAAATTATTCTATTTAACATCAGAAACGGTATACCACTGGCAATCATTTAGAGTAAAATATGCTTTGGATCATATTCCAGGTGTTATATTACAACACCCAACCAAAGAAAATCCAAAGTTTTGGGTAGCAGGTTATGAATTCTTAGGTTATATAGAAGAAGACGGAAAACAACTTGCTAATTTTAAACGTAAAGATAATTACAAATATTGGGAAGTTGAAGAAAAAAAGATTCACAAAGTATACGTAAAAGATTACAAGAAAGTGGATCCCGCATAAAATGAAAAATTACGCATTAATTACTGGTGCTAGTAAAGGAATTGGCTTAGAACTAGCAAAGTTATTCGCGAAAGATGGTTATTCATTAGTAATGGTTGCAAGATCTAATGATTTATTAGAAAAATTAAAAGAAGAGTTTACAAAAGAATATGGTGTAGATGTTGTATGTATTGCAAAAGATTTATCTAATCCTTCTTCTGCTAAAGAAGTTTATGATGAAACTGGTAAACTTGGTTTAAGAATTGACTATTTAGTAAACAATGCGGGATTTGGTGATTACGGGCCATTTTTAGATTGTAATATTGAACGTCATGATAATATGATTCAATTAAATATAACAACATTAATTAATTTATGTTATTATTATGGTAGAGATATGCGCATTAATCACTTTGGAAAGATTATTAACATAGGTTCCATTGCTTCATTTTTTAGTGGACCACTAATGTCAACATATTATGCAACGAAAGCTTTTGTGTTATCTTTTTCAGAAGCTCTTAGTAAAGAATTAAAAGATGATGGGGTAACCGTTACCGTAATTTGTCCAGGTACTACAGCAACTAACTTTTTTGATGTTGCCAATGCTTCAAGTGATAAAACTAATTTATTAAAGAAAATGCATCCTGCAAGCCCTGTTGCGGTGGCAAAATATGGTTACCAAAAAGCTATGAAAAATAAAGTAATTGCTATTTATGGTGCTAAGAATAGAACAGCCATTTTCTTTAATCGGTTTATCAGTAGAAGATTATCTCGTTCTATAGTTTATAAAATTCAAAGCGAAAGAAAAGAGTCAAACTAAATTGACTCTTTTTTTTGATATGAAATTTTAACTAATTTAACTTAGTTGGTACTAAGAAGTAAACTAGGAATAAAACGAAAATTATTAATAACACAATTGAAATTTCTAATTTAGGTTTTTCTTCAAGTTTCTTTGACTTGTATTTGATCATTTCAATAATCCAAATGATGAAGTTGATAACAACATAGCTAATTACGCCAAATCCAATACCATCAGTAATTGAATATGCAAATGGCATCATAACGATAGTAATGAAAGCTGGAACAATTGTCTTTGTGTTAGAGAAATCAACATTCTTAACTCCACCTAACATTAATACACCAACATATACTAATGCGGCAGAACAAGCAGCACTTGGAATGAATGCAAATAAAGGCATAAAGAAGATAGCTAGAATAAATAAGATTGCAGTAGATAAAGCAGTTAAACCAGTTTTACCACCTGCAGCAATACCTGAACCTGATTCAACGAATGTTGTAACTGTAGAAGTACCTAAAACAGCACCAGCACAAGTTGCAATTGAGTCAGATAGCATAATTTTATTATAATTTTGTGGAACACCATCAGCATCAAGTAAGTCAGCAGCTGTGCAGCAACCAACAACTGTACCCATAGTGTCAAACATATCTATCATTGCAAATGTAATAACGATAACAATTGAACCAAATAATGATCCTTCAGGGAATCCGTTTAAGCCTTCGGTAAATAATACACCAAAAGTACCACCTTTTTCAGCACTAAATGAGAAGAAGTTAGCAAAATTTTCCCAGAACTTCCAAGTTACATGACCTTCACCTTTTAATACATCAAAGTTAGTAACGCCTAATGGACATGCAAGAATAGTTGAAGCAATAATACCAATGATAACAGCGCCTTTAACTTTGAAATGAGATAAGATAGCAATAACAGTTAAACCAAATAAGAAAACAACTGCTGTGCAACAAGCACCACCAAGTTTCCAGTTTTCAGGGTTATTGAAAGCAATTAAATCAACTGTTGTGAAGAAATTTTGACCATCGCTTGCACCAATGATTCCGCAGTTAACTAATCCAATTATAGTGATGAATAGACCGATACCTACTGAAATAGCAGCTCTTAATTGTTTTGGCATACCTGTAAAAATAGCTTCTCTTAATGCTACAAGTCTACCAGTTGCTTTATCACGTTTGTAAGGAATAACACTTAATAAAGTGAAAATAACACCACTGATAAATACTAATAACATGATACTTCCAAAACTATATTGTTTACCAAATAGTAAGAAACCAGCCATAGCGTTAGAAACCATATTATTTAAACCAAGACCAGATGCTTGGGCAAGTGGCATTTTAGCAAGGAAGGCCATTAATAATGTACCTATAACTGCTCCTAATGCTGTTGCGATAAATACTGAACCCCAAAGGTTACTATTTTGACCAACAATGATTGTAGGGTTTAAAGTCAAAATGTAACACATTGCTAAAAATGTAACGATACCTGATAAAATTTCAGTTTTAACTGTTGAGCCTGCTTTAGAAACGCCAAAAAAGCTGTCAAGCTTCCCAACATTTTTTTGATTGTTGACTTCCATTACAGAAATTCCTCCTTAAAAAATTTAGTTGTAAAAAGCCATAACAGCGGTTTTTTGAATATTCAATTGTTACCATAGTATTATCATTTACGGTGATAATGTAGAAACTTCCAAACCATATTATCGGAATTATACGACTTTTACAATAATATTATACAATACCTTTAATAATTAGTAAATATATAAATTTCAGAAAACGATTTCAAAAAACTAATAATTTATTCGTAAAAAAATAGAATAAAAAAAGAAAGATATTTCTTTGACAAAAAATTTCTTTTTTTATATAATATTAAGGGCGCTCTAAAAAGCGCATTACCCGTAGTACGCGGGTTTTTTATTTTTTATACAACAAGGAGGACTTATGACGAAATATATTTTTGTAACTGGTGGAGTAGTTTCAAGCCTTGGAAAAGGTATTGTTGCTTCTAGTTTGGGAAGATTATTGAAAAACAGAGGATTGAAAGTTTTTATGCAAAAGTTTGATCCATATCTAAATGTTGATCCAGGCACTATGAGCCCGTATCAACATGGTGAAGTATTTGTTACTAAAGATGGAGCGGAAACCGATTTAGATTTAGGACATTATGAAAGATTTATTGATGAAGAATTAACTAAAGAATCTACAGTTACTTCTGGTACAATATATAAATCAGTTTTAGAAAAAGAGCGTGCTGGTGATTATCAAGGTAAAACTGTTCAAGTCATACCTCATGTTACTAATGAAATAAAATCACGTTTATTGATGGCCGCAACTGTTTCAAAAGCAGATGTGGTTATTACCGAAATTGGTGGAACAGTTGGTGACTTTGAATCATTACCTTTTTTAGAAGCAATTAGACAATGGCGTCGTGATGTTGGTGTAGAAAACACTTTTTATATTCATACAACCTTATTACCTTTTGTACGTGCCGCATCTGAGTTGAAAACTAAACCTACACAACATAGTGTAAAGGAATTAAGATCACTAGGTATTCAACCTGATATGTTGGTATTAAGAAGTGAAGTTGATGTAAATGATGAATTAAAAGAAAAAGTTGCATTATTCTGTGATGTAAACAAATCTGCGGTGGTAATATCAAAAGATGTTAAAATTCTTTATGAAGTAGCGAATAATCTACATAACCAAGGAATGGATGAATATATTTGTAACTATTTTAGTATTCAAAATACGGTTTCTGATATGACTGAATGGGATAATTTAATTAAAACAATCAAAAAATTATCAGGTGATGTTAATATTAAATTAGTTGGAAAATATGTTCAGTTGCAGGATGCTTATTTATCAATTAATGAAGCATTAAGACATGCGGGATATAAATATGGTAAGAAAGTTAATATTCAATATATTCTAGCTGATGATATAACTAAAGATAATGTTAACGAATTATTAGATGGTGCAGATGGAATCTTAGTACCAGGAGGTTTTGGACCAAGAGGAGTCGATGGAAAGATTTTAGCTATACAATATGCAAGATGCAATAAGGTACCATTCTTTGGAATTTGCCTTGGTATGCAACTTGCAGCAATAGAATTTGCACAAGATGTCTTAAAACTTGAAAATGCTAATTCAACTGAACTTTGTGAAGATACTGCTAATCCAATAGTAGATTACTTACCTAACCAATATCGTGGAATAGGAATAGGTGGAACACTTAGACTTGGTGCATATGATTGTAAATTAAAAGTTGGTTCGAAAGCATATGAAGCTTATCAGAATGAATTAATATCTGAACGCCATCGCCATCGTTATGAATTTAATAATAAATATTTAGAAAAATTTGAACAAAATGGTATGATTGCAACAGGAATCAATCCTGAAACTGGTTTAGTAGAAATTTTAGAAGTAGAAGATCATCCTTGGTTTGTTGCTTGTCAATTCCACCCAGAATTTAAATCAAGACCAAATCGTGCTCATCCATTATTTAGTGAATTTATCCATCACGCTTTATTAAAAAAGAATGGGAATAATGAGTAATAAAAAATTAGACAATGAGATAAAACTCACTGTCTAATTTATTTTTTATTGATAAACTATTTTTTGATTATTATTTTATTGAGTTTAGCAAATTTTGGAAATCCATTTTCATATCTAATAGTAGGTTCACCTTGTATCAATGGAAGAGCGTATTCAATAAAACTATCGTGAATATTAGCATTAATGGTATCAATATATTCAAGAGGAACTTTTTTAACGAAGTTAGCAACATCAACTAGTTTTACTGGTACATAATCAATGTGATAATTATCAATTCTTTTCATTGCTACCATAATACCGGTATTACCATTTAGTGCCATTTTTAAAGCATTGTAGCCACATAAATAAGCTTCTTTTAAATCAGTTAAAGATGCAATATGTGAAGCACATCTTTGAGGTAGATTAAGTTCAACACTTCTAATTGGTAAATCTAATCGAGTATTGACAATTTGTGCAAGTACTTGGCCAACACCACCAAGTTGTAAATGGCCAAAATTATCTTCATTGTTAAACAAGCGATGCTTTAAGATATATTCTCCATCTTTATCAGTGATACCTTCTGATACTGCAACAAGTACACGTTTTTTCTTATTATATATTTGATTTACACGAAGCAAGAAATTTTCAATATCAAAAGCAACTTCTGGCAAATAAATTAAATCAGGTCCACAATTTACAAGTGATGCAAGTTTTGAACCAGCTGCAAGCCAACCAGCATCGCGACCCATGATTTCGACAATAGTAACACGGCCAGTTGTATAAGCACTAGTATCTTGATATATTTCAGCAATTGTTGTTGCGATGTATTTAATACTAGAACCATATCCAGGGGCATGATCAGTTAGTACTAAATCGTTATCGATTGTTTTAGGAACACCAACTACTTTGCAATCAAAATTAATATATTTAAAATATTCATTTATTTTATTGCAAGTATCCATTGAATCGTTACCACCGATATAAAAGAAATAACCAATATTGTAATCTTTTAATACACAAACAATTTCTTTATATACATTCTCATCAATTGTATAATCGTTAAGTTTAAACCTTACAGAACCAAGAATAGAACTTGGAGTGTTTTTTAATAATTGAATATTATCCAAATCTTCATTTCTAAAATCAATAATATTTTTGTTTAGAATTCCTTCTATACCATTTAATGCGCCATAAATATGTTCTATATTAGGATTGCTTAGGGCGGCTTCAATGATACCTTGAAGGCTTGCATTAATAACGGTGGTTGGACCACCTGATTGTCCGATAATAATTGATTTTAATTTCATATGTTATTTAAATCTAGTTTTGAGATTCATTTAAATTGTTTTCTTCTGAACTATTTTCACTTTCTAAAGATTCATCAACATTTTCTACATCACTTTCGACTTCTTTAGGAAGGAAAGTATTTAGTAATACACCGAATATGGTAGCAAGAGCCATTCCTGAGAATTGGATATCTTGAGTTATTCTTAATGCTCCACCACCAATACCAATTACTAACATAACTGATATGATTATTAAGTTTCGTGATTTTGTCATATCAACTTTTGCGTCAACCAATGTACGTAGACCGTTTGCGGCAATGAAACCATATAAGATTAAGCATACACCGCCCATTACAGCTCCAGGGATTGAAGCAATAAGGGTTGTGAATATATTACAGAATGATAACAAGATTGCAATAACGGCTGCACCACCAGTAACCCACACTGATCCAATTTTTGTCATGCCTACTACAGAAGTATTTTCACCATAAGATGTATTAGCAGGACCACCAATTAAACCAGCAAAGGCTGTAGCTATACCATCACCTAGTAATGTACGATGTAGTCCAGGATCTTCAAGATAATCTTTACCAGTAATACTACCTAGAACTTCATGGTCACCGATATGTTCACAAATAGTAACAAAGGCAAGTGGAATTACCGCAATTGCAGCGCTGAAATTTATTTTTACCATAGAAATGCCAGCACCTAAATCAGCATCTTTCCAACCAAGGAATGTAAATTCTGGTATTTTAAACCATTGTGAAGGGTTGCTAAGAACTTCTTTTAAGGGTTCAAAATTAATTATAGATCCAGCTTCGCCGTTAGGAATTAGACCGATTAAAATACTTGCAATATAGCCAACGACAATACCGATTAAGAAAGGTACAATTTTTAGAAATCCTTTGGCACGTAATGTTACTACGGAAATAACAGCCATTGTTATCACGGCAATAACAATATTACGCCAATCATATGCTTGACCATTGAAATAAAAGCCGGCTTGTTGTACAGCATTTGTTGCAAGTCCAAGGCCTATAACCATAATTGTTGGTCCAACTACAATTGGTGGTAACAATTTTTTCAACCAGTTGACTTTTGCAAAGGAAATTATAATTGCAACAATTACATATATTATTCCCGCAACAACAATACCTGTTAAAGCAGAAGCAATTGATCCTGTGCCAAGGGAAGATGTAGCTGCTTGGATATAACTGATATAAGCAAAGCTTGAACCAAGGTAAATTGGGACTTTGGCATGTGTACATAAGATGTAAATTAGTGTGCCAACACCAGAAGCGAAAAGAGCTACTGAAATTGGTAAACCTGTTAACATTGGAACTAAAACAGTTGCACTAAACATTGCGAAAACATGTTGAAAACTTAATGCAATCCATTTACCTGTAGATGGCCTATCTTTGGCATCTAAAATTAATTTTTTGTTTTGTGACATTTCTTTCTCCTTTTTTATTTTTTGTATAAACCAATAAAAAATGAGGGCAAAAGCCCTCATTAGCAGCATATTAAAGTAAAAATAAATTATATATAAATAAGAAAAGGTTTCATAAAAATAATAAAATATTTTTACTCGACATCATAAATGTAATTGCCATATTGCCAAGGGGGCAACTAACTGGTATATACTAGGTGTCATTGTATCATAAAATGCATTATTAAACAAATAAATAGATTAAGTAATCGTTTCCATTATGTTGAAAATATCAAAATAATATGATAAAATGAAAAAGGTGATAGAAAATGAAAGAATTTAATGAACAAGTTATTAAAATAATAAATTTGGTTGAAGAGGCGGAAAACAACAAAATAAAGCTTGCCGCAAGCATTCTATATAATAGTTTTGTTGAAGATGGTGTTGTTCATGTTTTCGCAACAGGACATTCGCATATGTTTGCGGAAGAGATGTTTTATCGTTCTGGCGGACTTGTAAATGTAGATCCCGTTTTAGTACCGGCTTTAATGCAACATGAGGGAGCAATTAGAAGTACAAAATTAGAACGATTACCAGGTTTGGCCAAAGTAATCTTTGATGCGGTTGATAAAAAAGATGGCGAACCATTTATCATTGTTTCAAACTCAGGAATTAACAGTGTCCCAGTTGAAATGGCCCAACAAGCTAAAGAAAATAATCATCCCGTTATTGTGGTAACTAGTCTTGAAGCATCTTCTAAATCAAAAGCTAGAACGATTGATGGTAAAAAATTATATCAATGTGCCGATGTAGTCATTGATAATCATGTTCCGATTGGTGATGGAGTATTAGAAATAGATAATAGCTTAACTGGAGCTGTATCAAGCATAATAGGTAGTTATATAGCCCAAAGCATTGTATTAGAAGTAATAAAATTATATAAAGAACATCATCAAGAACCACCAATTTATAAAAGTGCTAACACTCCTGGTGGTGACGAACACAACAAAAAACTTTATGAACATTATAAGAGTCGTATAAAATCGTTATATTAGAGGAAAAAATGAAAAACGAAGACTATATTCTAATTGGAAAAATAATTGAAAATGTTCAAAATATTGAATATGATTTGATACAAGGAATTAGGTTTAATCGCTTATTATCTTTATTTGAAAAATATAAAACAGTATCACCAGCCTTATTTCAAAATGTTGAGAATGATACTGTACATCTAGCAAAGGAAATGCAAAATATGACTTTTGGACAACTTATGGGAATTGTTCGAAAATATGATTTTATTTCAAGTGACGATTTAGATTACCTAGAAACCATTCTTTCTAAAAGAAATCAATTAGTACATCAGTATTTTAAATATAATGAATTAAATAATAGTGATGAAGAAACCAAAAGTAAATATTTAAAAAGATTTTATGAAGAGTCATCAACTTTTAGTGAATATTTGCATAATATTGTGCTAGAAATTAAAAATGATTTGGACAATGCAACCGGTAGAAATAATTAATAGTAAAAAGACACTTATGGTAAATCGCTGTAAGTGTTTTTATAAGGTGCAAAAACATAAATAAAATGCCTATAAATGGTATAATATATCAGAAGAAAGGTGTAACATATGAAAAAAGATAGTTGTACAAAATATTTAAACCCCTTTAAAAAGCGTTTAATAGTTGGACCAATTTTCAAACTCATTGAAGCAATATTTGAGTTAATAGTTCCTATTTTAATGGCTAGAATAATTGATATAGGTATTAAAAATAGTGATAAGATATATGTGTATAAAGTTGGTGCTATTATAATTATATTAGGAATCTTAGGATTAGGTAGTTCTTTAGTATGTCAGTTTAATGCTTCTAGAGCATCTCAAGGTTATGGAACTGATTTAAGAAATGCAATATTTACTAAAATAAATAAACTATCACCTAAAGAATTAGATTCAGTTGGTAGTGATGCTTTGATAAACATAATGACAAATGATGTTAACCAATTACAACTTGCAGTAGCAATGTTAATAAGATTAGTTGTAAGAGCTCCGTTTTTAGTAATAGGTAGTTTAGTAGCATCGTTTATAATTAACTATAAAGTAGGTTTTATTTTTCTTGCTTTAATAGTTCTTATCTCAATAATTTTGTATGTAATTATAAGAACTAGTTCAGTAAAATATACTAAAGTTCAAAATAAACTAGATGATTTAAGCGTTGTTACAAGTGAAAATTTGAAAGGTTCAAGAGAAGTACGTGGCTTTGCAATGCAAGATAAAGAAGAAAAACGTTTTGCAATATATGCAAACGAATATCAAAAAGAAGCAATTTCAATAGCACGCATATCTTCACTATTAAATCCTCTAACATCAATAGTTACTAACTTTGCAATTATTGCAATCTTATATTTTGGTGGTAAACTTGTTTCAATAGGTGAATTAACTCAAGGTGAAGTAATTGCCCTAGTTAACTATATGAATCAAATATTATTAGCGTTAATAGTAGTTAGTAATTTAGTAGTAATTTTTACAAAAGCATTTGCTTCATTAAAACGTTGTGATAAATTACTTGCACTTGAAACATCAATAAAAGATGGTGAATTGAATGCAGAATTTAGTGAAGAAGATGTAATAAAATTTGACAATGTTACGTTTGCCTATGGTGATTTAACCAAACCTGCTTTAGAAAATCTCAATTTTATAATTAAGAATCATTCAACAGTCGGAATAATTGGTAGTACTGGTTCTGGTAAAAGTACAATTGTTCAATTAATAGAACGATTCTATGATCCTACAGAAGGAACTGTCGAATTAAATGGTAAAGATTTAAAAGAATATAGCCAAGAATCATTACGAAAATCAATTGGTATGGTTCATCAAAAAGCTATTTTATTTAAAGGAACTATTCGTTCTAATTTATTAATGGCAAATCCTAATGCTAGTGAAGAAGAAATGCTTGCCGCATTAAAAACATCAGAAGCTATCGATTTTGTTAATGATAAAGGCGGATTGGATGCGGAAGTTGAAGAAAATGGTAGAAATTTTTCAGGTGGTCAAAAACAAAGATTAAACATTGCAATTGCATTGGTAAAACAGCCTAAATTATTAATACTTGATGATTCAACTAGTGCTCTTGATTATATTACTGATGCTAAAGTAAGAAAGGCTATCAAAGAATACTCAAAAAATATGACATCTATTATTATTTCTCAAAGAGCAAGTAGTATTAAAGATGCAGACGAAATAATCGTTTTAGATGATGGAAAAATTCAAGGTATTGGAACTCATCATCAATTACTAGAGAATTGTCCAATATATCAAGCTATTTGTGCATCACAAGAAAATCGAGGTGAACAAAATGCTTAAAAAATTATTCAAAAGATTAAACAAATATACATTTTTAATAATTGTTATTCTTGTTTTAGCAATAATTAATGTAATGACTACACTAGCCATCCCAATTTTAATTGGTGAAGCAGTTGATCTTATTGTTGGTGTAAATGATGTAGATTTTGAAGCGATTAAACCTATTTTAGGATATATTGCAATTTGTATAGTAGTTTCTAATTTATTCGGTTATTTATATGAATACTTAATGTCAATTGTTTCAGAAGGTTTCATTCTAGATCTTAGAAAAGAAACTTTTAATAAATTAACGTATTTACCACTTTCATATATCGATAATAAAAGACAAGGTGATTTAGTAAGTTTATTAATATCTGATATTGAACAAGTTTCTAATGGTTTATTACAAGGGTTTAAACAATTATATCGCGGCATAATTATGATAATAGCTACTCTTGGTTTTATGTTTTACATTAAATGGCAAATTGCTTTAATTGTAGTTGGAGTTACCCCATTATCACTATTTGTTGCGGCATTCATTTCTAAAAAAAGTCATACATATTTTACAAAACAAGCCAAAGTAAAAGGAATCTTAAGCGGTTATGTTTTAGAAATGGTAACCAATCAAAAGAATGTAAAGAGTATGTGCTATGAAGATAGAGCAATCGATGAGTTTAAGAATATAAATCAAGATTTATATAATGTTGGTGTTAATGCTCAGTTTGTTTCATCAACAACTAATCCAAGTACTAGATTTGTTAATGGATTGGTGTATGCTTTAGTTGGAATTGTTGGCGCAATTTTTGTAATCATTAATCCCGTAGGCTTTCAAATTGGTCAATTGTCTTCATTCTTGTCATATGCAAACCAATATACCAAACCCTTTAATGAAATTTCAGGAGTAATTAGTGAAGTACAATCCGCATTTGCTTCCTTTAAGAGAGTAGTGACTCTATTAGAAGAACCAAATGAGGTAGATGAAGGTACTAATGAAATAGTACTACCAATTGATAAAGTTGAATTTAGACATGTTGAATTCTCATATGTAAAAGAACAGCAGTTAATAACAGATTTTAATCTTACAATAAAACAAGGTCAGAAAGTAGCAATTGTTGGTCCTACAGGTTGTGGTAAAACAACAATGATAAACTTATTATTAAGATATTATGATCCAGTATCTGGTGGAATTTATATTGATGACGTAAATACTTTGGACATTAAGAAAAATAGTTTGAGAAAAGCATACGGTTTAGTATTACAAGATACATGGATATTTAGAGGAACCGTCCGTGAAAATATTGCCTACGCAAAACCAGAAGCAACGCTTGAAGAAGTCATTGAAGCAGCTAAGTTAGCTCATGCTCATAGCTTTATTAAACGTCTTCCTGATGGTTATGACACCGTTATTAGTGCAACAAGTGGTTTATCACAAGGTGAAAAACAACTTATTACCATTGCAAGATTGATGATGACTGTTCCAGATGTTGTTATTCTGGATGAAGCAACTTCTTCAATAGATACTCTTACTGAACAAAAAATTGTTGAAGCATTTAATTATATAATGGATGGAAGAACAAGTTTTGTAATAGCTCATAGGCTTTCAACTATTCAAGGTGCTGATTTAATAATTGTTATGAATAAAGGTAATATTGTTGAGGTTGGTAATCACCAAGAATTAATCAAGAAAAATGGATTTTATACTAAATTATATAATCAAGGTATTGTTGATAATTAAAATAAAGCGTGAGTATACAAAAATATACTCACGTTTTAATATTAAACAAAAGCTGACAAAAATTGCAAAAAACTCGCAATTAATTAGGGGCTTTTAAACTTGCATGAAAAAGGATTTTATGGTATAATGTTACCAAAAGAAGGTGTAATAGTGAACTTACCTAACAAATTAACAATTTTTCGTATATTTTTAATTCCCGTAATTATGATAGTTTACTCAATATCAAATTGGCGAATGAATTCATTTATATTTCCAAATTTATCAGTTGCTAATTTTGTAGTACTATTATTAATATTTATAGGGGCTCTCACTGATTTCCTAGATGGTCATATTGCAAGAAAATACAATTTAGTAACTAACTTAGGAAAGTTTCTTGATCCACTTGCTGATAAATTGCTAACTTGCACAGGATTTATTATTTTATTACAACAAAATGCTATTAATCAAGCAACGATGGCTGTAGCTAACGCACTTCCTTTACCAGCTGCTATGAAAGGTACATCATCATTATTAGAATGGTGGATGGTAATAATTATTCTAGCTAGAGAATTTATGGTAACAGGAATTAGATTACTTGCGGCAGGGCAAGGAAAAGTTATAGCTGCTAATAAATTTGGAAAGGTAAAAACAACTTTACAATTTATTACGATATTGTTCTTACTTGCAGGAGGGGCTGTAACCCTTAATGGTGACGGCGTAAACGAATTACAATTATGGTTTGTAATCGTTGGCAAGGTACTATTAGTTGCAACATTAGCAATTACAATATTTAGCGGATATGAATATTTAGTTAAAAACCTAGATATCTTTAAAGATATTAAAGATAAAAAAGAGAAGAAATTAAAATAGGAGGTTCTTATGGCTGATAAAGCAAAACAACTAAAAATAGAAGATATTGAACCATCAAAAGATTCTGTTAAAGAAAAAGCATTAGCTGATGCCTTGAAGTCAATTGAAAAGACTTATGGTAAAGGCTCAATTATGAAATTGGGTGATGCTAATTTAGAAAAAGTAGAAGTTATACCAACTGGTTCTATCACATTAGATATTGCACTTGGAGTTGGTGGTTACCCTAAAGGAAGAATAATTGAAATATATGGACCTGAATCAAGTGGTAAAACAACTTTTGCATTACATGCGATTGCAGAAGCACAGAAAAAAGGTGGATATGCGGCATTTATTGATGCAGAACACGCCCTCGATCCTGTGTATGCCAAAGCTCTTGGGGTAGACACAGATAATTTAATTTTATCACAACCAGATAATGGTGAACAAGCCTTAGAAATTGTAGAGGCTTTAGTTAGAAGTAATGCTGTAGATATAATAGTTATAGACTCAGTTGCAGCTTTAGTTCCAAAAGCTGAAATTGAAGGAGATATGGGTGATAGTCATGTTGGCTTACAAGCTAGACTAATGAGTCAAGCAATGCGTAAGTTAGCAGGTATTATCAATAAGAGTAAAACAGTTGCTATTTTCATCAACCAAATTCGTGAAAAAGTTGGCGTATTGTTTGGTAGTCCTGAAACAACATCAGGTGGTCGTGCTCTTAAATTCTATGCAACTATTCGTTTAGATGTAAGAAGAGTAGATCAAATTAAACAAGGTTCTGATGCAATTGGTAACTTAACTAGAGTAAAAGTTGTGAAAAACAAAGTAGCTCCTCCTTTTAAAACAGCTGAAGTTGATTTAATATATGGTAAGGGAATTTCACATGAAGGTGAAGTTTTGGATTTAGCAACTAATTTAGATATAGTTGAAAAATCTGGTGCTTGGTTTTCATATAATGGTGACCGCTTAGGACAAGGACGCGAGAATGTAAAAGAATTATTGAAACAAAACCCAGAACTTACTAGTGAAATCGAACAAAAAGTTCGTGAAAAAATGTTAGGATAAAGACTATGGGTATACCCCATAGTTTTTTATAAAAAAAAGAAAGGAAGAAATCATCATGTCAAAAGTAACAATTTTTAATCATCCGCTTATTCATCACAAATTAACAATAATTAGAGATGAAAAAACAAACACAAAAGATTTTAGACAATCAGTTAGTGAAATAGCTAATTTGATGGCATTTGAAGTAACGAGAGATTTACCAGTAAAAGAAGTTTACACTAAAACTCCTATTGCTGTGGCAAAAACATATACACTTGATTGTGAAGTTGTAATTGTACCAATCTTAAGAGCCGGTCTTGGAATGGTAGACGGAATACAAAGTTTAATTCCTACTGCTAAAGTTGGTCATATTGGTTTATTCAGAAATGAAGAAACATTAGAACCACAACTATATTATGCAAAATTTCCACCTACTCTAAAAGAAGCAACAGTTTTCTTAGTTGATCCAATGCTTGCTACTGGTGGAAGTGCAGTTGCAGCTATTGATATATTAAAATCTCGTGGAGCTAAAAAAATAATTTACATTGGAATCGTTGGTGTAAATGAAGGTATTGAAAATTTGCAAAAACATCACCCTGATGTAGATATTTATCTTGCTGCAAAAGATGAAAAATTAAACGAAAATGGTTACATTGTACCAGGACTTGGTGATTGTGGCGATCGTATTTTTGGTACAAAATAAAAATATAATGTAAAAAACAAAAACTAATCATATTATTGATATGATTAGTTTTATTTTTTATATTTAGTTGCAATTAATTCATCAACGTACGTAAGGTATGGTATTGGAGGTAAATATCCTTCTTTAATTAAATAACCTTCATTTTTAAATTCTTCAATACTAATACTTTTTCTACCACCATTCAAAGAATTAGTATATTTTTTCATTAGGGCATCAATAGGTAAAATATATACTTCTTTTCTAATAGGAAATTCTATAATTAAAAAAGCAATACCTCCTAAACGATCAACATTAGCCAAATGTTCAATTTGATGCTTGAATATGTGAGCAAAAGAAAAACTTGTTGAATGACAACACTTTGCTTCAAAATCTATGTAGTATCCTCTATAAATACCATTATAATCGGTTGTAGAAGGAGTCTTGTAATATGCTTCAACAATTCTAGCTTTATTACGAGAAGGGTAATCTACTTTAACGATTTGAACAGGAGTTGGTTTTTTATATATTGCCGCAATCCCTTTATTTAAATAGTAGATATTTGAATCATTAAGTTTAGTTTCAAAATCACTACCTAAGTTAGCTTTCTTATCGTTGCGTTTAACTTTGGTTATAATTTTTGAAGCATCTTTATTCATTTTATTTGGATAATTAATTGCCATACTATCACCAATTTAAATTATATCACAATATAAAAATTATAATGCATGAAAAGCATTGTTCATAATAAAATATATCTATATAAGATATGACCATCTATTTGACAAAAATGGTATTTTTTGATATAATATACAAGTAAGAAATTATTGTGCGGTATTGCGCATTTATATATAATTACATTACATATAAAAAAATAAAAGGAGAATAATTATGGATATTTTATCGAAAGAGGTTTCTCTCGGTAGTGCTATTGGTATTTCTCTCGCTATTGCTATTGTACTAATTTTTATAGGAATACTATTTTCAAAGTATTTCTACAATCGTGGAAAACAAAAAGTTGAAGATAAATATGAAAAATTAGGTAAAGATGCTTCAAAAATTATAGATGATGCTGAAAAAGAAGGACAAGCTCAAAAAAAGGAATTACTTAGAGAAGGTAAAGAAGAACTTGAAAAGTCTAAAGAGGCATTTAATAAAGAATTTGCTTCAAAAAAAGCAGAACTTCAAGAAGTAGCAAGAAAACTAGAACGTCGCGAAACAAGTTTAGAAAATCGTTCTGACAATCTAGATAAACGTGAGAGCAGCTTAGTAACTAAAGAGAATAAATTGGAACAACGTTTAGCTGATATAGAAAAGCGTAACAATAGAGTTGAAGAATTAATCAGCGAACAAGAACAAAAATTAATGGAAATTGCGGGCTTAAATCAAGAACAAGCACGTGAAATAGTTTTCAAAAAGTTAGAAGAAGATATGGCTATGGAAATGGCTATATATGTAAAAGATGAAACTGAAAAAGCAAAATCTGAGGCAACTCATAAATCACAAATGATTTTAGCAAATGCGATACATCAATATGCTAATGAAACTGTCCAAGAAAAAACTGTTTCAGTTGTAGCTCTTCCAAATGATGAAATGAAAGGTCGTATTATTGGCCGTGAAGGTAGAAATATTAGAGCAATTGAAGCTGTAACAGGTGTAGATTTAATTATCGATGATACTCCAGATTCAGTTGTTATTTCTTGCTTCGACCCAATAAGAAGAGAAATTGCAAGACGTACTTTGGAAATCTTAGTTAGTGACGGTAGAATTCAACCACCTAGAATTGAAGAAGTATATAGTAAATGTACAAAAGAATTAGAAAATGAAATTAGAGAAGAGGGCGAAAAGGCTGTATTTGAAACTGGAATTGGTAAAATTCATCCAGAATTAATCAAGTTAATTGGTCGCTTACGCTTTAGAACAAGTTATGGCCAAAATGCACTAGCTCACTCAAAAGAAGTTGCATTCCTTGCTGGAAAACTTGCTGTTGAAATTGGTGAAGATGAAATAATGGCAAGACGTGCTGGATTATTACACGATATTGGTAAATCAACTGATCATGAGCAAGAAGGAAGCCATGTTGATATTGGTGTTGAAATTGCTACAAAATTTAGAGAAAATCCTACCGTTATCAATGCTATAGCATCACACCATGGCGATGTTGAACCAAACAATGTAATTTCTGAATTGGTTGCAGCAGCTGATACATTATCTGCCGCAAGACCTGGCGCAAGAAGCGAATCATTAGATAACTACATTAAACGTTTACAACAACTTGAAGATTTATCAAAAGAATTCAAGGGTGTTGATAAAACATATGCTTTACAAGCAGGCCGTGAAGTTAGAATCATTGTTAAACCTGAAGAAATTACTGACGCAGAAGCATTTAAATTAGCGCGTGATATTAAAAATAAGATTGAATCTACAATGAATTATCCTGGTACTATTAAAGTAACAGTAATTAGAGAAACTCGAGTTCAAGAAGTAGCTCGTTAGAAAGAGAAAAAAACTTAATGAAAATTTTATTAATTGGCGATATATTTGGTACAATGGGTCGAGAGATGATTAAAGAAAATCTTGAAGAAATTAGAACAAAAAAAGGGATACAATTTATTGTGGCAAATGGCGAAAACATTGCTCATGGTAATGGTATAACTAATAATTATTACAAATTTCTTTTGGATAATCATGTAAATATTGTAACCCTTGGTAATCATAGCTTTGCTAATCATGATGTTTTTAATTTTATAGATGATGCTAAAAATTTAATTAGACCACTTAATATGCCTAGTGGTGTACCTGGTAAAGGTTATGTAACACTTAAGTATAATCAATTAACTGTAACGGTATTCCAAGTTATGGGTAGAACCTTTATGAGCACTCCACTTGATTGTCCTTTTAAAAAGGCTGAAGAACTTCTAAATAGCACAAACAGTGATATTTACATCTGTGATTTTCATGGTGAAGCAACAAGTGAAAAAATAGCTTTCGCAAACTATTTTGATGGCCGTATAAACATTGTTGTTGGCACCCACACTCATGTTCAAACTAATGATGCTAGAATTCTTCCAAAAGGAACAATGTATATGACTGATTTAGGAATGACAGGACCGCTTGACGGTATAATTGGCGTAAACCCTACACCAATTATTAAAAGATTTTTAACAGGAATGCCAGTTAGACATATACCTATGGAAACAGGCCCAAATCAATTAAATGGATTAATCGTAGAAATTAATGAATTAACGCATAAAACGACAAATTTCGAGATAGTTAATGTGGTAAAATATTAATGCATATAATTAGTAAGTGATGAATACAATTAAATGCAAATACATTTACTAGGGGGGAAATAACTATGGAAGTATTAAAAGTTTCATCAAAATCAAAACCAAATTCAGTTGCAGGGGCATTAGCAAATGCCTTTAGGGAGAAACAAACAGTTGAAATTCAGGCTGTTGGCGCAGGCTCTTTGAATCAAGCTATTAAAGCAATTGCAATTGCAAGAGGATATGTTGCACCTACTGGAAAAGATTTAATATGCATTCCGGCTTTTAGCGATATTATGATTGATGGCGAAGAACGTACAGCAATTAAATTAATTGTAGAATCTCGTAAATAAGTTGGCAATGCCAACTTTTTACTACTTTAGGAGGTAAAAATGAAATTACCAACACTTTATACTGAAAGGTTGATGATTAGACCTTTATCAGTCCTTGATGCTGATGACATGTATGAATATGCTAAAACACCATTGGTAGGTCCAATGGCTGGATGGCCACCGCATACATCGCTTAGCGATACAATAAATGTAATAAAAATTATGTCGACAATTAAAACTCCATATGAATTAGGTGCTTGGGCAATTGTCCTTAAAAGTAATCAAAAAATGATAGGTACAATTGAATTATATAATCATTACTATCATTTTAAAGCAGAACTTGGTTATTCATTAAATCCAAGCTATTGGGGAAATGGCTACGCAACTGAGGCAGCAAAAGAAGTAATATCATTCGGTTTTGATTATCTTGATTTAAAACGCATTGAAGTAGGTACATTTTTAGATAATTATCAATCACAAAGAGTATGTGAAAAACTAGGATTTATCAAAGAGGGTGTAGCTAGAAATGGTTATATTAGATATGATGGTAAAATCTTTGATAAGTTAGTATATGGTATGACTAACATTGAATATCAAAAACTATATAATACTGATAAAAAAGTCATTTAGAAAGAGAAATATATGAAGAAACAAATTCAGACTAACGAAGAAAAATATGTAAAAATGAATGAACCATCACTAAAAGAAGCAAGAAAAAGACGTGGTGAAGAATTAAATATAAATATTTTTAATCTTGATCCCAAATACTTAAATCTTGGTGTAACAAAGAAATATATGTTAAAAACATATGGATGTCAAGGTAATCTAGCAGATAGTGAAAAAATTGCGGGAATGCTAGAATTGATGGGTTTTGAAAAAACTGAAAATGAATTAGAGGCTGATTTCGTATTATTTAATACATGTGCAATTAGAGAAAACGCTGAAGAAAGAGTATTTGGGGAACTTGGTAGATTCCAAAAGTTCAAAAAGAAAAAGCCAGATATGATAATTGGGGTTTGTGGCTGCATGCCTCAAGAAGAAAAAACAATCAAAACAATAAAGAAAAAATGTCCACAAGTTAATATTGTTTTTGGAACTCATAATATTGCTAGTTTACCTGAGTATTTATATGATGTTATAAATGAACAAAAGAAAGTAATTGAAGTTCTTTCGGTTGAGGGTGATATATATGAAAACTTACCAATTGTAAGAGATCATCCTAAAAAAGCATGGGTTAACATTATGTATGGTTGTGATGAATTCTGCACATATTGTATAGTTCCGTATACAAGAGGTAAAGAACGCTCTAGATTACCTGAGGCAATAATTGCGGAAGTTGAACAAGCTGCCAAAGACGGTTATGTTGAAGTCACATTACTTGGACAAAATGTTAATGCTTATGGGAAAGATTTCAAGGATCGTAAATATACCTTTGCAGATTTACTAAGAGATCTTAACAAAACTTCAATAAAAAGAATAAGATATACAACCTCTCATCCTAGAGATTTAGATGATGATACAATAGAAGCAATGGCTCTAGGTGGAAATATCATGCCCCACTTGCATTTACCTGTTCAATCAGGAAATAATGAAGTGCTTAAGAGAATGAACCGAAAATATACAAGAGAAGAGTATTTAGAAAAGGTAAATAAATTAAAGAAAGCTGTTCCAGGAATAAGTATTACTACTGATATTATCGTTGCTTTCCCTGGTGAAACTGAAGAACAATTTCAAGATACTTTGAGCCTTGTTAAAGAAGTAGAATATGATGGAGCGTTTACTTTTATCTATTCGCCACGTGAAGGTACTCCTGCCGCAACTTATCCTAATCAACTTACTGAAGATAAAAAACATGGTAGACTTAATCGCTTGAATGAAGTTATTAATGAATACTCATTAAAAGGTCATGAAAGATTTGAAAATCAAATAGTTGAAGTGCTAGTCGAAGGACCAAGTAAAAACAATCCTAATATGCTAACAGGCTATACAAAACATAATATGCTAGTTAATTTTGCTAACGATGAAAACAATAGTTATAAGGTTGGCGATTTAGTAAATGTTAGAATTGTTAAAGCTTTTTCATGGCATTTATTAGGCGAGATAATATAAAAAAACAAAATGAATAACTAAAACTTCTATGTGTGATATAATATGCATAGAAGTTTTTTTACGGAGGAAATATGAGACAAAAGAAGCGAGTTGTAAAAATTATTGTTTTAATATTTATAATAGGATTATTTTTTCTTGCTAGTTGCCAAAAAGAATATAAAATTAACTATAATCTAGGTGATGGAACATCAGTAGAAAGTTTATCATATAAAGTAGGTCAAGAAATAAAACTTCCTACACCAACCAAAAAAGGCTACACTTTTTTAGGATGGTATGAAAATGATGTATTAATAAATACACTTGATACTAATGCCAAACGTGATTATACATTAGTGGCAAAATGGGAAATGTGTACTTACACCATTAATTATGATTTAGATGGTGGCGAATTAACAATAGAACCTGTAAAATCATTTAATATTGAAAATGTTGAGAACATTCAATTACCTACACCAACTAGAAAAGATTATATTTTTGCGGGGTGGTATGAAAACGGACAAAAAGTATCTGAATTAGAGTTAAAGAATTATAATTTAGTAGCTAAATGGACTGATGTTTATTATTACATTCAATATGAAACAGATGGTGGCGAATTTACTGGAAATACAAAAGAAGAATATACAGTATTTGATGAATTCACTTTACCGATTCCAGTAAAAGAAGGCTACGAATTTAAAGGTTGGTATTTAAATGAAAACTTCGAAGGCGATACTATAACCTCAATTACCAAAGGAAGTAAAGAAGATTATGTTTTATATGCAAAATGGGAAAAAGTATATAAAATTACTTATGTTCTAGATGGTGGAACTCTACCTGATGAAGCAATCCAATATTATCATCCTGGCATTGAAGAAATATTACCAACGCCATCTAAAAAAGGTTATGTCTTTATGGGATGGAACGAAAGAAGTAATGCAACCTCAGGCTATACTAGAGTACCAATTAGTTATGAGGAAGATATCACAATTAATGCTATCTGGAAAAAACGTTCTTATTCAGTTGATTACATTTTACCAGAGGGACTTTGTTTAGATAAGGAACATTTGTTTAGAGCATACTTCACAGAATTTTATAACTATATCGTAAACGTTCGTGATGAAGGTGGATATTTAAGTAGTAGAGGAGTAAATAACGTAGATGATTTCTTAAAAGTTGCTAGTACTTGGAATGGCGGTGGCGCTGGTATGGCTGATATAGGAAACCTTGCAGGAAAATACTATTTAAAAATAGACACAGGTGGACAAATTGAAAATCAAAAAGCGGAAGACGGATTTATAGGCTATTGCTTAGAAAATAATAAATTTGTTGAATTTGTTTACTTTATTCAAGATTTCTTTTATTGGTGGCGATTAGATGAAGGATATACTGGTGGAAGTGATGATCCACTAGGTGTAGGAAGCGACTTTTTAGCTAGTGCTTGGGCATCACTTGTCGATACCGCAAAATTCTTCTATTTTGAAAAAGATACCTTACCTCATTATTTTATTACCAAAGGTCATGTTCCTGAATTTTATGATCGCATTCCTTATATAATATCTAATACTGATATTACCTTTACTTACATTTATGATTGGGAAAAAGGAATGGATTTAGTTAAAAACATTGAAGTTAATGGTTATGAATTTTTAGGATGGTATGATAATCCTGATTTTGATGGTGAAAAAATTGAAAGATTAGAAAAAGGTATTTATCATAATATTGTACTATATGGAAAATTCGTAAAGAAATAAGCAAAAAAATAGTTGATAAGTAAAATTATCAACTATTTTTTAGTAATAATTACTAAATTAAGGAATATAATAAATTGAAACTCTTGGGATAAAAATATCATTTATGTCACAATAATAACACCTTTTGAATATATTGTATTGAGGAGGGATTGAAAATGAGTGAAGTTCGCGAAATTGTTACTAGGGCCGTACTTGCCAAAGGACGCAAAAATATTAAAGTTTGTGAAACTATACCACTAGAACAGCAACCATATAGTGTACTTGGTTGTTGGGTAATTAATCATGAATTTGAAGCTGTACAAGATCAAAAACAAGTTAATTTAACGGGTAGTTTCGAAATCGATATTTGGTATGCGTACGATAATAACACTAAAACTGATATAGCAAGAACGACTACTAAATATCAAACAGTAATCAAAGTTAAAGATATTGTTTGTGACGCAACAACTGATCACACAGATGTCATTGTAAGAATATTACAACAACCAACTTGTACTAATGCGTGCATAAAAGAAAATGCTATTGAAGTTGAAGTAGTGTTTGATGCATTAGCAGAAATTATAGGTGAAACTAAAATGATGGTAAATGTCTACAGTTGCAATGACAATATTGATCCAATAGACAATTTGGAAAATGAGATAAATGAAGATTTTATACCAGAGAACTAATGTGGAGGAATAGATGAATACACATATTGTTAGAGTGAATGAAAAAATCGAAAAAATTGCTAGTTTGTATCATTTGAATATTGAAGAAATAATTAAAATGAACAAACACATTCAGGATTGGGATCATCTGATTCCGGGAACTAAAATTAGGCTACCAGAAATATCAGAAATGGTACAAATTGAATTAGATAATACGGAGCCTTTTATTGAAGAATACTATCCTAAAATTGATGTAGATACAATAAAAGATAATGTTCAAGAAAAAGAGAATACAGTTCAAAATTCTGTAGACATCAAGAAAGAAGAAACGGAAGAGAAAAAGCCTACGATTAATCATTCCACCAAACCTCAACACTCATATTTGTATCCACCATATTATCCAGGAGGGTATTACAATCCATATTATCCCTATAATTATTATCGAAAATCAAATAGAAAAAGAAAATCAAAATAGAGTTGCTGAAAAGCAACTTTTGTTTTTATTATATTAGCATATTTATTTACCGATGTTTATAATTTATGATATAATA
>DPOU01000031.1 GCA_003539625.1 Acholeplasmatales bacterium
ACGATGATTGACAACCCGTCAAGTAAGGGGTTGATATATACTTATTGGTTTAAATTATAACATTATTGTTAATTACTAAATATATTAATGTAGTTAATTTATATTAATATATAAGTCAATTACTTATTCAAATGTTTTACAAATATTTGGTCAAATTTTGTAAATACTATTATATATAAAAAAATGTCATCAATTAAATTGATGACACATATTGAGGGTGTGGTACTATTTTAGTACCATATATATTCTACCACTTATTTTAGTTATTTGCAAGAAATTAATTAATATTTTGAATTATTTATCTTCTTTTGATTTTAATGATTCACCCATTTTTATCATTTCTAAACAACTTATATCGTTTGAAGCAATAGTATATTCGATACCATTCTCATAAAACTGAATGTTATTAGAGTTAACAAAAACAAATGCTCCACCCATTAAGTAAATACTACCATTAACATATTCTGTGGTTGCATCAGTTGTTAGGTTAACAAACTGTTGAACTATTGTATAACTACATTCTCCCCCAAACTTCATTATTGCAAGTTTGTTTAAAGAAGTTCCGGTAATTGTTTCTTCTTTTAAAGATGTTCCTTCAGGAAAATAAGTAGGATAACTTACTGTTCTTACAAATTCAATTGGATTGTTTTCATAATATGTATAAAGAGTTTCAAGGCTTTCAGAAACATTAAATAATTCATTTGTTAGTGCTGGATTTTGTTCAATTGATGTGATAACAAATTTTGTTAATAAATTTTTATTACCATCATATATTAAAACTTCTTTTGGCATTTTATTTTCATCGAAAATAATTTTTTGAGTTGTTGTTTCATCTTCAGTGAACAACTTCGCCTTTAATTCTACAATTGTAGATTTACCTTCTGTTGTAGTTCTTAAATTACTATCTTGAACAATATCATTACTGAGAGATTGTAATAGATATGGGTAACTCATATTTTCTGGCCAACTGCTATTTACTTTAAAAGTTTTATTTATACTAGGTATAATTACATATACGCCTGAGTTGTTTTTAACCATTATTTGGGTTTCATTAACATTAGGATTTTGAATTTCTACACGATATTCACCAGGACTTCTATAATACGTAGTTACATTGCATTCCTTAGTCCCACTTGGAAATGTTGATTCTAATCTACCAACTAATTTATATGATGTTAATTTGTTAACAATTTCTGGGAAAGTAGTTTCAACTTGTTTTTTCTTTTTACAACCTGTTAGTGTCATAATTAAAAATAAAATTAAAATAAAATTTATAATTTTAAATTGTTTTTTCATTATCTTTACCTCACTTGTTAAATTTTATGTATGTGATTTAAAAATAATGCTAATTAATATAGAATTTTTTTCCACTATTATTTTTGCATTTTTCGCAAACAATAATAATGTAAATTTGTGATAGGAGGTAATTTTTTTGAAAATATTAAAAAATACAGCTTTAGTATTTCTTATCATCGGTGGACTTAACTGGGGTTTAGTCGGAATTTTCGATTTCAACCTTGTTTCGTTCTTGTTTGATGGATTTAGTGTTATTATTTCACGTATTATTTATTCATTAGTAGGTATTGCGGCAGTAGTATCTGCTGTAGCATGGGCAATACCAGATGATGATGAAGAATATTCCTACAAGAGAAATTACAATGCATAACAATTTACAAATAAAAACCATGTAAAAAAGCTAAAGTTTTCTTTAGCTTTTTATTATGCACAATAAACGATAATTAATGATTATTCGTTATTTTTTTCACTTTGGTTTTTAGTTAAACTATTTTTACTTGCTAATTCATAATAAAATTGCATAAGTGATCTTAAACAATGGCTAACTCCTGATTTAGTTAAAGTTTTACCAAAATAATTATCTGAGAAAGCTGATAATTCATCAAGTGTTGAATCAGGATATTCCTCTCTCATTATTGATATTGTCTGAAGTCTAACTGGCATTTTGTTAAAGTAACCCATTTTTCTAATGTACTTTATTGCCTTTAATTGTTTGTTAGCTGTAACACTACTTTTTTTCAAATTAGCAATATCGCAATTGGTCATTCTATTTGCCATATTAGCAATATCACGAACTATTCTTGAATCTTCAAAGTAAAATACACCACTTGATGCGCCAATATAGGCAAGACAGGCTGATATTTCTTCGCTTTTTTTGATATACAAAACATAGTTGTCTTTTCGTTCTCTAATTTTAGCATTTATTTGATTACTCGCAAGAATATGTTTGGCAACTTGAGCTACATCACTTCTGTGACAAGTTATTTCCAAGTGATAACAATTCTTTCTTGGATCATTAATTGATCCTCTAGCAATAAACAGTCCCCTTATGAAACTTGCTTTACAACAATCATTTATCAATAATGGATGTTTTATGTTAAGTGTATCAAATGGATAAAGATTAAATTCACGAATTAATGGGTTTATGTTATTTGAAATTTCTAAATAATAATATCGTTTTTTATTTAGGTTATTCTCATCACCATATTTTATTACTAAATTTACATCATAATTTTTTTTAACTATTTGCATTACTTTTTGTATAGCACTTAAAATATATGATTTAACAATAATATAGTTACCGTCTTTTGATATAACTATTTCACTACCACCATGAAGGATTCCCATCACTAAGGCTTTTTCACAACATTTATCGGTTAGTTCTACACTCATTAATTCTTTTTTTACTTCACTTGCAAAACTCATAATTAAATTTTTCTTACGATTGCCGAAGCACAAGTAATACCATCTGCCACAGCCGTTGCAATTTGTCTAATGTTTTTTTGAATGCAATCGCCTGCCGCATACAATCCTGTTACTTTTGTTTCACAATTTCTATCTACAATTATATATTTGTCTTCATCAAGAATATCAAAATTTTCTAAAAGTGTACTTGATGGAGTAAAACCAACATATATAAATGCGCCTCTTACATTTAAGACTATTTCATTATCAGAGTCACGATCTTTCGCAGTAACTTGTTCTAGTAAATCTTTCCCCGTAAATTTAGTAATAACATGATGAGTTACTAAATCTACATTATTTGCACGCATTACTTTTTCCATTAACACGGGATCTGCTCTGAAATGATGTCCTCTAGTTATTATTGTTACCTTCTTACAAATTTTTGCAAGATATAGTGCTTCTTCGATTGCGGAATTACCTCCACCAATTACAACAACATTTTGTTTTTCGTGAAAGCTTCCATCGCAAATTGCACAATAGCTGATTCCCCTACCCACATATTCTTCTTCGCCTTCTGCTTCAATCTGTTTAGCAATTGTTCCGGCTGCCCATATTACCATTTTAGATTCATAGTCGCCTTCTTTAGTGTGAACTACAAAATGTTCATCGCCTAATTTTTCAATTTTCATAACTTCTGAAAAGGCATAAGGTATTTTAAAATGTTTTACTTGGCGATACATTATCATTGCAAGATCAATACCAGTATTTTCAATATAACCTGGATAATTTTCAATGAGGGCAGTACTTATTAATTTCCCACCTGGTGTACCCTTTTCAACTATTAAAATGTTTAAGTTGGCCCTTCTTAAGAATAGTGCTGCTGACATACCCGCTGGTCCAGAGCCACATATTATAACGTCATACATTCTTTATAATTCCTCAATAATCTTTAATATTTCTTTGGGAGTATCAACTACATAACTTGCATGATGTCTTAAAAATTCTTCTTGCTTAGTTCTACACCAAGTTACCCCAATTGTTTTTATTTTAGCATTGTTTCCAGTATCAATGTCAATTATTGTATCACCAATCATTATTGCATTATTCATATTGAAATTATTTAAAACTTGATATATACCATCAGGATCTGGTTTTGCGATTTTTAGTTTTTCAGCTCCAATGATTAAATCAAAAAAAGGTGTTAGTTTACATATGTCTAAACCTTTTTTTACAGCATCGCTAACTTTGTTTGATACAATGGCAATTTTGTAATTACGCATTTTTAAATCTTTCAATAAATCTAAAATTCCTGGAAATGCTTTTATGTATTTTTCCATTAAATTGTTGCTTATTACTCGGTAACATTCTATTAATTCATTTAATTGTTTTTTATCTTTGGCATATTTACTAAATGTGTCAGCTAATAAGGGGCCAAAAAAAGCATCGGCTTCTTCATATGTTAATGGATAATTAGGTAACATTCTAGCAAAGGTTTGGTAGACGGTTTCAATTATTAATTGATATGTGTCTAGTACAGTGCCATCACAATCAAATATTATTGCATATTCTTTATTGCTCATTTTGTTTTTCTTTCTTAGGTTTCATTACATAATCATCATATCGCATATTCGCACCTTCTTTATAAAGGGCATCCCAACAAGATATCATTTGGATTTTTTTGATGCGACGAACGATTAACCAAGTAATACCTAATACAATGTATATTATTGAAGTAAGTTCAGCCATCTTGATTCCTGTTGTTCCAAGATATAATGGGTCAGTTCTCATTGTTTCAACAATAAAGCGAACGATACCATACCATATTAGATAAAAACTGATGCCATCACCAACTAATATTTTCTTGATATGTTTTCTTGCAATCATATATATAATAATACCAATTAAATTAAGTACTGATTCAAAATAGAAAGTTGGATAATAGTAACCTGCACACAAGAAACCACTTGCATTAGAGTATGATATATACATTCTATTAATAACAAAATTAGGAATTAACATATGTGATAAGGCCTCACGTTGAGCAATTAAAGTTGCATCGTCAAGCACAGTATATCTTGTTATTTCACCATAGTTTGCAAGATTTGGTACTTTTACTAATCCACCAAACGCTTCTTGGTTAACAAAGTTTCCCCATCTTCCTACTACTTGTGCAAATAATATTAATGGTAATGCTATTTCAAGTAATGTTAATAGTTTTATTTTATTAAGTTTACAAAAAATTGGTAGATATATTGCCACCGCAATCAAAGCACCATGAATGGCAAGTCCACCATCTCGTGGGTTGATAACATCTAGGAAACTTTTATATTCAATCTCGTTTGCGGAAGCAGTAAAGATTACATAATATAATCTAGCTCCAATAATACCAAAAATAAGACCTAAAGCAAGTCCTGTTAAAACGGTATCACTATCTAATCCTAGTCTTTTACCAAAGCGATAGTAGCCATATAGCGTTCCAATAATTGCACCACTCATTATGATAATGGCATACCACATTACTGATATATTACCGATAGTGAAAGCTATTCTACTACTGCGATCATATTCTGGTCGTAAATTTACCAAATAGCTATATATACTATTCAATACTATTGTTAAATTCATTATTACTATTCTCCACCCTTGTATGTTTCATGAATACAACGATTTTGATATACTTCTTCAGCGTCATAGCCTGATTGTTTTAAACGATAATTTAGAGCTGCACTTTCAACCAAAGTTGCAACATTTCTACCAGCGTCTACTTCAATTTGAATTTTTGGCACTACTGTATCAAAGAAAGTTTCTGCAGTTACTTTTGAAGTTTCACCTTTTACTAATTCAACTACTAATTGCAAATTCTTATGGTTTCTAATAGCACCTATACCATACATATTCTTTACATCAATCATTCCTAAATCTTTTATTTCCATAAAGCCTTGACGTTCTTTTGGTGCTTCACATACTACTCTACCCGGTTCAGGTTGATAAATTTTAGTTATATCATCTGATATCATAATTTGACCTTTGTTTAATAATTCAAGTACGGTTTCACTTTTACCAATGCCATCTGCACCTTCAATTAAAACACCTACGCCAAATACTTCTACCATTGAACCATTAATTTTGTTTCTTTGTGCAAGTTCACTTTGTAAATAATTTGTTAAATCACCAATAAAGCCTGAAGTTGAAAGTTTGCTTTTGAAAATAGGAATTTGACAAGCAATTGCTGCTTCAACGAATTCTTTTGGTGCGTCAACATTTTTAGTAAATACAAAAGCAGGAGAATTGTAACTAAATAATTTAGCTAAACGTTCTTTCTTTTGACTTGCACTAAGCATATTAAATAAAGTTAATTCTTTAGTACCTATTACTTGAATACGATCTTTTTCAAAGTAATCAAAATAACCACAATACATTTCAACACTTGGTCTACTTGACATTGCTTTAGTTACAGTACGTTCTAGATAACTGTTCCCATAAATTACTTCTAAATTTAATTCTTTAACTAATTTCTTTAAAGTTACTTTATTCATAGTTCCACCTCTTTTTGTTTGTCATAACATAGCCTATGCTTGTGCCTAATATATTTAATATTATATCTAATACATCAAAAATACCTGTCTTAGTCATATATTGAATTAATTCAATACCAACAATAATTATTAATATATATAATATTTTAAAAATGGCATTTACCTTTAATATTTTTAAGAAGCATCCCATAGGTATAAAAATTAAGATGTTTCCAACGATATTTTTGAATACTACCTTATTAGTAAATAATATCTTAAACCAGTTATGAATGTAGGCTCCATCACTGAAATTATTATCATCACTAATTTTACGATCAAAGAGACAAAAATATAAAAATATTAAATAGATAATTAAGTAAAGTATTAGATATATTGGTTTTTTGGTTATTTTAAAAATATTATCTATTAGAAAAAAACACAAAACAATTGCTAATATATAGACAACTATTTCATTTCTCATTATACCACATCCCCGTGTGTTTTTCAATTTGCTTACTTTTATTATTTTAGTTTATGCTAATTTTGAATGCTCTATTAGAAAAAGCCTAAAAAGTTTATTGAATTTAAAAAAAACTTAGAATAAAATCTAAGTTTTTTGTTATTCTATATTCTTTTTACTCCAACTACCAACCAATACTTTTTTTAGATATGGAGCGGTTGCGGAATTTTCATTTAACATTACTTCTTCTGGAGTTCCTGTTGCGACAATTTGGCCACCACCATCACCACCATTAGGACCTAAATCGATGATATAATCAGCCATTTTGATTACATCAAGATTATGTTCAATGATTACGGCTGTTGCACCAATATCAACAATTTTTTCAATCATTTTCATTAGTTTATCAACGTCATATGTATGTAAACCTGTTGTTGGTTCATCAAAGATAAACATTGTTTTATCAGTAATTTTTTTATGCAATTCACTGGCAAGCTTAACTCTTTGTGCTTCACCACCAGATAAAGTAGTTGCACTTTGTCCCAGTTTTACATATCCTAAACCAACATCTTGCATTGTTTTTAATTTAGGATAGATGGTAGGGATATTCTTAAAAAATTCAACTGCTTCATCAATTGTCATTTTTAATACATCCGCAATTGATTTATCTTTATATTTACATTCTAGTGTTTCACGATTATATCTAGAACCATGACATGCCTCACATGGTACATACACATCTGGTAAGAAGTTCATTGCTATTCTTATTACACCATCACCTTGACAAGATTCACAACGACCACCTTTTACGTTAAATGAGAATCTACTCTTAGTGTATCCTCTTACTTTTGCTTCAATAGTTGTTGCGTACAAATCACGGATTGCATCAAATACGCCAACATATGTAGCCGGATTACTTCTAGGAGTTCTACCAATTGGTGCTTGATCGATATTAATAACTCGGTCAATTTCTTCTACTCCTTCAATTGAATCATGTTTACCTACTTCTACTTTACTACGATATAGTCTTGATGCTAGTGCATTATATAAAATATCATTTACTAAAGTTGATTTCCCAGAGCCAGATACACCAGTTACTAATACTAATTTATTTAATGGGATATCTACATCAATGTTCTTTAGGTTATTTTCTCTACAACCTTTTATTAGTAAGTGTTTACCATTACCAGGTCTTCTAGAAGTTGGCACATCAATTTTTCTTCTTCCTGAAAGATAATCCGCCGTGATTGAACCTTTTAGTTTTTTAAATTCTTCTGGTGTACCATATCCTACAACCTCACCACCGTGGATTCCCGCATAAGGTCCAATATCTACTATGTAATCACATTCATGCATGATTTCTTCATCATGTTCAACAACAATTAAAGTATTACCTAAATCTCGCATTTCTTTTAAAGCATCTATTAATTTATGATTATCTCGTTGGTGAAGACCAATTGATGGTTCATCTAAGACATATAAAACACCGGTTAACTTAGATCCTATTTGCGTAGCAAGTCTGATACGTTGAGCTTCACCACCTGAAAGGCTTCCCGCTTTTCTTGATAGTGTTAGATATTCTAAACCTACTTCTTTTAAGAAGGCTAATCGATTATGAATCTCTTTTATTATTAGATTACCAATTTTTGCTTCGAGCGTTGTTAGTTGTAAACTATCAACAAAAGTTAAAGCATCACTAATTGACATTTCAGTGAATTCATATATATTTTTACCACCAACTTTAACTGACAATGCACTTTCTGATAACCGCATACCATGACAAGTTGGACACATCACTTCACGCATATATGATCCATAATAATCTCTTTGCATATTTGAAGAAGTTTCTTGATATCTTCTAGTAATTAAACTAGCCAAGCCTTCAATAACTTTATTCTTTCGCATTGATATTCCACCAACTGAATGAATTTCATAGGCAATTGGTTCTTTTGAACCATTAAATATTACATCTTTTTGAAGTGGAGTTAAATCTTTGAATGGTTTAAATAAATCTATTTTGTAAAATTCAAATAAGGCTTTATACATTTGCCATTCAATATTTTCCGTGAATACAATATTCTTTAAATATCTAATAGCTCCGTCTGCTATAGACAGATTTTCATCAGTTATTAGTGAATTTTCATCAATCGTTGAAATAAATCCTAACCCATGACATGTAGGACAAGCACCAAGTGGTGAATTGAAAGAAAAGAGCGTTGGTTCTAATTTTCCTACGGTAAATTCACAATATGGGCAAGCATAATGTTCAGAAAATAATAGTCTTTCATCATTGACATCAACAAAGATTTTTCCATCAGACAATTTACATGCGGCTTCAAGTGATTCATATAATCTTGAACGAATTTCACTACGAAGTTTTAGTCTATCAACTACAACAAAAATGTTATGTTTTTTGTTTTTGTCTAATTCTATTTCTTCATCTAAATCGAAAGTTTCGTCATCAATTATTACTTTTGTATAACCATCTTTTCGTAATAATTCAAGTGTTTTTTCGAAAGTACCTTTACGGTTTTCCGCAATCGGTGATAAAATAACTACCTTACTTTCTTCATCATATGACAATATTTTATCGCACATTTGTTCAATAGTTTGCGAAGTAATTTCAATGCCATGAGTAGGACAAGTTGGATGTCCTATTCTTGCGTATAATAAACGTAAATAATCATATATTTCAGTTACTGTACCTACCGTAGAACGAGGATTTCTACTAGTTGTTTTTTGATCTATTGAAATAGCAGGAGATAAACCTTCAATGGAATCTACATCGGGTTTATCAACATTGTCAAGGAATTGTCTTGCGTAGGCTGAAAGACTTTCAACATATCTTCTCTGTCCTTCCGCATATATTGTATCAAAGGCTAATGAACTTTTTCCTGAACCAGATACACCAGTCATTACTACGAGTTTGTCACGGGGAATTTCTAAATCTATATTCTTTAGATTATTTTCTCTTGCCCCTTTGATTATTATTTTGTCATTCATAGTGCACCTCCTAAGATGCTATTTTATCATTGATTTAAATTCTTCTTCATCAATTATTTTTACATTTAGTGCTTGAGCCTTTTCAAGTTTACTTCCGGCATTCTCCCCCGCAAGCACGTAAGATGTTTTTTTACTAACGCTATTTGAAGTTTTACCACCAAGTGATTCAATTATTTTACTAGCTTCATCTCTTGTCATATTGGGTAGTGTTCCCGTTAATACAAAAGTTAAACCACTAAACTTATCATTAATCTCAATAGTCTTTGATTTAGGGTCTACACCATACTCTTTTAGTTTTTGAATTAACTCATTGTGTTTTTCATCTTTGAAGTATGAGATAATACTATCAACCATTACTTCTCCAAAATCTGGTAATATTATTAATTCATCATATGTAGCTTGTTTTAAAGCATCAATACTTGTAAATGCTTTAGCAAGTGTTTTGGATGCCTTTGCGCCAATATAATGGATACCAAGGCCAAAAATAAATTGATCTAGATTATTATTTTTGCTCTCTTCAATAGCATTTAATAAGTTATCAATTTTCTTTTTACCAAAACGCTCAATTGCTAGTAGTTCTTGTTCATAGTTTTTTAAAATATATATATCTGATATATCTTTTAAATATCCTAGTGAATAAAGTAATTCAATTTGTTTTTCGCCTAATCCTTCAATATCCATTGCAACACGTGAAGCATAGTGGATTATTTCTTCTAAACGTCTACCTCCACATTCTTTGTTAGGACAAAAATGTAATGAATCAGATTTAGACTTTACAATTAGTGATCCACACATTGGACAGTACTTCAACATTTCAAAAGGTTTTAAACCTTCTGGTCTACGGGAAAAATCAACCTCTATTACTTCTGGGATAATTTCGCCGGCTTTTCTTACTTTAACATAATCACCAACTCTAATATCTCTTGATACGATAAAATCTTCGTTATTTAAAGTAGCTCTAGCAACTTTTGTCCCCGCAATATAAACAGGATCAAGTACCGCATTAGGAATAATTTTACCAGTTCTTCCTATTGTAAAAATAATATCATTTAATCTAGTTGTTACAACTTCAGCTGGAAACTTATAAGCAATAGCCCATTTAGGAACCTTAACTGTATAACCAATTGTATCGTATAAATCAAATTCATTTACTTTAATAACTATACCATCAGTTGCATAATCAAGGGTTTTACGAAGTGAATCATACTTTTCAATTGTTTCTATAACTTCTTCTATGTCTTTACAATGAACATGGTTAGGGTTAACATTAAAGCCTAAGGTCTTTAAGTAATCTAAAGCATCCATTTGGTTTTTTACATTATATTTTTCAGGATTAACCAAAGTATAAGCAAATTGATCTAATTTTCTTTGTTTTGTAATATTAGGGTCTAGTTGGCGAAGACTACCTCCTGCCGCATTTCGCGGATTAGCCAAAAGGGGAAGTCCATCATTTTTACGCTCTTCATTCAGTTTATCTAAAACTGATTTTTTCATATACACTTCACCACGTACTTCAACATCAATAGGTGATGTTAGTATTTTAGGAAGGGAATTAATTGTTAACATGTTGGTTGTAACATTTTCACCCACTTGGCCATTTCCTCTAGTGGCTCCAAGATTGAACATACCTGATTTATAATGGGCTGTACTAGCAATTCCATCAATTTTTAATTCAACCACATAACTATATTGATCAACTACTTTTTTAATTTTTTCATCAAATTCGCGTAGTTCATCAAAATTAAATACGTCACCTAATGACATCATAGGTACTTCATGAGTAATAGATTCTAAAGAAGTATTAATATAGCTACCAACTTGTTTAGTTGGAGAAACCTCTCTTGCAAATTCAGGATATGCTTTTTCTAATTCTTCTAATTCTCTAATTAAACTATCATATTCGGTATCTTCTATAGTCGGACTATCTAGAACATAATATTGATAGTTATATAAATTTAATTGTTCATACAATTGATCCATTCGATCTTTAATTGTTTGGTTAATCATAGTTTCCACCTATTCTTGTGTTTTTAAAACTAGATAGATTAACTATCTAGTTTAGTAATTGTTGGATGATCTTTTGCAATCTTTTTAATTGATTGATCTTTATCAAAAAGAATTTGGATAAAGCGATCGTCTTTAGCAATGACTAAGCCATTACCAAAGTATTTGTGATTTACACGTGAACCTAGTTCGATTTCACCTATAGGTTTGTTTTCATTTTGTTTGGTTGCTTGTTCTTTTTTATCGCTAGCACTAAGTAGTTCCATCAAAAATCTTGACTTAGGATTTCTAACAACTCGTCCATAAATTAATCTACTAGTTGAACAAGTTATATATAGTTTTTCTTTGGCGCGCGTAAATGCAACATAAGCAACACGACGTTCTTCTTCAATGTCTGCTTCATCACGAATGGCAGGGAATATTCCTTCTTCAAGTCCTACAACAAATACAGCTCTAAACTCTAAGCCCTTAACAGAATGTACAGTTGAAAGAACAACTCCATTTTGTTGATGATCATCAACCATAGTAGTATCTAATAATAATTCATCTAACCCAATTTCTATTTTTTCTACATTAGTTAGACCTTCATTTAGATTATCATTATCTAGTTGATATAAGATTGACTTAAATTCTTTGACATTTTCAACACGATGTACTTCATCGTTTTCTTCATTTGCTTTTAGCCAGTCTAAATAACCCGTTTTTTCAAGCATTGTATCAAAGAAATCAGGTAGACTCATTTTATTTAAGTCATCCATTAATTCTACCATTATCTTTTTAAATTCTAATAAAGCATCTGCTTTTGAAGTAGAATTACGTTCTTTAAATATATCTATTGAACCTAATATATCACAATTAGTCTCGTGCATATATTCTTGAAGCTTTTCAATAGTTTTATCACCAACTCCACGTGCAGGAACGTTAATAATACGTTTAAAGTGAAGCATTTTGGTAGGTGATGCAATGAAACGTAGATAACTAATTATATCTTTTACTTCTTTACGTTTTAAGAAAGCAAAACTACCGTAAATGTTATATGGTATATGTTCTTGAATAAAGGCAAGTTCAAAGTTTCTTGATAAAGCACTATTACGATATAGTACCGCAATATCTTTATATTCATAACCATTATGGTTAACAAGTGAAGCAATTTCATTTATGACAAAGCGAATTTCATCTTCATAATAGTATGCTTCTTGAACTGATATATCATTCTTAGTTCCTTCAATATTGCTATATAATTCTTTAGGTTCTCTTATTTTGTTATTTTTAATTAAAGCATTTGAACATTTTAAGATATTATTAGTTGAACGATAATTTTGAACTAATTTAATTACTTTAGCATTAGGATGATCTTCTCTAAACTTAACCATATTTTCGATTTTAGCACCTCTAAATGAGTAAATGCTTTGATCATCATCGCCTACCGCAAACAAATTACCATGATTCTCGCAAAGTAAGTTAATAATTTCATATTGTACCGCATTAGTATCCTGTAATTCATCAACTAACACATATTGGTAAATATTTTGATAGAAACTTAATATTTCCGGATTTTCGTTGAATAATTTTGCGGTATAAGTTAATAAATCTTCAAAGTCCATTAGATTATGTTCTTTTAAATATGCTTGGTATTCATTATAAACGGTATTTAATAACCCTAATAATTCATTACAAGTTTTATTTTTATAATCACCAATTGCCTTAATTGCTACTCTTGGCGCAAGAACTCTTTTTTCAATATTATTCTTTTTGAAGATTTCAGTCATTACCTTTAATTGATCTTCTTCATCAATGATTTCAAAATTTCTGGCAAAATCAAGAGCTTCACAATTTCTTCTTAAAATCATTGCACACAAAGAATGAATTGTTGAGATGTGCACTTGAGCTGCTTTACTACCAATCAATTTATTTAAACGTTCACGCATTTCATTGGTTGCTTTTTTAGTAAAGGTAATTGCAAGAATATGATATGGCTGAATATTTTTTTCATCAATCATATAAGCTATACGGCTTATAAGGGTTTTAGTTTTTCCTGTTCCTGCCCCCGCAAAAACCATTACAGCGCCATCAACTGTAGTTACTGCTTCAAGTTGTTCTTTATTTAAGTTTGCTAAGATTGGATTTTCACTCATATTAAGCATTATAAGATGATTTCAAACCTACTGTTAGGTTAAAAATCAAATTATCTCCTTTTGAATTTTTATCAGTAGTATAGTAACCATTGCGAATAAATTGATATTTGTCTTCAGGTAAAGTATCTTTTAAATACTCTTCAACAAAACCTTCACTAGTATGCCATGAATTTCTATTAAGTCTTTCCATAAAGTTTTCAGTAGATACTTTTTCATCTAGTAATAATGGTTCAAAAGAATTGAAAGTTGCGGGAAGGGCAGTAGTTGCTTCAACATAATGAATATTACCGTTAGGCTTTCTTTCATTAAATCCTGATCCTGACTTTGTCATTGGATCATAAGTACAATGAATTTCAACAATTTCACCATTTTCATCTTTGATTACTTCATTGCATTTAATAAAGTATGCATGCATTAATCTTACTTCAATATCTTTTGAAAGACGTTTCCAGTGTTTATTAGGCTTAACTTCACAGAAGTCTTCTCTTTCTATATATAATTCTCTACCAAAAGCCATCTTATGAGTACCTAGAGCTTCATTTTCCATATTGTTAGGAGCATCTACATATTCAATTTGACCTTCTGGATAATTAGTAATTATTACTTTTAGAGGATTAATAACAGCCATTGGTCTAGTTGTTTTTAGTTTTAAATCTTCTCTTAAGAAGTGTTCTAACATACCATAATCAACTGTTGAGTTTACTTTTGATAAACCAGTTGATAAAATAAATTCTTTGATAGCGTTTGGTGTAAAGCCTCTTCTTCTTAAACCAACAAGTGTAGGCATTCTTGGATCATCATAACCTTCAACAACTTTTTCATCAACAAGTTTTTTAAGATATCTCTTACTCATTATCATATGAGTTATACCAAGTCTACCCCATTCAATTTGGCGTGGTTTGGCATCAACTTCACAATTTGCGATAACCCATTCGTAAAGTGGACGATGATCTTCAAATTCAATACTACATAATGAGTGAGTTATACCTTCAAAGGCATCTTGTAATGGGTGCGCAAAATCATACATTGGATAAATACACCATTTATCTTTAGTTTGGTGATGAGTTACATGCATAATACGATAGATTACAGGATCACGCATATTGATGTTAGGACTTGCCATATCAATTTTTGCACGTAAAGTTTTTTCACCATTTGCATATTTGCCTTCTTTCATTTCTTCAAATAAACGAAGGTTTTCTTCTACACTACGATTTCTAAAAGGAGATGGTTTACCAGGTTCATTTATTGAACCACGGTATTCTGATAGCTGTTCTTGAGTTAAGTCATCAACAAAGGCTAAGCCTTTTTTGATTAATAATTTTGCTTTTTCATAAGTTCTTTCAAAATACTCGGAACCATAATGAATTGATTTAGGAGTATAGCCTAACCAAGCAATATCTTTTTTGATTGCTTCAATATATTCAGTATCTTCTTTTGAGGGATTAGTGTCATCAAAGCGAAGGTTAGTAGCTCCGTCAAAGCATTTAGCAAGTTCAAAATTCATAATAATGGCTCTTGCATGTCCAATGTGTAAGTATGCATTGGGTTCTGGTGGAAATCTTGTTAGGATGTGATTCACTACACCATTATCTAATTCTTCTTTCATTATAGTCTTAATAAAATTAGAATTGTCGTTCATCATATATATTGTTCTCCTCATAAATCTTTGTTAAATTAGTTATTTTTAAGTATTTATTTAATAACAATAACATTTCATCTTCATCTTCAATGTTATCATCAAAATGTATTAACATTATTAAAACATTGGTCGTATCATTTGTTATAGCTGTACGAATGGTATCACTAGTAGGATTACCAAATGGACCAATTTCATCAGTATAAAGGGGTAAATTAGTAACATTTATAATACCACGATTAATCCCTTCGTAGTAATCACTATCGCTACCAATTCTAATTGTGACATCCCCTTGTATTTTATCTAAATCAACCATACAAACAGACTTCATTAATTTTATTGAAAGGTAATTACCAAAGTCAATCAGATTGCCTAGTCTATATATCGAACCATCTCTAATAATTCTTCTAACTAGAGCCTCACATGCAGGTCTAGTATGTGATGGATCTTTTCCAAGCATTTTGTAACCATCCCTCGTACTTTTAAGTTTAGGAATCTTAGTAACCTCAGAAAGAATATATTTTTTTTGGTATTCTTTAGCGATATTATTAAAAGCCTCTGTTAAATCATTTGATAAATTTTCTTTATCGTTTTTTTCAAGGGTTGTAAAAGTGTAACAAGACACTTTAAAACTTGGAACAAATTTTTTTAATTCATTAGTTATTTTCAATTTCATCATTTAACTGATCAATTTCAAGTGTTAATTCATCAAAATTAGCGACTTTAGGTTTCAAGTTTGTTATATATATATATTTATCATTTACTAATGAACTAAATAAACGCTGTTTATCATATAGACTCGGAAGTTGTTCTTCACATTCATTACATTCTTCATAAATAGTTATAACTTTATAGTCTTGTTCGGTAGCTTTTAATCTACACATTTCTTGATTAATAGCAAGCAAGTCATTTTCAAAAGTATTTAAACCATCTTGAACATTTTTTAACTCTTCATCAATTCTTTGTAGTTCTTCTTTGCCATATGGGTCATTTAATTTAGATTTTCTAGTTTCAACTAAATTAATATTACGAATACGATAAGTTTCTTTGTTTTGTTCAAGAGTTACTTGTTTTACTAGTAATTCACTATAATTTTTAACAACTTGTTTAAAATCTTGATTAACATTAATTAATTTTTTTGCCTGTGCAACAAAGTTTTCAATTTCATCAATATTTTTTGAAATTGTCTGATACATTCCAACTAACTGGTTGTATTCTTCTTGTGCATTATCAAAAGCATTCTTAAGTGGCATCATCGCAAGACGCTGGTCAGTTAATTTCTTTAGTTTAGCACGTTTACTTGCCAGAATATTAGCATCAGTATCTACTGTTGCAAGAGTACTACGATAATCAAGAATGATATCATCTAATTGTAAAGCAATTTGTTGATTTGAGTATTCAAGTATTTCAAAGTGTCTAATTTCATCTACAACATGCTTAACATTTTTCTTTTTCAATTGTTCAAATAACTTGATAAGTTCTTCTTTTGCTTCTTTTTTATCATTTATTTCATAAGCAATAGCATCTAAACGCTGTTCAGTTTCTTCAAATGAAATTGATTCTATTTCACTGTTAAGTGATTGCTTTTCTTGATTTAATGTGACATTAGTGTTCTTAGTTTGTGCTTCTAATAAATTTAAATCATCTAAATCATTTAGGGCATTCAAAGCATTTTCTTTGTAATTTACAACTTCATCATAAATGGTGTATTTTAAAACATCCATAACGAAGTTTATATATTCTAAGATATCATCAATATTACCCATACTAAGCTTTGATAAAATATTTTGGTAATAATCAAGACATGCATTATATAAGTTGTTTTCTTGGTTAGTAACTTTATCAGCCTTTTCTTTAAATGCTTGATTTTTTTCTTCTAAAAATTCATTATTAGCTTTTATTTTAGCATCAATCACATTAATTCTTTCTTGAATATTTTTATTTTTTGATGCAATTTCTTCTAGATGATCTTCTCTTGACATTAGTTCTTCATACTCTTTTTGGCATTTAGAGATTTCATCATCAAGTTTTGCAAGTCGATTATTTAGAGTATATTCATGTATTTCTAAATATCTTGATAAATAATATTCAATTAAAGGGGAATGAAGTGGATTCATTGTTTCTTTTAGTTCTTCATTAGCCTTTTTTACTTCATCTTTAATTTCGGTAATTGAACTATTATTCATTATAGTAGATTCTCCTCATTTACTGGTTTTTTTTCTTCTTCGTTTATTATTGCGCATTCAGTAGTCAAAAATATTCCTGATATACTAATAGCACTCATAATTGCGCTTTTTTCTACACTTGCGGGATCAATTATTCCAGCATCTTTTAAATTTACCATTTTTTGACTTAAGGCATCATACCATAAATCATTGGTTATTTCTTTACTTATCTTGGCAAAGTCGCCACCAGCATTTTCAACTATTTGTTTAAATGGGGCCTTTAATGCTTGTTCTAATACTTGAAGGGCGGGAAGATATTCAGTTGGTGCTTCAATATTTTTGATGGTATCAACCATTTGATAAAATACTTTACCGCCACCTTCAATAATTCCTGAAGTCATGGCTGCTTTAGTTGCATTTAAAGCATCTTCAATTCGTAATTTTTTTTCTTTTAAAACCGGTTCAGTTTCAGCTCCTATTTTTATTACGGCAATACCACCAAGTAATTTCGCAACCCGTTCTTCAGCTTTTTCTTTGTCATATTCACTAGTAATGTCTTTGATACTATTTTCAATACCTTTAGCGTAATTTACTATTTCTTCACTTGTTGCCATACCATTTACAATTATTGTTTGATCTTTATTAACAATGATTTTTTCGGCTCTTCCAAGTGTACTACTAGGCATTGTTTCATTTAATGACATACCTAGACTTTCATCAATTAAGATTGCTTTAGTTAAAAAAGCAATATCTTGTAATTGTTTAGTTTTGCGTTCTCCAAAAGAAGGAGCTTTAGTAACAACAACATTAAACACACCACGTAGTTTATTTACAACGATAGCACCTAACACTTCTTGTTCCATGTCATCACATATGATTAAAAGCGGTTTACCCTGCTTCATTGCTTCTTCTAAAAATGGAACAATCTCTTTCATAGCATTTATTTTTTTATCAGTTATAAGCACTAATGGGTTGTCTAACACAGCTTGATTTTTTTCTTTGTCATTTATCATATAACTTGATAAATAACCTCTATCATATGAATAGCCTTTAACAACATCAAGATAATCTTCTAAACCTTGTGATTCTTCAATTGTAACAATTCCTTTTTGTCCTACTTCTTGATAAGCATTGCTAATTAGAATTCCTACTTCTTCGGCGCCTGATGAGATTGTGGCAATTTTTGCTAGATCAGTTGCTTCTTTAATGGGTGTAGATAATTCATCAATTCTTTTCTGGATAAAGGGAAGATAATAATTAAGACCATTTCTTAAAATAACGGGATTTACACCCTCTTCTAATTTTTTAAGTCCTTCTTCAATTAACTTAGATGTAAGTAAAATTGCGGTAGTAGTACCATCGCCTACTAAATCATTCGTTTTAGTAGCAGCTTCAATTAAAATACTAGCACCTAGGTTTTGAAACTTATCTGGCAAATTTATTGATTTTGCAATAGTAACACCATCATTCACAATTAGTGGTGCACCAAAATCTTGTTCAATTACAACATTTCTGCCACGTGGTCCAAGTGTAACTTTTACCGCTTTTGCAAGGATACTTGCTCCTTCTGCCATCTTGGCTCTAGCATCTTTAGAGAATAATAGTTGATTACTCATGATCTTCCTCCACTATTGCCATTACGTTTTCTTCGTTAGTTAAATAGTAGTCAGTTAAATCTAGTTGAATTTTTTTAGGATCTTTTTCAAGAACAACTTTATTGTTTACTTTTATTGATTTAACATCTTCGCCTATATTTAAAACTAAATATATATCATTACTTAGTCCTGGCATAAATATTCCTCTACTATTAGTTTTTTCTACTTTTTGCAAAACGATGTTTTGATGAATTGCTTTTAGCATATTTACCACCCCTTATATATGATTTATTATAGCACACATCCAAAAAATATTCAAGTGGGGCGAAAATAATCTTTATGAACACGTTTTAATTCTTAGAAAAAATATATATGTTTTTTAACGCTTTTGGAAATAATCGATTAGCATTATTTTTGATTTTTTTTGCTTTTTTTGTTATAATGTAATTGAAGTAGGTGATAAAATGAAACTATTGATTACAGCCTTTGAACCCTTTATGGGGTTAAATACTAACTCTTCTTATGAAGTAGTAAAGGGATTAAAACAAAAATCAAACATTACTAAAATCTTTTTACCAGTTAAACTACATGAATCTTTTTCAATACTAAAAAAACATATTGATGAAGTAAACCCTGATATTATTATATTGTGTGGTCAAGCTGCTAGTAGATCTAAAATATCAATTGAAACTAAAGCTAGAAATGTCCTTGGTCGAAGCATTGATGAAAGCGACGAAATAACTTCAAACATTATTGTTGAGGACGGACCTACCGCCTATTTTTCAAAGTTTCCAACCGTTGAAGCCCTATCTTATTTACTTCATAATGACATACCTGTTGAGCTTAGTAACAATGCGGGGGAATATATATGCAATGCTTTATATTACCAAGTAATGCATTATTATTCTGACATTGAAACGGTATTTATTCATTTCCCTTTATATAAAAATCAGGTTGACAATAAGGGTATTGATTTAGATATTTTGATTAAAGGCTTAGAAAAAATAATTGAATCTTTATAAAATAAAAAAACTATTCTACACAAGTATGAGTGTAAATGAAATGGTAAAATAAATGTA
>DPOU01000001.1:0-7881 GCA_003539625.1 Acholeplasmatales bacterium
CAATCTAGTGTACACGAACACATGGAAAAAAATAGCATAGTTATATAACTTGCAAAAAAGAAAAAAGTGTAGTATAATAAGAAACAATGAATTCCATTGGAGGGTATATGGGCATAAAAGAGAAAGATAAATCATTATTAGAAGTTGCAATAGAACTTCTAGAAGTAAAGAAAAAGCCTCAAAAAATGTTAACAATCGTTAAAGAAGTAATGGAACTAAAAGGAATAAAATCTTCCGCAGTTAAAGAATTAGCTCCACAATTTATTCTTGATTTTATGCAATCAGGTTATTTTGTATATTGTGGCGATGATACATGGGACTTAAAAGACCGTCAACCTACTTCTGTTTTAGACAAAGAAGGTGGAGATTATGAAGATATCTATGAAGATGATGAAGATGTTAAGAACAACGAATTGAAAGATGAAATTTTTGATGAGGAAAGTTCCAAAAACATCATTTATGATAACAACGATGATACTGATGATGATGACGACGATGATGACGATGACAACGAAGATGAAGATGATGATCTAGCAAAAGCATTTGAAACATTTGATGAAGAATTTGGCGGTGGCATGGTTGTTGTTGACGATGAAGATTCTGATGAGGATGAAAACAAATAAGAAAGTTATAATTAACTTTCTTTTTATTTTTATGTTATAATATTTAAAAAGGTGTTAGTATGACAAAAGAACAAGTTAAAAAAATTTTAGAACAAAATGATATTATCGTAAAAAAGCAATATGGGCAAAACTTTTTACTTGATGATAATATTTTAAAAAATATTGTAAAAAGTGCAGAGTTAAAAAAAGATACTAATGTCATTGAAATTGGGCCGGGGTTAGGATTCTTAACAAACTATTTGCAACAAGCAACAACAAATGTATTATGTTATGAGATTGATGAACAAATGGTAGAACATTTGAATGAACTTAATTACAATATTAGTATAATAAATGATGATTTTCTAAAACGTAATTTAAATAAAGATTTCAAAAATATCTTTGACAATTCAAATAATATTACTTTAGTAGCTAATTTGCCGTATTATATCACTACACCTATACTATTAAAAGTTTTAGAAGAAACAACAAGAATCGATAAAATGATTGTAATGATGCAAACTGAAGTAGCAAAAAGACTATGTGGTAAACCATCGACAAAAGATTATAATGCATTAAGTGTTTTAATCCAGTATTTTACCAATCCACGAATAATATTTAATGTAAGTCCAAAGTCATTTTTTCCAGAGCCTAATGTTGAAAGTAGTGTAGTCATGATTGAAAAAAAAGAAGAACCGTTGTTGGAAGTAAAAAATTTAGATTTCTTTTTGAAATTTAATCGAAATATTTTCTCACAACGTCGAAAAACTTTATATAACAATATTCAAAAAGCATATAATTATGACAAAGAATTAATAAAGAAAATTATCAAAGAAAATAACTTAGACGAAAGTGTTCGCTCTGAGGAATTAGATGTTAGCCAAATAGTAAAACTTGCTAACGATTTTTACATTAACGGTTAACAAATGAGGCAAAAAACCATATAATAATATGGGTGAAATACAGTGGAGTTTAAAAAAGGAGACTTTGTTAAATTATTAAATGAAAAAGAAATATATATAATAGATGATATAAAAGATAATGAGGTATGCATAAAAGGTTATACACATAGAATTATTAAACTTGTTAATGTAGAAGATATAAAACTTGCGGAAAAAGAAGACATTGAAAAAGAGAATATATATACAAATGAGGTAAAAGAAAAATTAATTAGAAATCAATCACAAAGAAGTAAACAAGTGGTTTTATATGGAAGAATATTACACGTTGATGGAGATAAAGATTTCTTAGAAAGTTGTCTTTCTTTATATAAAGAGATGCACATACCTGCTGATGGTATATATATGAATGAACCAGATGTTAAAAATAAAATTGAAAACATATTATTAAAAACCACACCAGACATCATTGTAATAACAGGTCATGATTTATATAATGGTAAAGGCGTAAAAGACTTAAATAATTATGAAAATTCTAAACATTTTATTGATGCGGTGAGAATAATAAGAAAACACTTCGGACCAGATTCAACTGTTATAATTGTTGGAGCTTGTGGGTCACACTTTGAAGCACTTATAGCATCAGGCGCTAATTTTTCTTCATCACCAAAAAGAATAAATATACATACATATGATCCAGCTATAATTGCTATAAAAGTAGCAACAACTTCTTGTAATAGAGTGGTAGACTTTAATCAAATATTAGAGTATATTGAAAATAAACGTGCCGCATTTGGCGGTGTAGAAACTAAAGGAAAAATGAAAGTATTATTGTAGGTAATTATATGAACTTAAAAGCTTTCGCAAAAGCCAATTTAATATTAAAAGTAATAGGTGAAGAAAATAAATACCACCTATTACAAATGTTAAATGTAAGAATAAATGTTTTTGATGAAATAGCAATAAACGTAAATAAAAAAAAGACAGATGTTTTGAAATACGAAAACACTAATTTGGATCCAAATAAAGATGATTTAATTATAAGGGCCTTAAATTTATTTCGAAAATCTTTTGACATAGATGAGTACTATGATATCGTTGTAAAAAAAGAAATACCAATAGGAGCAGGCCTTGGTGGAGGAAGTTGCGATGTTGGAACAATATTGAGATATGTTGCAAGCTTGCATAATGTTGATATATATAATGAAAGGTTTATTAACGAAGTAAAGTTATTAGGTGCAGATATACCATATGCTTTATATTTAAAACCTTGCAAAGTTTCAGGAATAGGCGAAATAATTGAACCAGTAGATATTAAATATGAAAAAGAGTTTATATGTATATATCCTAACGTAATGACATCTACTAAAATGATTTTTGAAAATTGCAATAATATATCAAAACCCTTAAACTTAGATATTGTTATAAAAAATATAAATAAAGGAAATCTAGAAGTTTTAGAAAATGATTTACAAGATATAACGATGTCATTATATAAAGAAATTAGTCATTTAATAAAAGATCTATCTATTAATAATATAGTATTAATGAGTGGTAGCGGATCTAGTATTTTAGTTTTCGCAAAAGATATTGATTATGAATATGAAAGATGTAAAGAAAAATATCCAAATTACTGGATTAAAAAAGTAAAAATAATTGAGGAGTAGAAAATGGAAGACAATAAAGATTTAAGTACTATTCAAGAAAATTCTGAAAGTAAAGAAAACAGCATTCAAATAACAGAAACACTAACTGCGGAAGATCTAAAAAAAGTTAATATCTTATTATTAAGTACTAAAAGAAATATAATTACATTGATAGTTGGAATAATTGCAATTGTATATGGTGCAATAAATTTATTAGTTAACAAAGATAAATCTAGTATGGCATATGATATTATTCTTATAACACTTGGTGTTTTGGGCATTTTGTTTTATGTGTTTTTCGCAAAAAAACTAGTAATTAAAAAAATAGAAAGCACAGAATTTAAAGATTTAGAACCATTAGTAATATCGTTGAATGAACAAGGTATTATATATCGTTTCATATCTGAACCAAATGATACTCTTCCGTATGAATGGGATTTAATAAAAAAAGCCGAAGTTACCGAAGAATACATAATAATCAAGACAGTTAGTAAACAAGTTTTTTTCATTATAAAAATATCGGAAATTAATGATGATCGTTTCATTCCGTTTTTAAAAGAAAAACTTGGTAACAATATAGTAAAAAAGAGTCAGCGCTAAGAAACGCTGACTTTTATATGTAAAAGATATAAATATCTTTGTACTATATTATATGTAGTACCTGGTAAAATAATACTAAAATATAAATAAATTATTTAATTACTTTACGAAAACGTTTTCATATGGTACAATTGTATTATAAAAAGAAACAAGAGGTGGCATATATGCAAATTACAGACATAAGAATTAAGAAAGTAGAAACGGGGAATCGATTAAAAGCCATTGCTTCTGTAACAATAGATGATTGCTTTGCGATTCATGAATTAAGGGTTATTGAAGGAAAGGAAGGATTATTCGTTGCTATGCCAAGCAGACAAACTACAGATGGAGTTTTTAGAGATATTGTACATCCTATTGATCAACCAACACGTAAAATGTTTGAAGAGGCGATAATATCAAAATATAAAGAAGAATGCTAAAAATAGCATTTTTCTTTTTTATTAAAAACGTTTTCCAAAAAAATGCTAACCGTTATATGTGCAAAAAATAAATAAATGTGTTATACTATAAAAAAGAATTTTATAAGGAGAGTAAATGCTATGCAACAAATAGCTAAAGAAATTCGAAAACTTACAGTCGAATGTATCGCATCGTTAGGCCAAGGCCATATAGGTGGAAGTCTTTCTATTGTAGATGTACTTACTGTTTTGTATTTCAAACAAATGAATGTTGATGTTAACAACCCTAAAATGGAAGGTAGAGATCGCTTAGTTGTGTCAAAAGGACATGCAGGACCTGCCGTTTATGCAACGTTATGCCGTAAAGGCTATATTTCTCACGATGAATTGCTTACATTAAATAAATTTGGCACAAATTTACCAAGCCATTGTGATATGAATAAGACACCAGGAGTAGACATGACAACAGGTTCGTTAGGACAAGGAATTTCTTGTGCTGTAGGTATGGCACTTGCTTCAAAAATGTCAAATGATAATGCAACTATTTATTGTATTATTGGCGACGGTGAATCTCAAGAGGGTCAAATTTGGGAAGCTAGTATGTATGCTAGTCAAAAGAAACTAAATAATTTTATATTATTTTTAGATAATAATGGAATGCAAATAGATAACTATACAGACCAAATAAATTCTTTAATCAATCCTGCAAAAAAATGGGAAAGTTTTGGATTCTATGCACAAACTATTAATGGTAATGATATAAGTGAAATAGACGAAGCAATCGATAACGCTAAAAAACAAAAAGATAAACCTTCTATAATTGTACTTAATACTGTAAAAGGTAAAGGAGTGTCTTTCATTGAAAAATTAGGTGTTGCAAATCACTCAACTACTATTTCTAAAGAGCAATTAGAAGAAGCTCTTGAAGAATTAAAATAGGAGGAAAACATATGGAATTTAGACAAGCATTAGCAAAAGCTTTAGCTGAATTAATGAGAGAAGATAATAAAATATGCGTTTTAGATGCTGACTTATCAAAACCCAATGGTACTAGCTCGTTATATAAAGAATTTCCTGATAGATGTTTTGATGTAGGGATTGCGGAAGCAAATATGGTCGGAGTTGCTGCAGGACTTGCTGCATACGGCTATAAACCGATTGTTGTAACTTTTGCTCCTTTTGCAACAAGACGTGTTTGTGATCAAATTGCTGTATCAGTTGCGTATGCAAAACAAAATGTTAAAATTGTTGGTACTGACCCTGGAATAACTGCCGAATTAAATGGTGGAACTCATATGAGTTTTGAAGATATAGCAACACTAAGAAGTATTCCTACTATGACAATATATGATGCAGTAGATGATACTCAAGTATATCAAGCTATTAAGCAAATTATGAATACTGATGGTCCATGCTATATAAGAATGCCTAGAAAAGCTGCTCAACCAGTTTATGATGAAAATTATAAATTCGCTTTACATAAAGCTGATGTTATAACTAAAGGTAATGATATTACAATCGTTGCTTCAGGAATTATGGTAGCAGAATCATTAAAAGCAGTTTTAAAATTAAAAGAAGAAGGCATATCTGCAGAACTTATTAGTGCTAATACAATAAAACCATTAGATGAAGAAACAATACTTAATTCTATTAAAAAGACTAATCATGTTGTTACTTGTGAAAATCACAATGTAATAGGCGGACTTTATTCTGCTGTTAGTGAAATGTTAATAGAAAAATATCCATTACATGTCGATAAAATTGCCGTTATGGATCAATTTGGACAAGTAGGTAAATATAGCGAATTACTTAACTACTATCATTTAACATCAAATGATATATATAATGTTGTAAAGAAAAATTTAAATAAATAAAGAAAAAGAGGAAAAACAACAATGGCAACTTTACATGGTAAAAAAATCAAACTTTTTTCATTAAACTCTAACTTAGAATTGGCACAAGAAATAGCTGATTATATTAATGTCCCACTATCTAAGTGCGAGATTAATCGTTTCTCCGATGGTGAAGTACAAGTTAATATAGAAGAAACTGTACGTGGACACATTGTATTTGTAATACAATCTACAAATGCACCAGTAAATGATAACTATATGGAATTGTTAATAATGATAGACGCTTTAAAACGTGCATCTGCTGAACAAATTAATATTATAATGCCATACTATGGTTACTCAAGACAAGATCGTAAAGCTGCACCAAGACAACCTATATCAGCAAAATTAATGGCTGACTTATTACAAGTTGCTGGAGCATCAAGATTAATGTGTTTAGACTTGCACGCAGATCAAATTCAAGGCTTTTTCGATATTCCGATTGATAACTTCTTAGCATTACCAATTTTAGCTGATTACTTTGTAAAAGAAAAAATTGAGGATATCGTTGTTGTTGCTCCTGACCATGGTGGTACAACTCGTGCTAGAAAACTTGCAATGGTTTTAGATGCACCAATGGCAATTATAGATAAACGTCGCCCTAGACCTAATGTTGCCGAGGTTATGAATGTTATAGGTGAAGTTGAAGGTAAAAACTGTATTATAATCGATGATATGATCGATACAGCTGGAACCGTTTCTGTTGTTGTTAAAACTTTAAAAGAACGTGGTGCAAAAACAGTACGTGTTTGTTGCACTCATGCATTACTTTCTGGTGCTGCAGTTGAAAGATTAAATAATGCTCCACTTGAACAACTTGTTGTAACAAATACTGCTAAATTGACAGAAGATAAAAAACATATAAAAGGATTAGTTGTGTTATCCGTTGCAACATTACTAGGTAGAGGTATCTTAAACATTATTGACGACAAACCAGTAAGTGATTTATTTATATATAATAAAAAATAAAAAGAGGTATACGTATGAATCAAAATGGATATAATAGCCAAGAAGAACAAATCATAGATGTTCCTTATTATACAAGAGGTTTGTCTGACGGAAATAATTTAAGAATTTCAAGAAGAATCATACGTGCGCAAAATGTAATAAATTATAGAAGAAAGATAAGCGAAATATTTGTAAATGAAAAAACATTTAGAACAGATAGATTAAATCAAGTAATTAACGACGCAGTAAAATTATTAAAATAAATAGTATAAAAAGAGGATATGGATGATTTAAATATCCTCTTTTTTGTGCAATAAAAATAAAAAAGTGTATATGTGTAGACAAAAAATGTAAAATTTGGTATACTCTATATGCTTTCTTAAGAGAGATATTTAAAAATTCTTGAAAAAAGAAAGAAAAAATATAAATATCAAATTCTTGACAAAAGGAATAAAATTTGGTATAATATAAAAGATGCGTTAAGCGACGCAAGAAAAAAATTGATCTTTGAAAACTAAACATAACAGGTGGAGCAAGGATAAAACTTATATGAGAGTTTGATCCTGGCTCAGGATTAACGCTGGCGGCATGCCTAATACATGCAAGTCGAACGAGAGTAGCAATACTCTAGTGGCGAACGGGTGAGTAACACGTAGGAAACCTGCCTCAAAGTCGAGGATAACTACTGGAAACGGTAGCTAAAACTGGATAGGATATATTAAGGCATCTTGATATATTTAAAAGTCCTTCTGGGAATGCTTTGAGATGGTCCTGCGGCGCATTAGCTAGTTGGTGAGGTAGTAGCTTACCAAGGCGACGATGCGTAGCTGAGCTGAGAGGCCAAACAGCCACACTGGGACTGAGACACGGCCCAGACTCCTACGGGAGGCAGCAGT
>DPOU01000001.1:8072-8797 GCA_003539625.1 Acholeplasmatales bacterium
CCAGACTCCTACGGGAGGCAGCAGTAGGGAATTTTCGGCAATGGGGGAAACCCTGACCGAGCAATGCCGCGTGAATGATGAAATTCTTCGGAATGTAAAATTCTGTTGTGAGGGAAGAAAGGTAGTATCAGGAAATGGGTATTACTTGACGGTACCTTACTAGAAAGCCCCGGCTAACTATGTGCCAGCAGCCGCGGTAATACATAGGGGGCGAGCGTTATCCGGAATTATTGGGCGTAAAGCGTGCGTAGGCGGCCGTTTAAGTCTGTCGTGAAAGCCCACAGCTTAACTGTGGAGGGTCGATGGAAACTGGATGGCTTGAATCTAGAAGAGGTAAGTGGAATTCCATGTGTAGCGGTAAAATGCTTAGATATATGGAGGAACACCAGTGGCGAAGGCGGCTTACTGGTCTAGCATTGACGCTGAGGCACGAAAGCGTAGGTAGCAAACAGGATTAGATACCCTGGTAGTCTACGCTGTAAACGATGAGCACTAAGTGTCGGACGTAAGTTCGGTGCTGTAGTTAACGCATTAAGTGCTCCGCCTGGGGAGTACGGTCGCAAGACTGAAACTCAAAGGAATTGACGGGGACCCGCACAAGCGGTGGAGCATGTGGTTTAATTCGACGCAACGCGAAAAACCTTACCAGGCCTTGACATCCCTATGACCGCTCTAGAGATAGAGTTTCCTCTTCGGAGGTATAGGTGACAGGTGGTGCATGGTTG
>DPOU01000024.1 GCA_003539625.1 Acholeplasmatales bacterium
CCATACAATTTTATAAAGAACCTAAATAAAATGGTTTATCCTTCGGGATAGACCATTTTTTTCTTTCTGTTTTCACAAAAATGTAAAGCTATAAATATAAAAACTTAAACTAAATTTTTATGTTCTTTATAAAACACTTTATAATAAAAATATGTTATAATATTAAAAGGAGGGTGTGTACTATGAACTTAGACAAAAACGAAAAAAGGTATAATTCAAAATTATTTAGATTTTTTGATTTACTATATCGATTACTTGTACTTAATATAATGACAATAATAATAAGTTTACCTATTATTACCTTTTTCCCGGCGATTGTCGCAATGGTTTCAACGTTGAAATACGATATGAGTGAAACAGGTATATTTAAACCATATTTTAGAAATTTCAAAAAATATTTTTGGAAATCATTTTGGATGGGACTTGCCTTACTTATTTGCTTTGTGGCCGGTGCATATGCATATTATTTTTGGATTAATGTTGAAACAAACCTTGCCTTTATGAAAATAATTATTCAAATTGGTATAGTAGTAATCAGTATATGTGTTTTAATATTAGTCTTATTAGTAAGTCATTTACCACAGTTAATATGTATATTTAAAGATTTACCAAACTTTCAAATTTTTAAAGTATCTTTTTATAGTTCTTTTAGATACTTTTTAACTACATTGATAATGTTAATTGTAAATCTAGTAGCTTATGGTAGTTTAGTAATAATTTTAACTTTAATTTTTACATCAAAAAAAATTGATGAAGAAACTGGAAAAACTGTACTTGCTGTACACAGCAGTGTAAGAATTATGCTAGTTATTTGGACAATGATTGGTATAAGCTTACCTAAATATTTAGGATTAAGATTTACTAAACCGCTTTATTATAAATTAGAAAAAATTGATATGGAAAAAATAAATCAACAAATAGAGGAGGACATAAATAATGAAAAATAGAACAATTTTGGGTATTGAAAGAGTTGATGAATTTAACAACGTTTTTAGAAATAAAAGAATTGGATTAATTACTAATCCAACAGGAATAGATGGTAATTTTAAATCATCAATCGATATATTAAGAGAAAAGACTAACTTAGTTGGATTATTTTCTCCTGAACATGGTGTACGCGCAAGTATACAAGCTGGTGAACATTTAGACACATATATTGATGAAGAAACAGGCATTACTGTATATAGCTTATATGGATCGACTAGAAAACCTTCAAAAGAAATCATGGATAAAGTTGATATTATGTCTATCGATATCCAAGATTGTGGTTCCAGATATTATACATTCATATATACAATGGCATACTGTATGCAAGCTTGTGCAGAACATGATAAAGAATTTGTAGTTTTCGATAGACCTAATCCAATAACTTGTGAAAAAGTTGAAGGTAATATTATTGATATTGAAAAATATCGTTCATTCGTTGGATATTATCCAATTGTACAACGTCATGGTATGACAATGGGAGAATTAGCACAACTATTTAATAATGAATATAAGATTAATTGCAAACTAACAGTAATACCAATGAAAAATTATACAAGAAGTATGAGCTTTGAAGATACTTTACTTCCATGGGTTGTTCCTACTCCTAATTTGCCAACTGTCAATACGGCATATGCTTACAATGCAACATGTATATTTGAAGGAACAAATGTCGCAGAAGGTAGAGGAACTACTACACCATTTGAATTAATTGGTGCACCTTGGCTAAAATCAGAAAGATTAGCTGAAGAATTAAATGCTTACAATTTACCTGGCGTATATTTTAGACCACAATATTTTACACCGACTTTCTCTAAATATGCAGGAGAGTTATGTGGTGGTGTATACGTTCATATAACTGATAGAAATGCTTTTGAAGCAGTTAGAACAAGTTTTACAATGCTATATCATATTCGTACTAAATATGCGGATCATTTTGCAATCAATAAACCTTATGTCGAAGGAAGACCAGGATTATTCCAATTTGAAGCGGGTACTGATGAAGTAATTGAAAACTCAATTCCACTAGCAGAACAAATTGAACACGTTAGAAGAGATAGTAAAAAATTTAAAGAAATTAGTAAAAAATATTATATATATTAAGAGAGTAAAAATATGTACAAAATGGGAATTTCTGTCTTCAATGGCTTAAAAGAATATAATTTAGCCTCAAACTTAGAATACATCAAACTTGCAAAAAAATTAGGTTATGAAATGGTGTTTTCATCTGCGCACATAAATGAAGCAGAAAATGCTATAAACGATTTAAAAGTATGTATTGATTTAGCAAACTCATTAGGTATGAAATTATCACTTGATATTTCAAAACCGGCATTCGAAAAATTAGGTAATATATCAGGATTATATTCGCTAAGATTAGATTATGGCTTTACTGAAGAAGATATTGTAAAACTTTCAAACGAAGCAGAATATTTTGTTGAACTAAATGCTTCAACTCTGACTAATGCAAGATTTGAAAAATTAGTAGAAAAAGGGTTAAACTTACAAAAAACACGTTTAAGTTTTAATTATTATCCTAAATTACATACAGGACATACTATAGAATTTTGTAAAGAAAGAATAGAATATTATCACAAATATCAAGTATCGGTAGGTATTTTTATTCCTTCAAAATATCAATTCAGGCCTCCAATGTATGAGGGATTACCAACAATTGAAAAACATCGCAAAGAAAATATAAGCCTAGTTATAGAAGAACTAAAAGCTATTGGAGCTGATGAAATTTTCTTTGGCGATGCTTACGCAAGTTATGATGAACTTGAAATGTTGAAAAAACATCAAACCGAAAATATTTTGTTACCTGTAAAATTATTTGAAAATTTAACAAGTGAGGTATACGAAATTATGAAAACCAACTGGGTTAGAAGAATTGATTACAATGATGAATTAATTAGACTAAGTGGTGGCGTTAACATCAAGGGGTTGAAACCATTTAATAATATAGAAAGAAAAAAATGGTCACTTACCATTGATAATGAACAATTTCTTAGATATCAAGGTGAAGTAAATATTGTTATATCTGATCTTGAAAAAGATGAAAGGGTAAATGTAATTGGAAATGTACTTATGTCTGATACTATTCTAAATAGTATTAAACAAGGTAAAACCATTACTTTTATTGTGATTGCTTAATATGAAAAAAGATATAATTATTTGTGTTGATGCGGGGGGGACTACATCAAAAGTAGGAATATTTACAAATGATGGTAATATTTTAATGCGTGAAACTGGCAAAGCTGGTTCACCTGCTGTTGATAAAAATTGGTATTTAAACATTGATTCGGCAATTCAAAAAGCTTTAGATAAACTAGATTTTGAATATAACGTTTTATATATTGAACTTGGAGTTTCTGGAATAAGCGCATTAACTGAGCATAGTAATATTGATGAATATTTTATGCAAAAATATAATGCTAGATGTAGTATCACAAGCGATACTTTAACCGCATTATATTCTGTAATTAATGAAAATGACGAAGAAGGTATTGTCGTTATCTCAGGAACTGGAGTTGCCGTATTTGGTAAAAAAGCTAATAATACATACCTTATAGGTGGCTGGGGTCACCTAATAAGAGAACGTGGTAGTGCCTATGCAATTGTCCATGATTTTGTCGTTTCAATAATTGACAAAGTTGAAGCATCTATTCCTTTAGATGAATTAGATAAAGATTTTTTAAACTATTGTAAAATAGAAGATATTAGAGAATTCAATCATTTGTTTTATCAACATTCAAAAGATGAAATTGCAACGTATAGTGTATTCTTTAAAGAAGAAGCAGATAAAAATAACGAACGCGCAATAAAACTTTTAAAAGAACAAGGTGTACTTCTTGGAATCCAAGTAAAACACTTAATGCAAACATTAAACATCAAAAATGGCGCTAAAATAGGCTTAAAAGGCGGATTTGTTGAACATGATGGGAAATACATTACCGAAGGTATATTTGAATATTTTAAAAACAATAATATTGAGTTAACTTATGTAAATAATCACGAGGAACAATTAATGGGTGTATATCGCCTGGCAAAAATACACTTAAACGAGAGGTAAATATGAAAGCAATAGGAATAATGAGTGGAACATCATTAGATGGCATTGATATTTGTGTTGTTAATATTAATCAAAAAAATAATGATTATGAATATAACATTGATGCTTTTGAAACTTTTCCATATGATGAATTATTAGTAAATAAAATCAAAGAGTGTTCTTCATTAATAAACTCAAATGTTCAAAAGATTTGTAGTTTAAACTTTGAAATTACTGATGCTTATCAAAAAGCAATTGACAAACTTATTGAAAATAAAGTGATTAATATGGATGAAATAGCATTCATTGCAATGCATGGTCAAACAATTTGGCATAATCCTAATAAAATGGATGGCTATGCTTCATCTACTCTACAAATTGGTGAACCAAGTGTTTTAGCATATAAATATAATAAAACGGTGATTAGCAATTTTAGAGTAATGGATATGGCTGCAGGAGGAAGTGGTGCCCCATTAATTCCTTTTGTTGATTATTTACTATATAAAAATGATAAAAAGAACATTGCTTTACAAAATATTGGTGGTATTGGCAATGTCTGTTATTTAAAGAAAAATTGTACAATCGATGATGTTATCGCTTTTGATACTGGACCAGGCAATATGTTAATTGATGGTGCTATGAAGTTACTCTATGATTTACCATATGACGAAGGTGGTAAAATTGCTATGAGTGGCAAAATATGTAATGAAGTATTAAACGAAATGTTAAGCGATCAATATTTTGAAATGCCTTATCCTAAAAGTACAGGTAGAGAAAAGTATAATGATAATTATTTAAAGAAAGTAATCAGTGATATAAAAAAATACACTAATAAAAAAGAAGACATAATAACCACTATTACAGCATTTACAGCGTATAGTATTACTAAAGAATATGAAACGTTTTTAGGACCTATTGACGAACTAATTGTATCAGGTGGTGGTTCACATAATAAATATATTATCAAGTTACTTGAAGAAAATTTAAAAATAAAAGTTAAAGTGGAAAATAGAACTGATGCCTTTGAAGCCTTTGGCTTTGCAATATTAGGCCATATGACAATGTTACATAAACCATCTAATGTAAGAAGTGTTACAGGCGCTAAGAAAAACGTTGTGCTAGGAACTATTACATTTCCACCATGTGAGGAATAATATGCAAGTAGATTTAAAAAAAATTTCTACCGAAAGTAGAAATAAAAATACAATGAATATTGACCAAATGTCAACTATTGAAATGTTGAAAGCAATCAACAACGAGGATAAAACTGTAGCTTTTGCGGTAGAAAAAGCCCTAGGACAAATAGCTCTTCTTGTTGATGAAGTATATGAAACATTTAGAAATAATGGTAGATTAATATATATAGGGGCAGGAACTTCAGGAAGATTGGGAGTTTTAGATGCTTCAGAATGTCCACCTACTTATGGTGTTGACAATAATATGGTCATTGGATTAATTGCTGGAGGAAACGAAGCACTTGTAAATGCAGTAGAAGGCGCTGAAGATTCAAAAGAATTGGCAATAGAAGATTTAAAGAAAATAAATTTATCTAATAAAGATATCGTTGTAGGAATTGCTGCTAGTGGAAGAACTCCATATGTGATTGGTGGAATTGAATATGCTAAAGAAATTGGGGCAATAACTGGCTGTATTACTACATCTGCTGGTAGTAAACTAGCTGATTTGGTTGAATATCCCGTAGAAGCAATTACTGGTCCTGAACCAATTACTGGTTCAACTAGAATGAAATCTGGTACTGCTCAAAAAATGATATGCAATATGATTTCTACTTGTGCGATGATTAAAATGGGGAAAGTTTATGAAAATTTAATGATTGATTTAAAGGCAACAAATGAAAAATTGGTTTCAAGAATGCTTTCAATTATTAAAGAAATTACAGGTTATAGTAATGAAATTGCAAAACAACAATTAGAAAAGTTTAAATCTGTAAAAGGAGTATTATTATCTTACTTAACAAAAATTGAAAATCCAAATGAAATACAAAAGATTTTAGAAGAAAATAATGGAAATATTCGTGAAGCAATTTCTAATTTAAATGAAGAAGGAATCAAAAAATGCAAATAATACAAAAGTCTTTAAAAGTAAAAAACTATATATTAAGAGGACTATTTTCTAAACCAGATGATAGTTACGACAACATTGTCGTAATGTTTCATGGTTTTACTGGTCATAAAAACGAAAATGGTTATTTATTTAAACAATTAACTGAAACCCTTGTTGCAAGTAATTTTGCGACTCTTAGATATGACTTTATGGGTAGCGGTGAAAGTGATGGCAAATTTAGTGATTATACTTTCTTTACTGAAATTGAAGATGGAATTGCAATTGTTAAAGAAGCATATGAACTTAATAATAAAAAACCAATTATTCTTCTAGGCTTTTCAATGGGTGGAGCAGTCGCAAGTAGAGTATCACTTGAAGTACAAGATTTAATCGAAAAATTAGTGCTATTATCTCCTGCAGGCAATATGCCACAAATAATTGATAGATATTTTGCAAGTCATGAGATTGATGAAAATGGCAACATTGATATGGGCGGATATTACATGAATATAGCTATAAAGAATGCATTCAATAATTTTGATATGTATAAAGATATTGAAAAATTTAAAAAGCCCGTATTAATAATGCAAGGATCAAATGATAAATCAGTTTTCCCAGAATACAGTAAAAAATATGCTGAATTATATGAAAACTGCCAATATGTTATTGTTGAAGGATCTGAACATTGTTACACAAAAGTAGAATATCGAAAGATTGTTAATGAGACAGTAAAAAAATTTTGTAAAACAAAAAATAATGAGTAGCTTTGATAGAATTTAAAAAGTCTGTGATAATATAGAAATATCAAATAATTTGGAGATATCTACAAAACTATTTACATAACTAAAAAAATAACCGTTTAAAACGGTTATTTTTTATCTACCTACACCCATTTTTCTTTTTACTTTAGAAAGTGTCTTTCTAGCAAAATAACTTGCTTTTTGGGCACCATCATCTAATACTTTATTTAGGTAGTCTTTATCAGCTAATATTTTTTCATATTTTTCTTGAATTGGCATTAATAAAGTAATAATTGCATCAGCAACAGCTTTTTTGAATTCTCCGTAGCCAACTCCTTCAAATTCAGCCTCTAAATCTGAAATTGATTTGTTAGTACAACATGATAAGATGTTTAATAAATTAGAAATACCAGGTTTATTTACTTCATCGTATTTAATAATTCCATCACTGTCGGTTACTGCACTTGCAATTTTTTTGCGAATTATGGCCTCAGAATCATCTAAATAAATTGAAGCTTTTTCTAGCGGATCAGATTTAGACATTTTCTTTGTTGGGTCTTGAAGTGACATTATTTTTGCACCCTCTTTTACAATTAGTGCATCTGGGATGTTGAATGTTTCGCTATATTTAGAGTTAAATCTTTCCGCAAGAGTTCTAGTTAATTCTAAATGTTGTTTTTGGTCTTGACCAACTGGAACACCATTTGCATTATATAAAAGAATATCGCCAGCCATTAACACAGGGTATGTTAATAAAGCACTTGAAACTCCTTCAACTTGTTTAGCTTTTTTATCCTTATATTGTGTCATTCTTTCTAGTTCACCAATATAAGTAATTGTTTGTAATAAATAGCCAATTTCGGCGTGTTCATGAACTTCTGATTGAATAAATAAGGTTATTCTTTCAGGATTTAAACCACATGCAAGATATAATGCTGCAAGCTTTTTAATGCTTTGTCTCAACGCTGCTGGATCTTTTGGTACAGTAATTGCATGTAAATCCGCAATAAATACAAAGAATTCTTCAAATTCTCCTTCATCTTGTAAGGCAACAAAATTTTTAATAGCGCCTAAATAATTCCCAAGGGTTAATCTACCCGATGGCTGAATGCCTGATACTAAAGTTTTCATAAATTCCTCCTAAAAAATAAAAAATCCCCCTGATTAAAGGACGAAATATTCGTGGTACCACCTTTATTTAATATAGTATAGCCTATATCCTCAATTTTGATAACGCAGTTTTCTGCGAGAATGCATTTCCTCATTCTACATCAACGGACCCATTTCAATTGCTACTTAGGTAATTTCTCACTTACATTACTCACTGGACAAAGATCACAAAATACTCTTTTCCGCATCATTTGCTTTACGCATAATATTATACTTTAGTTTTAGTAAAAAGTCAAAATATATGATTTTTCTAAAAAAATAGCATAGCAAAAATAGGTGTTTTTTAGAAAAAATGCAGGTATAATCTAGATAAACTAAAAAAAGAAAAAAACAAAAAAATGTCAAAGTAAGCGTTTACATTGATTAAAAAACCAAAAAAGCATTGACATTAAATGAATAATGTTATATAATGGTAACATAAAACAATTTTGGAAGGTATATAAAATTGCTTTTATGAAAATAGATGTAATATCTATAAAAAAATTATTAAAGGAGAAAAAAATATGAAAGTTAAAAAGTTATTATCATTGATTTTTGTCGCTGTTATTGCTTTAGGACTTGCTTCTTGCGATAAGTGTAATAAAAACCCTAAACCTTCAACTGAGGCTCCAACTTACACTTATAAAGGATATACAAGTGGTTTAGGAAATAACTGGAATCCTCATACTTGGGAAACTAATGCTGACCAAGGCATTCTTTCTTACTTGTCAAAAGGATTTGTTGACCTTTCTATCAAAGATAGCAAAAAAGGTGAATACCAATGGGTATATGAAATGGCAACAGATGTAAAAGATGTTACTGCATCTCATCAATCTGATTTGACTAAATATGGTTCACAATTACCAGAAGGAAAAACTTTAGAAGAAGTTACTGATGGATATGTATATGAAATAGTATTAAATCCAAAAGCAAAATGGGAAAATGGTATTGCCATCACTGCTGATGACTATATCTACTCTATGCAAATGTTATTAAATTCTAAGATGAAAAACTATCGTGCTAACCTATACGTAAATGGTGAAAGTGCTTTAGCTGGTGCTCTTGGATATTATAATTCTGAATCTCCAATTTATACGGATTTACTAGAAAGAGTTCCTGGATACTTACAAGAAGATCCTACTGTTAACGCAGCTGGTCAACTAGTATTTAGTGAAGGTGGACAAGAATATGTTCTTTATACAAGTTTCGTAAATCCTGTTCTTTTCTTTGGTAGTGATACACTTAAAGATTTGTATGCTGCAGGCTATGCAAGCTTATTCTGTGTTCCATTTACAGGTGATGTTTCACAATTTGGCGAAAATCTTCCAGAATGGCTAAAGAAAGTTGTAAGTGAAGAATCTGGTGAAGTTTCTTATCTTACAGATGTATACAAAAAATATAGTAGTCAAGCAAATGCATATGGATATATTCCTGTTACTGCAGAATTATTTGCAGACTTAAAGGCTGTTGCTGCAAATTGTGGTGATACTAATCCACTAGCTTGGAATGAATTTATGTTATTCATTAGTGGAAAAGGTGAAAAAGTAGAATGGGATACAGTTGGTTTGTACAAAGTTGATGAATATACAATTCGTTATGTATTATCAACTTATGAAGCTCGTGATTACTTCTTGACTTCATTAACAGATACATGGCTAGTTTATGGACCATATTATGAAAAAGGCTTTGATACAACTGGCGAATTATTAACTACTAATTATGGTACTTCACTAGATACTACTATGTCATATGGCCCATACAGACTTTCTGTATTACAAGAAGGTAAACAAATTGTTTTCGTACAAAATGAAAATTGGTATGGTTATACTAAAAAAGAAGATGGAACTTTATATTCTGAAACTAATTTCTTAGTTGATGGCGAGCATGTACAACAATACATGACTACAAAAGTTGTTATTGACGTAATGTCAGATGAAGCAGCAAGACAAGCATTCTTGAGTGGTGCTCTTGATGAATGGGCTCCATCATCTTCAGAATTATCTGATTACACATTAAGCGAAAAACTTTATCGTGTTGATGAAACTTACACAATGAGTTTCTTCTTCAATACTGATCTTGAAGCTTTAAAGTCAATGGACAGCAGTAAAGGTAACAAAAACAGTGTTGTATTATCTAATGTTGATTTCCGTAAAGCATTTAGTTTAGCAATTGATAGAGCAAATTGGGTATTAGCTACAGCTGGTTATAAACCAACTTATTCATTAATGAATGATTTATATTACTATAATATTTATGAAGATCCAACTTCAACATATCGTAGTACAGAACAAGCTATGCAAGCCATCGTAAATCTATATGGTGTTGAATATGGTGAAGGTAAGACTTATAAGACATTAGAAGAAGCATATAAATCAATAACTGGTTTCAACATTTCTGAAGCAAAAGCATTAATGGCTAGAGCTTGCGAACAACTTGTTGCTGATGGATTATATAAGAAAGGTGAAAATATCGTTATTAATGTTGCTTATGCAAAAGGTGCAATTCAATCAGATGATAACAAACAAATTGCCTTAATGAATCAATATTTAAATAAAGCTCTTGAAGGAAGCGGCTTTGGACAAATTACTTTACAACCTGTTGGTAATTTAAGTAATAGATATGCTGCAGTTCCTGCTGGTGAATATGCTATCGGTTATGGTGCTTGGGGTGGTGCTGCATTCTATCCATTTAGAAACTTCCAAGTATACTTTGACACTGATCAATATGATGTAAATGAAATTGCATGTTGGAATCCAGCTACTGAAAAATTAACATTAACTGTTAATGGTGAAGAAGTAACAATGACTTACAAAGATTGGGGTAACTCAATGGTTGGTACTGGTAAATACGCATCTGCAGACTTCGAAACTAAATTAGCTATTACAGCTGCATTAGAAGAAGATTTCTTAGGTAAATACTACAGAATTCCTCTTGCTGCAACAACAACTTGTTCATTGCTTTCATACAAAGTAGCATACTACACTGAAGATTATAATATTATGTATGACTTTGGTGGATTCAGATTGTTAAAATATGAATTCAGTGATGCTGCTTGGGAAAGCTATGTAGCTAAACATGGCAATAATATAAGCTATAAATAATCAATTTTGGCAATGCATGAAGGCTTGTATGCCTTCTTGCATTGTTTTTAATGAGAAAATGAAAGGAAGATAAAATGCTAAAATATGTTTTAAAAAGAATAGTATTAATGCTTTTTACATTTTTTGTAATTACAACAATTTGTTTCCTACTAATAAAAATGTTACCTCAAGAAATGCCAACTGATAAAAATTTATCAGCGCAAATACAAGCAAGATGGGAAGCGTTAGGGTACAATAAACCTTTGTTAGTACAATATGGTATATATCTTAAGAATATTATTACTAAATGGGACTTTGGTACATCATGGTATCTAGAAAGAATGAAGCCAGTTACTGAAGTTATGGGTAAACGATTATTACCGACAGTTTTAGTAAATTTTTATTCTTTAATCATTTCTATTCCTCTTGGAATACTGTTGGGAATTATTGCCGCAATTAGAAAGAATAGATGGGAAGACCAAGTAATAAGCGTTTTGATTATCTTATTTGTTTCAGTTCCTAGTTATGTTTACGCTTTTATCGTGCAATATCTATTTTATTCAAAATGGCACATTGTAGACAAACCAACAATACTGGCATTAGATGATGCTGGAGGGTCGTATTTAACTTGGGCTATGTTTAAAAGTATGATTCCTGCGATTGTATCATTGTCATTTGGTGAAATTGCAGGTTTATGTCGTTTTACAAGAGCAGAATTAACTGAAACATTAACATCAGATTATATGTTGCTTGCAAGAACAAAAGGTTTAACAAAAGGACAAGCAACAGTAAGACATGCATTGAAAAATGCAATGGTACCAATTTTACCGATGATTATCTCAAGTTTCATAGGTATTCTTGGTGGCTCTATGATTATTGAGCAAATTTTCGCAATTCCTGGTGTAGGCGAACTATATATAAAATCAATTCAACAATTAGATTATGATGTATTTATGCTAGATAGTATTTTCTACACATTTGTAGGATTGTTGGCAGGAATTGTCGTTGATATAAGTTATGGATTTATAGATCCAAGAATTAGAATGGGAGAGCGATAATATGGAAAATAATAACAATAAATATATCGATATTCCAAAAGAAAAATTTGAATTTGTTAATACAAATGAAAAACTAACAGATAAAAAATTTGATACAAAGCCTATTAGTTACTTTAAAGATGCATTAATCCGTTTTAGAAAGAATAAAGCTTCTGTTGTTGCAACAATAATCATTATTTTAATAGTGTTGTTTGCTTTCATTGTACCTATATGTACTAGTACTGAAAAAGCAAAATTAATGGATGCAAATTATCGACAAAAGGGGCCAAGAATTGCGTGGTTAAAAAATAGCATAGGCCTTGCAGATGGAGGCTCTACAACAGATCTTACTAAACAACAATTAATTTTTGAACTTGCAAAAGGTATAGGTGCTGCATTTGAAGAGGATAAAGAAGTAAACTTAATAAAAGATACTCTTGACAATTACTATCAACCTGTTATCAAAATAAAAAATGTTAAAATGGTATCACAAGGCAGAAAACAAGTACCTAGCTATGATACAAGATATGATAAGTATTTGAGCGTCGGATTTATTTATCAAGATGTTGAACAATCAGAATATCAAAAAATACTAGAATGGGAAAAAACAACTGGCAAAAAAGTTCTCTATCCACTTATAGAAGAAAATGAATATTATTTTGGTAATAATGATGATCGTGGTGCAGCAAATTATTGGTATAAGACAACAGGAAAAGCAATACCTGTTTCAACTAAATCAGGTGAAGTTGTGAAACTAGTAGATGATAGTAAAAACACAATAGATGATATTTACAACATACAATTAGAAGAAAACTATTCGCGTGATGCTGATGGTAATTATAAATATTACAAAAATAATGGTGGTGGAAACGATGAGACATCATTATATAGAGTTAGAATTTTATACTATAATTATTATCAATATTTGAATGGATTTGAACCTAACTATATTATGGGAACAGATTCACAAGGTTATGATTTAGCATATAGACTTGCTAGTGGTATTAAATTAAGTTTATTACTTGCAGTATGTGTATCAGTAATTAACTTTGTAATTGGCGCAATTTATGGCGCTGTTGAAGGTTATTATGGTGGTGCTGTAGATATCGTATTAGAAAGAGTTTCAGATATTTTATCAGGTGTACCATTTATTATTGTTGCTACTTTATTCCAAATGCATTTAGCAAGGAAAGTTGGAACAATACCGTGTTTAATATTCGCGTTTGTAGTAACCGGCTGGATTGGAACTGCGTCTAGAGTACGTACTCAATTTTATCGATTCAAGAATCAAGAATATGTAATGGCCGCAAGAACATTAGGGGCTAGTGATAGAAGAATTATTTGGAAACATATTTTCCCTAACACACTTGGAACAATTATAACATCATCTGCTTTAGTAATACCTAGTGTTATCTTCAGTGAAAGTATGTTAAGTTTCTTAGGTATTGTTAATTTAGGTGGTTCAAAAGCAACAAGTTTAGGAACATTATTGTCTGATGCAAGTGGCATATGGACACAATTTCCACACTTGATGATTTTCCCTGCAATTATAATATCATTGCTAATGATTTGTTTTAACTTATTTGGTAATGGATTAAGAGATGCGTTTAATCCAACGTTAAGAGGAGTGGAGGAATAAAGAATGTCTGATAATATTTTAGAAGTAAAAAAATTAAAAATATCTTTTAGAACTAATAATGGCACAGTAAAAGCCGTTAGAGACATTTCTTTTGACCTAAAAAGAGGAGAGACTCTAGCAATTGTTGGTGAAAGTGGTTCAGGTAAATCGGTAACTTCTAAAGCAATTTTAGGAATTTTGGCTGGTAACTCAATTATTGATGGTGGCGAAATTCTTTATGATGGTAAAGATTTACTAAAAATAAGTGAAGATGAAATGTACAAAATACGTGGTGATAAAATCTCAATGATTTTCCAAGATCCACTATCTAGTTTAAACCCAATCGTAAGAATTGGTAAACAAATTACAGAAGCAATGTTGCTAAAAAACAAAGCTTCTAGAAAAATATCAAGAAAAGAATTTAACAAAATGCTTGCTATTCTTCAAAATATGATGATTGAAGCAACTGGAAACAATGAAGAAGAAGCAACAAAAATTAAAGTGATGACAAAGCAATTTGATGATTTCAATATAGAAGCATTAAAATTAGAAAATAGTTACAATGTTTCTGAATCAATTGCTGAAGAGTTAATAGCTTCAATAAAAGATTTTAAATTCTTATATGAGAAAAAGCAAAAAGTTGATCCTTTTTCATATGCACCTTATTATCGCAAAAAATTAAAAGCTATTAATGATCAATTTATACTTCACGATGTGAAAGATAAAGTTCAAGATTTTATTAACTATTTTAGCAATGAAATTAAGACTACATCTTTAGAAACATTAATTGCAAAATATGATGAACTTGAGGCTTTATTAAATACCATAGTTGCAAAAGAAAAACCAAATTTCTTTAGAATTGGTTATTATCTATATGTAAACAAAGAAGCATTACCAGAACTATTAAATATGGATGTTGCTAAAATGAATGAAATGGCACTAGAGTATTTAAATAATAACTTTATGAATCAATTTATTGATTATGAACAAAGAGCACTAAAGTTATCACATGAAAGAGCTATTGAAGGTAAGAAAAGAGTAATAGTTAAAAATAAAGAATTAAGAGAATATTTTGCAAAAGGCGAATTTACTAAAAAAGAAGCAATGGAACATATTAAAGAAATGCGAGAAATTTTAAATAGTTCAATTGATCACTTAGAACCTATTAAAGATAGTATTGCATATACCTTCATAAAAACATTAAGTTATAATGTAAAAAGCTATTTTGCAAACGTAATATCAAACGAAAAAGAAGAAAAAAGATTTGCAAAACAATCAGCAAAACACGATGCATTAGTTGCAAAAGGTAAGAATGTTGATTGGAAAGTTGTACCTAAAAAGATTATTGACTTAAATGAGCAAATTGAAAACTTACTTGCGATAATTGATCGTTTGGATGAAAAATATCAAGAAGATATTGCAACTTCATCAAATATTGATTTCTTTGCGAAGAGTATCGATTTAATTGATTACTTTAAAGCAAAAGCATCACAAGTAGTTTATAAAGTAACAAAAGCAATGGCAAAGGAAAAAGCCATCAAATTGATGGAAGAAGTAGGTATTCCTGAAGCACGTATTAGATATCGTCAATATCCATTTGAATTCTCGGGTGGAATGAGACAAAGAATTGTTATAGCAATTGCTTTATCTGCAAACCCTGATATTTTGATATGTGATGAACCTACAACAGCTTTAGACGTTACTATTCAATCACAAATTCTTGAATTAATTAATAATTTGAAAAAAGAAAGAAATTTATCAGTAATTTTCATTACGCATGATTTGGGTGTTGTTGCGAATATGGCTGATAGGATTGCGGTAATGTATGCAGGAAAAATTGTAGAATATGGAACAAGTGAAGAAATATTCTATGCCCCTGCTCACCCATATACGTGGGCTCTATTAAGTAGTATGCCAGACTTAGACACCAAAGAAAAGTTAGAGGCTATCCCTGGTACTCCGCCTAACATGATATATCCACCAGTTGGAGATGCATTTGCGATACGTAACAAATATGCCCTAAAAATTGATTTTGAAGAACAACCACCGCTATTTAAAATTACTGATACCCATTATGCGGCTACTTGGTTATTGCATCCAAATGCACCAAAGGTAGAGATGCCAAAAATTATTGTAGACCGTATCGAAAGAATGAAGAAGGCAGGAGGAGATAATAATGAACAACACTAACGAAAATCGTGAAGTTTTATTAAAAGTAGATCATCTTTGCCAATATTTCAAAATGGGGAATAAGGAATTAAAAGCAGTTGATGATGTATCATTTGAAATATATCGTGGAGAAGTATTTGGGTTAGTAGGTGAATCTGGTTGTGGTAAAACGACAACAGGAAGATCAATCATCAAATTATATGATATTACTTCTGGAGACATTTATTTCAAAGGTCAACGTATCGGTGCAGGTACACGTTCATACAAGATGGCTATCAAGAAGGCTAAATTAGATTGCAAAGAAAAAATTAAAGCCGAAGTCGAAAAAGGTTTAAGTAGCGAAGAACTGCAAGTACTTAAAAGTCAATATAAAAGTGAACGCAATGCAATTATTAGTGAAAATGAAAAACTAATTAAAAGTAGTATATATGATCAAAAATATTGCAATAAAGAATATTCTGATAAATTAGTAGCAGAAGTTGAAGAAAAATATCAAGAAATATTTGCTAAACTTGAAAAAGGATCTAAAGAGTATGAAGATGCTTGTAAAAAATATAAAGATGAATTAAGAACTGCTAAGAAAAGCAAATTAATAACACAAATTCAAATGATTTTCCAAGATCCAATAGCATCTTTAAATCCACGTATGACAGTTCAAGAAATAATTTCTGAAGGTCTTGTAATAAAGGGCATTAAAGATAAAGAATATATACAACAAAGAGTATATGAAATATTAGAATTAGTTGGACTTGTAAAAGAACACGCTACTAGATACCCACATGAATTCTCAGGTGGTCAACGTCAAAGAATAGGTATTGCACGTTCAGTTATTATGAATCCTGATATGATAATTGCGGATGAACCAATTTCTGCTCTTGACGTATCAATTCAAGCCCAAGTAATAAATCTACTTAACGAATTGCGCGATAAATTAGGACTAACAATTTTATTTATAGCTCACGATTTGTCGGTTGTAAAATACTTCTCTGATCGTATTGGGGTAATGTATTATGGGAAATTAGTAGAACTTGCCAATTCAGAAGAGTTATTTGATCATCCAGTTCATCCATATACTCGTTCGCTTCTTTCCGCAATCCCACTACCTGACCCAGTTTACGAAAAGAAAAGAGTCAGAATTACTTATAATCCTTTAGTTGAACATGACTATTCGGTTGATAAACCATCTTTACGTGAGATTGCTCCAGGTCATTTTGTTTATTGCAATAATGCCGAAGAAGAAAAATATAAGGCGGAATTTTTCAATTGAAAAAAGAAACTGTAAAAATCATAATTAAGTATGCGATAGCTTCTATAATTGCTGTTTGCTTTGTTTTACTTAACTTAAGTTTAAGAGACTTCTTTAAAGAAACTGAACTAAAAGAAAAATATCGCATGCTTGCAGACTCTTTCACAATACCAGGTCTTATTTATGTTTTGTTGGGATTATTAATAATGCTAACAAACAAGGGGTCACTAGATGCGCTTGGATATATGGTAAAAAGAGCGGTTAAAATGCTTGTACCAATGTCAAAAAAAGATAATATGACATATGCTGAGTATAAAGAAACTAAAAAGGGAATACATGGTTATGGTTTTCTCTTCTATATAGGAGCAGTTGTTACGGCTGTTGGTATTGTTTTTACAATATTATTCTATCAAGTGTAAAAAAAATCCAATAAACTTTAAAAAAGGGTATTGAAAAAAGGGAAAAAATGTGTTATAATATATCAAGAGGTGACGATAGTGATACAAATTTATACTACTCCAAGTTGTGCATCATGTAGAAAAGCAAAGAAATGGTTTGATCAATACAAAATACCATATTCAGAAAAGAATATTTTTAGCATTAAACTTAGCAAAGAAGATATCTTTAGAATGCTTGCCAATAGTGAAAATGGCTTTGATGATATCATATCAACAAGATCTAAAGTCTTCAAAGAAAAGAAATTGGACCCTGATAATATGAGTGTCCAAGAACTTATCGAATTCATTATCGACTATCCTAGTGTATTAAAAAGACCAATAATCATTAATGAAAATGAATTACAGGTCGGTTATAATAATGAAGATATCACTATTTTCCTACCAAAAGAACTTCGTAACTTAGATAGTTTTAGTGATTTTGATGCTGAGCCTATCAATGTGAAATACTCTAAAAAATAAAAGAAGCAGCATTTTTTTGCTGCTTCTATATTTTTTTCTTTAATGCATCATAAGCACGTTTAATTTTAGGCTTGCTCTTTTTATAAACAATTCCAAATTCGCGAACAATCTCAACAAATTCACGTTTACCACCTTCATATGAAGTAGCTTCATACTCAAGTTCATAATCAACCGTATCAACATATTTACATTTATCAATGGCAATATTTCCTTTCTTGTAAGGGAAACCAATTCTAAATGTAGATAAAGACATATAGTTAATCACTTTTTGCCCCTTCAAAACATCCTCTAATTCATTTCTAATTTCTTCAACAGGAATAATTCCATCCTTTAAAAATTGTTGAAAAACTTCTTCTGAGATAGTTTCATTAATTTCTTGCAATGCATAGCCTTTCTTTCGTTTAAGAGTCATTACGTATTTATCGCTTTTTCTCACTCGAAGGCCAATTTCAGAAGCTTTTAATGTAAAACGTGGGGTATCGAAATAATAATTGATTTGAAGATTTCCGCGTTTATCTGCAAATTTAGTGCATAGATTTACATATTCTTCTTTAGTTAATAATGTTTTAAATTCGATTTCTATTTCTTTAGACATAAATATTACCTCATTATTACGTTTTTCAATATCGAATAAATTATACACAAAAAAAATAAAATATCAACTAATTAGTATAGAAAATTTTAAAAATTTTTAAAGAATAAAAAGTTTGAGAAAATATTATATCTATGGTATAATATTCACAAGAATAGGAGTAATGAAAATGAGAGAAATAGAATGGGAAAGGTTTTTACAACCCTATGAATTAGCAGTAGAGGGATTCATATTAAAAATTGAAGGAATAAAAAAGCAATATCAGTTACGTGGCGAATATTGTCCTATTGAAATAGTTACTGGACGTGTTAAATCTCCTGATAGTATCTTAGATAAAGCTAAGAGACTAAATGTAAAAAAAGAAGATATTGCTAAAAAGGTATATGACATAGGCGGAGTTAGAATAACTTGTAAATATATTGATGATGTGTATAGTGTTGCGGAATTACTAAAAAATCGTAAAGATGTTACTTTACTAGAAGAAAGAGATTACATTAAAAATGTAAAACCTAGTGGTTATCGTTCGTTGCACTTAATAATGGCATATCAAGTAGAAACTATTGATGGGCAAGTACCACTTATCTTAGAATTTCAAATAAGAACTCATGCCATGCATTTCTGGGCTAGTATTGAACACTCTCTAAAATATAAATATCAAAAACAAATACCTGATAGTATCAAAGAAAGACTTAAAAGTGCAAGTCTTGCGGCAACAAAACTAGATGAAGAAATGTCACAAATTCACCATTTGATGGTAGAATTAGAAGGAAGTCAAGTAGCGGATCCTTTAGAAAATGAAATTTCTTCAGTAGATTTGAAAAAGTGGTAAAATGATAAAACGTTATATCGCTGAAAAAGAAATGCTAGTCAAAGACTTTTTATTAGAAAAAGGCTTTACTGAAAACATTTCTAAAGAGTTAAAAAATGGTAATGGTCAAATTCTTGTTAATGACCAAAGCGTTGAAAATTGGTATCAAATAAAACCTAATGATTTAGTAGAAATTGTTTTACCTACATCTAATCAAGGAGAAAATATAATTTCGACTAAACATGATTTTGAGATACTATATGAAGACTCTTATATTTTAATAATTAATAAAGAAAATAATCTAGCAAGTATTCCAACAAGAAATCACTATGCTAACTCGCTTTCTAATTATGTTATGTCCTATTACAAAAGAAAAGGAATACGTGCTAATATTCATTGTATAGGTCGCCTTGATTATGCAACTTCAGGAATCATTATGTTTGCCAAAAACCCCTATATTGCTGATGTAATAAAAAAGCAACAAATAGATAAAAAATATATTCTTGAAGTTCAAGGATTAATTCCTGTAGATAAAGGAATAATCACTAATGGTATAAAAAAAGATCCAACAAGTATTATCAAAAGAATTGTAACTGATGAGTTTATCAATAGCAAAACAAGTTTTGAAGTTTTAGATAGAACTAATGATACTACGCTAGTAATGGCAACTCTTCATACGGGAAAGACACATCAACTTAGATTACACTTTGCAAATCTTGGCTTTCCAATAATTGGTGATGAATTATATGGAACACCAACCACAGATCAAATACTACATTTGCATAGTGCACATTTAGAATTTACACATCCGGTAACTGGAGAAATAGTAAGCATAAATAGTAGACCAAAATGGGAAAAATAAGGATTTTAGTTAGCTAAAATCCTTTTTCTAATATTTTATCAATAAGGCCATAATCTCTTGCTTGTTTTGCATCCATATAAAAATCACGATCAGAGTCTTTTTCAATAACATCAATAGGTTTACCAGTATGTTCACATAGCAAAGAGTTTAAAAGTTTTTTAATTTTAATGATTTCTTCGGCGACAATCATTACATCTGTTGCTTGACCCTGAGCACCACCAAGTGGTTGATGAATCATTATTTTGGTGTGTTTTAAAGCATATCGTTTACCTTTGGTTCCACTAGATAGTAAAAAAGCTCCCATACTTGCACAAATTCCCATACCGATTGTTACACAATCATTAGGGATATATTTCATAGTATCATAAATTGCAAGACCACTTGAAACGCTTCCACCGGGTGAATTAATATATAGGTATATTTCTTTTTCTTTATCAATGCTTGATAAAAATAGTAATTGAGCTATTATGCTTGCGGAAAGCGCATCATTTATTTCTCCAAAAACTAATATAATACGGTCTTTTAATAAACGTGAGTAGATGTCAAAACTTCTTTCACCACGATTGGTTTGTTCAATAACAACAGGGGTTAAATACATATTAATATCTCCTTTTTCTTTTCTTTTTTATTATACGCTTTTTACTTGTCAAAAAAGCATAAAATATGTCATTAGCACAAACATATTTTAAATAAATCAATATAATACAAACGAAGGAGGTGATTTTGTGCAAAGATTTAATAATCCATTTCAAAATACTAACTTTCCAGGAATGAATTTCAACAACCAAGAAACTACTAATACCCAAACTGGAGAAATGAATAACAATCAACATTGTACTTGTGGAAACATTGGTAATAATGGTGGATGTGGTTGTAAAAAACAATGTCCAACTACTTACAAATGCTGTCCTCCTATTGTAACTTGTTCTAAAGAAGTAATTAATCAATATCATGTTACAAAACAACCATATGTTCACAACTATCATACTGAAATCGTACATCATTATGTAACTGAAAATGAATTTATTCCTCAATACTCTTGTAGTGAAGTTCATGTAAATGAACCTAACAATAGTAACTATCCAAGATAAGAAGAAAGAATCTACTCCATTTTTATGAAGTAGATTCTTTCTTATAAAAAAGTAATTATCACTTTAGTGGTAAACTTTAAATAATTGCGGTATAATAAGATAGTAATAAAAAAATCGTTGATTGGAAGAGTAGATGACATAGATTAATTTAGGGAGAATTTGCCACAGACTGAAAGCAAATTTATTAAGATTGTTATTGAAGTTCACCCATGAGAGGTTCTAAAAAAACCCGTGTTTCTAGCGTTAATGGATTAATGAGGAGAAATGTTTCATTTCTTAAATTAAGGTGGTACCACGATTACTTCGTCCTTTTATATAAGACGAGGTTTTTTTATTTTTAGGAGGAAAAAATGCAATTAGATGAAATTAAAAAAGAGGCCATAGTAAAAATAGAGGCCGCAACAACAATGCAAGAATTGAATGAATTAAGGGCTTATTATATGGGAAAGAAAAGTCCATTAGCTGAAATAATGAAAACACTTGCTAGTGCGACTATTGAAGAAAAGAAAACAATTGGTGCAGCATCAAATAAAGTAAAACAAGAAATTGAACTTGCTATAGCTAATAAGCGAGTTGCCATAGAAAATGCTGAAATCAACGCCCAACTAGAAAAAGAAGCTATCGATGTAACTATGGATGGATATCAATTTAAAAATGGTAGTATGCATCCATTAAACAAAGTTATCGAAGAATTAGAAGATATCTTTATTAGTATGGGATATAGTATTGCAGAAGGACCAGAAGTTGAAGTAGATGTGTTCAATTTTGAAATGCTAAATGTTCCAAAAGGTCATCCTGCACGTGATATGCAAGATTCATTCTATATTAATGAGAATGTTTTAGTAAGAACACAAACTTCACCAGTTCAAGTTAGAACTTTACTTGAAGCGGCTGGTAAACCAGTAAAAATTGTTTGCCCTGGTAAAGTTTATCGTCGTGATGATGATGACGCAACTCACTCTCATCAATTTATGCAATTTGAAGGTTTAGTTGTAGATAAAAATATTACGATGTCAGATTTAAAAGGAACATTAAGCTTATTGATGAAAAAAATGTTTGGTGAAAATCGTAGTATTAGATTTAAACCATCATATTTCCCATTTACTGAACCAAGTGTTGAAGTTGACGTAAGTTGCTTCAAATGTGGTGGTAAAGGTTGCCCTATGTGTAAACATACTGGTTGGATAGAAGTATTAGGTGCTGGTATGGTTCACCCTAATGTCTTAAAAGGTGCAGGTTATGATCCAGAAGTATATCGTGGCTTTGCATTTGGTGTAGGTATTGAAAGAGTAACAATGCTAAGACACAATATTGATGATATTAGAAATTTCTACACTAATGATTATCGCTTTTTAAAACAATTTGAAGGAGAAAGATAATATGATAGTATCTTACAATTGGTTAAAAGAATTAGTAAAATTAAATGTACCAGCTGAGAAATTAGCTGAAGAAATGTCTTTATATAGCGTTGAAGTTGAATCTTTTTCTAAATTAATCAAAGCAACTAATTTAGTTGTTGGATATGTTAAAGAAAAAGCAAAACATGAAAATTCAGATCACCTAAATGTATGTCAAGTTAACTTTGGTGATTATGATTTACAAATAGTATGCGGAGCACCGAATGTTGAAAAAGGCCAACATGTTATTGTAGCATTACCAGGGGCAGTACTTCCTGGTGGTACAATAAAAAAATCAACAATTAGAGGTGTTGAATCTAATGGTATGATTTGTTCATTACAAGAATTAGGTTTAGAATCAAAATATGTTCCTGAAAAATATGCTCATGGTATCTATGTATTAGGTGATGATGCTGTACCTGGTACACCTGCTCTTGAATATCTTGGCCTAGATGATTATGTAATAGAATTAGGACTAACCCCTAATAGAATGGATTTATTATCTATGAAGGGTGTTGCAAAAGACGTCAAAGCAATGTATCGTACTGAAGAATTGCCTATAGAGTGTAATTTGCATGAAGTAAATGAGAAGACTAGTGATGAAATAAGTGTAGAATTACTTACATCAAATTGCTATTCTTATTACGCAAGAGTTATCAAAGATGTTAAAATTAAAGAATCACCTAATTTTATTAAAGCAAGATTAATAGCTAGTGGCATTAGACCAATAAATAATGTTGTTGATATAACAAACTACATATTAATGTTATTTGGTCAACCACTTCATTCATTTGACCAAGATAAACTTGGCAATAAGATAGTTGTTAGACGTGCATATGATGGTGAAAAAACCATAACACTAGATAATATTGAAAGAACCCTTACTAAGAGTGATATTGTAATAACTGATGGAGAAAAGCCTGTTTGCATTGCGGGGGTAATGGGATCTAGCAACACAGAAGTAACAGAAAACACTAAAAATGTAGTATTAGAATCTGCAGTATTTAGACCATTAAGTATTCGTAAAACTTCTTCTAGATTAGCACTTAGAAGTGAAGCAAGTGTTAGATATGAAAGAGGTGTAGATTTAAATCAATCACTTGAGGCAATCAATTATGCATGTTATTTACTAGAAAAATATGCTGATGGTAAAGTTTTGGAAGGATATGTTCATGAAGGAATGAATTATCTTCCTAATAAAGAATTTACAATTGATGAAAAATATATTCAAGATTACTTAGGAATAGAAATACCACTAGTAACTATGAATGAAATATGCAGAGCTTTATCATTTGAGACTAAAATTGAAGGCAATCAATTATTAGTAAGCGTTCCAAATAGACGTATGGATATTTCAATAAAACAAGATTTAGTTGAAGAAATCGCAAGAATTTATGGATATGATAAATTAAATGAAACTCTTCCAGTAATGAACATAAGTGGTGGTTTAACTGAAGTACAAAAAGCAAGAAGAGTTGCTAGACATACTTTAGTTGATTTAGGAATGAATGAATGTGTAACATATTCGTTAATAAGTCATAAACGCCAAAATGAATTTTCAATTATGAGTGATGAAACACAACAATCAATCGAATTATTACACCCAATGAGTGAAGATCATTCAGTATTGAGAAGAACTCTACTTTCTAGTTTAATTGATGTTGTTAAATATAATCAAGCAAGAAAAATAACTGACAATGCATTCTTCGAAATTGGTAAAAAATATTACCAAGTTGGTGAACAAACATATGAAGAAACGTTACTTTCTGGAATAATTAATGGAAATATTCCAAACACTTTGTGGAAGAGTCAAAGTGAAAAAGTAGATTTCTATTATTTAAAAGGAATACTAGATGTATTATTTAGAAAACTTAGAGTAAATGTTGAGTATTTAACATTAGAAAAAGCAGTTGATGAACTACATCCAAAACGTAGTGCCCAAATAATGTATAATGGCAAACTAATTGGATTTATTGGTGAAATTCATCCTAAATACGCTAAAGATAATGACTTAGTTGAAAGCTATGTATTTGAATTATCACTCGATCTTCTTACAGATACAAAACCAGAAGTTGAACACTTTAAAGTTGTTTCTAAAGTACCTTCAGTTGAACGCGATTTAGCACTAGTTATGGATGTTAAACAATCAATTGGTGAAGTATTAGAAGCAATTCGTAAGAGTGATAAGATGATTTCAAATGTAAAAATCTTTGACTTATATATTGGAGATAAGATTCCTGAAAACAAAAAGAGCGTTGCGGTAAGAATAACTATTGAATCTGAAGAAACATTGACAGATGAAGTTATTGCTTCAAAAATCAAACGCATTTTAAAATCATTAGAATATAGATATAACATTGTTCTTCGAGCATAATTGACATTTTTTACATAAATATTTGCAATTAAAAATATTATATGTTATAATGCAACTATAATTTTAATATAAGAACAATGGGGGAAAATGAGTAGACTTCCAAGGAAGTCTATTTTTTTACTCAAATTGACACAAGGAGAAAACTAATGAAAAAAATATTAATCGCAATAAGCATATTTATGTTATTAATTTGTGCAGGATGTGTACCACCACTTTATCCAATAGAAACTGGAGAGTATTATGCAGAGGGTGAAAAAGAAAACAAATTTTTCAAGAAAGCAAAATTAGAAATATATGAAATAACAAGAGAAGAATATGAATTAGCAAATGGGATAAATGTATTTGAAGATGCAACATATAGAGGAAGAGAAAATCATCGTTATTTATCAATAAAAATCTACGTGTATTCAGAAGAAACACAAAATTACGAATTAGTAACACTTAGTGAAATAAAATTTGCAGAGGGAACACCACATTGTTATAATGGTAAATCATATTTAAAAATTGGAGATACAGAATATAGTGGATATTATGATGCAGCTTTAGCATTTGGTATAGATAATGAAAAGCATATAAGTGTTTTTTCTGATCAAAAAGGATATGAAGAAGCATTTGAATTTGCATCAAATAAAAATCAAAATGAAGGGGAAAACTAATGAAGAAAATTATTAAATTTATACTAGTATTTGTAATAGTATAGGTGAGCATGTTCATAGTTATGTTTATTTAAAAAATAACGCAAAAGAACACATGTTACAATGCTTTTGTGGCGATGAAAAAAGTGAAAATCATGACATAGGCTTTGTGGCAACAGGACATGTAGTTGTAAAATGTAGCAAGTGTCAAGCTAGTGTATATGTAGATCATGTTTATTACTATATAAATTCAGAAGATGATCCTAATGAACATTATGCTGAATGCGCATGTGGACAAAGAATAACCGAAAGACATGAGTGTAATGAATATGTTATTGATGATGACCATACTCATCAAATAGTTTGTAAATGTGGTAAATCATATACATATAACCACGTGTTTGAATATTATTATGATGGAATTGATAGTGAGTCACATGTTGGACATTGTGAATGTGGTGCATCAATGCGTATAGCTCATGTAATACTTGAAGAAAATGGTGTGATGATTTGCTTGTTTTGTAGATACATCCCAGAACAATAGTATTTTTTAGCAATATTAGGTTTCTAATATTGCTTTTTTTTGACAAAAAATGTTCTCTAGTAATTGCTAATTCATTGTTAAAAAAACAATAATATAGTATAATCAGTTTAACAATGAGGAAATGGCATATGGAAGAAAGAAAATACAAAAGGATTATAGTTTTGGGTTCCACGGGATCAGGTAAAACAGTTTTATCTAATTCAATTTCAAAAAGAACAGGAATACCAGTAGTTCATCTAGACAAAGAATATTGGCTTCCTAATTGGGGACGTCCTACTCAAGATGAATGGATAAACAAATTATCAACGTTAGTAAATAATGAAGAATGGATAATGGATGGCAATTATATTGAATCACTAGATGAAAGATTAAAACAAGCCGATTTAGTAATTGTTTTAGATATCGAAAAAAATAAATGTATTAGGGGAGTGTTTTTTAGAACTTTAAAAGGCATATTTTTCAAAAGACAAGATCTTAATGAAGGATGCCATGATTCATTTAATACAGAATATCGTGAATTAATCACATGGGCAAAATTGTTTAAAACAAATTATTATCCAGCATTAATGCACAAATGTTTTCAATATCAAAATGTTGACATTCAAATTTTTAGATCAAGAAAGGGAGCACATGATTTTGTGCAAAAAATATTGAAATGAAAAGAATAACAAAACTAATTTTTGCTATAGGTATTTTTAGCTTTTTATTTTTAATTAGTTGCCGTAAAAAAACGACTATGGTAGTTGTTAAATTTGACAATGAATCATATACCATTGAAGCTGGTACAACCATTAGTGAACCAGAAACACCAGTTCGAGAACGATTTGAATTTTTGGGTTGGTATAATGACGATACAAAATTTGATTTTTCAACCAAAATTACAACCAATTTGGAACTAGTATCAAAATGGCAAAGAACCAAATGCTTAATTAAATTTAATACCAATTGTGATGAAGAACTACCAGATATTGAGATTGACTATGGTGCCACATTACCAACTATAAAGAGTTTGGAAAAAGAGGGGTTTGAATTTATCGGCTGGTATAATGGTGATGAAAAATTAACAGATGCTAATCTAATATATGATGATTTAGAATTAGAAGCAAAATGGCAGTCAAAAACATTTAGGGTAGAATATAGAGATGAAAATGGCAATATAGTTGAAGTAAAACAAGTAGAATATGATAATTGTTTAGATGAGCCAACAGAACCAATAAAAGAAGGTTATGACTTTCTTGGTTGGTATATTGGTAATACTAAATTTGATTTTTCTATGCCAATTACATCAAATAAAAAATTATATATGAGATGGGAAATGAACCGTAAAACATTAAATGAAACTTTGGCTAGTTTAATACCTGAAGTAATTGATTCGGATATTAAATTGCCAATGCAATTAAACAATTCTTCGGCAGTTCTTACATGGAGCTCCTCTAATGAAGAAGTATTTTCTAATTATGGTAAAGTAACTAGATTAACTCAAGATGTTGAAATAGAAATAAGCGTAAGAGTTGAAACTGAATCATATGTTTACAATTTAAGTTTTAAAACAAAAATTGCAAAAATTGATTTAAAACCTCTTAATTATGGTAGCATTGTTAGTGGATATCTATATGACAGTGGTAGTTTTAAAGGATTAACTGATTCAGCTACTCAACAATTAGATATTATAAATTATTCATTTGCGCAAATATCATCAGGAAAATTATATATTTCAGGAAGTATGGATACCGAAAAAATCCTTTCTTATCGTGAAAAAGGTGTAAGAATAGTACTTGCAATTGGTGGCTGGGCAAGTGGTGGATTTAGTACCGCAATGCGTACTGAAAGTAGTAGGAAAGTATTAATAGATTCAATAATGGAGGCACTAAAAAAATATCAATTTGATGGAATTGATATTGACTGGGAATATCCAACAAGCGGTGCTGCAGGAATAGACTATCATCCTAGTGATAAAACTAATTTAACTCTTTTTTGTAAATCATTAAAAGAAGCAATGTTAGCATATCGTAAAGATTTAATATTATCAATAGCAGTAACTACTAGCGATTCATTTTATGATTACAAAGCATTAGATGAATACATTGATATATTTAATTTAATGACCTATGATTACGCAATGGGTAATAATGCTTATCATGATTCTGCTCTATATAGTAGTGCATATGCTAGTTCCAGCATGGACAGAGCTGTTAAATTTATGAGTTCTAGAGTAGATAGTAAAAAAATAATACCAGGTGCTGCATTTTATTGTCGAAGAGGCTTTTTTGCTAGTACAGATAATCAAAACCTTGGCGCAAGCTTATCAACATCAATGGCAAGTAACCCATTAACCTTTGCAAAATTAAAAGAGTTGATGTTAAAAGATACTACATATGTTGAGATGTATGATGAAGTATCTTGTGCTGCGTATATCATAAGAGCTGGTATGTTCTATAGTTACGACAACGAAAGAAGCATCAAAGATAAGTGTGAGTATGTCAAGAATAACAATCTTGGTGGATTAATGTGTTGGGATTTAACGCAAGATTATGTTGATAATGAAGGTACATATGTTTTATTGAATAGTATGTACGTTAATTTGAAAAAAGATGAAAACAGTGCTGAATAGATTTATTTAGCACTATTTTTTTATTAATTCCAGTTGTCAATCTGAAGTATAAATGAAAAAATGTTATATTTAAGTCAAAAAATTAATAAAATATTAAATAATATGTTATAATGTAAATAAATAAAATTACACAACTGTGTAGAAAGGAATTGACATGGATATAGGAAAAAGAATCCAAGAACTAAGAATTAAAAATGGAATGAGTGTTGAAGAATTAGCAAGTGCTATTAATGATACACCTGAAAAAATAAACCAATACGAAAATGATGAACTAGAACCATCATTAGATAAGAAATTAGCTATTGCCAATACTTTTGGGGTAGGACTAGATTATTTTACAATTATCAATCATTATAACTTTGATTCAACAAACCAAAAAAATTATGAAGAAAATGAGGAAACAACATCAGTTGAACCAATTGAAGGAACGGTAGAAGATTCAACTGAACATATAGATCAACCAATTGGTAGTGCATCAGTGAAATATGACGAAGAAACTTATGATACTTTATTTGGCAAAAACTCAACAAGTGCTTTAGCATTTAATATCATTTTTTCAATTTGCTATATTATTGCGGGCTGTATGTTTTTAGGATATGATAAGGCATATTTTGTTAGTATTATTCTCTTTATTTTAGGAATAGGACAAATTACAAGAACAATTTATGGCAATATTAAACAAAAGCAAGTAAAAGCTAATTGGCTTCAAACATATGGTAATCAAAAGCGTGAGTTTACATTTTATGATGATTATATGATTGTTAGAAAAGATGATGCGAGTGAAGAAGAAAAGAAATTTTACTATAATGAGTTTCAACCATTCATTGATACTACAAAATATTTAATAACTGCTCATAAAACTCAACAAGGTTTAATAATCATTATTGATAAAACGACAATTGATAAGGAAGAACTACCTAATATTACAAATGCATTGCATTTAAGTAATGTTGAAATTATTGGTCAAAACAAACCTGAAGAAACTGGCAATAAAAAATTAAATACCATAGCGTGGGTATTGGTGTTCGCTTCGTTTTTTGCGACAGGAATAGTCGGTATTTTATTTCAACTTATAACTAGAAATAATTATTTGTGGATTAACGTATTAAAGAATGTAATTGCCTTATTAATTCCAATTAGTAGCATTGTGGTTGGTATAATTTTTAGAATAAAATATAATTTTAAAAGTATCAAAAATATTGTAGTTGGAATACTAATGTCACTTATGTGTTTCGCATATATTACTCAAGCAATAACAATTAACCATATTGAAAAAGCTGCCAACAATGATGAAATAATGGAAATAATCAATACAAATATGGATGTTACGCTTCCTAGTGATTATTACACTGAATATTTAGATGAACAATTAGATTATAAGATTGTTTATAATGAAACTGAATATAGTTGTAAATCATGGCGTATAATTTCATTTGCTAATGCTAAAGAAGCAAGAAAAATTACTGAAAGTTTTTTCTCTAAAATCGATTCCCAAAATCCAGTTGAAAGAAAATTTAACCCAGATATTACTGTAGTTACAACATTCAGTGGAAAAAGTTATACACTTAAAGATGATACTTACTTTACTGGCTATATTGAAAAAGAAGATACTTTAATAGAAGTAGAATTTGATATAACAAGACAAGTTATGTTTGTAATTGTGTATGAAAAGACAAAGTAAAAAAAGCCTCAAAAAGGCTTTTTTATTTACTTTATATAATCATCTAGTTTTAATTTTGATTCGTATTTTATCTTGGGAATATTATCTAAATTATTTAAAACATTATATATTTCTTCAACAATTGCTTTTGGGGTTGATGTCCCACTAAAAAGATGTATTTCTTGATAAATCTTTAAATCATCAAGATTTAATTCATTAACACTTGAAACAAATATTGTATCAACATTATTAATTCTCTTTGCCATTTCATATAATTTAGTAGAGTTGTTACTAATTGAATCACCTACCACAATAATTAAGGTAGGGACATTATTATTTTTAAACAGCTTTAATTCTTGTTGCCTATTTTCGGTAATTTTGCATAGCATGTCTAACTTTTCAATGTTAGGATATTTATTTATTAAAATTTGGTATGCTTCATTTATATCATAAGAAGACATTGTAGTTTGATGGCATAATGCAATTTTACCAGCTATATCTGGTAAATTATTTTCATCATATAGGGTAACGTTAGGGTAAAAACTCATGGCCACTTCTGATTCTGGATGACTTTTTTTACCTATAAAAATAATGTGATAATTATCTTTAATCTTATCTTCCATTGCTTTAAACATTTTTTCAACGTATGGACAAGTTGCATCAACAATATTTAAGCCCTTATTAATTGCCTTTTCTTTGATTGCTTCACTAACTCCGTGAGCTGTAAAAACGACAGTCCCAGATTCAATCTTATTTAGTAAATTGTCTCTAGTATCACCATCAAGTACAATCACGTTGTTGTTTTTTAAATAAAGGTTTATATAGTGGTTATGGATTAGGCTTCCTAATAAATAAATGGGTCTTGGTAAATCTTTGTTAGTTATCGTATCACGTACTATTTTAATTGCTCTACTTACACCATAACAAAAACCAATATTTTTAGAAATATATATTTTTCGCATTTATATCACCAACTCTATTATAGCTAAATTGAAAAAAATATGCAAATTCTTTGTTAATCAATTGAAAAAAAATATGAAACTTGATATAATATACAAGTAAATTTAATAAAAAATACTTAGGAGGAAAATATGTCAATTACTACTGCTGATTTTAAGACAGGCATGACAATTCTTTATAACAACCAAATTTTTACAATTGTTGATTTCCAACATGTAAAACCAGGTAAAGGCCAAGCGTTTGTTCGTACTAAATTACGTAACTTAAGAACAGGTACTACAACAGAATATTCATTCAATGCGGGAGAAAAACTTGAACAAGCAATGATTGAAAAGAAAAAGATGCAATATTTATATGGTGGTTCTGAATACTGCTTTATGGATATGGAAACATATGAACAAGTTGAAATACCTGCAGAAAGACTTCAATGGGAATCTAAATTCTTATTAGAATCTATGATTGTTGAAATTGTTTTCTATGGAGATGAAATTCTTGGTATTAACTTACCTGAAAAAGTATCATTAGAAGTTACTGAAGCATCACCTGCTGTTGCTGGAAACACTGCTACAAATGCATTAAAAGAAGTAACTACTGAAACTGGTTTAGTTGTAAAAGTACCAATGTTTATCGAACAAGGCGATCATATTATTGTTTCAACTTGGGATGGTAAATACAATTCTAGAGGATGATTGGATATAATTACTTGGATTTTTAATCCAAGTTTTTATTTTTTAGATATATCAAACTAACTTTTAGTTAAAAAATTGCTAAATAAATCTAAATATGATATACTTATAATGCAAGAAGGAGAGTTGAAAAATGAAGAAAACACTTAAATTATTTATGTCAGTATTAATGACATTTATGCTTATTTTTGTTTATTCCTTTGGTAATCTAGTTTATGCAAATGGAACTAAAATTGAAGAAAGTGAATATGCTAGTTACCAAGAAAAAGAAACATTAAAAGAAATGGATTTAGGGTATGGTATTAAATATACTAATGTTAAAGCTATTTCTACTGCAAAACGTTGTAATAATCAATCAGATGTAATTGATAGCTTACAAAATGTTAATTTTGTTAGTGTTCCTAGTAGAAAGGATGTAAGAATAGTTAATTTTACATATCCAAATCCGCAAGGTTGGACAAAACAAACATTAACAAAAGTAGTTGAAAGATTTGAAAATGATAATCCAGGTTGGACTGTAATTGCGGGAGTAAATGGTGATTTCTATGATATTAAAGGCTTAGATAAAGCTTTACCATATCATACAACAGGATCTGCCCTTTCTAATGGCGATTTGTTAAGAGTTGTTGAGTCTAAAAGTATAGGTTATAAAAATGATGGTAGCAATAATTCATTTGTCGCAACTGAAAAATTAACATTCTCTAAAAATCATTTCTTAACAATATATGATGAAAATGAAAATATAATATATGAAACAGAAGTAGAATTTTTAAATACTGAACCAGGTGACAATCAAACCGCAGTATATTACACATATAAAGAAAATGTTGGGGGTGGCACACCAAACCTAATTACAACAACTGTACCAAGTCAAAACAGCTATATTGTAATTAGTGCAAATAGATGTCTTCCAACTAAAAATGTTGTTTTTGCTAAAGGCACTATTGATAAGATAAATGAAACTAGAGAATTATCTTTTGGTCAATTTGCAATCGTAACTAAAAATGAAGAAGTCAAAGAAAAATTAGCTAGTGGTACATTAGTTAGAATTCAAAAAAAGGTAACAGGTGATCTTGAAGATTGTGACCAAATTCAAGCAGTAGGTTCTACCCTTGTTGAAAACGGAATAGTGTCTACTAATAATTCTGATGGTATGAGAGAAGACCGTCATCCACGTACTTGTATTGGTATTCAAGAAAATGGTAATTTATTCTTCTGTGTTATTGATGGACGTCAAGCTTCAAGTGGCATGTATGGAATGACTCAAGATGAACAAGGTGTGTTAATGAAATACTATGGATGCACAATGGCATATAACATTGATGGTGGTGGTTCTTCAACTTTTGGCATTAGAAACGAAAAAGGCGAATTTGTTGTTGTAAATTCACCTTCAGATAATAATGAAAGACAAAACGCTAATTTCTTATTAATTACTGTACCATCACTTAAAATGAAATACTCTGATTACACAGATACTTCATTAGTAGCATCATATGGTAAAATTTCAAAAGATGTTGAAATTAAAAATGTAAAAGTATTAATTGATAATCGTGAAATTAATATGACTAGCAACGAATTATTAATTGATGATCTTAAACCTGCAACAACATATCAAATAAAATATAATTATGATGTTACATATAAAGGTATAAATACTAATAAAACAAGCTATGTAACAGAATTTACAACCGGAAAAGCAGCACCTTATTTAGCAAACGGTTATTTTGATATATTAGATGATACATTTATTCTAGAGTATGATGTTGTTGATACCGAAGGATTAATTACATTTGCTTCAGTTAACTATGGTAACAAAACTGATTTTGTAACTGACATAAGTTCAGACTATATTGAATGTGATCTTTCTTCTTTATCAAATTTATCTACTTATATAAGTATTGATTATGATGTAAAATCTTCTCCAAATAGAACTAGTCATAAGAACTTTTTAATAACTTGGTTGCCATGTGATGTAAACTATAATGAATATTTAGAAAAAGATGTAGTTGCAATTGAAGATATAGTAAAAAAAGCAAACGAAAAAATTGTAGAAAATGCGTATGATTTAACTAAATCAGTAGAAATTATTAAAGAAGCACGAGTAGAAATAAGTAAAATAAAGACTGCAAGTGAACATACTAGTGCAGCCATAGAAATGGCAAAAAAAGACGCTAAAGAAAAAGTATATAAAAGTATTGAAAGTAAAAAATATAGTAAGAAAAATCAAGAAAAAGTAGATCAAATCCTTAAAGATTTTGAATCAAAATTAAATGAAGCAACTGATCTAGATACAGTTCAAAGTATAGCATCACAAGCATTAGCAAATTTAAATAAGATAAAAACAAGTAATTGTAAATCAAGTTCCGCAACAATAGTATCTATAATTGCATTAACGTTGTTTATTCCACTTGTTGTAATAAGTAAAAAAAGACATTAATATTTTAAACAAGAGTTAACATTTTAACTCTTGTTTTTTTACACAAAAATTGTAAGATATAAAAAAATATTAAATGGAAATAATAAATGTGAAAGTGAGGCGAAATTATGAAAAAAACAATAACTTGCAGACCTTGTAAAGAACAAAACAATTGGGAAATAAAAGATCAAAACGGGAATGTTTTAAATGAACATTATGAAACTAAGGAAGCATGTGTATGTGCTGGTAAAAAATTAGCAACTGAATGTGGTTGTGGATTAACAGTTTGTGATCATACTGAAACAAAATAAGGGCATTGCCCTTATTTTTAATATAGAAAGTAAAATAAATAAGTCATTTTTCTTGCAACAGTATTTAAAATATGCTATAATATTAAAGCATTGTTGAAAAGGCGGGCGTGGCGGAACTGGCAGACGCGCTAGACTTAGGATCTAGTTCTTTTGAGTGCAGGTTCGATTCCTGTCGCCCGCACCAATGGTTCCATGGTGTAGTGGTTAACATGCCAGTCTGTCACACTGGAGATCGCGAGTTCAAGTCTCGTTGGAACCGCCATTGTTTATGCGCCAGTAGTTCAATTGGATAGAATACTTGACTACGGATCAAGGGGTTGTGGGTTCGAATCCTGTCTGGCGCGCCATTTATTTGACTATTTGAACAAATTATAGTATAATAGATAAGACTTCGGGACTTAGCTCAGCTTGGTAGAGCATCTGGTTTGGGACCAGAGGGTCACAGGTTCGAATCCTGCAGTCCCGACCATTTATAATGCAGGTGTAGTTCAACGGCAGAACTTCAGCCTTCCAAGCTGACTACGTGGGTTCGATTCCCATCACCTGCTCCATTTTCTTTTTTACTATGTTTTTATACATAGCTTTTATTTTTTTTAGCCCCTTAAATTATGGCTAAATAGAATTCTTTTGTGTCTTAAATAAAGCGGTAATAGAGCAAGGCCTGTATCGTTTTTTATGCTTTACGAAGACATATATAGACTTTTATTTCTAAAATAGTGACCATATATTCTAATTTATAATAGAAAATAGTTGAAATTAATGTAAATTATGTATAATAAGTTTTTTTCTTCTGTGTATGTATTAAAGAAAAGTGAGAAAGAAAACAGACAATAGTTACCTATTTCCACATCAAGATATGAAAAAATTAAGAAGTATAAATCTACGAAATAGGTTTATACTTTTTTAATTATGAGATTTGACAAATTTAGTCAATTGTAATAAACCTGTATTTGACAAATACTTACAAAAGTAGTATAATTGAGTAAAAATGGATAAAAAAATAATTAGAAAGGAGAATACAATGTCTGAAAAAATGATGTTCTTTGGTAAATACTTTTTATTAATACTTAATGGCTATTTAATAGGTAGCATTCTTTTTGGCTATTTAGTTACAAAACTTATAAAACATGTTGATACAATTAAAGACAGTGATGATCATACTCCAGGTATTGCTAATGCCTTCAAATTAGGTGGACTATCTTGTGGTATTATCGCAGTGGTTTTAGAACTACTTAAAGGTTTCCTTCCTGTTTATATTGCAACTTTTTTTGTAAATCCTGATGATTATTTATTCATTTTGGTTATGCTGGCTCCTGTAGTAGGACATGCATATCCACTATATTATGGATTTAAAAAAGGTGGTAAATGTATTGCCGCAAGTTTTGGTGTTTTCTTAGGATTAATACCAAATCTTTTACCTGTGTTGATTCTTGCTTTCTGGTTTATTTTTTTCTCAGTAGTTTTAATTATCAACCCTCATGCCTTAAGAACAGTAGTAACCTATATCTGTTGGATGGTAACAATGATTTTTGCGACAATATTCATAATAAAATCTATTCCAATCTTATTGTCAACAATATTAGTGGGTGCAATGGTTATATTTAGGCATAATAAAGCCCTTAAGGAAATAGAAGAAAAAGAAATAAAGTTTATTTTTAAAAGAGGTTAGACATGAAAATATTATTGTTATCTTGTAAGACTGGCGGAGGACATGACGCTGCAGCAAACGCTCTAAAAGAACAATTTGAAAAAATGGGACATGAAGCATTCGTTTTTGATTATTTGACTTTAGCTGGCGAAAAAGTTGCTAAAAGAGTTGCCAATGTTTATGTTAAAACTGTTCAAAAAATGCCTAGTGCATTTGGATGTGCCTACAATGTTGGAATGTTTATCAGCAAGCGTACCAAAAAATCACCAGTATATTTAGTTAACCAAAAAATGGATAAATATCTAGAACCTTATCTAGAAGAACACCCATATGACGCAATTGTTATGACCCATTTATATCCAGCCGAAACTTTAACTTCAATGAGAAGAAAAGAAGGTGCTAAATTACCTCCAATATTTGGCGTTTTAACTGATTATACTTTAACACCGTTTTGGGAAGAAACTGAATGTGACGAATACATTATTCCTCATAAAGATTTAATGGATGAATGCGTTAGAAGAGGTTTACCAAAAGAAAAACTTCATCCCTTTGGAATACCTTTTTCACCTAAAATACTTGCACCATATAGTCAGCTCGAAGCAAAGAAATTATTAAATTTAGATGAAAATAAAAAAGTAATCTTGTTAATTGGCGGAAGTATGGGAGCTGGTAAACTCGTAGCACTTACCAAGTCTTTTTCAAAAGAGGAAAGAATAAATGATTTTCAAGTAATTGTAATATGTGGCAATAATGAAAAAATATATAATAAGTTAGTAAAAAAATATAAAGACAATCATGCCTTCGTAATAATGGGACATACTAACCAAATGCCAATTTTAATGAAAGCATCTGATATTGTATATACAAAACCAGGTGGTCTTACTTCAACTGAAACAGTTGCCAGTAGAAAACCAATGATAATAACTTATCCAATACCAGGATGTGAAAATGCCAATCGTGATTTTTTTGTATCACATAATATGGCATTATCAGCTAATACTCCAGATGAATTAGTAAAAGTTGGAATTGATTTATTAGATGACGATCGAAAAATCGAGGCAATTAAAGATTCTCAACGTATCAACATTGATGAAAATGCCACGGTTAATATTGCTAACTTTATATTAAACTATTTAGAAAAATAAAAAATGAGGTATCAATTTTCGATACCTCTTTTATATTAATTGATGAATGTATAAACAACTATTCCTAGAATTGCGGAAAAAAGTAGTAACAGTATGGTATTTAATTTCTTTTTAAATACAAACTTGATGACTAAAAATGTTCCTACTAATAATGAAAAAATTATTAAAGACCTAAAATCAAAGGTAAAGGAAGATAAAGAATTATATCCAATATTTTTTAAGAAAATAATTAATCCTGTAGAGATAATTAAAGAAATGATAATAGGTTTAACTCCATTTAAAAAGGCTTTGAATATTGGATTATTAGTAAAATGTTTTAAGATACTTGCAATAAGAATAATAATTATAAAAGATGGAAGAATTACCCCAATTGTAGCACAAACGGCTCCTAAAAATCCTGCTTGAGTAGATCCGACATAAGTTGCCATATTAATAGCTATTGGTCCAGGAGTTGATTCACAAATACCAATAAAATCATAAAACTCATTTTCGGTAAGCCACATTCTAGCAACTACAGTTTCTCTAATAAGAGGAATCATTGCATATCCTCCACCAAAAGTAAACAAACCAATTTTTAAAAATTCTAAGAACAATAAAAGGTAAATCATATGTTTTCCTTCTTTCTATAGGAAGATATGGCATACATGAAAATACCAATTATTCCACCTAAAACAATAAATAAGATTGATGAGAAATTAATATTGAATAACTGAAGAATAATTAAAGTAATTATTGATACAATAAAAACAATTAACCATACTAATTTTTTATCCATTTTGATTAACATCTCAATGCCGGCTTTAATAATCAAAAAAGCAATTGCACATTTAATCCCAATGAATGCGTATTGAACAATTTCATATGATAGTAAATTTTTAAAGAATAATGAAATAATGAAAATAATGATAAAAGAAGGTAAAGTTACACCAATGGTAGAAAATAAACTCCCTAAGAACTTTTTTTGTTTGTAACCTATAAATGTTGCTATATTAATTGCAATTGGTCCGGGAGTTGATTCGGCAATCGCAATTATTTCTAACATTTCATCTTCAGTAATCCATTTTTTCTTTTCAACAACAATTTCTTTGAGTTGAGGAATCATTGCATAGCCACCGCCAAAGGTGAACAAGCCGATTTTAAAAAATATGTAGAAAAGTTCTAAATTACATCGCATTTTAATCACCGATATAGATTATATCACTTTTAAGAAAATATTTTAAATCTTTAGCAACTAAAGAAATAGCTCTTGTTTATAAATTGATAAATTTAAATAATTAGTGTATAATATATAAAAAGGTGGTGGTTAAATTGATATTGTTAATAGATATTGGTAATACTAATATTGTACTTGGTATATCAAAAGACAATCAAATAATAAATACATTCAGATATGTTACAAATTCTTTATTAACTGAAGATGATTATTATCAAAAGATAAGTTCATCACTTAATAAATATTTTAAAGATGATTTTGTTGACGGAGCGATTATTTCAAGTGTAGTTCCTCAACTAGACCATGTTTTTAACCAAATGATTGAAAAATATTTTAAAGTTAAGGCGATGAATGTTGGACCTGGTTTAAAAAGTTGTTTACAAATAAAAATTGAAAACCCTAAACAGCTTGGTGCCGATCTTTTATGTGATGCGGTGGGAGCATACATTAAGTATGGTGGACCTACAATCATCATCGATATGGGTACCGCAACAAAATTATTAGTTGTCACTAAAAATAAAGAATTCCTAGGTGGTGCAATTTGTGCAGGTATTAAGGGCTCAATGGATAGTCTTGTTACAACCACTTCAAAATTGTCAAGAACTTCACTAGAAGTCCCTAAAAAAGTTATTAACGGTGATACATCACAATGTATTCAAAGTGGAATACTTTATGGACATATTGCTATGGTTGAAGGTTTAGTCAACAAAGCAAAAGCCGAAATTGGTGATTATTCAACAAAAGTAATTGTCACTGGTGGTTATTCTAATGTAATAAAAGCTTATTTAGATAGTAGTTATATATATGATGCTAACTTACTTTTAGATGGTATGCTTTTTATATACAATAAGAATAAATAAAAAAATTTAATAAAACCATTATTTGTTTCATATATAAATAGTGGTGATAAAATGCAAAATAATAATAATATAAAAAAGGTTATTCCTGAACCTTTATTGTTTATACATACTGTTTCAACCCCTATTATGTCAAATGGTTCTCAAAGATACTATGATAGTAGAGATCCTGAAAAATCAAAAAGCAAAGAGAAAGCAGAACTAATAATAGGCAAAGAAGAAAACAAAAAAAGTGAAATAAGAAAAGCAAAGAAAATTGATGAATTATTATTAAAAAAAATACAAAATATTGTACAAATGTATAAGTTAGAACATCCTATTCCAACTATCATTGAAACCAATAATAATGAATCATATGAAGGAATACCATTTAAAATAGAAAATGATATGCTTTATGTTAATCAAGATGAACAAATAATTGAAATTAAACTTGACGACATAAAAGACGCAATAATATTAAAAATATAAATAGGAGTTAATTATGAGACAAAGCGGAATCTTACTACCAGTTACATCTTTACCTAGCCCATATGGTATTGGAACTATGGGCAAAACCGCATATAATTGGATTGATTTTTTAGAAAATGCAAAGCAAAGTTATTGGCAAGTATTACCACTTGGTCCAACGTCATTTAAAGATTCACCTTATCAGACTTTTAGTGCTTTTGCGGGGAACCCATATTTAATAGATTTAGATATGCTAGTAGAAGAAGGTCTACTAGAAGAAAATGATTTAAGTGAATATATGACTTCTGAATTAACTATTGATTATGGTTTATTATATAGTTGGCGTTTTAAAATATTAAAAAAAGCTTATGAACGCTTTGATGAAAATGATGAAGATTTTAAAGCATTTAATAAAAACGAATCATATTGGTTAAATGATTATGCCCTATTTATGGCCATAAAAAATTATTTTCAAGGTAGATCATGGCAAGAGTGGCCTAACGAATTTAAATTAAGAAAAAAAGTTGCTATTGATAAGTTTATTAAAGGCAATGAGGTAGAAATAAAATTTTATAAATTCATTCAATTTATTTTCGCAAAGCAATGGCACAAGTTAAAAGCATATGCAAACGAAAAAAAGGTTGAAATAATTGGTGATGTTCCAATTTACGTTGCTCTTGATAGCGTAGATGTTTGGTCTAACCCTGAAGAATATCAGTTAGATAATGACTTAAAACCTAAAAGAGTTGCGGGGTGCCCACCTGATGATTTTGCTAAAAAAGGTCAATTATGGGGTAATCCCTTATATGATTATCACAAGATGGAGAAGAATAATTTCAAATGGTGGAACGCAAGAATTAAAAAATCATTTGAGTTATATGATGTAGTAAGAATCGATCACTTTAGAGGTTTTGAATCATATTATTCAATTGATGCTTTAGAAGAAACTGCCGAAAATGGAAAATGGGTAAAAGGCCCTGGCATGAAATTATTTAAATCAATAAAGGATTGTAAAGACTTACATATCATTGCAGAAGACTTGGGTTTCTTAACCCCAGCAGTTCATAAATTACTTAAACAAACGGGATTTCCTGGTATGAAAATACTTCAATTTGGTTTCGATAAAGATGGAGATAGCCCATATGCACCACACAATTATTTACCTAACTGTATAGTTTATACTGGAACACATGATAATCCACCTATTAGAACTTGGTTTGAAACGCTCGATAAAGAAACTAAACACATGGTAAGTGAATATGTTAATCTAACAAGTGATGATAAAATATGCGATAGAATGGTTAGATTAGCGTTGTCAAGTGTAGCGAACATTGCAATCATTCCGATTCAAGATTATTTAGGACTTGGCATTGAATCTAGAATTAATACCCCTTCAACTAGTGAAAACAATTGGCAATGGCGTTTAGATGAAAAATATATAACTAAAGAATTAGCCGATTATATATTATTTTTAACAAGATTATATCGAAGAACTAATTTTAAAATAGAAGTTTAAAAAATGAACTAATGGTTAATACTAACATTGAGGTGAAAAAAATGAACAAAATTTTTAAATCAATCTTAATGTTTGTATTAGCTTTTTTATTTTTACTATTAGGAGTAGCCATACTACCATTAATAAGTAATTTAGGTGAAAATATTTTATACTTATTTGTAGGGTTTAGTATTCTTATATATACATATGGTTTATTACTTATAAAAAGAGTTGTAAAAGCCAAAGGAACTATATATGTACTTTCCCTTACAGAAACGATTTTATTAACAATGATTGCGCTATTTTCAATCATAAATTTTTTCGTAGATATGAATATTATCAGTAATGCATCAATTATTATGGGAATGGCGATATTAATGAGATGTGTAACTGAAGTAATTGTTGCTTATTATATTACTAAAGAAAATAAAACATATTCTTTATCTAGAACACTAGTTAATATATTACTTACAATACTTGGGACAATGTTTATTGCTTCATCAACAATGACAAATAACATATTAATATATGCTTTTTCTGCAATCTTTGTTGCATCTAGTGTAGCAACCATCGTAATGGGAGTAGTAAATTTAAAAAACAAAACAATGTTACAATAATTAAAAAATGCTTTTAATGATAAAGGGATAAATATCTCTAAATCTTTAAAAGCATTTTTTATTATACGTTTATTTGAATATTATTTTTTATTATGTTATAATTAGTCATATTTAATAAATAAATGACAAGGAGAAAATATGGAAAGTTTTAAAGATATTATAATAAAAATTGGTGATTTCTTTTCTAATTATGGTATTAATATTGTTGCCGCAATACTAGTATTCATAATTGGTTATTTTTTAATTAAATTATTAACTAAAATACTAATGAAAATAGTATATACTACGAAATTAGATAACGCAATAGGTGGATTTATTGTAGCTTTATTAAAAGTAATATTGTGGTTGCTTCTAGTTTTTGCAATTGTTTCGATTTTAGGACTTTCAGGCAATTCATTTTTAGTTGCTTTTTCGTCAGTTGCTCTAGCAATAGGTATGGCCTTAAAAGATTCGCTAGCAAATATTGCCAATGGTATTATAATCATTATAACTAAACCATTTAAAAAAGGTGATCATATTTCGGTTGGCTCTTGTGAGGGAATTGTAAAGAATATAAAAATTTTAACTACGGAAATTTATACGTTTGACAATAAAAAAATAGTTATGCCAAATAGTTCAATAGTAAATAATGCCTTAACCAATTATACTGCTAATCCTACAAGAAGAGCTGATATAGTTATTGGTGTTTCTTATGATTCAGATGTAAAATTAGTAAAGAGGGTATTATATGGCATTCTAGAAGAACATACATTAGTTTTAGATATACCAAAACCGGCAATTATTATTAAAGATTTTGGCGATAGTTCAATAGATTTTCAAATGAGGTTTTGGACCAAAACTGATGACTACTATTCCGCAATTAATGATATCAAAGAAATAATTATTGAAAAGTTTAGAGAAAGTAATATAGAAATACCTTACAATAAACTAGATGTTCAATTAATAGAAAATGGCGGGGAAAGAAAATGAAGATAAAAGCAAAATCATTTCTGGCAATAATAACAACAATATTGAGCACTATTTTATTAAGCGTAATATTAATAGTTAATGCCAAAACCTATAATGTTCCAAAATACGATGATGATATAGTAAATCCTGGTTCTGGTTCGGGATTATCAGCCCCAGTTACTAAATTTGATGTATTTTCTACTGATACAAGTGATGATAAAAATTATGCAACGAATAAGATAATCAATATACCGGTATCAGAGGCAAAAACGTTTATTTTAGATTATTATACAATTAACTGGTATGCTAGTTATCCAATTCAAGAATTAACTTTTGAAGTAGAGGATAATGAAATTATTGATATTAATTATTATAGAAATGGAGTTACATCTGGAACTAGTAGTAAAGTATCAAATAGTAAAACCATTTTAGATAATAATCTACCTGAACGTGTGCTAAATGAAAAAATAAATACCGATTTTCCGGAACTATCGTTTGAGATAACGGGTTTAAAAGAGGGGATAACTTGTTTAAACATTACGGTAAAATCAGAACATGAATACGGAGATAATCAAACTACTGAAGAAACATTAAAGATTTTAATTAACGTATCTTCAAAAGAATTAATTGATATCCCTAATTACATTAACTTATATTTAGGTAGTGGAATCCACAGTGGTGCCAAACAAATTAAATATGTAAGCGAAGAAAAAATAGGTATTTTAAATGATATAGTAAGTTCAGTAAGTATAATTGAACCAATTGAAGTCACAAATTATAATGATGAATCGGTTGATAAAATAATGCATCGTATTCTAACTGATGATAAAATATTAGTTCAAAACGATAGTTTATCTTTCATTGATGCAAGTAGTGAAGCATCATTTACGGTAGAATATTATGTACTAACTTCTGAGAATCTTGAAATTGAAATTGCTTCATATAGTTTTGGTGTTATATTTTATAATTTAAGTGATTTTGAAATTAAATATAATGGTACATCATTTCCAGATAATGGTGTATATGAATCAGGCGCTAAAATAACTATTGAAACTTCAGAAAGATTAAAGCCTTATTTATCTGATTTAATTGTTGCGTATATTCCAACATCAGCTGTGGATGTATTGCCTTATGAAGGAGATAGTGTATATGTTATTAATAAGGTAAGTGATGAAACTAATATTATAATTGGTGACAAACTTATGGCTCTATCAGGACTTGCCAATTACGAATCAACATGTCAGTTTATTAATCTTACACTAAAACCTGATAATGTAATAGCTAGAGAATATCCACGAGAAATTGAACTAGATGAAAACTATGTATTTGAAATGGATAAAATTCTGGATGAAATAATTGAAATAACTAATATTAATGCTTTCAATGAAAACACAATATTTAACATAATATCTGATGGAGTTATAAACGTTTCTCTTACAGAAAAGAATCAAATAAAGTTAAATTATGAGGCAGAAGAATCAATCACAACAACGCTTAGAACAATTCTAACGGTTGAAGCAAAATTAGACAATGGAGTTACGCTAACAAAAACGATTGCCATATCACTTGTTCCTGGATATGGATACAAATATACATTCAATACTGTAAAAGTTACTTTGTTAGAAGGTGAAACAAAAACAATTACTTTAGGATATTTAGATCCCGATTTTATTGAAATAGCAGGAGATGCTTATGTATCAAATTACTACTTAAAAAATGGTAACGCAATGATTATTCAAAATCGAACCTCTCGTAATAAATTTGATATCTTTGGTCATAAGGTTGGAACCGATACTGCTTATTTTGTTATTTATGATCAAGTTGTAGAAGTAGAAATTACTATTAATGATAAAAATAATAATAATAGAATCGTTCAATTTGATTTCTTAGAAGGAAGTAATTTATCTGTTTTGGCTAGTAATTCAAAAACTTATTTGACTATTCCCGATGAATATTTAGATTTAAATTTTAACTTTATAGTTTTAGATAATGAGATCCTAACAATTGAAAGTGTTAATGAAAATAGACTTTCAATAAAAGGGTTAAAGGATGGTACTACACAAATATTTGCGTATGCTCAAAAAGACAATGTTTTCTATAATGCGGTAATAAATATTAAGATAATTACAACGCTACCTAGACTATATATAGTGTATGATAAAGAAGATACGACTAAATCACTTACAAAGTATGATACTATTAAGATTTCATACGATGCCTCTAATTTTGATTTTTCACAAAATACAATTTATAGATGGTATTTAAACGATGAATTAATTTATGATAATGTTAAAGAATTTGAAAGAAACTTCGATGAAGGTATCAATACATTAAAATTAGTAATAATTGACAGTGATAACAATATAGAATTAGAAACTACTCAACAATTAATGATTTCAAGCGTAGAAAATATTGAAAAAACTTTATCAATCAACGCTGATAAAATAATTTATGTAGACTTGCATCAAGGCAATTTTGAAATAAGTGCCTTGTTAGATGGAGTATTAGATCCTAATTATAAATATTTGTGGAGTATTTCTAATTCATCAGTTTGTAGAATTTCCATAAATGGAAATGAAAAAATAATCCTAGAACCGTTATATGTTGGTGAAGTAGATTTAACTGTTATGACCAATATTTCTAAATATGAAGAAATATTTATTAAAAGTGAAATTAAAATCGTAGTAATTGAACCAACTTATAAAGTAATTGGTAATACTTTTATTAAACCTAATACTGATCAAACTTTTGAATTCCTTGGTGATGGTAAAACAATATATAATTTAAAACCTATTCTAGAAATTGATGTTGATGGTCAAAAATTTGAAGATTATACGATAAGTAATAAAGGAATTAAAATTAATAAAATAAAAAAAGGTAAATATTCAATTAATGCCAATATAAATGGCGAAACTGTTGAGTTAAATTTTGATGCCACTAATTTTAATCTCAAAGAAGTGGTCAAACTTGTTTTACCATATTTATTTGTTATATGTATTATTGTAATAGTAGTAACATTTGCTTTAAAAAAACATCTTAATAAACTAGATTGGACTAAACAAAAAATTAATAATCTTGATAAGTCAGTCGATAAAGTATTAAAGGATAAAAAAGTTACTAAGAAAGAAATTAAACATTTATTGAAAAATTCAAAAAAAGCTAAAAAAATGTTAACTTATTGTATTGATGAAGGAATTGATGAATTAAGTATTGTATTACCAATAATTGATCAAATTATAATGATTCTAACCGCAACATTTAATACTGACGTTAAAGAAGAAACAATGTTAGTAATTGTAAATAATATTAAAAACAAAAACGTTTCAAGATTAGTAAAAGAGTTTACGATAATTAAAAATGAACGTGATGAGTTTGAACAAAAGAAAAAAGATGAAGATGAAGTAATTACTAAAAAACCTCAAAAAGAAAGAAATACTAAAGATAGTTATCGCGAATATTTAGAATTAAGTAAATATACTGAATCAGATAATGATGAATAAAGACGTTTTAAGGCTTTGTATAATATACAAGGTCTTTTTTTAATAAAAAGCAAATAGGTTTATAAGCAATCCAATTTGATAAAAACAGAAAATATGGTATATTATAAATATATTTGTGAAAGGAGATAACCTAAATGGCATTTATTGAATTAAATGATATATGTAAAGATTATGGTACAAAAGAAACAAAAATAACTGCTTTAAATCACATATCTTTTACACTAGAAAAAAATGAATTGGTTGTAATTCTTGGCGCAAGTGGAGCTGGAAAATCAACGTTACTAAATATATTGGGTGGTATGGATTTTGCCACGAGTGGATCATATCGAGTAAATGGAAGAGAAATTACGACTCTTAACGAAAAAGAAATGGCATTGTTTAGAAGAAATAATGTTGGATTTGTTTTTCAATTTTATAATTTGATGCCTAATTTAACCGCTCTTGAAAATGTTATGTTATCATCAAACCATGTTAGCAATTCAATTAATCCTAAAACAGCATTAGAAATGGTAGGACTAAAAGATAGAATTAATAACTTCCCTTCGAACCTAAGTGGTGGTGAACAACAAAGGGTATCTATAGCTAGAGCGATTGCTAAAAAGCCTGAGATTTTACTTTGTGATGAACCAACGGGAGCACTCGATAGTAAAACGGGTAAATCAATTCTAAAAATATTAAAGGACATTAGTCAAACTGGTGAACAATGTGTAATTGTTGTTACCCACAATGCGAATATTGCAAAAGTTGCTAATCGAGTAATTCGTTTAAGCGATGGAAAAATTATTAGCAATGTGAAAAATGAAAATGTTCTTGATATAGAGGATATCGAATGGTAAAAAGATCTATATTAGGAATAAAAGTAGCAAGAGAAATCAAAAGCAATTGGAAACAATATTTATCAGTAATTTTGATTGCGGCACTAGCTGTTACACTATTTACAGGTATATGGTCTAATTATCGAAGTTTTCAAGATAAGTTGAATACCATATACCAAGAATCTAATATGTGTGATGGTATCGTTATGGTAAAAAATTATGACGAAGAAATTGAAAAGTATTTGCAATCTAAAGGATATGAATATCAAAAAAGATTATACTATCCAACAAGAGTAGATAATACCTCAATTTATCTTGCTACATTTAAAGAAAGTGATAAATTAAATTTACCATACAAAGTAAACATTGAAAATGGTGTAAAAAAAGAAGTTTTGGTTGATAGAAATTTCTTAACTAAAACAAATCTTAAAGTTGGCGATTTAATTAAATTTAGTATTTCATTTGAAGCATATGACATTGATATTAGTTTACCAATCAGTGGAACAATGAATCATCCTGAATCACTAGAAAATGCTACATACAATGCATCTTTTGTTTATGTAAATCAAGAAGCTCTAATTGAAGAAATTGTAAATTCTTTAGCACCTGAAATAAAAAATTTAATAACGACAATATTTAAAACTACTCCAGAAGAATATATTACCGAAAAACTTGAAAGTTCATATAATCAATATCTTATCAAAAGCGAAAATATTGAAAATCTTTTAAGCACAATTAAAGGAAACTATAAAGATAACGATAATTTTGTTTATGCTTTAAAAACTAGTGAATTACCATCTAATATAACGATTGAAGCTGATGTTTTACAGGCTAAGAAACTATTATATATTTTTCCAGTAATCTTTTATTTAGTTGCAATATTAATAATACTAACATCTATTTCTCAACTAATCAATCGTGAACAAAAAAATATTGGAATATTAAAAGCTCTAGGTTATTCAAAATCGGAAATAATATGGCATTATACTAATATATTCATAGTACTTGGTTTAATTGGTTCGGTTATTGGAATAATTTTAGGACCAACTATTATACCTAATGTAATGGCTATGAAATATAATATTTTATATCAATTACCAAAAATTAAAACTCATTTCTTTAGATTTGAATATTTACTAAGTATGCTGATATTACTAATTATTATTGTCTCTACAAGTTTAATTGCCTGTCATGATTCAGTAAGAAAAGTACCGGCTGAAAGTTTACGAGGAGATAATGCGGTAAAAATGAAATTGTCATTTTTATCTAAAATTAGTTTCTTCAAAAAAATGCCACTTTCTATCTTAATGGCATTTAGAAATATGAAACGTAAATTTAGTAGAACCTTAATGGTAATACTAGGAGTATTAGGATGTACAGCATTACTTGCATGTGGTTTTGGGATTGAAGACACTATCAACTATGGTTTAGACTTGGAATTAGAGGACTATATTCCATATGATATTTCAGCAACTTATTCTGCAAATCAATCTTTTGAAGATACTATTAGTAAAATAGATCATGTTAAATATGTTGATGAATACGCAAAATATAGTGTAAACTTGACAGGTAAGAATGTTATAAGTTCATATGTTTATTTATTACCCGAAAAATCATTTATTTTTAAACCAGATTACAATAATGATGATTGTTTAATATCAAGTAAAGTTGCGAAAAAATTAGGATGTAGTAGTGGAGATGCTATAACATTTATTTATGATGGAAAGCAATACACAGTAACTATTACTAAAGTAGTTGATTTTTGTATTAGTCAAGGTATTTTTATATCAAAAAATTATTTTGAAAACCAAGAACAAAAATTATCGTTTAAACCAACGGGATGTTGGGTAATGACTGATGATACTACTTACAATGAAGAAATCTCTAATCAAATAAAAGATATTGATGGAATAATAAGTTCAATGTCAATGGCTCAAACTCGTGAACATGCTAATAATACGATTGCCTCAATCAAGGTAATGACTTTGACTGTAAAAGTTTTTGCAATATTATTGGCAATAGTAGTATTATATAATTTAGCACTACTTAACTTCAAAGAACGTATCAAAGATATTGCAACATTGAAAGTTTTGGGATTCTCTAAATTAGAAATTGGTTCATCGTTTATAATTGAAATAATTACATTGACTTTCGTTGGTTCATTGATTGGATTATTGTTTGGAAAACCATTATTGATTGCGGTACTTTCAATTAATGAAAATCCCTTGTTATCATATATCTATTATATAAAACCAATATCATATATTCTTACTGTGCTTCTAACTTGTGGTACAAGTCTTTGTATTAATCTATTCTTTGCGGGATTAACAAGAAAAGTACAAATGGTTGAATCTCTCAAATCAGTAGAATAAAAAAACTCTTGATTTTTATAGGCCCTTTAAATTAGTTTAGGGTTTTAACACCTTTAAAGAAGTATTTGGTCAAAAAAATTAATTATTATTGTACATAGTCTCCAAAGCAGACAGTGAGTTAAAATAAAATTATTCACTATTTATTTTGGAGATTTTTTATTATGGAAATGGAAATAAGTAAATAAAAGGAACAAAACATTTAAATTTATATTTTAAATACATTGTGTTTTATGTATAGCATATCCTTTCTAGTGTTTACCTGAAGCATTAATAAATTTTTCTTCTATAATGAAAAAATGCCAATAAAAAAAGTTTAGGGTTACCCTAGACTTCTTTATTGTTATATATTGACCCTAAACTGATTTATATAATCTTTTTAAACAAGAGTTTTTTATTGTAATTGTTTTAACTTGCTGAGTAGTATATCAAAGGCAACATCGTTGTGACCACCTTCGGGAATAATTATATCCGCAAATCTTTTTGATGGTTCAACAAAAGCAATGTGCATTGGACGAACTGATTCTAAATATTGATTTACAACTGACTCTAAACTTCTGCCACGGTCTTGGATATCACGTTTAAGACGGCGAATGAAGCGAATATCATCAGGAGTATCAACAAAAATTTTAATGTCAAATAATTTTCTAAGCCTTGGAATAGCAAAAGTAAGAATTCCTTCAACGATAATTATTTGAGCTGGTTCAATGTGTTCAGTTTCAGTCTTACGAGCTTGAACAACAAAATCATATAAAGGTTTGTCAATGGCATTTCCATTTTTTAATTCATTGAGTTGTTTAATTAAATAGTCGGTATCATATGAATCAGGGTGGTCATAGTTAGCTTTGCCAGTTTCTGTACGTTGTACTTTATCTTTATTGTGATAATAGTCATCGATTTTAATTAAAGCAACAGTACCAGTTTTAATTGCTTCATCATATAAGCGATTAGCAATAGTAGTTTTACCAGAAGATGTTCCTCCAGCAATGCCAATAATTGTTGGTTTTTTTGTGTTTTGCATCAGTTCCTCCATATATTAAACTAGTTTGTATTATATCACAATTTGTAAAATGATGTTAATAATTAGCCATTTTTCTTTTTTTTAGAAACGTTTTATAGTATAATTATACCAAAGACAATAATGGATAAAAGAAGGTAAATTATGAAAAAAATTGATGAATTAGTAACTATCTTAAAAGAAGCTAACGAGAATAATGTTTGGCATAAAACCATAACCGCATATGGTTATCAATTTGATTATGATACTGTTGTGTATGCTAGTGTATCAAAATATTGGTTTGGCAAAAATGAGATAGAGGAATTTATATGTCCACTAAATTCTGAAAGTGACAATAACAATAGACCTGGAACTAAAAAAGAAAGTACAGAATATATAACTGTTCATGATACCGCATCTTCAAAAGATACCGCCGATGAATATGCTCATGCAAAATACGTAACTAATGGTGGTGGTGGCACTAGTTGGCACTATTCAGTAGGTTCAAAAATGGCATGCCATCAAGTACCTGATGATGAGGTAGCATATCATGCGGGAGACTCACTTGATGTAAGATTTGAATTATTTAATACTAATGTTTCAGGAACTAATAAAAACCCTACTATTACTATAAATGATGGCTTTTATTATATTGATGGTATTAAATCATCAATAAAAGTACCTCAAGTAAGTTTTGAATATCGAAATGATGAATTAGTATATGCATCAGATGGCGTAAAACAAGGAAGAAAAGCCCCTAAAGATGCCAAAGAAGGAAGAACTGATATTGTTTTGACTACTGCCGATATAAATGATGCCGGAATAAGAATAGATCTAAAGGGTGATGGATATTATTATATTGGCCCTACATATTACAATGCTAGTTTTGGAAAAATTGCTAATCGTGGTGGGAACTTAAATAGCATTGGTATTGAAACAATGATTAATCAAGGTTCAAACTTAATGAGAACTTGGCACCGTTGTGCAAAGCTAGTTGCTAATTTATTGGTTGATAATAACCTAGATCCATCAAGAGTTAAACCACATCATTTCTTTAGTGGTAAACCTTGTCCTAATACACTTAGAACTAATGGATTGTGGAATTATTTTATGGAATGTGTAAATACTGAATATAAAATAAGAAAAGACTTTAGTGATATAAAAATTGAATTAATCAATCATTCGCAAGGATTATTAGAAGATGGCTTAATTGATCAAGATCATCTTAATAAAAATGTATCATATACAGTTAAATTAACTGATGATAAAGAAACTAGAATAATTGAATTACACAATAAGGTTGAATAGTATGGCATATGTAGTTACAGGCGCAACAGGCCACATTGGAAATAATTTAGTAAAAAGGTTAATTGGATTAAATCAAAAAGTTAGAATACTAACAAGAAGAGTGGATGAATCAATAGATAATTTACAAGCTGAATATAAAATAGGTGATGTTTTTAATCGTGAATTCTTACTTGAAAATATCAACTCTGAAGATGTAGTTATTCATCTTGCGGGAGTAATTGATGTTAAAAATAACAAAAAAGAACAAACCATGAAAATAAACTATGAAGGTACAAAATTAATAACTGATATTTGTATTGAAAAGAAAGTTAAACGTTACATTTATTTTAGTAGTGTTGATTGTATCTATAAAGAAAATGATGAAGAAGTATTTGAACCAACAAAAATATATCCCGATAAGTTTATTGATAACTATAGTCATAGTAAAGCCCTTGCTACTGAATATGTTATGGAGGCTCGTACAAATACCGATATACCGATTAATATTGTTTATCCTTCTGCTGTAATTGGCACAAATGATTTTAAACCATCATCAATTGGCAACGTAGTTAGCGATATTATTGATGGAAAAATGCAATTTGGAATAAAGGGTGGCTATAACTTTGTAGATGTTGATGATGTGGTTAATGCAACAATATCGATAATTAATAATGAACTAGAAGGTGACTATTTATTAACTGGTACCAATGTTACAGTCTACGAATTATATGATAAAGTAAATGAGCAATTAAATAGAAAGAAAAAAACAATGCATATCCCATTGTTTATTGTTAAATTATTTATCCCATTTACACCATATCTATCAAAATTTGTTTTAAAAACAATTATGGAAAATCACAATTACAATAATCAAAAAATGATAGAGATTTTAAAAATTCAACCTACTTCATTTGAAGACACCCTGAAAAAAACAATTAAATTTTTTGAGGAAAGAAAAAAATGAAAAAAGCGTTAATAAAAGTTTTAGGATTAATTGTTTGCCTTCTATTAATTGGTTGTACCGAAGAACAATTAAAAACTCGTTATACCGTTGAATGGATTGGCTTTAACGATGTTATGATAGAAAAGAAAATATATAACGAAGGTAGTAAACTAGATTATCCAACACCACCAACAATTGAAGGATATACTTTTATTGGGTGGGATAAAACTATTAAAAAGGCTAGCGAAAATGTCGTAATAAAAGCCATTTATGAAATAAATACTTATACAATAAAATTTGTTGATATAAATAATGATTTGATTTTAGAACAAAAATTAACACATAAACAAAAAATAATATATCCTGAAGAACCGACTATTCCAGGATATGAATTTATTGGTTGGGATAAAGATGTTAAATACGCAACAAAAGACTTAACAATAAAAGCAGAGTATATAAAGCTTACTTACAATATTAAGTTTTATGGTATAAATGGTAAATTAATTGATACATTGAATTTATCATATGGCTCACCAATCTACTACCCTACTCCTCCTCAGGTTGATGGCTATCAGTTCGTAAAATGGGATAATGAACCAGAATTTGTAGAAGGTGATGCAGTAATCAACGCAATCTATACAAGAATTGAATTTGAATATACTAATTATTCAAGTTATGTTGAAGATCTTATTTTAGATGATCCTCAAGATATAACCGACTTTATTTCTAAAATTGATTATTTAAATGATTTAATTGGCGAATTAGATGGTATAATATATGGAAAATTTAGAGGTGAAAACGAACTACATGCTTATGATGTAAGTAACTATCGTAGTCGCAACTCATATGGTCATGAAATTGCAATAAACAAGAATGGCGTTGTTATTGCCTCAAGCACTCTAGTTGATTTACCAACTGATGGACTCATTATATCAGGCCATGGTAAAGCTGGCGATAGTTTAAATAGTAATGTTAAAGTTGGCGATTATGTTATTTATGATAAAGAAAATGGTACAATAAAAATATATCGTAGTGAAAAAGTTCAAAGAATAGTTACAGCTTATGAAAGAATGAAATCAGCTAAAACTAAGATTAATGACGCATATAATAGTTATAAAGCTCTTGATTATCAAAAATTAAACCTTAAATATTTAGCATCACTTGATACTTTAAATAAAATAATAAGTGATGGTTACCAAGATGGATTAATGAAAACATTAGAATTGTTAGTAGTTGAATTACATTACCTAGCAATTGAAAGCAATGTTATTGAAACTAAAGCCTTTTGGCATTATGCAACTCGCGCAACCGGTTATCCTGAAAAAACAACTAGTGAAGTATGTAACTTTCTTGATAAAGTAAGTGAAATTGGAATTAACACCATTTATCTAAATACTAACTTTGGTGGTGCTTGCCTATATACATCACAATATCTAAAAAATAGAACTACGGGAACATATACTTATGAAGGTTATAAGGACTATTTAGAATGTTTTATTACTGAGGCACATAAACGTAATATTAGAGTAGTCGCTTGGACTAATACTTTTATTTGTGGCGATGGCTATTTACCTAACTATATTAATAAAGATTATGTTGCTATTGATTATAATGGCAAAAATAATTACAATGGTATGTATTTTTATGATATAACTAGAAGTGAAGTAAAGACTCTATTAAATTGTGTATTTGATGAATTAGCCGCAAATTATGATTTGGATGGTATCGAATTTGATTTTATTAGGTACCCCGCAAGCAACTTATTGTCATTTACTGACACAATTACCGATATTACTAAACTAAATGATTTTTGCTATACTGACAGTTCAATCAACTTATTTAAAGGAAAATACAACATCACAGGTGATGTTAAAACATTAATGCTTAATGATGAAAACATTAGAAAATTATGGCAAGAATTTAAAGTAAATAATGTTACTGAAATGGTAAAGATGTTATCTAGCACCATAAAGAAGGCTAATCCTAACACTAAAGTTAGTGCTGCGGTTATGACAAGTATAAGTGGCGCAATAAAAACATATGCTCAAGATTTCTTAAGTTGGGTAGAAGAAGGATATGTTGATTGCTTAGAACCAATGATGTATGTTGGATCAAATTCGTATTTAATGACAAGACTTGCAAGTTTTGTTGAATTGATTAATGGTAAAGCCGATATAGTAGTTGGTATATCACCAGATAATAACGGTGGTGATGTAATTACTTTGAGTGACCAAATTGCTATTGTTTTAAATTATTTAAATCTAGGCTTTAGTGAATTTTCTTCAAGAAACATTTTTAAAAATGAAGAAATCTTGTTAGGATTAAGTAGTTGTAAGAAAGATTATACCAAGACACAATTGGCAACCAAAGATGAAATAAAAAAAGCATATCTAAAAAAACTATTAGACTGCCTAACAAATTATTATCAATATGTTGATAAAGCGATAGATATGGCTACTTTTAAAGAAGCAATAAATGAAGCATACTATGATACTAATAATTTTAGTAAATTAGTGTTATTAATAAATGAAATACAAAATGAAAACATTAAAAATAAATTACTAGCAGAGTATAACAATATTGCTAGAACAATAGGAGAATGACAACATGAAATATATATTTTTAGCAAAAGAATATGATTTGGTTGTGGGAGATACTTTTGAACTCTTTTATCGCGGAATAATTTGTCTACATAACCCTTATAAATACTATATTCTAGTAAGATGCCCAAAAGGTAATCCATATCATCGTTATTATACTTTCACACCAAAAGAGGATGAAATTGGTGATTATGAATTAACAATATCATTAATTGATGATGACCATCAAGTAGTAGATTTTGCAACTACAACTCTTCATGTGGTAAAACCAGAAAGACCTACAAAGCATCAAAATGTACTTTGTATTGGTGACAGTTTAACCTTTACAGGGGAATGGCCCAAAGAAGGATATCGAAGATTTACTAAAACTGGTGGTGAGCCAAATGGTTTAGGATATGATAAGTCATTAACTATGATAGGTACTTGCCAAAAAAAGGTAGAAGATGATATCGTTGGCTATGAAGGATATGGATCTTGGACTTGGAAATCATTTTGTACTACCGATGTTGTAAGTACAATTTCCCCAGTATGGGTTGAAGTAAACAATCATAATTTAGATGAAAATGATCAACATAGTGTTTGGAAATCCGAAGGTCTTGAATGGATATTAGAAAGCATCGAAGAAAAACGCTTGAAGTTTAAAAGAGGCAATCTAAACTATACACCAACACCAAAAATTGGTGATAAGTTTATCCATGTTAGTGGCGGAATTCACCATGAAGATATTATAGTAAATAAATATGAATTTGAAATGGGTAATCCTTTTTGGAACAAAGCAATTGAAAATAATGATTTTAAGACATATTGCTCAAAATATGGTTATGAAGGAATAGATTTAGTTTATGTTCTATTATCATGGAATGGTCAATATATTCCGTATAATACTAATTTTGATCATCATACTATCTATGCCAAAAAGTTAATGACACAAATTCATGAGGCATACCCTAACGCTCATATTACATTACTAGGAATTCAAATTTGTTCAGTAAATGGTGGTATTGGAGCGAACTATGGCGCAAGTGGATACTATAGTGATGAATTTGGAACAATTACAACAGCATTCAATTATAATAAATGCTTAGAAGAATTGGCAAATTCTGATGAATTTAAAGATTATGTAAGATATGTTGATACTAAAGCACAATTCGATAGTGAGTATAATATGCCAATGATTTTGAAAAAGGTCAATACTCGCAGTACAATAACTGAATATATTGGAACAAATGCGGTACACCCTACATCAAATGGTTATTTGCAAATAGGTGATGTCTTCTATAGAGCATTAGTAAGAGATATAGTTGATGGAAATAAAAAGTAGTTAAAAGGTTATTACAGTTTAAACTGTAATAACCTTTTTAATGCGTATTATGATAGTTAATGTTCATTTCAATGAAATTTATCAATCGCTTTCTTCTAATAAGTAAAGAATTTTGTTCAATGAAAAGTAAATCAACTGCTTCCCAAATGAATACCCAAGCAAATATATTTATACATTCTATCCAAATTTGTTTGATTCCCATGTTAGAACAAATAAACATAAAAGCCAAGGCAATAATACCGACAATCGAAAAAGATACCGCAATTATTCTTTTTTGTTTTAAAGAACGGATTACATCTTTTAATTGTAATTGAAAATAATTCTTAATTGCTTGGTTGTATATTACTTTTTCATCATCTGTAATACAATTACTGTAGATATTTAGTGATAGTTTTTCATTTGGATGAAAATCATTAGCGCTATTTTCGATGAAATCTGCAAGTTCGGTAGAAATTAAAGGTTTTCCAGTTTCACAAAAATGTGATAAAAAATCATCATCATTATTAATGGTCATATTAATATTTGCAATTCTATCTTCCATACTTACTCCTTAGTTCTTTTTGATAAAAAATTATGGTAGCTATTAATTGTGAAAATTCTAAGATCTTCAATGCTTATACTTGAATATCCTCTACAATATTTAATGTATTCACAAACAAGGCCTTCAATAAAAACATTTATTTCTAATTCTAAATTGTTTGTGCTATTGAGTTTTAATTCGTTTTTACAAATGGTGATTAATTTATCTCCTGCCATTGTTGTTAATTTACGTGTTAGAAAAAGAAAATCATTAGAAGCACATAGCATTTTGAAGTTATAATCGTTTTCATAAATGTAATCAAAAAAATTGTTAATCATTGTTTCGAAACTATCAATTGTTATAGTACAATCACAATTAAAGAAATTATCTATTAGTTCATTTTCATATTCTTCAGCAACCCCATAAATATCATCATAATGAGAATAGAAGGTACTGCGATTGATATTAGCACGTTTCACTAGTTCAGATACAGTAATTTTACTTAATTCTTTCTTTTCTGATATCAGCATTGCGAAAGTATTTCTAATTAATGATTGGGTTTTCTTCGCAGAAGAATTCATATTTTTTGCTTTCATAAACAACATTTAAAATAATTAAAATTTCTATAATTATTTCTATTTTGTCCTTTCTTTTTTATATGTAATATTATAATTCAAGATTATAAAAAAGTCAAATATTTCAACACTGTTGGTATTTTAAACTTTACTGTTGACAATAAATGATTGATAATATATAATGTAATAAATAAAATAAATAAATGGAGTTAATATGAAAATAATATCACAGTTATCAGTAATATTTATTATTGGGGGGACCCTTGGTTGGTTAAATGAATTAATATTTAGAAGAATCGTTCATAAAAAATGGGTAAATCCAGGATTTTTAACGGGGCCATGTCTACCCTTATATGGATGTGGATTATTGCTATTATATCTAATTAGTTCAATCGATTTTAGCTTTATATCCTCACCAGTTCTCCAAAAAATAGTAGTAGTACTTGCAATAACTGTTGCGATGACAGGAATTGAGTATATAACTGGTCTAATCTTTATTAAAGGGATGAATTTGAAATTATGGGATTATTCAGATCGCTTTGGTAATATTCAAGGAATAATATGTCCGTTATTTACGCTATGTTGGGGTGTACTTGGAGTTGTATACTATTTGTTTGTTCACAAATATATTGTGGGGGCGGTAAATTGGATAAGTGAAAATCCTATTTATTCGTATTTAGAAGGTTTATATTTTGGGGTATTTATTGTTGACATGTGCTATTCATTCCATGTTGTTACTAAGATTAAAAAATGGGCAAAAGAACACAATGTAGTTGTTAAGTATGAAGATTTAAAATTAACAGTCAAGAATAAAATGGACCAATTAAAGAAAAAAGCCAGTTTTATATTTATGTTAAAAAATAAAAATAGTATAAACGAAGAACTTGATATATATAATAAGGAAAAGGCAGATAAAAAATAAATTACAAAGAACATGTTAGAATTTTCTAGCATGTTTTATTATTATTTGCAAAATTAGTTACAAAAAGGATAAAAAGTGTATAATATATATAGAAAGGTGGGCTAGCATGAACGTAGAGTACTTTAACAATTTGCCTAATACAAAAAAAATATTATTAAAAATAACTCTGATTGGTATTTTAAGCGCACTAAGTTATGTTGGTGTTTTAATTCAAATACCAATTCCATCACCAATTGGTAAACCAATGATACATTTAGGTAACTTAATTGTCATCATTTCTGCTCTATTATTTGGGGGTATAATCGGTGGTGCTAGTGGTAGTATCGGAATGGGATTGTATGACCTAATTCACGGTTACGATATATTCTCGATTATTAGAACCATTATCTTAAAATTAGTTATGGGATTAATTGTTGGTTTTGTATATCGAAAACTTTTGAAAGATAAAAATCCTAAAGTGACAATTTTTCAATTGTTTATTGGTATTTTCTTTATTTTAATTGGCTCAATATTTTTAATTATCGCTGTAAAATATAATGGTGTGTGGGTTAATAGTACAACTGGACAAAAAGCTACAATATACTGGCCAATATATTCATTCAGCTTATTAATCGGTATTTTGTTTGTCATATCATTCATCTTTACTAAACGTTTACCATATAATTTACAAATCATTAATCTAGCAACATCAATTGCTATAATTGTTAACATATTTGGTGAATTTATTTATAAAGTTGTTAAACAATTAACAATGTATGGAACCCCTTTAACAGGGTCAATGGTTATGGGACTTATGAGTATACCAGCAACTCTTTTAAATGGTATAATAACCTTAGTAATAGTACTTAGCATATATTTACCAATTAGTTCAGCACTTTATAAAAAAGCATAGTTTATAGCCCGTACAAAAACAAGTGATTATCCATAATATAACCTGAGGAGGTGTATTATGGATTTTTATTACGTTAGGTTAGCTCTTTATGCAACGTTATTTACTTGGCTTGTTACCGCATTAGGTGGAGCAATGGTATTTGCTTTAAGGAAAGTCAGTGAAAAAATAATGTCGTTGATGTTTGGATTTGGGGCAGGGGTTATGCTTGCGGCATCATTTTTCAGTTTATTAATGCCAGGAATTTCACTTGCGGAAGAATTGAATCAAATAAGTTATGTTATTGTTGGAAGTGGTGTATTAATAGGTGCTTTGTTTATTTTCTTAATAGACATATTTTTACCACACTTACATTTAAAAGCAGAGCAACCAGAAGGAATTAGCTCAACTTGGAGCAGGAAGATACTATTAATAGTAGCTATTACTCTACACAATATTCCTGAAGGTCTTGCGATTGGTGTAGCATTTGGAACCGTCGCAAGTGGTGTTGAAGGAGCAAGTTTATCTGCTGCTTGGATTTTGGCTATAGGTATAGGACTTCAAAATTTTCCAGAAGGAATGGCTGTAAGCGTTCCGCTTAGAAGTGAAGGGATGAGTAGAAAAAAAGCTTTTTTTTATGGACAAGCAAGTGGAATAGTAGAACCAATTAGTGCTGTGATTGGTGCAATTCTAGTAATGTTTATAAAGCCAATACTACCATTTATCTTAGGGTTTGCGGCAGGCGCTATGTTATATGTCATAGTAGAAGAATTAATTCCATCTGGTAAAACTTCAAAAGAAAATAAATATGGTACAGTAGGCGCAATTTTGGGTTTCATTATTATGATGGTTTTAGATATTGCCCTTGGTTAACTGAAAAGTAACTGATAAATGGGATTTTTACTTGTCTTTTAAAGAAGATTATGGTAAAATATAATGAAAGTAGGTGGATAATAATGGTTGGAAATAAAATATCAGATAAAATATTTAGCACAGTTGTATCAATTATTTCATTTATATTGATGGCTGTTTGTGTAGTTTGTATTATTATTAATACCAAAAAAGAACCTCAACAAGGTGATACTGGACAAGATGGTAAATCTGCCTACGAAATTGCAGTTGCAAATGGTTATAAAGGTACTGAACAAGAATGGTTACAATCATTAGTTGGCTCAAGAGGAGAAAGTGGCATAAGTGTTGTTGACGTTAAACTAAATGAAAATGGTGACCTAGTTATTACTTTATCAAATGGAGAAGTAATATCTTGTGGTGGCCATTCTGATCAATGTGTTCATGAATACTCAGATTGGTCAATTATTAGTGAAGCTTCTTGTGAAAACTTAGGAATAAGAACTAGAGCTTGTAAGAAATGTGATTATAAAGATTATGAAATAATTGACAAAGAAGAACATAAATATATTGAAAAAACAGTGTCTCCAACTTGTGTTAGCGAGGGATATACCGAAAAAACTTGTGAAAAATGTGGCAAAGTAGTAAAAGAAAATATAGTTGAAAAAATTGAGCACGATTATGAAGATTTTATAATTGAACCTACATGCACAAAAGATGGCTATACTGAACATATTTGTAAAAATTGTGGTAAATTATATGCCGATAATACAGTAGCTCATCTTGAACACAACTATGAATTTTTATATGAAGTTTCTTCAACATGTAAGGAACACAAAGTTTTAAAGCAATGTTCAATTTGTAATAACGCCCAATTGTTTGATGAAAAAATCGTAGCTGAACACAATTACGTTAATAATGTTTGCACGGTTTGTGGCAATAGTCTATTAACTGCTGAAGAAAGTTTTGAATTTACTTTATTAGAAGATAATACGTATGAAGTAAAACTTAAAAAATTAGAAAATATACCAAATACAATTGTAATACCAGAAACTTATAATGATGTGGCTGTTACGGTAATTGGTGATGGTGCCTTCAAAGATTTAAAAGAAATTGTATCAATCAGTCTTCCTAATACTATTACTAAAATAGGTAGAAATGCATTTAGTGGATGTGAAAATTTAGTAACAATAAATATTAGTGAAGGAGTAAAAGAAATTGGTAATTCAGCATTTAAAAACTGTTATAGTTTGAAAAATATTGAACTACCTTCAACTATTGAAAAAATTGATACACTTGCTTTCTATAATTGTAAGAGTATAAAAGTATTTGTTCTTTCACAAAATTTAAAATCAATTGGTGAATTTGCTTTCTTCGAATGTAGCAATTTAACTTATGTTGAATTATATAATAATGTAGAAACAATAGGTAATGGAGCATTTACAAATTGTGTAAATCTAGTTAGTATTAATATTCCTGCATCAGTAATCAATATGGGTGAATATGTATTTGCAAATTGTCCAAAACTTACAATATATTGTGCATTTACTAGTGCACCTTCAACATGGTCAGTAAACTGGAATGCTGATGAATGCTTAGTTAAATGGGAATAATAATAGCGTATAAGTGTAGATAAATTAATATCTACACTTTTTTAAAATATAAAAACTGCTAATATAGCAGTTTTAAAAATAAGGCAATATGGCTTAGAGGGTTACCAGTAGTATGTATTAAATACTACTGGTAATAGATTAAACTAGTTGTGAACAAAGAGTTTCGCAGTTTATCGGTTCAAAACATTGAACTGCTCCAATACAACTAATTTTTACAACGATTGTGTAAGTAGTACAAGTTACTTCTGTTGTTGTTTCATCATATGATAATAGACGTAAAACAACAGTTTCATCGTTTCTTACATCTTCAACTCTAAACAAATTACATGCAGTTCCATTTATACCTGCGTTTGCGGAAAAGTATTCACCGTTGCAACAGTTACAAATAGAAATAGGCTTAGTATTGTACCTCGCATTCATCATGCAGTTATCGCATTGATTTGCAGCATTCGCAATAACAGCTTCTTTTTGCATTTGGTCAATTCGCTTTAGTAATTGCGCAATTGTTCCGTTATTATTTGTCGTAGTTGTTGAAGTTGTTGTAACATTTGAAAAACAGGCCATATCGACACCTCACTTTCAATGTATAATATGAATTCATTGTAAGTATTGTGTATTTAAAAGCCTATAAAATATAAAAGTAAGTAATATAAAGCAATTTTGCTATATGCAAACGTTATAACTTGCAAAAATAGCATAAATAGCGTATAATAAATAATATGAAAGTAGAGGAATTAATTATGCTTTATTTCTTAAGTATTGAACCCAATGCTAAATTAGTATTAATGGTAATTGGTATTTGTTGTATATTACCTATTCTTGTAATTGGTTTAATTTTATTAGGTAAGATAATTTATAAACATCGCATTAATATGCGAAAATTAAGAGAAATGGAAAAAAATGGCGATATTGTTAAAGAAAAAAAAGCAAAGAAAACTAAAACTTCAAATGTAAATTATTTAGCTTTCTTTGGTGGTGATAATAATATAGTTTCCATATCTAAAAATTTATCACGTGTTAGTGTAGAAGTAAAAGATGTTAAACTTGTAGATTTCGATGCTTTGAAGAACGAAGGTATTGGTGTAATGGTTACAAGAAATACTATAAAATGTTCATCACAAGCATTTGCGGATCAAATATCTGACAAATAACTATAAAGCTTTTGCAATACTAGACACTATTGTTTCTTTAGTTGTTGTATCAGCTTTTTCCCAAAGTAATTCAAAAAGAACGCCTAGGCCAGGAAGAATCTTTTCTTCACCAACTGATATTGCATCTTGAATTGTTTCATAGACTTCTTTGGTTGAAGCTCCTTTTAAATTTTCTTTGACAGAATTTCTAATATTAATATTCATAATAAAACCTCCAATTTTATTATGATTATTTTTTGATAAAATATACGAAAGAGGTGACTTAAATGAATTTTGAAAAAATTGTTTATAATCATAAAGATGAAATTGTTAAAACTTTTCAAGAGTTATTACAAATACCTAGTGTTTTAGATGAAAGTGACGCATCAGTTGGTGCTCCTTTTGGAAACAATATCAGAAAAGCATTAGAGTATATGCTAGCAAAAGGAAAAGAAGATGGTTTCGAAGTATTAAATGATGAAGGATATGCGGGAAGAATATCTTACAAATGTGGGAATCAAAAAGAATCAGTTGGTATTCTTTGCCATTTGGATGTTGTTCCTGAAGGCAATAATTGGACGTATCCACCATATGAAGCAAGAATAGTTGATGGTAAGATTTTCGCAAGAGGTACAACCGATGATAAAGGTCCAACAATTGCATGCTACTATGCTTTAAAATTTATTAAAGAAACAAATATTAAATTGAAAAAAGAAATTCAAATTATTCTTGGAACTGATGAAGAAACAGGATGGCGTGGTGTTAACCATTATTTCAAAAAATATGAAATGCCATCAATCGGTTTTGCTCCAGACTGTGATTTCCCATTAGTATATGGGGAAAAAGGTCGTATGTCGTTTGATCTATCAACTAATTATCATGAAGAAGATGTTGTTGAATATATTCATGGTGGAGATCGCTATAATGTTGTATTAGATCAAGTTGTTGCAAAACTTAATAAAGATTTATCAAATGAATTTAAGAAATATTTAACTGATCATAATCTAAAAGGTGAAGTTAAAGGCGATTTATACATACTTGAAGGAGCTGCAGCACATGCAATGGAGCCTCAAAAAGGTGTTAACGCAGGAATTCATATGTGTCATTTCTTAAAAGACTATTCTAATAACAATATGATTAAATTTATTGATAAGTATTTTTATGATGATCCATACTTTGAAAAAATGGGACTAGCATATAATGATTATGAAATGGGACCAATAACAGTTAATATGGGCATTATGAATATTGAAAAAGATAAAACTAGAGTTACGCTAGATTCAAGATTTCCTGTTAGATATGATATTAACAAATTCAATGAAACATTTAATAAGATACTAACTGATAATGGTATTATAATTGCTGCGAAGACTTTTAAAGAGCCACATTATATTGATCCAAATGATGACTTAGTAAAATTACTTCATAAAGCGTATGTAAAAAATACTAATGATACTGTTAATAAACCATTCACTGTAGGTGGTGGAACATATGCCGGAATATTGAAAAAAGGGGTAGCCTTTGGTATGCTGTTTCCAGGTGAGCCTGAACTAGCTCATCAAAAAGATGAATGTATTGCAATCGAAAGTTTATTAAAAGGCATACTTATTTATATTGACGCTATTTTATTATTAGGTGAAGTAGATGCGTAGAAGAAATGTTAAAAATGCTAAACAACGCATTGAGAACCATCCTGAACTTGTAATTGCTAATCCTAAAGAATATATCGGAAAATGGCATGAGGTTTTTAATAATGACAACCCTATTTATTTAGAAATTGGTATGGGAAAGGGAAAATTTTTAAGAGAACATGCATTAAAAAATCCTAATATTAACTATATTGGAATTGAAAAATTTGATAGTGTTATTGTTCAAGCTGTTGAAAAAATTGCACCTTTGAATTTAATTAATATAAAGTTAATTAATGTTGATGCCGAAGAATTATTAGAAATATTTAATGCTAATGAAATAAATAAAATATTCTTAAACTTTAGTGATCCATGGCCTAAAAATAGACATCAAAAAAGAAGACTTACTAGTGAGAAATTTTTAGCATTATATGAAAAAGTATTAAATGGCACAATTGAAATGAAAACTGATAATCGTGGATTATTTGAATATAGCTTAATGTCATTTAACAATAATAATTGGAGATTTAAAGAATTATCTTTAGACCTTCATGCCATAGTTGAAGATGAAGAACCTAAAGAAATTATAACAACAGAATATGAAGATCGCTTTGTCGAAAAAGGTAATGTAATATATTTTGTTGAAGTTAGTAAATGAGGTAAAACTATGAAAGGGATAATATTATTAGCTAACCATTTTGAAGATACTGAAGCACTAGTTACTATTGATTTACTAAGAAGAGCAGGTATTACTGTTGATATGGTTAGTATCGAAAAATCTGTTGACTTAGTAACTCAATATAATTTAAAAATTAAAGCAGAGTTTACAGTTGATCAATTAAACTTAAATGATTATAGCTTTTTGATAATACCTGGTGGTAAAGCCGTGATATTGACACATTTATCTTCAAAAATAACTGAAGATGTCGTAAATCATTTTGCAAAGAAAAATCAATTAATTGCTACTATTTGTGCTGCACCAAGTGTCGTTGGTAAACTTGGTTATCTAAAAAATAAAGAATTTACATGCTTTCCAGGCTTTGAAGAATATGTTGTTGATGGCATTCATTTACCAAATAAAAATGTTGTAGTATCTAACAACTATATTACTGCCAAAGCGGCAGGCGCAACCTTTGATTTTGCCAAAGAAATAATCAAATATTTAACTAATGAAAAAACTGCTAACAAAGTAATAAATTCAGTATACTATAAAGGATGATGACAATTATCCTTTTTTTTCATATAATAAGATAGGTGATAAAATGGAGTATGTAGGAATATTTCAAGGAGGAGGAATGAAGGGACTTGCCTATATGGGAGCAATTTGTGCACTTGAGGAGTGTGGAATAAAGGCTAAGAAGGTTGCGGGAACAAGTATAGGTGCAGTATTTGCTAGTTTACTTGCAACTGGATACACGGGTAAAGAAATAACATATCTCAGCAAACATATTGATTTTACTAAATTGTTATATAAACCAAATAATAAATTAACAACCTGCATAAAAGAATTAGGATGTTATAGTAGTGAATATATTGAAGAATTATTAAATTCATTATATAATAGAAAGGGATATCATTACGTTTCAGATTTAAATAAGAATAATCTAAAAGTAATAGCAAGTGATATAACCAAAAGAAAGAAAATAGTTTTACCAGATGAACTTTGGCAATATGATATTGATGAAAATAATATTACTTTAGCAAGAATGGTAACCCTAAGTTTGCTATATCCCGTATTTTTTAAGCCCCTTACTTTGAATAAATCCAAAATAGTAGATGGTGGACTTTTTGATTCTTTCCCAATTGGTGCTATTACCGATAATAATTTAAAGAAAATAGGTTTTCAACTAATTTCTAAAAAAAGTAAAAAAATATCAACGTTAGATTATTTAGTTGATATTGATACAAAATTTATTAAAACTCTAGATTTTAGAATTACTCATAATGAAATAGCAAGACTATTTGATCAAGGATATTTTGCGGCAAAAAGAATAATTCCAATCATAGAAAAACATAATAAAATTATGTAGAAAGCGAGATAATATGATAAAACTAATCGCAATAGATTTAGATGATACATTATTAAATAAAAAGAAAGAAATATCTTCAAGAAATGTTTCGGCAATTAACAACGCAGTAACGAATAATGTAAAAATAGTACTTGCAACAGGAAGACCATATTTTAGAGTAAAACCAATTCTAGAAAAACTAAATTTGCTTGACGATAATCAAGTAGTTATTACTCTTAATGGCGGATATATTTGTAATGCAACAAATAACAAAACATTATATGAAAATGTGCTAAATAACCAAGATATAGTTAAAATTATTGAAGTAATTAACAATGCTAAATTATGTTTTAATGCTTATTGTGGAGATAACATTTATACAGAAAAACTTGAAGAAAAGATAAAAGAGCTACCTGTATATGATGGGATAAATTTTATATTCAAAAGTAATGATGAATTAAAACAATTAAGTTATGCTCATAAGATAATTGTTGCAAGTAGTGCTGATATTATTACAAAGCACAAAAACTATATTGTTGATAAGTTAAACGACTATACAGTTGTCCAAAGTACACCCAACTTTTTAGAAGTATTGCCAAATAACACAACAAAAGGTATAGGACTACAAGAAATAGCCAACATATTTAACTATAGTAAAGATGAAATTATGGCAATTGGAGATGCGGAAAACGATATATCAATGCTTAAATTTGCAAAATATAAAGTTGCTATGAAAAATGCAAACGATAGTGTAAAAAAAATTGCTAATTTTATAACAAAGAGTTGCGAAGAAGATGGAGTTGCATTCGCAATTGAAAAAGTTTTAAATATAGCTAATAATTAAAAAGTATAAAACATTTTACAAATCTATAAAAATGTGATATAATGTATAAGCATGAGTATGTGTACTCTGCCTTGCTTTACAAAAATCATGTAAAGCCGTTAGACCAGAAGGAGGTGCAAAGAATGAAAAAATACGAAGTTATGTATATCATTCGCCCTAACGTTGAAGAAGAAGCTAGAAAAGCATTAATTGAAGAGATGAATGCTGTATTCACTAGCAAAAATTCTACTGTAGATAACGTTAAAGAAATGGGCATGAGAGAATTAGCTTACGAAATCAAACATGAAACTAAAGGTTATTATGTTCTTTTGAATGTAACTGCAACACCTGAAGCTGTTAAAGAATTCGAACGTGTAGCTAACATCAAAGAAAACATTATTCGTTACATCACTGTAGCTGAATAGGAGGCATTATGAATCGTGTAATTTTAGTAGGTCGTATCACAAGAGACCCTGAACTTAGAACATCGCCTAATAATGTTTCATTTGTTGCATTTACTATTGCAGTAAACCGCTTATCAGCTTCAGCAAATGGCGAAAGAGAAGCTGATTTTATCAATTGCGTTGCTTTCAATAAGCAAGCAGAAAATTTATGTCGATTTATCAAAAAGGGTGGACAAGTTGGTGTAGAAGGTAAACTTCAAACAAGAAGATATACTGCCCAAGATGGTTCAAATAGAGTTGCTACTGAAGTAATTTGTGATAATATTCATTTCTTAGAACCTAAGAATGCTTCTAATCAAGCTGGTGGTTACAATGACTATTCATCATATGAAACTTCATACATGCAACAACCCCAAAGAGAACCTCAACCTCAACAACCTAGTCCAAGTAGTTTTTATCAAGAACCTAAAAAGCCTCAACAAAATCAATATGATGAGGTTAAAAAACAATTTGATATTTCAGACGATGACTTACCATTTTAGGAGGAATGAAATATGGCAACTTTTAAAAGACGTAAAAAAACTTGTTATTTCACAGATAATAAAATTCAAAAGATTGACTGGAAAGATGTTGATTTATTAAAGAAATTTATTTCAGACCGTGGAAAAATTTTACCACGTCGTATCACTGGAACTAAAGCTATTTATCAAAGAGAATTAGCAGTTGCAATTAAACGTGCTCGTCATATGGGTTTATTACCATTCGTTAGAGAATAGTTTTATAACTTATATAAATGTGAAAAAAACTTAATGTAATATGAATTTTGATTCATGTCGCATTAAGTTCTTTTTTTATGAATAATTTAAAAATTAGTATGCTAAATAACAACACACTTTTTGTGTAAAAGAAGCAAAATTGATTTTTCTCTTTATAAGAGAATTAGTAGAGTGAATTCTCTTCAAAAAAAGGCAAATTCTCGATTTGAATACCAAAAAAGATACCTAAAAATCCACCTTATGTGTTGAAATTGATTGACAATTATTATATAATGTTAACGAAGAAAAAACTTTGGAGGTTTAATTATGGATAACTTTGTATTAACATGTTGCTCAACTGTCGATTTAGATGAAGCCTTTTTTGAAAAAAGACATATACCTTTTGTTTGCTTCCACTTTAGAATGGATGGCGTTGATTATCCTGATGATTTAGGGCATAGCATATCATTTAAGGATTTTTATGATCGAATTCGTAATGGGGCAACACCTACAACATCACAAGTAAATTCTAGTGAGTTTATTGAATTCTGGGAACCTTTTGTAAAAGAAGGAAAGAATATTTTACACATATCATTATCTTCGGGAATATCAGGAGTAGTAAATTCAGCTATTTTAGCTCAAAAATATTTGATGGAAAAATACCCTGGTTCAGTAGTAAAAGTTGTTGATTCACTAGGTGCTTCATCGGGTTATGGGATGCTAGTTGAGTATGTTGCTGATATGAAAGATGAAGGAAAAACTTTAGAAGAATGCTATGAATGGGCTGAGGAACATAAACTAAATATTCATCACTGGTTCTTTTCAACTAATCTAACTAGTTATAGAAGAGGTGGAAGAATAAGTTCTGCTAGCTTTTTCTTAGGACAATTATTAAAGATTTGCCCATTACTTAATATGGATTATCTAGGAAGATTGATTCCACGTAAGAAAATTAGAACTAAAGATAAGACAATTATCGAAACGGTTAATATGATGATTGAGCACGCTGAAGATGGTACAAACTATAATGGCAAATGTTTTATATGCCATTCTGACTGTTTAGATGACGCTATTAAAGTAAAAGATTTAGTAGAAAGTAAATTTCCTAATTTAAAAGGAAAGGTAAGAATTTATTCAGTTGGTACTACAATTGGTTCACATACTGGACCTGGTACAGTAGCCTTATTCTTTAAAGGTGATAAGAGAGAAGACTAGGAAACTAGTCTTTTTTAATAGGAAAAATTTATTGAGTAAAAAAGCGTTAAGTTGTCTGATAATTATACAAAATACAAAAAAACAACCGATAAAGTTGAAAAAAGCTAACAAGTATGATATAATAAATCGATAATATAGTACAAAGAAGAGGTGAATGTATGAAGACACGTAAAACTGTCAGAGTAATTATTCTTACCATCGTTATTATTGTATCTGCTTATTTCACAATTGTAACGGGTCAAAATATTCAATTAGACAATAAACTATTGTACATCCCTATTGTAGTATTCATAATTTCACTTGCCTTATTAATATCAGGCATAATTAATTCTCGATATACTATAAAAACTAAAAGTTTAGAAAACCGCTTAGAAATGTGGAATTCAATAACATACAAGGTAAAAAAAGCCGGTGAAACAGCTTTTAATAAACTACCAATAGGTATAGTAGTAATTGATAAGGATTCAAAAATCGTATGGGCTAACCCAAATGCTAGAACCATATTTATGAGTCCACTTGAACATATTTATTTAAAAGATATAGCATCAAATTTATATAATAAATTAATGAATGCTCGAAAAGAATTAAATGAAATAACTGAAGGTCAAAAGATAACTTACAAAGAAAACATATATGGCAAAATCTATTATGTAGAATATCTAGTTAAATTTGATGTAATTTATTTTACTGATATTACTGAATATGAAAACTTACAAACTAAGTATTATAATAGAACTGAAGTATTAGGCTATATAAATATCGATAACTTAGAAGAAACTTTACAAGAATTTGACGTTCAAACAAGAGCTGAATATGAAGGTAAAATCGTTGGTGCTCTTGCTAAATGGGCTACTGAAAATGGAGCATTTATTCGAGGTCTTACTTCAACAAGATATATCTTAGTCACAGACCAACAACAATTAGAAAAACTAATTCAGTCTAATTTTTCAATTCTAGATGATATCAAACAAATATTTAATACTTCAAGACTTGCAAGAATTACACTTAGTATGGGTATTGCATGCGATGATGTAAACGTAAATGATTTATCAGAAGAAGCTCAACAACAACTAGAACTTGCATTAAACCGTGGTGGTGACCAAGTAGTTGTTAAGAAAAATAATGAAACGTTATTCTTTGGTGCTAAAACTGACCCTATTTTAAAAGAATCTAAAGTAGAAATAAGAGTAAAGAGTGAAGAACTTGAAAATTTAATGCTAACTTCATCAAATATATTTATTATTGGTCATAAAAATATTGATGCGGATGGCTTTGCCGCAACAGTAGCAATGTATAAATGGGCTACAAGCTTAGGTAAAGAAGCACACATCATTTATGATGAAAATAGTATAGACTCAACTGTCGCAAGAGTAATGGATAGCATAAAACGTGAATACGTTGCTTTCTTAGATGCCTTTACTACTTTAAAAGAAATTCCACATTTAATCAATAAAGATAGTTTGTTAATAGTCGTTGATTTCCAAATAATTTATCAATGTATTGATCAAAAATTATTTAATCGATTTGAAAAAATAGCAATTATTGACCATCACCGTAGAGGTGAGGGGGCAATATCAAGTCCTAAATTTTATTATAGCCAAGCAGCTGCTTCTTCAACTGTTGAATTAATATTTGAATTAATTTCGTTTGCGAAAGAACCAGTTGAATTTAGTGAATTAGAAGCAACTTGGATGCTACTTGGTATCGTCGTAGATACAAATAATTTTATCTACCGAACTTCTTCTGCAACATTTGAGGCCGCATCAACACTAAAGAAATATGGTGCTGATATGAATGCGGTAAAAGCATACTTAAAAGAAGATGTTAGTGAAAAATTAACTAGACAAGACATTATTCGTAATATGGAAAGATATAAAGATGTTGTAGCTATAACATATGCCGATGATGATTTAATTTTAGAGCGTGCTAGTCTTGCAAAAGTTTCTGATGAATTAATTTCAATCTCAGGAATTGAACTTGCAATTACAATTGGAAGAATCAGTGAAAAACAAGTTGGATTAAGTGCACGTAGTTTGGGTAAAGTAAACTGTCAAGTAATTATGGAAAAAATGGGTGGTGGTGGTCACTTAAATAATGCGGCTGCCCAACGTAATAATGAAACAGTCCACGAAACGTTAGCAATTTTAAAAGAAAAAATTGATGATTACCTTTTAGAGGAGGAAAACATGAAGATAATTTTAATAAAAGACTTAAAAGGAAAAGGTAAAAAAGGTGACATAATTGAAGTTGCCGCAGGTTATGGAAATAATTTAGTAAGAAATAATACCGCAATTTTAGCTTCACCAGAAAACATGCAAAAATTAGAAGAAGAAAAGAATCAAGCAATGTTAAGAGAAGCTGAACTTGTTCAACAAATGAAAGAATTAAAAGAAAAAATTGAAAGCACTGAAGTTAAGATTTCTGTTAAAGTTGGTAAAGAAGGAAAATTATTTGGTTCAGTTAGTACAAAACAAATAACTGACGCAATACAGGCAAAATTAGGCGAAAAAATTGATAAACGTAAAATTGCTTTGGATGGACCAATTAATTCACTTGGAACATACGAAATACCAATTCAACTTCATAAAGATGTTATTGCAAAAATAAAATTATTTATAGTAGAAGAATAAGGAGGTTATTATGGAAGCCCATAATCGTTCTGTACCATATAATAATGATGCTGAAATGTATGTTATAGGTAGCGTCTTATTAGAAAATAAAATTATGAATAGTTTAGTGGGTAAAATAAATCCTGAAGATTTTTATAATCCCCAAAATTCAGCTATTTACAAAGCAATGCTAACTCTTTACAATCAATCAGAAAAGATTGAAAGTATGAGTGTATTAGAACAATTAAAACGTGATAAAATATCTAATATTGAAGAATATAAAAGCTATTTAATCGATATAATTGATTTAGTTCCATCAACATCATCAGTTGGGTTATACATTGACGTTGTTGAAGAAAAAGCCGTTGAAAGAAGAATACTTGCAAATATGCAAGAGTTATCGAGTGACATATTAACTTCAAAATATGATTTTAATACGGTGTTAGATAGAGCGGAAGATACTATTTTGAAAGTTATTAAAAAACGTCGTACATCTAACTTTATGACAATGGCTGAAGCAGCTAAAAAAGTCTATGAACAAATTGAAGGATATGTTGGTAATAAATCAGATTTAACAGGTTTAAATACAGGTTATCCATTCTTAAATAAAGCAACACTAGGACTTCAAAATGGTGATTTAATGATTCTTGCGGCACGTCCAGCCGTAGGTAAATCTGCTTTCGCAATTAATTTAGCCCTAAATGTTGCTGCGACTAATAAAGCACATGTTGCCATATTCTCACTTGAAATGAGTATTGAACAATTGATGATGAGAATATATAGTTATAAAGCAAATATTGAATTATCAAAAATCAGAAGTGGTAATCTTGAAAGTGATGAATTATTATTATTAGGTGTTGCAAGAGAAGATTTATCAAAAATAAACTTACACTTTGATGAAAGTAGTTCTACTAATATTTCAGATATTCGTGCTAAATGTCGTCAGTTAAAACAAGCTGGACAATTAGATTTTGTAATAATTGACTATTTACAATTAGTAACAACCAGTGATACTAGAGGAAATCGACAAGAAGAAGTTTCTAAAATTTCACGTCAATTAAAAACTCTCGCAAGAGATTTAGAAGTACCTATTTTAGCCTTATCACAACTTTCACGTAGTATTGAATCACGTGAAGATAAAAGACCAACACTTGCTGACTTACGTGAATCAGGAAGTATCGAACAAGATGCCGACATGGTAATGTTCTTGTATAGAAGAAGTGATGTTGAAGAACTTGATGAAAATGAAGAACGTGAACGTAAAGAACGTGAAAAAACTTACCGTGAAATTATTTTATCAATAGCTAAAAACCGTCAAGGTCCACTTGATGATATAGATTATCATTTCTATGGTAACTATTCAAGATATAGCGAGCAACGTGAGAAAAAACCAGTTATTCGTAAAAGTCGCAAAAAATATGCTCGTACAACTAAGTTAAACAAAGAAGAATAACTAGAAAGAAAGGTTAATATGATAGTAGATCGTTTAGAAGTAATTTGTAAACGCTATGAACAAATAGGGGAACAACTTAGTGACCCAAACATTGTGTCAGACATCAAAAAAATGACTGCACTTTCTAAAGAACAACGTTCACTAGAAAAGGTTGTAGTAAAATATCGTGAATATCAAAAAGTTACTAAAGATATTGCCGATTTAAAAGAGATGGTTAATGATTCTGACCCTGAAATTAGAGAAATGGCTGAAATGGAATTAGAAGAAGCTCATGCCCAATTACCAAAGCTTGAGGAAGAATTAAAGATTTTGCTTCTTCCTAAAGATCCAAATGACGAAAAGAACGTTATCGTAGAAATTAGAGGAGCAGCCGGTGGTGATGAAGGTAATATTTTTGCTGGAGACTTATACCGTATGTATTTAAAATATGCGGAAAGTAAGGGTTGGAAAGTTGAAGTTATGGATTCCCTTGCATGTGAGGCTGGAGGATTTTCACAAATTAGCTTTATGATTAGTGGTGATTCTGTATACTCATTCTTGAAATATGAATCAGGTAGTCACCGTGTTCAAAGAGTTCCATCAACTGAATCAGCAGGCCGTATTCACACTTCTACCGCAACCGTTCTTGTTATGCCAGAAGCTGAAGAACTTGAAGTAGATTTGGATATGAATGATGTAAGAATTGATACATTCTGTGCATCAGGTCCAGGTGGACAATGTGTAAATACTACTAAGTCCGCAATTCGTGTAACTCATATTCCTACCGGAATTGTAGTTTCATGTCAAGATGGAAAGAGCCAACACGAAAACAAAGCAAGTGCTTTAAAGGTATTACGTGCAAGATTATATGATCATATGTTACAAGAAAAAGAAGCTCTTGAAGGCGAAGAACGTAAAGCAAAAATTGGTCATGGCGATCGTAGTGAAAAAATTAGAACCTATAATTACCCTCAAAATCGTCTAACAGATCACAGAATTGGCTACACAGTTCAACAATTAGATCGCATTATGGAAGGTAAATTAGATGGTGTTATTGAAGCTCTAATTTCTTTTGAACAAAAAAAGGCATTAAGTGTCAATAATGAGGAATAAAACAACTAAATAATGAATAAAAAAAAGTGGTGATAAAAATGCCACTTTTTATTTATACAGATAGTATAGAAAAAAATGTCGATGAAATAAGAAAATATACAAATAGAAAAATAATTGCGGTGATGAAAAGCAACGCTTACGAATTAGGTAGTAAAAAAATAATTCCTATTTTAAGAAAAAAAGGAGTAGATTTTTTTGCTTTTGAAAAATGCAAGGAATATTTTGAAAACATTGAAGTTTGTAAAAATACTAATGTTTTAATAATGGAAAGTATACCAACTAATAAAATACTGAAGATTAACAATAAAAATGTGAGAATATCAATTAATTCTTGTTTAGATGCTTTCTACATAAGAAATCTTGAAATACCTTTAAAAGTCCATCTTCGAATTGATTCAGGAATGAACAGATTAGGATTACAAACGATTGAAGAAGTAAAATGGGTATTAAATATTTTAAAAAAGAATAAAAATATTGAAATAGAAGGAATCTATACACATTTTTCTTCAGATGTCTATGAAAATAAATATTTTGAAAAGCAATATGAAACTTTTAAAAAATTCTTACAATTAGATAAATTTAAAATTATTCATGCTAATGCAACAAAAACACTAAATCATAAACTAATTGGTAATTATGTAAGAGTAGGTATGGGATTATATGGTTATCATCAACCATTTATAAAATTAACTCCTACGATTAGTTACAATGTAAGACCTTGTAGTTTGTTTTATCCTAAGAAAAACAAAAAAGTTGGTTATAGCCAAAAATATGTAAAGCAAAAAATAGGAGTTATTCCTATCGGATATCATGACATAGATTTAACTAATATGTCAAAAATCTATTATAAAGGTAAAACTTTACCTTTAATTGGCACAAGTTGTATGAATCATACTCACTTTAAGGCCAATGATGAAATTAATTATCTAAGTTGGTTGTCGATTTTTCCAACTAATGGTATAATAAATATAGCAAATGATTATAATTGGTACAAAATACTAGCATCACTAAGAGTTGTTCCCAAGAGTTATATAAGGAGAAATAATTATGACATTCCAAAAGTATTTAAATATTCAAAAGAAAAGGGCTCAAGAGTATTCGCTAGAATCAGAAGCAATCAAATTACTCGTATTAGAATTATCTAATATGGATGGGGCAACTTTCTTTGCTAATTTAAACAAAGAAATACCTGATGATTTAAAAGAAACATTAGACAAAGCAATTGATAAATACTTAATCGAAAAAATACCGGTACAACATATAATAGGTTATTCATACTTTTATGGTTACAAGATGAAAGTAAGCGATCAAGTACTAATTCCTCGACCAGAAACTGAAGAACTAGTAGGTTACGTGTTACAATCCTATGACGAAGTGTTTGATGGCAAAAAGGTTGATTTAGTTGATGTTGGAACAGGTAGTGGCGCAATCGCAATAGCACTTTGTAAGGAAGAACCTGCTTTTAGGGTTAAAGCTACTGACATATCAGAAACAGCTCTAGAAGTTGCCAAAGAAAATGCCAAGCAAAATGATGCGCAAATTGAATTTTTAGTTGGTGATATGCTTGAACCATTAATAGCTAATAAGTACCGATTTGATATTCTAGTATCAAATCCTCCCTATATACCAGATGATGAATATGTAGAAGATATTGTAAAAAACAATGAACCAAGTGTTGCTTTATTTGGTGGTAAAGATGGAATGCATTTTTATGAAATTATTTTAAGAGATGCTAGTAAGGTTCTTAATCCAACAAATGTAATCGCATTTGAGCATAGTTATAGTAAAAAAAATGAAATGGTTGAACTTGCAAAAAAATATTTCCCAAAATCAGAAATTACTTCAATCAAAGATTTAAATGGAAAGGATCGCTTTACAATTATTGTAAATAGATAATTATGAGAATAAATACATTTAATAACGTAAATAAACTTACTCTAAAAGGGAAAATAATTGCTTTCCCAACTGATACAGTATATGGTATCGGGGCATTAATAGATGATGAAGTAGCAATCAAAAAAATTTACAATTTGAAAAAAAGAAATTTAAATAAACCACTTGCGGTACTTGCGGCAAGCATAGATGATATCTTACCATATGTAGAAGAAATTAGACCAAATGTAAAAATATTGATGGAAAAATATTGGCCGGGAGCTTTAACAATCATATTTAAAAAGTCAGCCAAGACGTCACCATCTGTAACTTGTGGCTTAGATACTATTGGCTTTAGAATTCCCAATGATGAAACTGCCTTAGAAATTCTAAAAAAAGTTGGTCCAATTGCAACTACAAGCATTAATATTAGTGGTCAACCTCCTCTGAATGATTATCACGAAATTGAAAAAGAATTTGGTGATGAGATTGATTATCTATTTGAAAAAGAAGTAAAATCTTCAAATGTATCTTCAACGGTAATTGACTGTACTAGTGAAGATATTAAAGTATTAAGACAAGGTGAAATTATAATAAAATAGTAGAGTATAAACTGGAAAAAAATGGGCATAAATAAAAGTGGTGATAAAAATGAAAAAGTTTTTAAGAATTGCTTTAACAATATGCCTATCTTTTTTTTATGTAATTTTTTTGTTTGGTTGTGAACAAAAAAGTGAAATGCGACTTAGAATTTTAGCTTCTTCCAATAGTGAAGAAGATCAAAAAATAAAATTAGAAGTAAAAGAAATAGTTTATAACTATTTAAAAACAAATAATAAATTAAATGGTAATAATATAGACATTGAAGATTTAGAAAGTTATTTAAATCAACAATTTAAAAATAATGACATAAAAGTGACTCATGAAAAGGTTAAATATGAAGCAAAAGCATATGAAGAAAAAATAATTCAAGCTGGTTACTATGATACAATACTAATAACAATTGATGAGGGAAAGGGAAAAAACTTTTGGACTTTGTTATATCCTGAATTCTTTGATATATCATTTGATGGCGAAAATGAAATAGAGTATCATAGCTATTTTTATGATTTGTTTCATAACTAATATTCTAAATATCAGTATTAACGCATAAAATATATTGGTGATTTTATGCAAGAATTAGAAGTAATCGTAGTTGAACAAGATTCTAATATAGCTAATAAAATAATGACTTTTTTAAAATCTATCGATACTATTGCAAGTGTAGAAGAAAACTTAATTACAAATGGTGTTGCTTTAAAACAAGAAGAGGATATTGTTGGTTTTATTACCTATGAAGAATATTCAGAATATGGGCTAATAAGATATTTTATATTTCAAAAACAAATAGCACTTGGAAAAGTAATTGAAATGTTTGATAGTCTATGTGACGTCGCAAGATTAAGAGAACTTGCTGGATTAATTTCAATAGGTAAAAATCAAGAAGTTATTGATTTATTTGAAAGTTTAGGGTTTAACAAAATTGACAAAGAAAATTTCTTAGTTGGCGGGAAAACTGTCTATGGTACAGACTTAGAAAATGCTACAATTCTATTACACAAACTTTAAAAAGAGATTTGACCAAATCTCTTTTTTTAATGTGCCAAATTATAAAAGTAGATTCTAATTTTTTAATAGTAAAAATGAAAGCATAAATTTGAAAAATATTTAGAATTATGTTATAATATTCAAGGTAAAGGAGTGAGTTTTATGCGAATTGCTATTGGTTCAGATCATGCAGGATATGAATTAAAATGTCAATTAGTAAATTACTTGCAACATAATAATGTAGAAGTTCATGATATGGGTACTTTCAATCAAGATTCCGTTGATTACCCAGATTATGCGGTGCAAGTATGTCAAACGTTAGCTAGAGATAATAGCGACTTTGGTATTCTTATTTGTTATACTGGTATAGGTATGTGTATGGCGGCAAATAAATTCAAAGGTATTAGAGCTGCTCTTGTTGATAACATTGACAATGCAAAATTGACTAGAGAGCACAATGATGCCAATGTTTTATGTATGGGTGCTAAAGATGTTGATTTAGAATTGGCTAAAAAAATAGTAAATGTATTCTTAAGTTCAAGATTCCTAGGAGGAAGACATGAACGAAGAGTTGAAAAAATAATGAACATTGAGCGAAATGAAAAAAAAGAAAGATAACATTATACACGATATTAAGATTTATAATATTATTATGAGTAATGTTTGGAAACTAATTACATTCTTATTAATAGGGGTATTAGGTGGCTTTTTATTTGAACATTATTCAAAATATAAAGATTTTAACTATATGCTATTTTCAATCGTACTGTTTGCGATAATAGGAATTATTGATTTCTTTGTATCAATAGTTAGAGATAGCAAGAGACTAGAAAAAGCTGAAGAAAAGAAAAAAGAAAAGGAATTAAAGAAAGATTCTGATGAACAAAATGAAGAATCTGCTGAATAATGATGATCGTCGCATTATTAAATTATCTTTTTTAGTAGTTTTAATAATAACTTTTATTGTAATTTTAACAAGCATATTTCTTTGTGTAATTGGGCATATTTCCGTTTTACATACTATATGGTTAGCAATTAGTCCACTGCTTGGGTATCTAAGTAGTGTCATTTGCTATGTTAAAATTGTGATAACTACCAAAAAAGCAATTTCACGATTATCAGAAAGAGCAAGCAAAAAATTTATTTTTAACAATATTACAAATGTCATAATATACTTAATAGTTTTAGGATTATGTGGCTATATTTTTTGGCCTAGTATATTTTTGGCTTTCACCGGTATTGTTTGTCTTAAAATAATTATCATTGTATTATATGGAAAATATAGTAAGAAAGTTGGTGATAAAAAGTGATAGAAGCCATTGATAAAATATTAGGATTTTATAAAGCTCCTAATTTTGCAATTATTGTAGTTAGTTTGATTATCATCATCTTTATAATAATTGTTGGCGTAAAATTAAAAAAACAAGATCCTAACAAACCTACAAAGGGAATCTTACTTGTGGCAGAAGCATTAGTTGATTGGACAAATGGTATGTGTAAGGGTGCTTTAGGTAGTAGATGGAAAGTATTTGCACCATATGTATTGTTTGAAGCAATGTTCTTAGCTGTTGCTAATCTTAGTGGGTTATTAGGATTAACACCACCTACAAGTAATATTTGTGTGCCACTTGCTTTAGGCATCGTAACTGGCTTTATTATGCATATTGCCGCGATAAAATATAGCGGTTGGAAAGCATACTTAAAAGGATACTTAGATCCGATTGCTGTAATGTTGCCAATAAATATTTTTAGCGAACTAGTTACCCCAATCTCAATGGGATTAAGATTGTTTGGAAATATTTTTAGTGGAACCGTAGTATCTACGTTGGTATATCATTTGTTTACTCAAGTGTTGAGTGTAACGATTAACTCTATTACGATTCCTTATGGAGCCGTATTTGCTCCATTTGTTACACCATTTATACATGCAATATTTGATGTATTTTTAGGTTTAATTCAAGTTTATGTATTTATACTTTTAACTGTAGTATTCATTGCGGGAAAAATCCCTGAAGAAGAATAAATAAAAAATAGGAGGAAATTATGAATTTTTTAAATGAATTATTTATGTTTTTAGCTATGAAAGGCTCTGACATTGGTGCTGGTCTTCATGACTTAGGTGCTGCTATCGGTGCTGGTATTGCCGTATTAACTGGTTTTGGTTCAGGTATTGGACAAGGTTTATCAGCTGGACTTGCTGCACAAGGTGTAAGTCGTCAACCAGAAGCAGTTAGTGAAATTCGTTCAACAATGATCATGGGACAAGCTGTTGCTGAAACAGCAAACATTTACGGTCTAATCGTAGCTATCTTATTAATATTCGTATTCTAATAAAAAGGAGAAAAATAAATGGATAGTGGTTTATTAGCTGAAAAAATTGAAGATGTACTATATAGTGCAATTCCATTTTTAGATGAATCAAATCCTGATAAAGTTATTGATATGGCAATAACTTTTGGGCTACAACTACTAGCAACTTTGGTATTATTCTTAATAATTAGATTTAAATTTTGGAATGTAATTACAGGAATGATGGAAAAACGAAAAGCAAGCGTAGAAGAGGCAATAAGCGCTAAAGATGAAGCGTTAATTGAACTTGAAAATGCTAAAAAGGATGCTGAAGAATTAAAAGGTAATTCAAAGAAAGAAGCTCAAATGATTATTGATGAAGCAAAAAAATCATCAGTTGTTGAAGCAAATGCCATTATAGAAGAAGCTAATCAAAAAATTCAAGATGAATCTGCTCGTGCAAGAGAACAAATCGAAAAAGAACATCAAGAAATGCAAGATGGAATCAAAGATGAAATTGTTGAAGTAGCTTACGCAATCGCAGAAAAAATGGTTGGCCGTGAAATCAACAAAGAAAATAATCAAGACATTATTGATGAAGCCATTAAAAAAATGGATGATAACAAATAGGTGAACTATGGCAACTTCGGTAGGAATTCAGTATGCAAATGCTCTTTTTGAAATAGCAAAAGAAGAAAACCAAGTAAAAGAATATCGTGAAGAATTAAACGTTGCTAAAGAAGTATTAATTGATAATCAAAACGTATATAAAACATTGATACACCCTAAAGTTACAATTGAAGAACGTAAGGAAATAATAAACAATACGTTTAAAGAATATGTAGCTAAAAACTTTCTTCACTTCCTATATGTTTTAATAGATAATAATCGATTAAGTGATTTACCTGATATAGTAGATGCATTTGAAAAACTTTATCAAGATAGTGAAAATTATTGCATTGCTACAGTTTATGTTAAATACCCGTTAACTGAAGAAGAAAAAAAAGTAGTAGTAAATGGTTTAACTAAAAAAATTGGCAAAGAAATTCATCTAAATGAAATAGTTGATCAGTCATTAATTGCTGGCATTAAAATTGAAGTCGATGGTAAAATTATTGATGCCTCAATGTTAAAAGAAATGACTGACTTGAAAAAAGAATTAAAGAAAGGTTGGTAAAAAAGTGAAACCTTTAAAAATTGAAGAAATTAGTGCTTTAATTAAAGAGCAAATTAAAAATTATGAACAAGTAATAGAAACAACTAGTGTTGGTACCGTTATAAAAGTATATGATGGAATAGCTTTAGTACATGGCCTTGATGATGCAATGGCTGGTGAACTTTTAGAGTTCCCTAACGAAGTATATGGTATGGCACTAAATCTTGAAAAAGATTATGTTGGTGTAATACTATTTGATTCATCAAGTAAAATAAAAGAAGGCGATGTTGTTAAGACAACTCATCGTATTCTACAAGTACCTGTAGGCGAAGCCTTAATAGGTCGTGTTGTTAATGCTTTAGGACAACCATTAGATAACCAAGGTGAAATTAAAACTGATCATTTCCGTCCTGTTGAAAAGAAAGCATCAGGCGTAATGGATCGTCAAAGTGTTAAACAACCACTTAAAACTGGTATTAAAATTATTGATGCCTTAGTACCAATTGGACGTGGCCAAAGAGAATTAATTATCGGTGACCGTCAAACTGGTAAAACTGCCATAGCAATTGATACAATTTTAAATCAAAAGAATGAAAATGTAATTTGTATTTATGTTGCAATTGGTCAAAAAGAATCAACAGTAGCCAATGTTATTGAAACTTTAAAAGCAAATGATGCAATGAAATATTCAATCGTTGTTTCAGCTTCTGCTTCATTCCCTGCTCCTCTTTTGTATTTAGCACCTTATACTGGTGTAACGATGGCTGAAGAGTTTATGTATAATGGTAAAGATGTTTTAATAATATATGATGATTTAAGTAAACATGCGGTTGCATATCGTGAACTTTCATTACTTTTAAAACGTCCACCTGGAAGAGAAGCTTTCCCTGGTGATGTATTCTATCTACATTCAAGATTATTAGAGCGTGCCGCAAAACTTAGTGATAAGCTTGGTGGTGGATCAATCACAGCTCTACCAATAATAGAAACACAAGCAGGCGATATCTCTGCATATATTCCTACTAACGTAATAAGTATAACTGATGGTCAAATATTCTTACAAACTGAATTATTCTATTCAGGGATTAGACCAGCGGTAAGTGCAGGTCTATCAGTATCAAGAGTTGGTGGAAGTGCTCAAATAAAGGCTGTTAAAAAAGTTTCAGGTACATTAAGACTAGATCTTGCTTCATATAAAGAACTTGAAGCATTCACTCAATTTGGTTCAGATCTTGATGAAGCAACTAAAGCAAAACTTGAACGTGGTAAACGTACAGTTGAAATCTTAAAACAAAATTTACATGAATCAGTATCTAGTGAAAAACTTGCTTTAATCATTTATACTTTAACTCATGGATACCTTGATGATGTTGAAATGGAAGAAATTTTACCGTACGAAAAAGCCTTCTATCGTTATTTAGATACTAATGAAGAAGCTAATGCATTAATTAAGGAAATTGAACAAACAAAAGATTTACCTGAACAAGAAAAAATAGATAAAGTTATAAAAACTTTTAAATTAACAAGATAAAATGAAAGGAGAATCATAATGGCTGGACAATCACGAAAAGTGAAAACCAGAATTGTGGCTACCAAAAAAACCGCTCAAATAACTAAAGCGATGAATATGGTAAGTGCCTCAAAACTAAAGAGCGCTGAAAAGGCCATTAAAGATTATCGACCTTTCATCGCTAAAACTCATGAAATTGTCGCAAATTTGGCATCACGTGATAAAGGCTTTAGTCATCCACTAATGGATAAAAGACCAATAAAGAATATTTGTTTTGTTGCCGTATCATCTGATAAAGGACTTGCAGGGGCATTTAATTCAAACGTCTGCAAAGAATTAACTAAATCAATTAATGAATTAGAAGATGGTATTGGATACACAGTGTTACCAATTGGTCAAAAGGCTTATGCATATACTAAAAAACATAAGTATCAATTATTAGAAGACAAAATAATTAATGTAAAAGATGATGTTGAATTTATTATAATTGCGGAAGTAATTAGAACAATTGTTAGAAATTATCTACTTGAAAAATTTGATAAAGTAGTAGTTATATATAATCACTACGTTAATACTTTAGTTCAAAATGTTGCAACTAGTGTATTGTTACCTGTTGAAACAAATAAAGATTTAGATAAAACAATGAGTACATATGAATTTGATGGTGAGGTAAAAACAATTTTAGATACTGCCTTACCAATATATATTGAAAATACAATATATAGTTATATCTTGGATTCAAAAGCAAGCGAACATGCTTCAAGAATGAATTCAATGAAAAGTGCTACTGATAATGCAACTGAGGTTATTAACAATTTAGAACTACTCTACAACCGAGCTCGTCAAATTGCTATTACCCTTGAGTTAACTGATATTATTGGTGGTGCTAGTGTAGTAAATGAAAATTAGGAGGACACATGAATAAAGGATATGTCGTTCAAATCATTGGACCCGTTGTCGATGTAAAGTTTGAACACGGTGAATTACCAATGATAAACAATGCATTAAAATTAACAATTCCTAAAGAAGAAAACCATGGAGTAGCCCTTAATTTGACTTTAGAAGTAGCTATGCACATCGGTGATCATACTGTTCGTTGTATAGCAATGGATGCAACCGAAGGTATTATAAGAGGAATGGAAGTAGTTGATACTGAAAGTTCAATTAAAGTACCAGTAGGATATGAAACATTAGGTAGAATATTTAACGTTTTAGGGGAAACAATTGATGGTAAAGGTCAATTACCTGAAACAGTTCAAAGAATGCCAATTCATCGTGATGCACCAAAACTTACTGATTTATCAGGAAAAGTCGAAATATTAGAAACTGGTATCAAAGTTATCGATTTACTTGCTCCATATATAAAGGGTGGTAAAATCGGTCTATTTGGTGGTGCCGGTGTAGGTAAAACAGTTTTAATTCAAGAATTGATTCACAACGTTGCTCAAGAACATGGTGGTATAAGTGTATTCGCTGGTGTTGGCGAAAGAACTCGTGAAGGTAATGATTTATACTATGAAATGAGTGATAGTGGCGTTATAAATAAAACAGCAATGGTTTTTGGTCAAATGAATGAACCACCAGGAGCCAGAATGCGTGTAGGACTAACTGGACTTACAATGGCTGAATACTTTAGAGATCAACAACATCAAGATGTTCTATTATTTATAGATAACATTTTCCGTTTTACTCAAGCAGGTTCAGAAGTTAGTGCTATGCTTGGAAGAACTCCATCTGCGGTAGGATATCAACCAACTTTATCAACAGAAATGGGTTTATTACAAGAAAGAATCACATCAACAAAAGAAGGATCAATTACTTCAATACAAGCAATTTACGTTCCTGCCGATGACTACACAGACCCCGCTCCCGCAACAACATTCATTCACCTTGACGCAACAACAAATTTAAGTCGTAAAATAAGTGAAGAAGGTATCTACCCAGCGGTTGATCCACTTGCATCTACATCAAGAGCTTTATCAGAAGAAATTGTAGGTAAAGAACATTATGAAGTCGCAAGAGGAGTTCAAAAAACTATCCAACGTTACAATGAGTTATTAGATATCATTGCTATCTTGGGTATGGATGAACTTGGAGATGAAGACAAAGCATTAGTTGCACGTGCAAGAAGAATTAGATTATTCTTAAGTCAAAATACTTATGCGGCAGAACAATTCACTGGTCAACCAGGTGTATATGTTCCACTAAAAGAAACAATCAGAGGCTTCAAAGAAATTCTTGAAGGTAAATACGATGATTTACCAGAAGAAGCATTTAGATTTGCTGGAACAATTGATGAAGTAATCAAGAAAGCTGAAGGAATGAAAAGATAGATGAAATTATCAATAGTTACTCCCAAAGGCTTAAGTTTTGAAGGTGAAGTTGATCACATTGTTGTTGATGGTGATAATGGACAACTAGCAATTTTAAAAAATCATATACCAATTGTTGTTTCAATAAGAGATGGTTTTGTTAAACACGTTATTGATAACGAAGAATTATTTCATGTAATTTATGGTGGCTTGTTGGAGTTTAATGATAATGTTGCAACAGTAATTGCTCAAGAAACTGTTGCTGGAAAGACTTTAGAAGATGCTAAAAAATCTTTAGAAGAAATTAGGAAGAATCAGAAGGAAGCTAACAGAAAGTTTTCAATGGATTTCTCCGAAATGGAAAGAGATTTAGCACTTAATTTAAAAAAAATTCAAGCATCTAAATTATAATAATATGACTAACACTTTTCGTGTTAGCCTTTTTTATCATTCAAATAGCGTTTTCATAAATATTAGTTAGTAATATAATAGACTTGTAAGTAAAAAAGTGATAAAATAATAATATCTTAATATGAATTAAATGGTGGAGTCTGTCAACAAAAGGGCGGATAATGCCCTTTTTTCATAGAAGAAGAGGTGTAAAAAATGAAAAAAACAAAAATTATCTGCACGTTAGGACCTGCTTCACGTGATGAAAAGACCATTGAAAAAATGCTATTAAGCGGTATGAATGTAGCAAGAATTAACTTCTCTCATGGTACACATGAATATCATAAAGAAACTATTGACACATTTAGAAAAGTAAGAGATCGTTTAAACTTACCTGCTGCCGTAATGCTTGATACTAAAGGACCAGAAATTAGATTACGTGATTTTGAAGGTGGTAAAGTAACACTAAAAAAAGGTGAAGTGTTCACGCTTACTACTAAAGAACTAATGGGTAATAGTGAAATAGCAAGTATATCTTATAAAGATTTACCATCACAACTTACTAAAGGAAATAAAGTACTAATTGATGATGGTAAAGTATCATTAGAAGTAATAGAAACAAATGATACTGATATCAAATGTAAAGTGTTAGTTGGTGGAGAAATCTCTAACCATAAAGGAATTAACATTCCTAATGTTCATCTTGATTTTGATTATTTAAGTGAACAAGATAAATTAGATTTACAATTTGGTGTAAAAGAAGATGTTGATTTCGTTGCGGCATCATTTGTTAGATCAAAAGATGATGTTGTAAAATTAAGAAATTACTTAGATTACATTGGTGGCAATAATATTAAAATAATTTCTAAAATAGAAAATATTGAAGGTGTAGATAATTTTGATGAAATATTAAAATCATCAGATGGAATTATGGTTGCTCGTGGTGATATGGGTGTCGAAGTGGCATATGAAAAATTACCAGGACTACAAAAGAAATTTATTCGCAAATGTTTCCAAGCTGGTAAAATGGTTATCACTGCTACTCAAATGCTAGAATCAATGATCCATAATAATACTCCTACAAGAGCCGAAATAACTGATGTCGCTAATGCAATATTTGATGGTACAAGCGGAATTATGCTTTCTGGTGAAACCGCAATGGGAGATCATCCTGCTAAAGTTGTAAAAACAATGGCACAAATTGCCGTTCAAGCTGAAAATGATGCCTTTGAAATGGGAGTATATGCTGGACTAAAATATGATAATGATGCGGATGATACAACTAATGCAATATGCGATGCTGCATGTACTACCGCAAAAGATTTAGATGCTAAAGCTATAATTGCTGTAACTAAATCAGGGTACACTGCACGCCGTGTTTCGAAATATCGTCCTCAAGAACCTATCATTGCTCCAACACCAAACTTAAAAACATACCATCAATTATCTTTATCTTGGGGTGTATATCCTGTAAAAGCAATTTTCCAAAACAATACTAACCTATTATTCGAACATGCTATAGCTTGTGCAAAAATGAATGGATATGTTCATGAAAAAGATAGAGTTGTTTTAGTTGGTGGAAAGACTGAACAAACCGATATTTTAAATGTACAAGTCGTAAAAAATCGTGTGAATTAAATAAAAATAAATGGAGATAATATGGAAAAAACATATCAAATAGTATATTTTATTAGTTTTGTAATTTCTTTTGTTATGATATTTTATTTATTTACTAAATCAAATTTTGAGAAATGTTTCAAACAAGGAAAAGTTGAAGCAATTAAAGTTGCAACATTTGTTTTGACTTTCATTCTAGCAACCCTTGTTGCTTTAGGGATGAAAAACTTAATGGAATGCATTTATGAAATTATTCACTAAATATTTTGTATAAAATACAAAAAACTGTATCATACTATACTTGAGGTGATACAGTGAAGAATTTGATTAAAAAAATTGGCCAAAACAAATTTCAATTTTTCTTCTTTGTGGGAATCGTCGCATTACTTGCAATTGCTCTAATCGTATCAACTGTTATGAGCAACAACGATAAAACGCCAGATCCTGATACTCCAAATGTTGTTAATCCTGAACCTAGTCAAGATGATCCAGCTGTAACAAAACCCGAAGAAGTTTTAAAATTACCATTCCAAGAAACTATGAGTTACAAAGTTGTAAGAAAATTCTATAGTAAAGATGCTAGTCGTGATGAACAAGTCCAAGCATTAATAAAATATGGAAACAGCTATCGTACAAGTAGTGGTACTGGATTCGCAGCAAATGATGATAGTAATTTTGAAGTACTTAGTTCGTTGAGTGGAAAAGTTGCCGAAATCAAAGAAAGTCCTCTATATGGAAATTATGTTGTTCTTGAACATGAAAACAATATAAAGACATATTATTATGGATTAAGTGACGTAACAGTAACAGTTGGTGCAAACATTGCACAAGGTGATAAAATAGGTACAAGTGGTTTTATGACAATTGACAAAGAAGCAGGTAATCATGTTTTTGTTGAAGTAAGTAAAGATGGTACAAGACTTAATATTGAAACTTTAATTGGCAAAAAAATATCAGAAATTCAAAAATAAATTAAAAGCCTAAATTTTAAGATTTAGGCTTTTTGTTTGTAGATATAGTTATAATATAAGGAGAAGTAGGACGATTATAATTTAAGTATTTAGATACTAAATATTTATTACTTGGTAACTCTTTTGCAAAACTATCAATTAAATCACTTTCTACTTTTCCTTCAGGATGGCCTGGATAAAGAACAATAATAATTAATAAATTGGTATTTACTGCCATTATTGATAAGGCTTTTTTTACACTTGCAAGAGTAGATGATGCTTTAGTTGTCAAAGATTTATCATGGCCAGGAAGATAGCCACAATTGTAAATAATCAAATCAGCAATTTCACTAATAAATTCATGTGACATTTGTTTATATTCGACATTTAAATAATTATGACTTGTTAGTAATTCTTTTGTTGTTGATATAGCCACGTCTTGAATATCATAACAAACAAGATGACCAGTATGATTTAAAGTTTCGGCCATGAACAAACTATCATTTCCCATACCACATGTAGCATCAACAAAAATCAAATCATTTCTGTTTAAACGCTTATAGTGTTCTGTTATTAAATAATGTGAAAATTCTACTATTTTAAACATAAATCACCTTGATAAATATTATTTTTTCGCATATATTTGTCTATTTCATTTAAAACGACAAATTTTTTTAATGTCCAAGTAGGTTCGATTAGTAAATCTTTTGGCGCATCGCCAGTTAATCTATGAATTACAATATTCTCATCTAAATAGCGAAGTTGATTTACAACGATATCAACATATTCATTAAGAGTCAAAATATGAAAAGGATTGTTTGCATACATTGTTGCAAGTGGTGTATCCTTCATAATATGTAACATGTGGATTTTAATTCCATCAATCTTTAAATTATTTAAATATTTTACAGTTTCAATCATTTGATCTTTTGTTTCATAGGGTAAACCATTAATAATATGAACAATAGTTGTAATATGGTATTTTTTTAATAATGATACAGCTTGTTCTAATTTAATATTATCATAACCACGGTTAATTAGAATAGCAGTAGAATGGTGCATAGTTTGGAATCCTAGTTCTACCCAAACATCAATATTTTTCTTTAGACTTGCAAGATATTTAACAATTTCTTCATTTAGACAATCAGGTCTAGTTGCAATACTTAAAACTTTGATATTTTCGTTATATAAATAGTTTTCACTAACTAATTGCTCATAACGTTTCTTTAAATTTTCAAGAGTATCATAAGTATTAGTATTAGCTTGGAAGTATGCAATATAATAACCTTTATGCCATTTCAATTTCATTTTGGCAAGAACTTCATCAAATTGTTCTTTAATTGGTAGTGCTCTTTCTCCCGCAAAATCTCCGCTACCTTCTTTTGAACAAAATATACATCCCATAGTACTAAGAGTGCCATCTCTATTAGGACAAGAAAAATTACCATTTAGAGAAACTTTGAATACTTTTTCATGATAAAGATGTTTTAAATAATTATCTAAAGTAAGGTAATGTTTTTCATTAGTAAATAAATCGTTCATATTATCACCATATTAATTTTACTATAAATAACGATTTTTGTCATATTCTTAACGTTTTCTTTTTGAAGTATTTATATAAAACTATTCAAAAAAGAAGAAAAAATATCTAAAATATGTTAAAATAACAATGGTGATTATATGAATAAAAAATATCGTAATAATAAAAGTATAAGTGTATTAATTATTGTATTAATATATCTAGTAGCATTTGTGGGAGCATTCTTTAGCTTTCAGTATATACCAATTGACAACCTAATATTAAAGTTTTTGGTAAGTGACTTAATTGCAACCTCAATTGTTTATTTATTTAGTTTAATCTTTAGAAATCCTTCAATTTATGATCCATATTGGAGTGTTGCGCCAATGGTCATTGTCCCTTTTATACTATGGCACACAGGTAGTTATCAATTCTTCTCGATATTTGTTTTAGCGTTAGTAGAATTATGGGGATTGAGATTAACTATCAATTGGCTTATTTCTTTTAAAAACTTAAATTCAATTGATTGGCGTTATGTACAATTAAAAGAAAAGCATCCTAAATTATGGCCACTATTGAATATCCTTGGTATTTGTTATTTACCTACTCTAGTAGTATTCTTAGGGCTTATGCCAATATTTGCTTATTTTAGTACATTTGCTACGGCAACCTCAATTAATATTTTAGGATTTATCTTAAGTGCGGTAATCGGACTTGGAGGAGTTATTATTGAAGGTGTTGCAGACGGACAAATGCTTAAATTTAAAAAAGATCCAAACAACGTTGAAAAGATTAATCAAACCGGGCTTTGGAAAAATAGTAGACATCCAAACTATTTTGGCGAAATAGCTTTTTGGATTAGTTTGTTCTTATTTAGTATGACTATTTCTAATAGATGGGTACTATTATTCTGTCCATTAATTGTTTTCCTTTTATTTGCTTTTATTAGTATACCAATGATGGAAAAACGCCAATTAGCAAATAAAAAAGGTTATGATGAATACAAGAAAAAAACCAATCTCTTGTTGCCAATTTGGCCCCCACAAGAAAAAACAAATAAATAAAAGGACTATGTGAAGGTAAAACTTCATATAGTCCTTTTTAGTTAATCATTATTATCCGATAATATCTTAATTTGAATGAGATTATTGGTAAGATTTATTAATAAACTAATAACTTGTTGAATTAAATTATTAGGGATTTTTACGTCCATAGTAACATTATTAGTAAAACTTCTATTAATTATTTCATATTCTTTTAACCTATTTTCAATTATATCCAGATATGAATAATCAAATGAAAGTTGAATAGTGGTAAATTCAACTATTGGAACAATAATGTTTTCTTTTAAAGCAAGGCTAGCACAAGAACTATAAGCTCTAACTAATCCACCAGCACCAAGTTTGATACCACCAAAATATCTTGTAACTACACAAGCGAAGTTAGTTATATCGTTTTTTCTAAAAACTTCTAATACTGGTAAACCAGCAGTTCCACTTGGTTCTCCATCATCGCTGTAATGTCCTGCTTCCCCGGTCTTTCCGATTATATAAACCGTAATATTATGGGTAGCATCACTAAATTCTTTTTTTATTTCTTCGAAAAAGGCTTTAGCTTCATTTACATTTTGAACGGGTTTTAAGGTTGTAATAAAAGTGCTTTTGTTTATTTCATAGGTAGTTCGTGTGTATTTTGCTATAGTATTCATAAAATCACCTGAAAATATTATACCATATTTTTATAAAAAAGTATATTTATTAATATTTTTCTTGAAAAAAATATAATATAGTGATATACTTAATACAGATGATACAGTTAATACAGATAGGAGGTTAACATGATTCTAAACAACAAAGACTCAATATACATGAATATCTATAACGAATTTAAAAAATACATTATTGCAAATGTATATAAATATGATGATAAATTACCATCTGTTAGAAGTATTGCTTTAGAGTATGGAATTAATCCCAATACCGTACAAAGAGCATTTCAGCTTTTAGAAGATGAAGGTTACATTAAGACAATAAGTAAAAAAGGTGTTTATGTAAATTATCGAAATCAAGATGAAGTAGACAAACATTCTGAAATTAAAAAAGAATTTGAACACTTAAAGAAAATAGGAATTTCTAAAGAAGAAGTTTATAAAATAATTGAGGAGGTATATAATGATAGAAATTAATGGGCTTACAAAATCATTTGGTAATAAAATAGTACTCAATGATTTAAATTTAACTATTCCTAGCCATACTATTTTTGGACTTGTTGGAATAAATGGTGCAGGCAAATCTACTTTATTGCGTATATTATCAAATGCATATGATAAAACATCAGGTGAAGTACTAATTGATGGTAAACCAGTTAGCGATGTTGAAAGTAAGAAAAACATTTTCTTTCTTCCCGATGAACCATATAGTGCTCATAGTGAAACAGTAAGTAGTCTTTTGGACTTTTATAAAATAATGTATGACTTTGAAACGGAAACATTTACTAAATATGTGAAACTGTTTAAACTAGATGAAGCAATAGGAACTAATTATTTAAATGCTAACATTTCAAAATTTTCAAAAGGAATGAAACGCCAATTATTAATATGTATAGCTCTAGCTATTGCGCCAAAATATTTATTTTTAGATGAGGCGTTTGATGGCCTTGATCCTCTTGCAAGACTAACATTTAAAAAAATAATATTAGAACGAATGGAAGAAACTGAAATGACTGTCATCATATCAAGCCATAGTTTACGTGAATTAGAAGATTTATGTGATCTATATGGACTATTAGATGGTGGTGTAATTGATAATACTGGCGGAATTGAACAAAGTAAGGAGTCTTATCAAAAATATCAACTTGCTTTTGAAGATGAAAAATCTAAGGAATACTTTGAAAATTTAAATATTGTTACATATAATCGTTTGGGACGTATTGTAAAAATAATTGTCAAGGGTGATCCTGAAGAAAATTACCAAAAAATTGTCGCATTAAAACCACTCGTTTTAGATAAATTACCTATTGATTTTGAAGAATTATTCATAATTGAGGTGGAAAGTAAGGGGTATTTGAAGAATGAATAAATCATTATCGTTTAAATATTTTAAATATGAATATAGTAAAAATTTGAAAATGTTGTTATATATGGGAGTTGTAGGATTTGTTTGTTACATAATACCACTATTCTCAATGGAACCTAATATACATACTAAAACTACCAATGTAGGACTAATTATTACTCTTTTTGCGTTAGCATGCTATATTATACCTATTTTTATGAATGCGTATCGGTATAATAAAAAACTTGCCAATCGTAATTATTCATGTCCAATTAGTAGATTTGCTTTGTTTAATGTTAACTATCTTGTTGGTTTAATTAATATTATTACATTTTATACCGTATTCTATTTTCTTGGAATGTTAATTGTAGCTATAAAGCTTCCTGCTTATGCTATTGTATATTATATACCGCTTTATTTTGTAATATTATTAATTGGTATATGTGTATACACTTTAAATTATTTTATTGCAAGTAGGGCAAACACTGTTATTGATGCCGTTATCTTTATTATCATGTACACCTTTGTATTTTCCATGATTGTGGGCGTTGTTCAAGATTTATTTCCTGCAAGTTATAAAGTAAATGAAAAGTTTATTACTTTTTCTGAATTTGCACAATGGGGGAATGCATATAATAAATGTATAGCAACAAATAAGTCACTGATGATAGTTGATGATAGCCCTGTTTTTATATGGTCGGAACCAGTAATCACGGTAACTGATTGTATTGTAACATTTGTAGTTTTACCAATTGTTGCTATTACAAGTTATGTATTGTTAATGATTATGGCTAAAAAGGAAAGTGCTGAAAATGCTTCAGAAATATCTAATAGTTATTTTGGTTACCGAGTATTAAATCCTGTTTATATGACATGTGCGATAGCATTATGCATATATACATATTCTTTTAATGAGAATATTCTTACATTGCTAATATTAATTGGTATATTTACAGTTCTTTATTTAGCACTTAATTTCATATATTATCGTAAATTTAAATTACCGATGAAAGAATGGATAATTTATGGTGCTACAATAGTGGTAGGGGTAATATTAGCATTAATAATGGTGAATAATAAAAGTGAAGGAACTGTATACGTGTTACAGCTTCTGAGACACTTGAGATAGTTACAAATATAATTTTACAACTTTTAGGATTGAGGTAGACAAATGGAAAATACTGTTGAAAAAACATTAGTTGAACTATTGTTAAAAAATAATATGACTATTAGCTTTGCGGAATCATGCACTGGTGGAATGTTAGCTTCAACATTAATTAATGTAAGTGGTTCATCTAATGTTATCAATGAAAGTTATGTAACGTATTCGGAAGAAGCAAAAATGAGAATACTTGGAGTAAGTAAAGAAACATTAAATAAATACACCGTTTATTCAAGTGAAGTTGCTGAAGAAATGGCAGAGGGTTTAAAAAAAGTAACACATGCTAATGTTTGTGCATCAGTAACGGGTAAAGCAGAAGATGAATCGGGTATTTGCAAATGTGATTATTGTATTATCGTAAATGATTCAAAAGTACTTGAAAATGTTAGTTTTCAAGGTAGTAGAAATCAAGTTAGAACAATGCAAACTAAGCATATAATGAACCGAATAATCGAAATATTAAGGGGTTATTTTGGTTGATATAATCCGCATTTTATGGTATAATACTATAGAATGCGGATTTTAAATATAGCAAACTAATTCGCAAGTGTTGGAGGTTTTTTTATGGAAAATAATTACATAAATGACGCTTTACTTGGTAAAATTTCTCGTGAACAAAATGTTAGAATTGGCCAAATCAGAGCGGTATTAGAATTAATTGAAGGTGGAGCAACGGTACCATTCATTGCTCGTTATCGTAAAGAAGTTACAGGGAATTTGGATGAAGAACAAATTCGTGCAATATATCAAGAATGGGATTATGGGCAAAAATTAGCAGCACGTAAAGAAGACGTAATGCGCTTAATTGAAGAAAAAGGTAAATTAACAGATGAAATTAAAATGGGTATTATTAATGCCACAAAATTATCTGAAATTGAAGATATTTATCGTCCATTCAAAGAAAAGAAAAAGACTCGTGCTACCGATGCTAAGAAAAAAGGCTTGGAACCACTTGCAGAATATTTATTATCATTCCCTCTTGAAGGTAATGTTGAAGAAGAAGCTAGTAAATATGTTACTAACTTAGAAGGAAAAACTCCTGAAGAAATTGAAGCAATGAAAAAAGAAGGCGTTATTGTTAAAAACACTGCTGAAGCAATTCAAGGTGCTAAAGACATTATTGCAGAAATGGTTTCTGATGAACCTAAATTCCGTGCATGGATTCGTGAAAACTTTGAAAATGAAGCTAAGATGAAATCAGAATTAAAAGAAGATGCAGTTGATGAAAAGAAAGTATATGAAATGTACTATAATTACGAAGAACCACTAAAAACAATTAAATTACATCGTATTCTTGCTTTAAATCGAGCAGAAGATGAAAAAGTTGTAAAAGTTTCTATCGTTGAAGATTATGCTAAAGTACTTGATCACATAACAGGTGAAATAGTAAAAGCCCAAGATTCTATTACTGCACCCTATGTTAAAGAAGCTGCTCAAGATGGATATGACCGTTTAATTAAACCTGCAATTGTTCGTGAAATCCGTGGTGAATTAAAAGATAAAGCTGAAGATCAAGCTATTAATATTTTTGGTGAAAATCTAAAGAATTACTTACTTCAACCTCCTATGAAAGGAAAAGTTGTATTAGGTGTAGACCCTGCGTTTAGAACAGGTTGTAAATTAGCTGTAGTTGATGCTACAGGTAAATTACTTGAAAAGAGTGTAATGTATCCACATCAAAAACAAAAAGGTGAAGTAGTTCCTCCAGCTCGTTATCAAGCTGCTGTTGATACTTTCTGCGATTTAATCAATCGTCACAATGTTGAAGTTGTTGCAATGGGTAATGGTACTGCAAGCCGTGAAACTGAAGCTTTTGTTGCTAAGACTCTTAAAAGCATTGACCGTGATGTAAAATATATAATCGTTAATGAAGCAGGTGCTTCTGTATATTCTGCATCTGATTTAGCTCGTGAAGAATTCCCTGATTTCTCTGTTGAAGAACGTTCGGCAATTTCAATTGCTAGACGTTTACAAGATCCACTATCAGAACTAGTAAAAATTGATCCTAAATCAATTGGTGTTGGTCAATATCAACATGATGTTAGCCAATCTAAATTAGCTGATTCGCTTGATTTCGTTGTTGAAACTGCCGTTAACCAAGTTGGTGTAAATATCAACACAGCTTCATATTCATTATTAAAATATGTTGCGGGATTAAATGCTGGTACAGCAAAGAAAATTGTTGCACATCGTGAAGAAAACGGACGTTTTGAAAATCGTAATGATATTAAAGTAAAAGGTGTAGGACCAAAAGCATTAGAACAAGCAATGGGTTTCTTAAGAATAGTTGATGGTAATGAACCACTTGATATGACCGCAATTCACCCAGAAAGTTATGAAATTGCAAGAGCAATCTTAACTAAACTTGGCTTTACTTCTAAAGATTTAGGTAGTACTGAATTAGTAGAAAAAATTAAAGGTTTAACTGAAGAAGAAAAGAAAGCAATGATAGAAGAATTAAATGTTGGTGAATATACTTTCCAAGACATTTTAGATGCCTTTGTTTCACCTCTTCGTGACCCACGTGATATGATTGAAGCACCAGTATTAAGAGGCGATATTCTTGAATTAAAAGACTTATCTGCTGGTATGGAACTTCAAGGAACCGTTCGTAATGTTACTGACTTTGGCGCTTTCGTTGACTGTGGTTTACATGATGATGGTTTAGTTCACGTATCAAAAATGTCTACTAAATTCATTAAACACCCACTTGAAGCTGTTCATGTAGGTCAAATTGTAAAAGTATGGGTATTAGATGTAGATCTAGCAAAAGGTCGTTTACAATTAACTATGATTGACCCTAATGCTCCAAAACCTGAACCACAACCTAAAAAACAAAACAATAAAAACAACGTTAGAAGACCTAAACCACAAGTAGATCCAGAAGCAGAAAAATTACGCAAAGAACGTCAAGAACAAAGAGCAAAACGTGAAGAGTACAGACGTCGTCAAGAAGAACGTTTTGAAAAGCAAATGGAAGCTCTAAAAAATAAATTTGGTAATAACTAAGGAGAATTAAAATGGTTTTTGAAAAAGTACAAAAAATTATTTCAGAAAATCTAAACGTACCACTAGAAAAAGTAACAATGGATACTCATTTAGTAGATGATTTAGGTGCAGATTCACTTGATGCTGTAGAATTAATTATGGCTTTAGAAGAAGAATATGGTATTGAAGTTGATGATGAAGCTGCTCAAAATATGAAGTATGTTAGAGATTTAGTAAACTACATCGAAGAACATAAATAAAAAAGAGCTAAACAAAAAGGCGATATTAGATAAACAAGTAAGTTTGTCTATTATCGCTTTTTATATTTTTAAGACAATAGAGTCTAAAAAATTCAAACAGTGTAAGAAATATTAGTCTACTTGTGGTTGATTGTTAAAAAATGGCAAAAAACTTATTGTAAAAGTATTATCAAAATGATATAATAACAATGTAACAACAGGAGGGACGTTATATGAAAAAAATTTTAAGCGCAATCGCAATTATGGCACTAATGATAGTTTTTGCTTCATGTACTAACAGTAGAAAAGATAGAGGGGGTAGTTTATACGAACCAGATAATGGAATGATTGAAGATGGAACATCATCACAATTTGATTATGAGTTCGTACATAATTGGGGAGATCAATTCCTTGGTGAAAACTATAATAGAATTGTAGAAAACCAATATGTTTACACTAACAAGCAACAAGAAAGCTATTTTTCAATGGATTCTTTTACTGCTTCTTATTCAAATCTACGTAGATACATTAATTATCAAACAAAAATACCTAATGATGCGGTGAGGACTGATGAATTATTAAATTATTTTAATTATGATTTTGGTGGACCAGAAAACGATGAAATGTTTTCTATAAGTGCTAATTTAGGTAGTACACCATGGAATGAAAGAACTCAATTATTAACAATAAATATAAAAGCAAAAGAAACTGATCAAGGAAATTATACAGGCAATAATATTGTTTTCCTAATTGATGTTTCAGGTTCAATGGCATCAACAAATAAATTGAATTTAATTAAGGCGGTATTTCCAAAATTCTTAGATGCTCTAGCACCAACAGATAAAATTTCAATTGTCACATATTCAAATAAAATAAAAATATTAGCAAATGGTGTGTACGCCGATGAGAAAGAAGCATTGAAGAAAGTTGTTAATGGCCTTTCTGCAACCGGTGGTACTGCAGGTGCAGATGGTTTAGAAAAAGCTTATAACGTTGCTAAATCAAACTACATTGCTGGAGGAAATAATCGTGTAATAATTGCTTCAGATGGCGACTTCAATATTGGTAGATATAGCCAAGATGACTTAAAAGAATTAGTTGAAAACCAATTAAATAGTGGAATTTATTTAACAACTCTAGGATTTGGAATGGGTAATTATAAAGATACAACAATGGAAACTCTTGCCAAATATGGAAATGGTGGTTACGCTTATATTGATAATTTGGAAGAAGCTGAAAAAGTACTTGTTAATGATTTAAACAAAACTCTATATACAGTTGCTAAAGATGTCAAGAGTTGTGTTACATTTAATCCCAATGTTGTCAAGGCATATCGTTTAATTGGCTATGAAAATAAACAATTAACAAAAGATGAATTTAATGACGTTAATAAAGATGCTGGTGAAATTTGTAGTGGACACAATACAATCGTATGTTATGAAATAGAACTATGTGAAGATACTCCTAATTCTGATGATGCCGATTCAGACATGTTTAGTGTAGAAATTAAATACAAAGATCCAAAGACTGATGTTTCTTCAGTATTTTCAAGAAGTTTTAAAGAAACTGATGAAAAATTAGCAGTAACAGAAGAATGGTATTTTGCAAGTGCAATTATTGAATTTAGTTTATTAATAAGAGATTCAAGTTACAAATTCAATGCTAGTTGTAAAAATATATTAGAAAGATTAGCAGTTAATTGTAAAAACTTACTAGAAAAAGATCAATTAAAAGAAGAGTTCTATCAATTAGTAAAAAAAGCATATCAATGCAATCTAATAACTGAACCAGTTAGTGAAGATGTTTTAATTACTATAATTTATGATGCAGGAATAAAATATATTTTATGTGAAAAAGGTATGACAATAAATAGCTCAAAAATTTTGAAGTATACTTTTGGTAAAAACAATGGTCTATTCGATTCAACTACTAATGAGCTAATTAGATATGCGGTATTTGCTGATATGGCTTGTACTGAACCATTAGAAGAATTTACGTTAGTTGAAGACGTTACTATTTTCTTAAAACCTATAAATTAATAAAAATACTTTTAATAAGATGCATAAATGAAAAAGCGTTCAAAATGTCTTTTTGTAAAAGATTGAGTGTTAATATAATAATGCTCTTCATATTAACATAGATATTACAAAAAATATTTATACCAGGCTAAAAACCTGGTATTTTATTATTACATAAATATTAGAATGTTTTAAACATATAAAAAATAAATTTTTAATACCCTCTTGCGATAAAAGTTAAATTATTGCAAACTATAATTATAAGTATGATTCTTTATATATTGTACTGAAAAAGATTAGACAAAAAAATTAAAAATAAGTTAAATATTTATTTGAAGTTGATAGAACAAAAAATGCTAGTGATATCATATTTGATATTGATTTCTAATGTGTTTTTTTGTGAAACTAAAATGATATTTATTTCGAGTAAATCATGAGTTAATGAGATTTTTTAAATATTTAGTTTGACATTAAAAGCATTTTGGATTATAATATATATAAAGAATAATTGGAGGTTATTATGCCAGAAGATAAAATTATAGAAAATGCAACCCTACCTAAGAAACGTGTTAGCCCGTTTGAAGTAGAACCGATTGATGAAGTAAATGAGCCAAAGAAGATTGAAAAGAAAACTAAGACTTCCACAACTTCAAAAAAAGAAGTAGCTAAGAAGCCAACTACTCAAGCTTCTAAAAAAGCTACAACAACAAGTAGTACTAAAAAACCTTCAACTAAGAAAGCAACTTCTACTAAAAAAGGTACAACTTCAAAAATAAAAATAGATACAAATATTACTTCAACTACTAAGATTGACCCTCGTACAGGTCTTGTTAAAACTAAAACTAAGCAACCAAAAGAAGTAAAAGAAACTAAGAAAATAGAAGAAACTAAAGTAGTTAAAAAAACAACAAAAAAGAAAACAACTAAAAAAACTACTACCCCTTCACAAACTTTAACAATAGAACCAGTAGTTGACAATACACCTAAACAGATTGTTAGACCTACTCCTAAGAAAACACATCAATGGACAAAAGAAGAAAAAGTTTTATATAAACAATTAGAAGAGTCTTTTAATACTATTGCTAATATGACAATGGTAATCGAAGAAAGAACTATGGATACTAAAAATATTCCAAATTTAACCATTGGTGAACTTCATTTAATAGAAATGGTAAATAGGTATAATAATAAACCGATGACATTAATTGCAAACAAATTACATATAACAGTTGGTGCGATGACAATATGTCTAAATCGTTTAGTTCAAAAAGGATATTTGTTAAGAACACGTGATGAAATGGATCGCCGTGTTATTCTATTAAGTATTACACCAGAAGGCAAAAAGGTTTTAAAATATCATAATAAATTCCACGATGATATAATTGGCCTTGCGCTTGATACTCTTTCAATCCAACAGGCCGCAAAAGTATTGAACCAATTTGCTTATGTATTAGAATACTATTATGATCCTAGCATTGCGGAAAAAGAAGAAAAAAAGACAACTAAGAAAGGAAAAAAATAGAATATGAAAAGTTTATATGTTAAAAGAAGAAAAGCTCTTTATGAAAAATTAAAAGATAATTCAATTGCTATTTTGCATTCAGGATTTCATCAATTTAAAACTGCAGATGCTGAATATCCATTTGTTGTAAATCACAATTTTTATTATATGACTGGTATTGACCAAGCCGATGTTACTCTTGTAATTGGTAAATTTGACAATCAATATAAAGAATTATTATTTATTGATGAGATTGATGAATTAATGGCAAAATGGGTTGGACGTACTCTTTATAAGAGTGAAGCTTCAGAAATATCAGGTATTGATGTTTCTAACATTAAATACAATAGTGCATTTAATAAGTATTTAGTTACTACTCTTCAACCTACTAGACATTTTGAAAATGTTGCTGAAAATGTTTATTTAGATTTAGAAAGAAGAGAACAAGCCTTATACAATACCTTTGCCTTAGTACTTTCAAGACGCTTAAGAAAAGATTATCCAAGTGTAAAAATAGAAAGTTTATATGCAATGGTACTAAGTCAAAGAATGATAAAATCTAAAGAAGAAGTTGCTTTGATAAAAGAATCAATTGAAACAACAAGACGTGCTATATATAATGTAATGAGTCATGCTAAAGAACATAGTGAAGAAAGTATTTCCAATGCTTATCATGATTTTGTTCTAATATCAGAAAAGAAAATTAATTCCTTCGATCCAATTATTGCGGCAGGTCATAATGGCACAACACTTCACTATGAATCAAATAATTCACCAATTGAACCTAACACATTAATGTTAATGGATGTAGGATGTTATACTAATCACTATTCATCAGATATTTCACGTACATTCCCAGTTAGTGGTAAATTTACTAAACGTCAAAAAGAAGTTTATGAAGTAGTTCTAGATTGTAATAAACGTTGCATTGAACATGCTAAAGCAGGAATGAGTTGGAAAGAACTAAATGATTTTGCTAAGCGTATTCTAGCAAATGGTTGTAAAAAACTTGGACTTATCAAAGAAGATAGTGAATTAGAAAAATATTATTTCCACTCAATTGGTCACTCATTAGGATTAGATGTTCATGATCCATCAATTGATAATCTTGGTATTCTAGAAGGCATGGTAATTACTATTGAACCTGGACTATATATACCTGAAGAATCAATTGGAATTAGAATTGAAGATGACATTCAAATTACTAAAGATAAAGCAGTAGTATTATCTAGTTCAATTATTAAAGAAGTAGCAGACATTGAAGAAATGATGAAATAATTTAAAAAAATGGCTTTTGTTAAAAAAGTCATTTTTTAATTATAAATAAATTATATTTTATAGAATTAAAAATGTTTTTTATTCAATAATAATATTATGAACGCAATATTAAAATTGATAAATGAAATTAGAATTAACAATCGAAAAATGAAATTATCTGTACTAGCATCGTCGTTAGTTTTCTATTTAATATTAGCGATTATTCCTTTTTTTGAATTATTAGAATATATTTTAAATAAATTTGGAATAATTGAAGAAACAATTTCAAATGTTAAAGTATTTGATGAAAAGTGGACAACTATTTACTTTATTATCTATTTTTGTTATGTTTCATCTAAACTATTGCATATGCTACATCAAATCTCAGATTTAATGTATTATAATATAAAAGAAAGACCACATCTAAAATTAAGGATTCTTTCTTTTATATATTTAATAGTAATACTTATAATTACTGTTACTATGATTGTATCATTAACATATTTTTCATACATAAGTAATCGATTCAATATCCCAATAAGATTTATCATTAGTTTCTTACAATTTATTTTTCCACTAACCTGGATTATTTTTCTATTTATTTTTCTATATAAAAAAATAGTTCCCATACCAATAAAATGGCAAGAAACATTAGGAATTGCAAGTATAACAGGTTTTATCATTTATACAGTATTAAGATTGTATCAAATAATTGTATTTGGCTATATGCTAAATAGGTACAAAACGGTTTATGGTAGTTATGCTAGTTTAATAAGTCTATTAGTTTGGCTATATTTGTCATGTTACATTTTTTTATCAGGAATGGTATTTCTTTTCATGAAAAAAGTAAAAAACAAGGTATAAAGAAATTAAATGTAGCATACAATATTTATGGACATGAAAGAGGTGTAATTATTAAAAAAATATTAAAACTTTGGATAGTTGCATTGGTCATGTTCACAATATTTTTCACATCAACTAAAGTTAATGTACACGCTAGTGGATGGGGCTTCAAAAGAAATGGCGAGCACCAAGTACCAGAGATTGGTAAATATCAATCAATAATAGAAGGTACAAATAGTTATTACGTTGGCAGTAAAGATAGCGTTTATCTAACTTTTGATGCAGGATACGATAACGGTATGATGGAAGAAATTCTAAATACATTAAAACTGAAAAATGTAAAAGCAACTTTCTTTTTGACCGGAGATTTTGTTAAACGTTTCCCCGAATTAACAAAACGGATAGTCAATGAAGGACATATAGCTTGCAATCATTCGTATAGACATCGTAAGATAACTACCCTTTCAAAAGAAGAATTAGCCAATGATTTAGGCAAATTGGAAAAATCATTTTATGAATTAACCAAACAAGAAATGCCAAAATATTTCCGCCCTCCAGAAGGTAATTTTGACAAAGCATCGTTAACTAACTTAAAGAATTTAGGTTATACAACAGTCTTTTGGTCAATTGCCTATGTTGACTGGAAAACTAATAAACAAAGTGGTGCTGATTATTGTGTAAAGACGATTATGGACAATCTCCATGATGGCGCAATAATATTAATGCATAGTGTATCAAGTAGTAATAAAGAAGCACTTCCAAGATTAATTGATGAAATTAAGAATAAAGGTTATACTTTTAAAACGGTACTAGACTTATAAGTTGAGAAGCATCCTGATAGATAACTATCAGGATTGTTTTATAATAAAAAGCTATTTGGTTATTTCCAAATAGCTTTTAAAGTTATGTTTTCTGGTTTTTCTAAATATTTCATTAAAACGTTAGAAAGTTCTAAACTAGAATATTTATTACCTTGGAATTCCCAACAATCAAATGTTGCGTCAACTTTAGTAGGATCTACAATGTTAAGTTGTTGAGTTTTGATCGTATAAGTTGTTGGATTTTCAGAATTATTTTCACCACCATCTAATTCATAAGTAATTGTGTAAGTAGTAGGTACAAATACGCTATAAAGAGTAATTGATGTTAAAAAACGATGAGTTGTAAAATCAATTGGTTCTCCTTCGCCCGCCGCATTATCATACCAACCTAAAAAATCATAATAAGGTTTATTAGTAAGATCTAGTTTAGGTTCATCGATTATAGAACCATTCTTAGTATCAGTTATGCGTACAGAGTTAATTTTACTACCTATATAACCAGGAGTATTAAATGATACTACTTGGGGTTTATTTGACATTATAATCATAACAATGCCAAGAACCACAATTATTCCAATTAAAATATAAGCATAACTAAATTTTTTCTTTCCTTTGGTATCTTTATTAGATTTAACTGAATTGTTGTTTGTTAAATCAGTTTGAGTTTCATTTGACATATTAATACAACCTCCATAATTATTATAACACATTAAAGAAAATAAAGCAATTTTTAAATCTGAATTTTTTCTAAATTGTTTTATCTAACAAATAATTATCTTTTTATGGTATAATAAAATATTGATGAGAAATTGTAGAAGGAGTGAAACCAAAATGGTGACAAATGTTTTAGCAAAAAATCAAGAAGTATTATTAACAGTAAAAAGAATAGGTATTAATGGTGAAGGAATAGGGTATTACAAAAGACTTGCGGTATTCATTCCTGGGGCACTACCTGGTGAAGAAGTTGTAGTAAAAGTTACCGAAGTTAATGAACAATACGCAAGAGCTAGTTTAGTGAAAATAAAAAAGAATCAATCTTTAGATAGAGTAGAACCACTTTGCAAGTATTACCAAAAGTGTGGAGGTTGTCAACTTCAACATGTTGATTATCAAGCTCAATTACGATTCAAAAAACAAATTGTTGAAGAAACTTTTGACAAATACTATAATGGTAAATTAAATGAAAAATTACTAAAGAACACTATAGGAATGCAAAATCCGTACCACTATAGAAATAAAGTTAAATTACCTGTTCGTTATGATGGCGAAAGTTTGGTTACGGGATTATATGCAAGCGATACAAATAGATTAGTTTACATTGATGAATGCTTAATTGAAAAAGAAGATTTAAGAAAAGCTGTTGACGAAATATGTAAACATTTGACTAAATATCAAGTAATAGCTTACAATCCTAGACTTCATGATGGAATCCTACGACATATTGTCGCAAGAAGTTCAAAATTAACTGGAGAAATCCAAGTAACATTAATTTTATATAAACGTGATCAAAGAACTATTAATATTGCAAAAGATTTAATAAAGATTGAACATATTGAAAGTGTTTATATTAGTATAAATGATGATTTAGAATCAATTGAAAGTTTTGGTACTGAAACATTCAAAATTGCGGGGAAAGACACTATCACTGAACAATTAGGTGATTATAAATTTGATTTATTGCCTACTGCTTTCTTCCAATTAAACCAATCACAAACCGAAAAACTATATGAAAAAATATGTGAAGTAGCCAAACTCAAAGGATATGAAAATGTTGTTGATGGATATTCAGGAGTTGGAACAATTGGACTTTGGTTATCTAAATATGCTAAAGAAGTAAGAGGTATTGACAATAACAAAGAAGCTATTATAAATGCCAATGAAAATGCTAAAAACAATAATGTTGCTAATGCAAAATTTTACAATGGTAGTATTCTAACATATCTTAGTAAATGGGAAGAAGAGGGGTTTGTACCTGATGTATTGGTAGTTGATCCGCCAAGAACAGGTATGGAGTTAAAATTAATAAACTATCTACAAGAACATCCAGTAAAGAAAATAATTTACGTTTCTTGTAATCCATCTACACTTGCTAAAAATTGTAATCATTTGCAAAAAAAATATCATATTTTATCTATTCAACCTCTAGATATGTTTCCTCAAACAGCTAACGTTGAGTGTGTAGTTTGTCTTGAAAGAAGATAGGATTAATTTGAAATTTTTCTGGTTCTAGCCTTAAAAATATGGTTAAATTTTGTAGAGAATATTCTGATGCTAAAATTGGCCAGACGCTGTCTGTCCAAATTTCATAGAGCTATAATTTGAAATTTTAAGGATAAAATCTCAAGAACAAAGACTTTGATATATTAATAAAACAATTGAAAATGGTTGGTCAGTAAATATTTTGCTTATCGAATTGAACAAAAAAAGTTTCTAATTTTCCTACAAAACTTCCTAGTCCACAAAATTAATTAGTATTATATACAATGAAAGATTATTATGTATTTAATTTTATTGAATTAAAAGAAGATGCTCTAATTAATAATATAACAAAGGTTCTTTGTAGATTGGGAAAGAAATTAATAAATAAATTAGTATCTAATGGCAAACTTAAATTGAAAGATGCACAAAAATATAGCAATTTATTTAATGAATAAAATAATAAAATGAGCATTATTACATATAATACTATTGATCATACTTTAGATTATTTAGGTGCTAAGGTTTTATAAGATAACATTGATTTTTCTGTAAAAAGATTGACAAAACATAAAATTAATGTTATAATATTTATGCCTATAGGATATAGGTAAATCTTTTGTGGATCATACTCCGGAATCCTTCGGGACCGGGGTTTTTCTTTTACAAAATTAATTGGGGTAATATATGCATAAACATTATATGACAATTGATGAACAAGTTAATTTCTTAAAAAATGAAAAAAAATTAAAATTTAAAAGTGAAAAATTAGCTAAAAGAGTATTACAAGAAGTAGGATATTATAAATTAATTAATGCATATAAAATTCCTTTTATAATTAATAATCAATATTTAGATAATGTGTATTTTGAAGACATTTATAATTTATATAAATTTGATACAGAATTAAAGACTATTGTTTTTGAGGCAGCCACAAATATTGAAATTAATTTTAAATCTTTATTATCGGAAGTAATTTCTAGTCAATATGGAATAAAAGAAAAAATATATCTTAAAAAGGAAAATTTTGCTCCTGATACTGGTAAAGCTGATGAATATACTTTTGCAAAAATGAAGAAACATATTAAAGATTCAATTAAAAAGCAAGTGGATAATATGCAACCCGCAGTTAAATGGTATAATGATAATTATAAATATTTTCCTTTTTGGGTAGTTGTAAATATTTTAACAATTGGTTCTGCCAGCAGGATTTATGGCAAGTTGAAGGATTCTGATAAAATAACAGTTGCTAAAAATTACAAATTGCCTTATGACTATTTAGGATCATATATTAGACACATAAACTTAGTAAGAAATATTTGCGCTCATAATGATGTTTTATATAGATATAAAAGCATTAATTCCATCCCTCAAAAAATCAAAAATGTAAAAGATATATATGAAGAATTAGGAATACTTAAAAATCCTAAGACTGGTAGATATTTCAAAGGTAGTAACGATTTTCTTGCAACTATAATAATTTTTAAATTGCTGTTAAGTAAAGAAAATTTTAACTTATTTTATACAAAATTTAAAGGCTTATTATCTAAATTGAAAAAAACATTAAGTCCGATTTTTTATGAAAAAATTTTGGATGAGATGGGATTACCTGAAAATTGGTTTGAAATTAAATAATGTGCAAGCAGTCTATTCCAAAAAAAAGAATTGATAGAATAAGTAAAAAATGGCTAGCAGAATGACACTGTTAGCCGCTTTTTGACGCTTTGTTAAGATTATAAAACAAATTGGAATAAATGTAAGGTTAGAGAACAAAAAGGAAAATTGAAGCTTTTTCAACAAATGTCTATTAATGTTTTTAAATTTATGATATAATAAACATAAATAA
>DPOU01000021.1 GCA_003539625.1 Acholeplasmatales bacterium
CCATACAATTTTCTATCTAGTCAACAAAAATAGGACTTTGTCAACAAACTGAAACTAGCATTACGCTAATTTGTTTTTTTACATGTCTGACATATGAAGTATTTCATCGTTATTGAGTTCTTTTTCATCAATAATCTTTGCAAATACTAAATTATCTTCTTCAATATCTTTTAGATGTAAAACATCTTCTACCAAACATTTTAGAACTCTTCTTGCATTATGGTAACAGTTTACTCCCTCATAGTTAAAAGTATCTTTGAATTTATCTACTTCGTTACTATGCGTTTCACCAACTCTATTGGCAAGTTCAGCTTGCTTTTTTGTCAAAACAGATATACCTATTACATCGCCTTTTTGGATATTTTTACCAGTTAGGCTTTGAGAACCTATTAAACAAACAAGGTGTTCATAACCTACTTGAGTAGCCCAAGCACAAGTCATTGCATATTTTTTTTCTTGTTTTTCTACTGTTATAATACTAACAGAATGATCAAATGTTTCAAATTTTTTCATATATTCACCCTATTTCTTGAAAATGTATAATCCAGGCTTAATAAAATCATATTTTTCAACTGTTACATCTACAATATTGTTACCATCAAAAATTAGTTTAGTCCCTGGAGCAAAATACTTTGTATACTCATTATAATCTTGTGAAATTACTACTTGTAAATCCGGAAAGCCTTTAGCAAGATATCTAATTGAAGTAATTTCACTTGTTTGTTCTAAGCGAAGATATTTATTAATATCTTCCTTTTTTAAATAACTAAAATGAGGATATTTATTTTTAATAACAATTAAGTTTTTAAGTGTATTCGTTAAGTTAGGAATTTTATACCAATCAATATGGTTAATATCATCACTTAAGTTATAGGAATTATCAAAACCATGTTTAGTTCTTAATAGCTCTTCTCCCGCATGAATAAATGGTGTTCCCATTGTTAGAATAGTAATTGCTAGACCTAGACTTATTTTATCGAAGATATGATTTTCTTCATTATTCAACTTAAGGAAATCATATAATGTTCTGTTGTCATGACATTCCAAATAATTAATTGATTGACTGGCATCAAGGAATTCACCACCATTATAATAATAACCTTTCATATAATGAAATATTTCTTGTCTACTTTTTGAATTATTGTTAAGAAGTGATTTGAAAAATTCTCTAAAACCATCATTAAAGAAAGCAATGTGTTCTAATTTTTGACAATTGTTCATATTAGCTCTAATATTGTTTGGCATTTCTACTGGCATATTCCAACCTTCACCATACATCATTGCGAAAGGATTTGCCATAGTTATTTTCTTGTAAGCCTCTTTGATAGTATCAATATCAATTAATCCCATCAAGTCAAATCTAAAGCCATCTATTCTATAGATTTTTTGAAAATATTGTAGAGAATCAATAATTAATTTTCTTATCATTAAATGATCTGTTTTTAAGTCATTTCCACACCAAGAGGCGTTAGTTAAAAATCCTTGTTTATCTGTCCTAAAAGTATAACCTGGTACTAATTTTTCAAATGGGAAACAAAGGTTATCATAAACATGGTTGTAAACTACATCCATATTTACTCCCATACCAAGTTGATGAATTTTATCTATTAATTTCTTTAATTCATTTATTCTTTCATATGGGTCTTCCGCATTTTTTGACAAAAATCCGCTAGGTACAAAATATTGAGTAGGGTTATAACCCCAATTATATTTGAATAAAGAACTGTTACTATCTTTAATGCTTTCATCAACGCCATCAAAAGCAAAAATTGGCATTAATTGAATATGGGTTATTCCAAGATTTTTAATATAGCCTAATCCATAATCCTTCGATGCACTCTTAGTTAAAGCATCAAACGTACCACTATCAGTTTTGTTTAGAAATGATGTTGCATCTCTAACACTGAGTTCGTATATTATCGGATTTTTACTTTCTACATATCCGTACTTCATTTGATAAGTCTTATCAATATCAATAATGTAATTACATTTATTATTAGCATTAGATGAATTACCATATGGATCAAGAGTTTCAAAAAATTCACTATTTATTCGGCATCTATAATAATATGCTTTACTTTCCAAATCTTGATTAATAGTGGTTGTCCAAACTCCACTTTCCATATATTGAAGGGGATATTTAACATCATCAATTATCACATAAATTTCTTTTACAACAGGGCTCCAAACTCTAAAGATTGTTTTTTCTTTAGTATAGCGATATCCTAACCATCCATCAAAATAATAAGTTTTATCAAATAGGTTTGAACGAGTTATTTTACCTAATAAAACATTGGTTTCTATATCAACTGTGCTTAAAGTATAATCTAAATGTGGAACAAGTTTTTCATCTGATTGTAAAATCAAATGAACTTCATTACCAATACAATTTTCTTCAATAACTTTTAATTCTTTAGTTTTATTGATATAAAACTTTTGATTAGTTTGATAATTTTTATTATCTATTATTACTTTAACAATAGTGAAATCTTCTAAATAGGCTTTCATTTTATTTAATTATTTCCTTCTTTATACTCTTTTTTAGTATTTTCAATAATTAGAAAAGTACATAGACTTACACAAATTGTTGCAAGCAATGCTAGAACAATGGCATTACCAACACTAATTTCTTCATTTTGCCAATTACTAGTAGTCAAATATATTACCTTTGTATGAATATTAGTTTCATCAGGAACATCACAATTGTAGTTAATCGTCAATTCAACAGTTCCTGATTGCCAGTTTTCAATAACAAAATCAATATGGTGTTTGTTGCCTTTAGGTAGTTTAGTACCGTAAATATCTGCACTTTGATTGTGAATTTTATAACTTAAGCCTGTAACTATAATATATTCTTCTGTTTCCCAATTACAAGAGAATCTAACTTTGATTTTGCCATTCTCACGAATTTTAGTAGACGAATAATTAAAGTCAATAAACTCAACATCACTGTCTTCAGCTTTTACTACACCTGAATTTGTTAATGTCATGACTAACATCAATAGCATTAACATTAACATTTTAACGAGTTTCTTCATCTCTGTCACGCTCCTTAAAATGTTTTAAGTTATCATTTAGTGATTTATTTGAACGTCTTTGTAAAAAATAGAACAATAAGATAATTATTCCAAGTCCTATCTCAAGAGTAATTAAAGTTGCTATAACTAATTTGCTATTGTAATAAAAGTCATAAATGTAAGTAAAATAGCCAACAGTCAAAATGTTTATTGCAAGTATTAAATATACTACTAATACTTGAACTAATACTGGTATAACATTTATTTTAAGTATAAAATAGAGAACCATACTTGTAACAAGTGAACCAATTAACGAAATAATTAATTCACGAACAAAACGCATATCTTCATATACAAATTGTGATATTGTTGACAAAAGGATAATTGTACTAGCAAATACTATTGCAAAGATTATTAAAAATTGTAAACAGAATTTTTTTAATTTTTTAAAACTTCTTTTTTCCATACTATCCTCCTATTCCATCAACTTTTTCTTGAATTCTCTAGCATATACTCTAGTAATAATCATTTTTTCTCCATTTACAAGTACTGCTCCAATTCGTCCGTTAACTAATGTACTTACATGATCTATCATATTAATATTCAGTATTATTGTTCGAGCTACTTGTAAAAAAGATGTTTTTGCAAGCATAACAGTAAGTTCTTGTAATTTATAGTTTACTTCATAAACATTCTTTTCTACATAGGCAAAAACTCGATTTTCAACTGCTTCAAAGTAGTAAATATCACTTAAGTTTATAATGTGATTTTCACCATCGAGTTTACCATTTATGGTAATATAACTCGTTCTTATATAATTGCTTATTCGATTTATTTTGCTATCAATTTTATTACATCGAATAATAATTTCTGTTTCCTCGATAGATGGTATTTCATCTATTTGAAGTCGCATAAGCACCTCTTTCTATTTAAATCTTAATCGATAACTACATTTTTTGCAAATTTCAAAATAGGGTTTTTTATCACAAAAGCCTCTTACAACATTTTTAAAAAGTTGACTATTTAAAATAGTATCAAACGGCTCTTCAAAAATATTGCCTATTTTAGTATTACCATTATGATCTAAGCAACAGCTAACAACACTACCATCTATTAAAATAGCAATTTGTTTTTTGGCACCTAAACAATTTGTATATGGCAACACTATATCACTATTAAGATTTGGCCATACGAATTCATCAGCATACGAAAACCTGATGTTTTGGTAGTCTTGTTCATTCAACCAATCATTAATAGTATCTTCGATTTTTTGATTTAAATCGTTTATTTCTTTTTTGCTTTTATCATTCCATAGTCTTAAATTTATTGGTAATTTAGGACTGTGCATATTTTTAAAAACTATAAATTGTTTTAAATTATCTAAATATTTTTTTCTTCTTTCGTTTGAAAATTTAATTAAACACTGAAGTGATATGTTAATTTTTTCAAAGTACTCTTCTTCTAACATGACTTTAGTTATTTTATTTATTTCAACACCATTAGTTGTCAAACCTAACTTTAAACCATTTTGATGAGCATATTCAACAATTTCTGAAAAATTACTATGTAATATTGGTTCTCCTAGAACATGGAAATATAGTATTTCAACATTATCTTTTATTTTGTCAATAACTTCTTTACATTTTTTGATATCCATATCAAAATGATTTTTTTCATCACTCGAAGGACAAAACGGACAAGCAAGGTTACATTTGGTGGTTATCTCTAAATAAATTGTTTTTTTATTATTTGGCATTTTCGCTTGTTACTTCTTCATAGCTTGCGTCTACATATTCACTAGTACTATTTTTTAGTTTCTTGTTCTTTTTATTTTGATTAGTTGTATCAATGATTAATAAAACAATTCCATATACGACGGCAAGTATTGATAAAATTCTTAATATTAATACTGCTATTCCATCAAACCCAATAAAAATTGCTAATAATCCAACAATTAAACCATAGACTGATTTCTTTAAACTTTCAACAAACTTTTTAGATATGATAGCATTGGCAATTATTTCAATTATCAAAATGATACCGATAATTGTAGAAACTACACCAATTTGAACGCACAACATTAACACACCAATTAGTACTTTTAATATTCCATCAAATAAAATGAAACTACGATTTCCAAAACTACTAATTGGCAAATAAATAATTATCTTAATTACTCCAATTATTATAAGTATTATCGCAGAAGCGTCATATAGAAATTGGACCATTTCATAGCCTCTTAAAAAACTTACTATTGCAAAAATTAATCCAAAAGTAATATAGTATACTCCTGCTAAATTATTTTTGTATTTCTTCACTATTTGTATCCTCACTTACCGTATTTTGATATAATTTAATATTTTTAGGTGGCATTTTTACATCTGTAAATTGTTCACTACATTCTTCATCTTTATACCATACGTTATTGTTGTTGTAAGAATATTCTTCAATTGCTTGATTCTTTTTATATTTTGCCACATTAACTAATTCATTATTAACGTAATACTTTACATGATATTTTAAAGTAATAAAATAAATTGTAAGTACTATCCATGGTATTAATGCAAATATTACTAATACAATATAACTAGTTTGCCATGCCTTTTTTTCCATTTCTGTTGTTTCTGTCAAGAAACAAACTAACTTTTGTAAACTATTCATTTTCTTTCTCCAATAATTCAAAATTGTTTTCATTTAAAATAACTATACCATTTTTATATAATAGATCAGCAGTAACACCATTACCACTTTTTAGTTTTGAGGAAAAAGTGCCATCATAAACTGAGCCAAATCCGCATGAAGGACTATTGCTTTTTAAAATAGCAACTTTACAACTATTATTTTTGGCAATTTCTAAAGTCTTACAAGCCCCTTTTTGAAAAAAAGGAGTAACATCAATCCCTTCTTTGTTAATAACAATATCACCTTTTATCTCACTAGGCAATCTTGGGGTTGAAAGTCCTCCCATTTGTTCTGGACAAACTTCAATAATTTCCATTTGTTTTAGAAAATCTATTAATTTAGGATTATAGTTATTTTTGCCATTATACTTACAATTGTTACCAAGTAAACAACTACTAACTATAATTTTCATAATATCTATCTCAAATCAAGAACTGGATTCTTTAAAGCTGGTATAACTTTGATTTCTTCAGGATATAATACAGCTTCTTCTTCTTGATATTCATCTGAATATTCAAATTCAATTCTTGCGACAATATGTATCCAATTTTTATTTTTAACTTTAGCATTGATTGTATTCTTGCATAGGTGTCCATACAATTGAACATCTTCTGCACAACATGTCATGCAATGGCGTCCTGCAATAAACGTACCCTTAGGAAGTTTCTTAGACATAATTACAATAGCATTAAATGAAACCACTTTTCCGCGATATCGATTTGGATTGTCAAAGGTATCAATGTACCATCTACCAAAATCATCATCTGAAATTTCAATTATGTCGGCATCCACATCATATGGTAATGGTTCTTCAAAGGCTTGTTTAACAACGCCATTTTCATCCATAACGACATATTGTGCAGCCCCATTCACAAATTTTAAATTTGTTTGATAACTTGCTAGAGCAGCTAAATCATTACAACGATTGAATACAACTAAATCTGAAAACTTAATCATATCAATAAATTTTTGACGCATATTATTATAATATACTGCAAATGTTGTAAAATCAATAAATGATATTACTTGACCAAGATTTAAATCTTCTGGTATAAATAAGTCATTTAATTCCCACATACAGTTCATTTCAAGAATGATTCGGTCAGGTGTTGTTTTATCAATAATATCAGTAAAGAATTTTTCATTCAATTCATCTGAACTATTAACTACAACAGCCTCCGCATTGTAAGTATCTAAAAGATCTTTGGTAAGTTCTATTTCACCTTCTTCGCAGAGTATAACAAGGGTTTTCCCTTTTTCTGAAAAACCATCTTTTTGTAATGCATCTTTGATGAAAGTTGTTTTACCTGCATCTAAAAAACCGGCAACGATGAAAATAGGAATTGCCATATTTAATCACCTACTTTTTTAAAATTAATTTTTCAATTGCTTCTTTATTTAATTTTGAACCAATAACAACAAAACGACCAATCAAATCACTTGTGCCAGTTCTAATTTCATAGTCCCCTGCAACATAATCAAAATATAACCATTCTGTTTGTCCGGCTGCACGCACAAAACCTTTTGCACGTAAAACTGTGCCATATTTTGCTTCATCTTTCAATTGTTCTAATATTGCTTGTAGTTCTTCTTTTGTATAACTATCAGCAGTTTCAACACCTATTGATACAAACACTTCGTCTGCATCATGGTGATGGTGGTGGTGATGTCCACAACCGCATTCATGATCGTCATCGTCATCATCATCGTGATGGTGGTGGCAACATTCATGTTCATCAGCATCGTCATCGTCGTGATGGTGGTGGCAACATTCATGTTCATCATCGTCATCGTCGTGATGGTGGTGGCAACATTCATGTTCATCATCGTCGTCATCGTGATGGTGGTGACAGCATTCATGTTCATCATCGTCATCGTCGTGATGGTGGTGGTGACAACAGCAATGTTCGTGATTAAATTCATCTACCGCATCTTGTTCAAAAGTATTGCGACGTTCTAATGCTTCCAATAGTTTTACAGGATCAACTTGAGTTAAATCTGCTAATACAATATTAGCATCAGGATTTTTCTCTTTTAATAATAAATATACTTCTTTTATTTTTTCATCAGATAGTTTTTCTGCTTTACTAACAACGATTGTATCTGCATCTTCTACTTGATTGTTGAAAAATTCACCAAAGTTTTTCATATATAATTTACATTTTCCGCCATCAACAACAGTAGCGATGATGTTTAATTTTAAATCTAAGTCTAATTTTTCAACTGCATTTATGATATCTGAAAGTTTTCCAACCCCAGATGGTTCAATAACAATGCGATTAGGATGATATTGATCAACAATTTCTTTCATAGATTTTTTGAAATCACCTACTAGTGAACAACAAATACATCCTGAATTAATTTCTTTTATATCTACACCTGATTCTTTTAAAAAGCTTCCATCAATTCCAATTTCTCCAAATTCATTTTCAATTAATACTACTTTTTCATTGTTGAAACCATTTTTAAATAATTTTTTTATTAAGGTTGTTTTACCAGCGCCTAAAAATCCAGATATTACATCAATTTTTATACTCATATTATTACCTCACTTTTTATAATCATATTTATTATACCACAAACTAAAATTAAAATGTCAAAATTATACTTATAAAAAATAAGACATATGTTAAACTACGAATTAGTAGTTACATATGTCTTATTTAATTTCTTTTATTTATTGTGAATATCAATTTGTTGATTAGGAATTGTGACATTTAATTCAACAAACTTGTCATTTACCGCTTTGATTAAATCGAAATATACTGTCCAATAATCAGCATTTTTAACCCATGCGCGTGCAGCAATTGTAACTGCACCATTTTCTTTTTTTAGTACTTTAATGAATGGAGCAGGATCAGTTAATACTAACTTATGACTAAGATATACTTCTCTTATTTGATCCATTACCATATCAACATCATCATTGTATGATATATTAAATGTTAAATCAACTCTTAATAATTCTTTTTGAGAATAATTTACAATTTTACTATTAGCAAGTGTACCATTTGGAATCATTACTGCTTTGTTATCAAATGTAACTAAATGAGTATAGAATAATTTTATATCTTCTACAGTTCCTTCAACATCACATGCAACAATATAATCCCCAAGTTGGAATGGTCTAGTTATTGATAAAACAATTCCTCCTGCAAGATTAGATAGTGACCCTTGAAGAGCAAGTCCTAAAGCTACACCAGTTGATGCAACAAGAGCCGCGAGACCAGCCGTATCAATACCAACAAATCCAGCATATGAAATGATTAATAAAACTCTAATACTCCAAAGAACAGTTGTAAAAATTACACTAGTTAATAACTTATCTTTGGTACGTTTCATTGCTTTTTTGCGAAGCTTTTTCAAAATTAAAGTTGTAAGCCACCATATTAAAATAAATACAAGGGTTGCAACTAAAACTTTAATAAATGGATTATTAAACAAGTTTTTAATAAAATTTATTATTTCTTGAAATTTACTAACTTCGGTTGTTTCTTCGGCTAAATAATATAATCTCATATTCTACCTCCTTACATTATTGGCGAAAAGATTTTTAATATTCTTGCGACAAATTTTTCTAAAGGTTTCAACTTGAATGTTTTAGGATTAACATAAATTGATTGTCTAGTTATGTTATCAAAGTCATTCTTGATATCAATAATTGATGGTGTTCTATATAACATAATTCCACATTCGTAGTGGTGTACTAAACTTCGATAATCAAGATTAATTGTTCCAACAATTGCTACTTCATTATCAATTAGAATATTTTTAGTATGGATAAATCCAGGTTGATATTCGTAAATTTCTACACCTTGTTTTAAAAGACTCAAATAATTGGATCTTGTTAAAGCAAAAATTGTTTTCTTGTCAGGAACGTGAGGTGTAAATATTTGTACCCTTATACCTCGTTTTACTGCCGCAATTATTGCATTTTGCATTTGCGAATCCAAGATTAGATATGGTGTAGATATTTTAATATCTTCTTTTGCGTGATTAATCAAATTCAAGTAAGTATTTTCACCGATTAAATCAGAATATATTGGAGATGGACCATCACAAAGTGGTAAAACAATACCTTCATTTTCAAAAATTGGAACTTCAACATTTAGATATTTTTGATAATCATCTTCTTTTCTTGTTTGAACATCAAAATTTTGTAAAAACATTACTGTGAGTTGTTTTGTGGCAACTCCTTCAACTCTAATAGTTGAATCCTTCCAATAACCAAAAAGATTTATAACGTTAATGTATTCGTCCGCAAAATTAATTCCTCCAATATAGCCAACTTTACCATCAATAACCGTTATTTTTCTATGATCACGGTTATTGTGAATAGCTGATACAAAAGGTAAGAATGGGTTAAACTTTATACAGTTAATTCCTAAACTTCGAAGTTCTTTGTAAAATCTTGCGGGGACCTTACCAATAGTACCAATATCATCATAAATTAATCTTACTTCAACACCATTTTTAACTTTTTCTTTTAGTATTTCTAACACACTATCAAACATTACACCACGTTCAATAATGAAGTACTCCATAAATATGAACGATTCCGCCTTACTAAGATCTGTTAAATAATCATTAAAGAAAGATTCACCACAATCATAATAAGTACTCTTAGTATTGTTAAATGGTATACAGCCACAAGTGTTTTCAATATATTTTGAGCAATCTTTATAATAACCTAAATCTATTTTTTCATTTCTTTCTTTATTCAAAATAGCCTGCGAATTGCCATGAATAGTTTTGGAAAATTTAATTTGTTTTTTTCTAGCTAAATTTCTAGAAAACAATGAATATATTATTATTCCCGCAACAGGTACTAAAGTAACAACCATAAGCCATGGCAACTTTAAGTCAGCTGGCATATCACGATTAGCAAGATCTAAAATTAAAAGAATTTCTAAAACCAACACTAATACTGACATCCATTTATAAACATTATAGGCTCTTTCCGCAATCAGTATAATAAATAATACTTGTGCTATTATTAGAACTGTACCAATAGTAAATCTACCAAATAATAGTTTAAATATTCTTTTCATATGATATATTTCCTTTCATATGATTTTCCTAATATGTAATTCCTTCATTAGTATTATACCAAATTTTTCACATTTTGTCTTTTTTTTAGATTTATACATTATTATATTTATTGATGAATATAATACTATAGCCACTTGGAGGTAACTATGAATAATTATAAACATACTAATTTAACTACCAATCAAGCTTTAAATAAATTAAAGCAGAATGGTAAAAATCAATTAATCAAGGCCAAGAAGAAAAATGTTTTTGCCCTTTTTCTTTCTCAACTAGCAAATCCGATGATTGTTGTACTTATAGTATCAGCCATTTTTTCATATATTATTAGCTTATATTCTAAAGAAGGTATTTCGGATGTTATTATAATATTAACTGTTGTTTTTCTTAATTCTTTACTTGGGGTAATCCAAGAAGCAAAAGCTGAGAAGGCAATTAATGCTTTAAATGATTTAACGCCTAAAAAATCAAAAGTAATTAGGGATAATGAAATTAAATTTATTTTATCAGAAGATTTAGTTACAGACGATATCGTAATCATTGAATCTGGTGATATAATTCCTGCCGATGGAATTTTGCTTGAAAATCATAGTTTAAAAATTGATGAATCTACTTTAACAGGAGAATCAATCGCAAAAGAAAAAGATTTAACTAATGATAATAACCAAGTATACATGGGTAGCGTTGTAACCTATGGTAAAGGTATTTTTAAAGTTACTTCTACTGGTATGAAAACCGAAATGGGTAAAATAGCAAAAGTAATAAGTGATAGTAAAAATAATTTAACTCCTTTACAAAAAAGATTAAATAAATTAAGTAAACTTTTAACTATTATTGTTATTAGCATTTGCATTTGTATGTTTGCTATAAGTCTTTTAAAGAGTCCTAAAATAACAATTAACTTTGTGATTGATTCATTTATGTTAGCTATTAGTTTAGCGGTTGCGGCAATTCCTGAGGGTTTAGCCGCAGTTGTGACTATTTTATTATCAATAGGTGTAACTAAGATGGCCAAACAAAAAGCTATTATAAGAAAGCTTACCGCTGTTGAAACACTAGGATGTGTCCAAATAATTTGTACAGACAAAACAGGAACATTAACTGAAAATAAAATGAAAGTAACAAACTGGGATAGTGAAAACCCCTATATACTCGCAAAAGCAAGTTTTCTTTGTAATGATACTAAATTGCAAAATAATAAGTGGATTGGTGAACCAACTGAAATTGCTCTAGCAAAATTTGCTATTGAGAACTTTAAATCAATTGACACTAATACCTTAAAAGAACAAAGAGTTGATGAAATTCCTTTTGATTCTACTAGGAAAATGATGTCAACTATTCATAAAAATGGTAGTTTTTATATTCAATATACAAAAGGTGCCGTTGATGTTATATTAAATAAGTGCACAATGTACCTAAGTAATAAAGGACCAATTCCTTTAACCGATAAAATTCGTAATAAAATTTTAGAGACCAATCACACATATGCAAAAAATGGCCTACGAGTACTGGCTTGTAGTTATAAAGATTATTGGTATAACCCTAAAGGTTCGGATAAAAATGAAAATAATCTAACTTATATTGGAATGTTAGGCATGCTAGACCCTATAAGGCATGAAGTATTTGATGCCATAAAAGAATGCAAAGATGCCGGGATAAATGTAATGATGATAACAGGTGACCATTTTGATACCGCAACAACTATAGGAAAATCAATAAATTTAGTAAATAATGAAAGTGAAGTTATTACTGGCAGTAAATTAGATGAATTAAGTGATGAAGAATTAGAAAAGTGTATTTTAAATTATCACGTTTTTGCTCGAGTTAGTCCTCTTCATAAAGCTCGTATTGTTGAAACTCTTCAAAAAAAATCACTTGTTGTTGCGATGACTGGCGATGGAGTTAACGATGCACCAAGCATCAAAAAAGCAGATATTGGTATAAGTATGGGAATCATGGGAACTGATGTTACTAAAAACGCATCCGATATGGTGCTCGCCGATGATAATTTTAATACTATTGTAAAAGCAGTTGAAGAAGGTAGAAAAATATATGCTAACATTGATAAAGCCATTCATTTTCTACTATCAAGTAATTTAAGTGAAGTATTAAGTATTTTGATTGCCACATTATGTGGGTTTGTTATTCTTGATCCCGTTCATATTCTTTGGATTAACCTAATTACCGACAGTTTTCCTGCTTTAGCCTTAGGCTTAGAACCTGCTGAGGATAATATAATGAAGAAACCACCAAGACCTTTTAGTTCTAAACTTTTCAATCGTAAAACTTGGTTTGATATTTTATATCAAGGCATAATTGTAACTATTTTAACAATTGGTTCATTTTTAATTGGAACTTATTTAGAAAACGGAAGTTTTACAAATTTATTGAGTTATGATGGAAAAACAATGGCTTTCTTAACAATGTCAATGGCTGAAATTTTTCATTCATTTAATCTAAGATCAAAAAACGATTCTATTTTTAAAATTAAAACTACTAATAAATACTTATGGTTTGGTTGTCTTGGTTCATTAATATTAACAATGATGGTTATTTATATTCCATATCTTGCTAATTTATTTGGTTTTCGTTATCTAGCATATTATGAATTTGCAATAGCATTGGGACTTGGTTTACTAATAATACCTATAGTTGAGATAGTTAAGAAATTAGAAAACAAATTAAAAAAATCTGCAAATTAAATTTGCAGACTTTTTTGGTTCTTTATAAAATTGTA
>DPOU01000006.1 GCA_003539625.1 Acholeplasmatales bacterium
ACTTTTATTTTATCAGTTCAAACAAAATAATTTCTTCTTCTTTTTACAATTATTTATTATATTTTATTCCCTGATATGTATTCCTTCTTAACATTTCTTTATCAATTTCATTAAGTACACAAAACTTTTTTAATAACCATGTTGGTTCAACAACTAAATTTTTATCGGGATCTCCAGTAATCCTGTTAATAACTATATCTTCTTTTAGAAGTTCTAATTCGTCACATACTATATCAACATATTCTTCTTTTGAAAGAACGTGGAAATGTGTTTTTTTATATAATTCATATAATAAAGTGTCTTTTAGTATAAATAACATATGTATTTTAATGCCTTGTATATCTAGTTTAGATACATATTTAATAGTTTCAAGCATCATTTCTTTAGTTTCAAAGGGGAGGCCATTAATTATATGTACGACAACATTAATACCTCTTTTTCTAAGATTATTAACAGCATCTTCAAATTGTTTTAAAGTGTGCCCTCTATTAATTAATTTTGATGTGGATTCATGTATAGTCTGAAGACCCAATTCAACAGTTAAATCAGTTCTTTTATTTAAATCACTTAAATAATCATATACTTCATCACTAATCGCATCACATCTTGTTGCAATATTAAGCCCGACTACATTTTCTTGATTTAGTATTTTTTCATAATTTTCTTTTAAGACATTTACATGAGCGTATGTATTTGTATCTGCTTGAAAATATCCAATATATTTACTATTTGGCCATTTATTCTCCATAATACCTTTAACTTTATTAAACTGTTCTATAATATCCATTCCTCTATTTTCACCGCTACCATTATAACAATATATGCAACCTTTACCATTTTTTTTGTTTGGACAACCAAAATTAGCATTTAAGCTTACTTTAAATACTTTGGAATTGTATTTTTTCTTATAATAATAATTTAAAGTATAATATCTTTTGTTATCAAGTGTATATTTAAACATAATCTCACCAACTAAATTATACCACGTATAATTAACATATTTACTTTAAATGTTGTCAAATTATAGTGTTATTTAATGGATAAACTTTACATTACTCTTATTAAATGTTATATTAAATATGTATAAAGTGATTTTATATAAGGAGGGCAAATGAAAATAATTAATGGAAATACTGAATTGTCAAATTACTTACGTGGAAAAATAGAGGGTTGTCCACTCACAGTAGTAAATGATTTTTTATCAACAATTGGTTATGAAAATGATAATCCTATTATTAGTCTTGATGAAATTGTTGATGAACGTGGTATAGTTAATATTTCATATAAACTTAGTGGAATATATTATGAAAAAAGTTATTCTTTATCTTTTAATAATGCGGCAAAAGAATATAGTATTAGTAAAAAAATTGTAAGCACTAATGATATGAAACCTCTTATGCACGGAATAGATTGTTGTACTACAGAAAATTCTAATTTAAAGTATAGTGAAGAAGAAGGATACGCTATATCAAGTGCAAGGTACGAAACAGATAAAGTGAAAAAAGACGGAACAAAATTCGGTATTGCTTTAAGAAGCAGTTCAGTAAAATCAAAAAATGTTTATAATGAATCGGGAGTAGAAACTTACGAAGAAGATATTATAGATTTTTATCCAGATGTTGAAGATAAAGCATCTTTTGAACATGTTGCAGGGGAAGGAAGATATAGAGAAAAAACAATTGTAAATAAAACAAATAGAAAAGATATATTTAATTGTGTTACTGTTAGTGATACTTATGAACATAATGGTCAAAAGTTTATTAGCGAAAATGTTTCTTATTATAGGTTAAGTGAAGAGCGTGATTTAGCTTCAATGAGTAGTGTAGCTTTTCAATATAGTAGTGAAGAAGAGTATCGAGAAAATGCAGAATATGATAAAACTATATCTAAGGAAGACACATTAAAACTATTAGAAAATACAAATGAAGAAGCAAAAGAAGACTTACTTAAAACATATTATCCAGAAATGGTAAGTTCTAAACATATTTAAATTATAAGTATTAAGTAAAAGCAAACAGGCATCTGTTTGCTTTTTAATATTTATATAATACTTTTAATTAAGTATTTATCAAAAAACAATTGACATCATACAATAATAATGATATATTAATAACGTTTGTTAAAACCTGTGTTTTAACTTATATTTAAAACATATATGATACACTAGGAAGTGTGCAAAGAAGAAAGGAGTTAAAATATGCCTACAATTAATCAATTAGTAAGAAAAAGTAGAGGTAATAAAACAAGAAAAAGTAAATCTCCGGTTTTAGGTGTTGGACTTAATACAATTCAAAGAAAACAAACTAAACAAAATGCACCTCAAAAACGTGGAGTATGTACTCGTGTTGGTACTACTACACCTAAAAAACCAAACTCTGCATTAAGAAAATATGCAAGGGTTAGATTATCAAATGGTATGGAAGTAACTTGTTATATACCTGGTGAAGGACATAACCTACAAGAACATAGCGTTGTTTTAATTCGTGGAGGACGTGTTCCAGACTTAATCGGTGTTCGTTATCACATTATTCGTGGTACATTAGATACTGCTGGTGTTGCTAATAGACAACAAGGTCGTTCTAAATACGGCGCTAAAAGACCAAAGAAAAAATAATAGAAGGAGGAAATAATAATGCGTAAAAGAAGAGCTGTAAAAAGAGACGTATTACCAGATCCAGTGTATAAATCAAAGGTTGTTACTAAGTTAATAAACCAAATTATGGTTGATGGTAAAAGAGGTAAGGCTGAAACTATAGTTTATGATGCTTTTGATATAGTAAAAGAAAAAACTAATAGTGAACCTAACGAAATATTTATGAAAGCTTTAGAAAATGTTAAACCTGCTCTTGAAGTTAAAGCAAGAAGAGTTGGTGGAGCTAATTACCAAGTTCCAATGGAAGTTAGCCAAGATAGAGCTCAATCTTTAGCACTACGTTGGTTAGATGCTGCTGCTAAGAATAGAGGCGGTAAATCAATGGCTGAAAGATTAGCAAATGAAATAATTGATGCATCAAACAGTACAGGTGGTGCAGTAAAAAAACGTGAAGATACACACAGAATGGCAGAAGCTAATAAAGCATTTGCACATTATCGTTGGTAGGAAGGAGTAATTATGGCACGTGAATATTCATTAGAAAATACACGTAATATAGGTATA
>DPOU01000013.1:0-3712 GCA_003539625.1 Acholeplasmatales bacterium
GATGATTGACAACCCGTCATATAACTATGCTATTTTTTTCCATGTTATCAATAATTTGTGATGACCACCTTGTTCTTTGTCAGATAAGGTTTGATATGTTATAGCAAGCAAATTACTTTCTATCCGTAATTCATGTGTATAATTACTCATTGAGACTTCATAGCCGAAATCTGTTTTTAAGGTTGCTAGAGTTTCTTCATTTAGAATATAAACCATTTTTGTGTGTATTTTTCCAAACCTGTTTATAATTACTCTATTATCATCATATATATCTATTACTGTTTTAGCATTATCGTCACTTGGTTCAACAAAAATAATTCTTTTAAAATGCACATGTTCTTCAACAAAACCATCAACATTAAACAATGTTGATGATCCGTTTATTTGCCCAAGTGAGAAATGAATCTGAATTTGCTTTTTCATTGCTTCACCTATTTTATTAATAATAAATAAATTAGTATCATAACCAGCCCTGGTAATCTTAATGTTCCAATTATTGATAAAGTATATATATTAACTGGGATATTTAGATTAATAAATGCTCCTAAAATGTTAAAAAGAAAAAGTGTTGCGCACCCTATTATAAATGATTTTAACATCCATTTAATAAATTTTAAAAACTTCACTTTTCCTCACCCATTTTATTTTATTAAATAGGTTACGATATTATGCTTTATTTAAGTGTTTATTATAAAGTATATAATCAGTTCTATCTGTTGTAAGATAAGTAATTGATACTTTTTTATCATTAATTGCAAATACATCGGTAGTTTCATCATTATTTCTTTTTTCTACCATAATTCCCTCAAGATAATATTTGCCATCTTGTTTTTTAACATATGTAGATTGGAATGGTAACTCGCCTTGTTTGGTTATTTTAAAACCAGTTACTTCCTCAGGAATATTTATATTTAAAATACTTAATTCTTCTACTAATTTATTTTCATATATGTATTCTAATGTTTTTATGATATTATCTTTTTTTATTTCACTGTTGTATTTGCAAGAAAAAGCTACAGCTTTACAACCATATAATCTCGCTTCAAAAGCAGCTGCCAATGTTCCAGAATATAGAATGTCATTCCCTACATTATATCCATTATTTATTCCTGAAAAAACAATATCGGGTATATAATTTAAATGATTATATGCTACTTTTACACAGTCACAAGGAGTTCCTTCAACTGCATATGATTCTATGCCATCAACAATATCTTGACGTTTTTCAATTGTTAGTCCTTCTCTTAGTGATAATTTTTGAGAAACAGCGCTCATTTCTGTGCTTGGCGCAACTACTTTTATTGTAACATCATTTTGTTTAAAATACTCTTTAATACAATTACTTAAAATATTTATACCTTTTGCGTTAATACCATCGTCATTTGTAATTAGTATTTTCATTTATAGAACTCCTGGATTATTTTCTTTATAATTCTTTAATTTTTCATCAAGTTCTTTTAATAATTTATTCTTTTCTTTAGTAGAATAAATTGTTGCACCTGCGGCAGTTAAATGTCCACCACCACGATAATTTTTAGCTACATCATTTACTTCAACAAATCTTGATCTAAGTCTTACTCTTATTTCATTTTCCGGTCTTTCAAGTTTATTAGTACAATTTGGATCTGGTTCTAACATTTGATCAACAAAAACAACCCAAATTAAGGAACCTTTAATGCTATCTAAACAGTTTACTAAATTAGCGGCATCTTCTTTTGTTACATTAAACTTTTTAATTAGTTTTTCAGTAAAGTGTATATATGCAACGCCATTTTCAGTACGTTTAAAATTTAAATACACATATCCTTGTAATTTATAAATTAAATCTTCTTTTAAATATAGATTAGTATATAGTGATTCAGTATCAATACCATGTGATAACAATTTACCAGCTTGAATAAATATTTCTTCGTTTATACCACGATATCTAAAACGACCTGTATCTGTAACAATTCCGAAAAATAATGAAGAAGCAATTTTATCATTTATTTCGAAATTCCACATATTCAACAATTTTGTAATTATTGCGGCACAGGCAGGGATTTCTGGTAAAACATAATTTATATTGCCATATTCACTAGAATCATCATGATGATCGATTTTTATAATATAAGCACCTGTTTTGTATCTTTGATCACATATTCTAGAATCCGTTGCGGTATCTACAACTATTACTAAAGCATCTTTATACATATCATCTTCTACATTATCTAATATACCATATGGTGTACAATATTCAGGAATTATATCACCAACTGCGTAAACTTCCTTTTCGGGATAATTTAGCTTTATTGCTAGTTTTAGACCACTTTGTGAACCAATGCAATCACCATCTGGTCTAATATGTCTATGAATAATTATTCTATTATATTGTTTTATCTTTTCTAATATTTCAAACTCTATCATTTTTTATATATTCCTTTGCTACTTTATTTAATTCTTTAACAACAGCTTTGACATCATCTAAACTATTAATAGTGCATCCACTTGCTTGAAGATGACCACCACCACCAAATTTTGTTGCGACTTGGTTTATGTTGGCACCATTTGATCTTAGTTCGACATATACATCGCCATTTGTATCTTCTGTAAAATTGGCCCATATATATATTCCTTCAATGCCAGCCATTATGTTTACCATACCTCTAGATATGTCAAATATTGGTAATTTATAATTTTCAACATCATTTTTGGTATTTACTAAATATGCAACGCCTTCTTTAGTAGTTTTAAACTTAGTTATGAGCTTTGCTCTAAGTTTTACGTTTTCTAATTTCTCGGTGTATAAATTGCTATATATATACTCTGTATCAATTCCACAATCAATTAGTTTTGATGCGACTTCTAATGTCTTGCCATTTGTTTGCGAATATCTAAATCTTCCGCTATCAGTAACAATTCCGGTAAAAAGGCACCAAGCGCTATCTTTATTTAAAACTAATGGCGTATTTATTATCATTTCCGCAATAATTCCAGCACATGATTCTCTAGTAGTATCAACATATGCTAAGTCTCCGTATTCACCTTGAGGAATATGATGATCTATTTTAATTAAAAATTTGCCATTCTTATATCGTTCATCGCTAATTAATTTTTCAGATCCACTATCACAAACAATAACCAATGCATTTTCATATAGTTCATCGTCTACATTATCCATTTCCCCCATCCAGCTATATCGTTCTATCATATCCCCTACTACTTTTACACACTTAGTAGGGAAAGTCGCTAAAATGGCGTTTTTTAGCCCTATTTGTGAACCTAACGCATCACCATCTGGTCTATTATGGCGATGAATAATAATTGTATCATATTCTTTTATTTTATTATATATTTCTAAAAACATAAACCAATCTCCTAATATGGTATTATAACATATCAAAAAAAATATAGCAAAGAAAAAGGGCTATGGAAAACCCATAGTCCTTCTTTAGTTATTTATTTTACTGCGAAATATTGAACTTTTGCTAATTCAACAAATCCGTTTGCTGTGCCTTGTTTGCAATCAATAACTAATTTGTAATAACAATTAGCAGTTGGATTTGTTAATGCAAATGTGTTTTCACCAGCAGCTATAGTTAATTCAACTTCTTCTACTACATTAGTGAAATCTGCATCGCTAGCAACGATTAATTTGAATGAATTAACCTTGCTTGCATCTGCTTTATTAAGTGTAACCACAACTTTAGTAATAGCATCTGCCATTGCAGCA
>DPOU01000013.1:3952-56556 GCA_003539625.1 Acholeplasmatales bacterium
CTTACGTAATTCCAACCATTTTTATTGTTGTTGAAGTTTTCTACTGACCATACAAGTCCATCACAAGTTACTTTCCAAGTATCTGTATAGCTACCTATAGGCCCGCTATTATTATCAGCAGAGAATGTTGTTGTTGCTACAACAGTTTCTTGTTTTTCACCAACCTTTTTGGTTTCAACTAAAATTTTTGTATTGCCAGAAATTTTGCTTGTATAAACACCATTTTCAGCTGTTACTACTGCACCATTTACTTTTACAGCAACTAGTTCATACCCTTCTTCTACAGTAACTTTAAATGTAAAAGTTGTACCATCAAAACCAGATTCAGGTGTAATTTCAGTTACACTTGCATTCTTACTAGAATTTTCATCAACAATTACTTTAGAAGGAGTTGCTTCTTTATATTCATATAAATGAGATACATATGAAGTACTACTTGTAATCTTATCAATTGTACTTGCACTAATTGTGTTAAATTTTCCATATGTTCCTAAGTAGCAAACTCTTGAATCTGTTAATGTAATTGTCATTGTATTATATTCTTCATTATATACAAAATATGTTGTTGGAGTTGGTGTGAATACTACATTAATATGTGTTCCACTAATTATTACTTCGATGTATTGTTTTACGCCATCTAGTAAGAAGTACATACGATATCCTTCCTCTACTTTTTCAAGGAATACATCCACACCTGCTTCTGCTTCTTCAACTGTTGCAAAATAATATCCGCTCATTGCGCCTTTGAAATATAGGTTCTTTGTTATTCCTGCTTGGAATAAACCTAACTTATATGCTACACCTGTTTGTAATTCGGTTACAACTTGCCATGATTTTCCAGAAGGATTAACATCACTCTTCTTAACCACTACTGTGAATTCTTTTGTTTCTGTAGCTGTACCAACTGTTGCTGTTGCTACGAAAACTACTTCTACATCTTCTACTCCACGAGTAACTGTTACTTTATTTCCTTCAAGTTTTGCTGCAGCACTTTCTGCCTTTAATGACCAAACTACATTTTCGATTGTAGGTAATTCAAAGTCTTCAACTACGGCTGCATTTACTTTTATATTTGATAAAATAATTTCAGCTTTTTGTTGATCTGTTAATTCAGGAGCACCAGCTTCTGTAGGTTCAGAACCATCCCAAACAACACGATAGCAATTATTTGTAGAATATCTGTCAAATGTAACAACGTTAATGTTTACATATTTACCAACAAATTTTTCCATAATAGCAGTTTGAGCTTCACCATTTGTAGTATACTTATAGATTGATACTCTTGTTCCAGTAGTTGGGTCTTCTAATGCATAAACATCACCAGGGGCAGCTTCAGCCTTAACAACTTTTGCATATACTCTATATGTTGCACCTGAGAAATTTAATAATTTTTCAATGTCAACAATTTTCTTTTCATCATTGTTATTAATACCAGCAGTTAATGCAGTAGTATATGCTTCGATTTCAGTATCAACATATTGACAAACTTTAATATTTGCATGTGAATCAGTTTCAGGTAAAATTTCAACTTCTACATTTGAACCAAATTCAATGTTTCCATAGTATGAATAAACGTCACCTTTAACTTTTACTAATGTGTTAACAGGATATTTTGTTTCATCAAATGTACCAAATACAACGATTGATTGAGTACCATCAGAAACTATCATTGATTTACCAGGAACATGCATTAATATACGTGCATAAGTTTCATAATAAACTTTTGCATCTTTATCGTTTGAACTTAATGCAACGCCTCTTTCTTGCATACTTGCAAGAACAGCTTTTTTGATATTAGCGATTGTAGCTTCTTGTGAATCTACTGCAATTACTCTAAATTCAATAGTTTTTTTACCAGTTGCACGTTGTGTACCTGCATCTTGGTAAGCAACTACTGTAAGAGTTACTACAACATAATCTTTTCCTTCAGGAATACGAGAATCTGTTGTTGAAGGTCTTGTAACTTTTGCAGTTAATTCGCCTTTTTCTTCATTTTTTTCAATAGCAATAATATCTTCTTCACTACTAGACCATTCAATAACAACGTCTTTGTAACCTGAGTTTTTAGAAGCAAGTGGGAAAGAACTTGTTACGTTTTCTCTTGTTGTAGGATCGAATATAATTTTGCTTAATACAGCATCTACGTTTTCTTGTGCTTCTTTAAGTGTTACTGTTTTATCATCATTTTCATCTAAACAACCAGTTAAACCTAATAATAAAGCAAATACAGCAAGAAAAGCAATTAATTTTTTACCAAAAGTGGTAATCTTCATACTTTTTAGCCTCCTAATTATTTTTAAAAGTATTTGATTTATTTAATCTTTCTTTGAAAGTTTAAACCATTTTTATTTAAATATTACATCATCCATGCTAGATAATGCAAGTTGCATATGACCATTACTATATGGTGTTTTATCAGCACCGTTGTAATATGCAAGCATACCAGTAATTGTTTCGAACGTTTTACCAACAAAATATTCACCTGAACTAATTTGTTTTTTAGTTATAGGATCATATAATGCGATTTCTTTAGCAATTCTTACATTGAATTGTTTTTGATTTCCATTTTCATCAATATAATGACATTTTAATGTTGTTGCGCTATTATTTTGAGAATCATTATAATCATATACTGTTAAGTTATGTAATGTAACTAATGAACCAATTTTTGAATAAGCATAAATATCATCAATGTTTGATATTTTTTCTTCACGAGTAACAATTTGGTTCTTATCTACTGGAGAAAGAATTGAAATTTGAGAATCTGAATTAATGTCTGTGATTTGTAATGAACCATAATAATATCCAATTTTACCAGTAATTTGTACGCTGCATCCTTCAATTAAATTAGTAATTGAATTATAGCCACCGTAAACATAAATGCCATAGTATTGATCATCTTCAGCATCATATTGTTGAATATAAGCATTTGCGCTACCGCTCTTTTTAGCAACAACGCCTGTAACTTTGATTAGAGGAGAAACGAAACTTGAATCGCCATTAACTCCTGTATTTTCATTTACAGCTTCTTCTGTACCATACGTTTCTCTGATTTCTTTGATTGTCATTTCTTTTGCTTCGTTAGAATAATCAAAGCCAGGATCTTTTTCACCATATACACGCAATTTATATTTAGAAATATCATACATAGCATCATTGAAATTCTTTTCATATTGTGTGCCAGATGCATTTTTAACTAGACCATAACCTAATTCAGCAAGTTCTAAGTTAACTAATCTAGAATCACCATTAGGGAATACTAACCAAATCCATGCTAAATATCTTGTACCTGTAGTATCTACTCTATCACTATTAGGTTCAGCTTCTAATACGATTTTTGCACCTTTTGCTAGAGCGTCAGCGAAAAGTTTTTTGTTATATCTTGATGCCGCATAACCCCAAGGTTCAATACGATATGTAGATTCTGGAGTGTTAACACCATTATAACGAATAGTTACTTCTTTACCATTTGCTAATTTAAATACTGTTGTATCGCCATCAACATAACGAACTACGTTACTTACTTCACCTATACCATCAGTTATAAAATCTTTACCAGCATAATCCTTTGTCAATTTTAAAGAATCAGTTTGTGTTGTAGGCCAAGGATATGTATCACTTGTATATTTTGTGTTTTCGTTTTTATTACCACCAGTTGTGTCACAACCAACGATTGCAAAAACGCAAACTATGCAGAACAACAATACGCTTAGTTTTTTAAGCATGTTTTTCATTTTTATTTTCTCCAAATAAATTAGTTGTTAATAATAGAATCATATGCTTCTTTATAAGCAACTTCTACACTTACTGCAGGAGAAGCATAAAGAATTCTTTCAACGATTGTTTCAGCTTTATCACGAGCTTTTGATGATCCAGGGAATGCAACGTTAGTGTAATATGCATCACTTTGTTGTGCACCAACTAATTTTGCTTTAGCACCTACTGTAGGTTCAAGACGAGCGATTTCATTTCCGTTTTGATCACGTTTAATACCATTTAAGATATCTTGATATTCTTGAGATTCCATAACGTCTTTTCTGATTGCGAAGTAGTCAGTTTCAGTAGCCCATAATAACGCAGATTCATAGCTTACCATATACTTTAACCATAACCAACCGCCTAATTCTTCTTCTTCGTCATCACATTTGAATAATGAAATATTTGTACCTTGTTGGATAACTTGTTTATTATTTAAATCGTGTTGAGGAATTGAAGCAACACCAGTAACGAATTTGTCAATAGTTGCATTTTCACCATTGTTGTGACTAGCACCAGCACTTGAACCAATTGTCATTATACATTGACCATTTAAGAATGCTGTAGAGCAATAACCATCTTGACCAGCACCAAAATCGATAGGTGTAGCAAAATTCTTTGCTTTATTTTGTTTAGCGAACCATCCTAATGCTTCTTGAGAAAGTTTAGTATCTTTTTCAACTGCACCAAATGCATTGAATTGACCTTCACCTTTTTCATTAAATGAAGTATATTCAGCACCCCATTGTTGAGTTAATGTAATGAATAAGTTTGGACGAGAGTCATAACCTAATACGTAAGCAACACCATCATTTTTGTCTGAAGCGGTTTTGTATTCTTCTGTTTGTTTATATTTTTCGCAAATTGCTAATACTTCATCCCAAGTTTGAGGAACTGACCATCCGTATTTATCAAAGATTGTCTTGTTATAGAACATAACTTCTGTTGATTTGTTGAATGGTAATGCATAACGAGTACCAGCAGCATCATAAATTGTTCCTTCATTCCAGAAACCTTCGATGAATTGTGCTTGTTCTTCTTTTGACATACCATATTCAGGATTATTAATATATTTGTCTAAAGATTGTAAAGCTTCACCATATAAGTATAATGCAACATGGTCAGGATAAGTTTGAGCAGCTGTAGGAGTATCACCAGATGAAATAGCTGCAGCAAGAGTATCTCTTAAATTATCATATCCTCCATATTTAACTAAATTAACTTTATATTTACCTTCATATTTAGCTTCGAAATTAGCTTTAATTTTTTCTAAAGCTGTTTCTAAAGCAGCACCATTACCATGCCAGTAATTGATTTCGATAACATCGCCATCTGTTTTGCCGCCACCACTATTGCCTCCGCAACTAGCTAAGCAAAAAACAGATAATGCAATTAATGCCATAGCAAAAATTTTACTAATTTTTTTCATTTTCTTTTTTTCTCCTTTTATTTTTTTTATATATCTAAAACAATAAATGTTTGTTTTAGCCCTTAATACCACTACGCGATACACCTCTCATTAAATACTTTCTTAAGAATATGAAAGCTATAAGAAGTGGCATAGTAACAGCAAACGCTGCGGCCATTTGATAGCCTTGGTTTGTACGTCCTGAACTATCACTGAATGAAGTTCTAAGACCGTTACTTATCAATTTCATTTCTTGTTTACGTGTTATCATTTCTGGCCATACGTAAGCATTCCATGAACCCATTAGTTTCAAAATTGTAATTGTTATAATTGTTGGCATTGCAATTGGAATCATAATTTTAATTAAATATTTAAAATCACTAGTTCCATCTACTTTTGCCGCATAATATAATTCATCAGGAATTTGTTTGAAATTTTGTCTTAACAAATAAATGTAATAAACACTAATTAAGAATGGAACAATTAAAGCCCAATATGAGTTTACACCTGTAAAATTCTTAATTCCAAATAATGTTTTAGCAACGTTTTTAGCAGTTTTAGTAACTGTAATATAGTTTGTTATAACCATCATTTCACCAGGAATCATCATTGTAGCTAGGAATAAAGTAAAGATTACTTCACGTCCTGGGAACTTAATTCTTGAGAAAGCAAATGCTGCCATAACTGTTGTTATTACAGTCCCAATTGTTGATATAACACCAACAATTAATGTGTTATACATATTTCTCCACAAATAGAATCTAACTGTACCAGAAACTCTTTTTTGATATTTTTCACTAAAAATGTAATAGTAGTTTTCCCATGCTATTTTTTTTGGAAACCATGTAGGTTTAGGAAAATCTATTTCTTCAGCAGTTTTTAATGAAGTATTAATCATCCAATAGAATGGAACTAGCATAAATATAGCTAATAATCCCAAAAAAGTGTAACAAATAATATATCTAATTATTTTTAATGTTTTTTCACGACGCAATGATTCTTCAACTGTTTCAGTAAATGTTTTACCGTTTTTGCATCTTTCTAAGATGTGATTGTTTCGTTTTTGTAAGACAGTTACAATAACAAAAGCGATTATACACAATAATAATACTAGCATATTTTCACCTCTAGAAATGAACTTTCTTTTTACTGATAAGATTTTGAATACCAGTAAAAATCATTATAATTATAAATAATATAACCGCACCCGCTGCAGCATACCCCATTGCACCAGGACTTGTTGCATTGCTACCTTTAATGTAAGAATAAATGTACCAAACTACTGTAGCCATATTATTTTCTTGACCGATTGATTGCGCATTAGCACCAAATATAGCAACTACTGATGTATATTCTTTGAACGCACCAATAAATGATGTGATTAATAAATAGAATATTTGAGGTGATAATAGTGGTACTGTTATCTTAGAAAAAATTCTAAATTTTGATGTACCATCTATTTGAGCAGCTTGATAATATTGTTTATCAATACTTTGAAGTGCGCTTAATAAAATTAAAATTTTAAATGGTAGGGAATTCCATACGATATAAACTAGCAAAACTATTAAAGATGTAAACCATTGTGCACCAAAGAATGTATCTTTAAAGACATCTGTTCCTAATAAAATTGCATTAGGGTTTCCTCCTAGCCAGTTTACTGAACTTCCACCAAGTGATTCGATAATTGAGTTAACTAAACCTTGTCTACTTTCAAACATAATTGAGAATACCATACCTATTGCAATTGTATTTGTTACATATGGTAAAAAGAAAATTGTTTGGAAGAATTTTTGTAATGACTTAATAGAGTTTAATGCTACCGCAATCAATATTGATAATGTGATTGAAATTGGAACGGAAACGAAAGTCATTACCATAGTGTTAATTAAAAATTTGAAAAATGAATTTCCTGGTTGGAATAATTTCGCATAGTTACCAAAACCGATTTTTTTATAACTACCAACCATATAGTTGTAACTTTCTTTGAAAGAAATTATAAACGTATTAAACAGCGGATAGAAAGTAAATATTCCCATTAGAATGATCGCTGGTAATAGGTATAAAATTCCTCTTATGAAATTAATACTCTTCTTTCCTTCTACCATACTATTGTATTCTCTTTTCTGTTAATTTATCAAATACGAAACATTTATTAGGTTTTACTGAAACTGCAATTGTTTCGCCTTCTTTTACATCAACGCTTGCTTCAATAATGATACGGAATGTATCTTTTTCAGAATTAGGATTTGTAGCAACAATTGATTTGTCTCGACCGATGTATTCAACATGTTTTACAACAATATGTAAGTTAGCTTCTGGATTTACTTCAAATCCTTCAGGTCTAATACCGATTGTTACTTCTTGGTCGTCTAATTCGCTATTACCAATTCTCTCATCACCAATGTAAAGGCCACCTTTTTCAACTTTTCCTTTGAAAATGTTAATAGGTGGAGTACCTAAGAATTTTGCTACGAATTGGTTTACAGGTTGATCGTAAACGTATTGAGGATTTCCTCTTTGTTGTTCAACACCTAGTTTCATAACAACAATTTCATCAGAAATACTCATTGCTTCTTCTTGGTCATGAGTAACGAATACTGTTGTTATGCCTGTTTCACGTTGAATTCTCTTTATTTCTTCACGTGTTTGCAAACGTAATCTAGCATCCAAATTTGATAAAGGTTCATCTAGTAATAATACCTTTGGTTCTTTAACTAGTGCTCTTGCGATAGCAACACGTTGTTGTTGACCACCAGATAATTGTTTAGGTTTTCTATCAAGTAACTCTTCAATACCAACCAAACGTGAGTATTTTACTGTTCTTGCAAGTATTTCTGCTTTTGGTAATTTCATGTTTTGAAGTGGGAACATGATATTTTGACGAACAGTCATATGAGGATATAAGGCATAGTTTTGGAAAACTAGTCCAATTCCTCTTTTTTCAGCTGATAATGCAGTTACATCATCTTCGCCAAAAAAAATTTGGCCCGAACTAGGTTCTAACAAACCAGCAATCATATACAATGTTGTTGATTTACCACATCCTGATGGACCAAGTAAACCGATTAATTTTCCTGAAGGTATCGTAATATCTAAATTGTCAACAGCACGGACTTCAGAATTTTTATCGGCAAAAATTTTTGTCAAATTTACTAAGCGAATATCCATAAAAATTATCCTCCTAATTTTCTCGTTGATTCCTCGTTGAAAGTTCAACTAAGTTAACTTTATTCACCATACTTATTGTATCACGTTTTGCTTTTTTTTGCAAATTAAATATATAATAAAAAGTTTTTTTTAGAATATTTTATCGAAAAAAGAAAAAAACCCATCAAAAAATAGGTTTTTTGCTTTATGATTATTTCCTATCTGCTTATTATTAACCATACAATTAATACGATTACAAATAAGCACGCTATCCCCACAACCGTCTTTAATGCTTTACGTGCAACACAAATGGCACCAATCACTATTAAAATTGCAAAGCCGAAAGTAACTAACATCTTTATGAAACCAGGTAAACTAATGAATGGTTTTAATATTATATCTGCTATTTTTTCTCCAGTTTCATTCATCCAATCAATGATAAAACCAAGCATATTTATATTTATTATTTTCATAAATACCTCTATTTAAAATGATCGCTTCTAGAATCAAGCGCTCTTTTTAAAGTCAGTTCATCAACGTATTCAATATCTCCCCCTGCAGGAAGGCCATATCCAATACGCGATATCTTAAGACTGTCTTTCGCAAGAATTCGTTCTAGATAAAGTGCTGTTGTTTCTCCGCTCGGGGTAAAACTTGTTGCAATTATTATTTCTTTTACTTCATTATTGTTAATTCTTTTTTCGAGACTTTCGATATTTAGTTCATCAGGACCAATTCCATCAAGCGGCGAAATCAAACCATTTAGAACATGGTATAAACCATTATATTGATTAGTTTTTTCAATCGCTAGAACATCCTTTGTATCTTTAACAACCATAATTTGTGTTTTGTCACGATAGTTGCTTGCACATATATCACAAACATCTTTGTCATTTAAAAGTCCACATTGTTCACAATGTCTAACGGATTCTTTTGTTTCAATTAAATCTTTAGCAAAGTTTTCAACATCTTCTTTGGACATTTTATCTGCAATATAATACGCATATCTTTGAGCTGTTTTTTTACCAACACCAGGAAGTTTTTCAAGGTGATTAGTAAGTTTTTCTAAAAACTTTATCTCGCTCATTTTTCTTCCTTATATTATAGAAATTTTTTAAAAACCAAATCCACCAAGCAATGCTTGATATTTTTGCATTTTTTCTTCTGTAAATTTCACTATTTCTTCTTGTGCTTGATGAGTTGCGGCAACGATCATATCTGAAAGCATTTCTAAATCTTCTTTATCCGAAGGCATAAACCCTTCTTCAAAAGAGATTGATTTAATTGTATAATTCCCCATAACTGTCACAGTTACAGGCCCACAAGTTATTGTAAACTCTGTATTTGCAATTTCTTCTTCTGCTTTTTTCATATCTCGTTGCATTTGTTGAACACGTTTAATCATATTAGAATTCATTTTATTCTTCCTCCTCTTCTACTACGTCACCACCAAAAAACGCTTTTGCTTGTTGAAGTGGACGTTTTTGCTTTTGTTCAGTATCCTCATAATTTGGGATTACAACATTTAATTCAGGGTTATTAATAGGTGTTAGTCTTGGTTGCTTAATACCAATACTATGTTGTCCTATATATTCAGCCCTTTTTTCTTGCCATGTATTTTCTGGCAACGCTAGGAACTCATAATCTTTGCCAAAAGTTATTCTTATTACTTGTTTAGCATCATTATAATTCTTTGGTTCCATTAGATGATTACAAATTGTTGCGCTTGGATAAACTATTAGTAAATCAGTTTTACCGTTTGCGGCAAGTTTACCATCATGAAGTATTTTAGCAACTGGCGCTAATACATATCCCACTTTATCTTCTAGTTTTTTCCAACTATTAATTAATCTAATTTTTTCTTCTCGACATTCTATTCCCCAAGAATCTTGTAATATTCTTTCTACTATACGAATATCATACACATTTTTAACTGTTTTTACTGTTTTAGTTTCATTAGTTTCAATAATTTTTGGTTCAGGATTTGTAACAATTGGTTCTTTAGGCATATCAACTACTACTTCTTTGGTAGGCTTAGCTGGTAAAATTTCTGGTTTGTGAACTTCTTTAGTAGCCATTTTTGTAGTTAAATCTTCTATTTGCCCTTTTATAACAACAAATTCGTTTTTCAATTCATTTAAGTCCTTGTTTTGAATTGACTCTAAAGCGGCTACGGACTGTTTGTTTTCCTTTAATTCAGCTAGAGCACTATCGAAGTTAAATGTTTTTTCTTTTACATTTTCTATTTGTTGTACTAATAATTCTACTTTTTCTTTAAGAACTAATACATCTTGAATTGAATCACTTGCAACATTTTGTTCTTTAACATTGTGAATTGTTTGTACTAAAACCGCGTAATTTTCTTTTAATTCAGCTATTTCTTTATTAAATTCCTCATTAGTAATATATGTTTCTTTAAATTTTAATGCTAAATTTGATATTTCATGAGCCAATTTTTCAGAAAAATCTTCAATTGATTGTAGTCTTAATTCAAAATATTTTGATAATTCTAATATATTTTCGCTCGGTGTATTATTACTTTTAATATTATTTACTGTTACATCATTTAAGCGCTTTTCTATTTCTAAAATCCTATTTTTTATTTCTTCGTCACTATTTTCATTTTTTTGCGATGTGCCGCTAGATAAAACGAAATCTTCTAGGTCTGCTATTTTCTTTTTGATCTCTTCTAATTCAGCTTTATTTTCTTGAGTTTTTTCACCATTTAATGTTTCATTATTTATTGGTTGACTAGTTATTTTATTTTCTAATTCTAATAATTTTTCAGAAAGAGCTTTTATTTCATCAGCATGAGCACCTTTCGTATCAATACTTAACAAACGGATTTTATCTTCTATACTGTCAAATTTTTGACTTATATCTGTATCGATTGTAGCACCTTTAGATGCAACATCTTCAATCATTTCCATTTTAGATTCTATTTTTTCTTTAAAGTTGTCTAAATCAGCTTTTTCTAAATCAGATGTTACTTTTCTAATTTTGTTATCTATATTGTTTAATCTATTTTCAATTTCGCCATTTGGTACATATGTTGAAAGACCGTTTTTTTCATTTGCGGTTGTTTCTAATTTATGAATTCTACCTAAAATATCGATATCTTCTTCGGCAGAATTAACAATTTTTAAAAGTCCTACCTCAAAATATATTTTTTGAGAGTTAGTAAATCTAATTTTATTTTGAATGTCAACTAAAACATCGATATAATAAAACAATTCTGATTCACTTAATTCATCAACTAATTCTTTAAAGCTATCACTTTTATATATATTTTTTGAATTTTTTGTATCAATATCATTTTTATATAATAAGATATCTCGGCAGAATTGAATAGTTCCACTTACAATTCTACTTACTTCTTTACCACTATTAATTAAATCGCCTACAATTTTTATTGCTTCTGCGGCATTTTTTTCTTTTAGATTTTTCACTAAATCAATTAATTTATAATTAGAAATTCTACCTGTAACACAATCAACATCTTCAACGGTAATAGTATCATTAGAATATACACTTGCTTGATCTAAAATACTTAAGGCATCTCGCATTCCACCTTCGGCACTTTCAGCTATTGCCACAACAGCATCATTTTCTATTTTTATATTTTCTTTTTCACAAATAAGATTAATTTCTTTTGATATTTCTTCAACTGACAATTGTTTAAAATCAAATCTTTGGCATCTTGAAAGAATAGTTTGAGGAATTTTATGAGGTTCTGTTGTTGCTAAAATAAACATTACATGTAGTGGTGGTTCCTCTAAAGTTTTTAATAGTGCATTAAACGCTGCAGTACTAAGCATATGTGCTTCATCTATTATATATACTTTTTTTCTAAGTACACTGGGTAAGAAATTTACTTTTTCAAGGATTTCACGCATTTCATCTACTCCATTGTTGCTTGCAGCGTCAAGTTCTACGATATCTGTTGTTTCATCGTTTAATATTGCAAGACAATTTTTGCATTGATTACATGGTTCACCATCGATAGGATTTTCACAATTGACTGCTCTTGCTAAAATTCTTGCAATTGTTGTTTTTCCAATTCCTCGTAAACCGCTAAATATATATGCGTGTGAGGTTTTATTTTCTGCTACTGCGTTTTTTAAGGTTTTAATTATATGCTTTTGGCCAATTACTTCTCCAAAGTTTTTAGGTCTATAGGTTCTATATAATGCTACATACGCCATATATTTTTACCTCCAATTTTCTTCTTTCACACTCTAATATATTATATCATATTTTACAAAAATACGCAAACCATTTATCAAAAAAAATTTTATGTCGTTTTTACTGTATTTTTTTCGACATAATATATTATCAGATACTTCATACAAAAAAAGAAGGAGCACTAACTCCTTCTTTAGTATATATACTATTTTTCTTTTACTATTTCTGAAGCACTCATTGCTAAACCTGCTAAACCTTGAATTTCAGACGGAATTATTATCTTTGTGGCTTGGCCATTAGCAACTTTTTCAAGCGATTCATATGCTTTTAATGTTAAGACTCCTTTATCTACATTAACGTTTTTAACCATTTCTAAACCTTTTGCAGTAGCTTCATTAATCTTTACTATAGCTTCAGCTTCACCTTCTGCTTCTTTTATAGTAGATTCTTTTTTTGCCTCCGCTCTTAAAATAGCTGCTTCTTTTTCTGCTTCAGCTCTTAAAATTTCTGATTCTTTAATACCTTCTGCTTTTAGAATAGCCGCTTTCTTTTCACCTTCTGCAAGTAATATTACTTCACGTCTTTCGCGCTCTGCACGCATTTGTTTTTCCATTGCTTCACGAATATCATGAGGTGGCATAATATTTTTTACTTCTACTCTAAATACTTTTATTCCCCAAGGGTCAGTTGCTTCATCTAAGATTTCACGCATTTGTTCATTAATTACATTTCTACTTGTTAACGATTGGTCTAAATCTAGTGAACCAATTATATTTCTTAATGTAGTTGTATTCAATGTATCTAAAGCTTTTAATGGGTTAGTAACACCATATACATAAGATTTTGGATCTGTTATTTGATAATATATTACTGCATCTATTTGCATTGTAACATTATCTTTAGTAATAACAGGTTGTGGATCAAAATCAATAACTTGTTCTTTTAAATTAACCTTTCCAATTACTCTTGGACTTGTAAGTTTTCCACTTGAATAACTTGCATTAGGATCTGTAGCTACTCTATCTATGAATGGCCACAAGAAATGAACACCCGTTCCCCATGTTTTATAATATTTACCAAGTCTTTCAATTATGAAAGCTTGAGTTTGAGGTACTATTTTTATACCTCTAACGATTAAAATCAATAAGATACCTAAAATAACAGCAATAATGATTGCTACAAAACTGCTTGTTGCACAATTTGAATTTGCTAGAAAATTAATCATATTTACCTCCTTAATTTATATCTATTTCTTTAATTTGTTGCACTAACAATTTGTTTCCGATAATTTCTGAAACAACAACTTGAGTTCCGCAATTAAATGTTTGATTTTCTCTTGAAATTGCTTGCCAAGTTTGATATTCAATTTTCACTTCGCCTTTTTCACCTGGTTTAATCTCTTTTGTAACCACGCCAGTTAGACCTATTAATCTATCTGCATTGGTATATATTGTTTGATTATCGCTCATTTTCTTTACAAACGGTCTTGTTAAACCTACAAATACTGCAGTAACAATTACAAAAAGTAATATTTGTAACCAAATAGGTTGATGTGTTGCCGCAGTAATAATACCAACTATACCCCCTGCTGCGAACCAAATTGAGACTAAATTAATTGTTTCAAATTCAATTATAATTGCAAAAATTGTAACTATCGCCCATAGAACTATCATAACTATTTCTGTAGACGTTAAATTTAAAAAACTAAGCATTGTTTATTGCCTCCTTTATATCAACTATTAACATTTTTTGACCATTATTGTATCTAGCATTATATTTGTATGATTTTTGATGAGTAAAATCTAAATTAACATATTTTTGTAATTCTAAAATTAATTTTTTACTATTAATTCTCCCAAAACTTTGTTTAATAGTTAATGTATATAATTGATTAGGATTAACATATTGTTTATTAACATCGTCTTTGGTAACTTTTTTTAATATCAAAGTTTGATTTTCAACATCAAAGCCAACTTGAATGCCATAAGCGTCGCTTAAGTAATTCGATGCTTGTTTACTTAATGTTACATTATTATCATAAATAGTCACCGCGCTACTATTTACTTCTTGTTCAAACCACTGTATTTTCATCTTTTTTTACCTCCTTACATATATTATATGAATTTTTATGTATTTTGTCAAATGTTTATGTATAAAATGTATTGATTTGTATCGAAAACTTTCAGTTTTCTATCACAGTAGGTTAGGTTATTCGGTTGATAATTTGTATACTTTTTGGTATAATATAAATAATTGGAGGTAATTATGAAACCAAATAATGGTAAAAAAACTAAATTAATTTTAACCATTTTAATTTGTGCACTAATTACTGTTGGCGTAACAGTTGGTATTGGATGTTATAATTATTATGGTTATGATAAATACAAAACAGATTTTTTAGATGAATTTTTTGCTTTAGATTCATCTATGTCAAATCAGGACAAAATAGAACATGCAGTAAAATGGGACTATAACGATTATATTAAACACCCAGGTAAACTTACTTTTTATGATCCAGGCGACTTTGACAAAAATATGAATCATAAGGAAAAAACTTTATTAACAGATACACCATCAACTTCTACTTCTTCAATGTTTATTGGTTCATATTATAAAGATGGTATCTTACATTTAGCAGACATGTTTGATTTGGAATTATATTTAACACATTATGTAGATGAATCTTCTGATGTAAAATATGACAAAATTACTTATAATTTCTTTTTATCAAACATAAAGGAATACACTTTATTTGAAATCATTAGTGAAAAATACCGTGCTAAAACTGAATATTTAGATTATACTACTGTTAATATATCCGAAAAGCCTTATGATTATGACATCGACGAAGTATTTAAACATATCTATATATCTTTTGTACCAGGAACAGATGATGAAGCTAAAAATAATTTACGAAAATTAACTGAATCAATTGAAGGCGGAAAAGACACAATGAATGAATTTGATTTAGGCGATTTAAGTAGTGAATGGAAATACTCATATACTAGTAGTTCAACTAAGAATACAGATAATCCTAAATCATTAGCAGACTACGTATTATACGATAACGTTGATAACGATGCACTTGGCAAAAGACTTGCTGATGATAAATCAAAAATTAAATACATTAGTTTAAAAAACAGTGATAAACTTAATGGCTCTATTTCTTCTTATGCTGCAGAAAATTTAGAAGAAGGTTTTTCATTCGTATTATATTATTATGATGCTTTTTCGGGATATCAAGATGATGAAGCTAAATATTGGGGCGACGGAATTGTTTTATTAGAGGGAGAATTTACACCTGATAAAGTTGATGGTAAAATTGCAAACGCTGATAACTTTAAAAACTTCACAAATGTCAAAGAAGGTAGCGGTGCAAATATATATAATTCTGATTACAATTCATTCATAAAAAAGAAAATTATTTTATCTTGCTCTATAACTTTTGTTATTACAGGAGCATTAACTGGTGTTTTAGGTTGGATTTGGTCAATAGATTTAATACAACCATCTGAAGCTACAAATAAAAACAGGAAGAAAAAACAAAAAAACAAAATAGTTATAAAAAACAAGTAGGCCTATACAAAAGCCTACTTGTTTGTTTTTTATTTTAATATTCACAATTTTTAGGAGTTCTAGGATAAGGAATAACGTCTCTTATATTTTCTACTCCAGTTAGATACATTATCAATCTTTCAAATCCCATACCAAATCCAGAATGAACACATCCGCCATATCTTCTAGTGTCAAGATACCAATCAATACCTTTTTTATCAACTCCAAGTTGATCCATTCTTTCAATTAATTTGTCTAAATTTTCTTCACGTTGAGAACCACCCATTAATTCACCAGCTTGCGGTACAACTAAATCGACTGCCGCAACAGTTTTTCCGACTGGGTTTAATTTCATATAATATGCTTTTATATCTTTTGGCCAATCAGTAATGAAAACCGGTCCATTAAAATATTCTGTAATGTATTTTTCGTGTTCTTTAGCAATATCTTCACCATATTCAGGTTCAAATTCCCACTTTACTTTTGCTTCTTTTAAAATAGTTATTACGTCATGGTGAGTGATACGCTTGAACTCACTACTTAATAATGAAGTAATTTTTTGTTTTAAACCTTTTTCAACAAATTGATCACAGAAATTTATTTCCTCAGAGCAATGTTCTAATACATATTTTACAACAAATTTCAACATTTCTTCTTCTATATCCATTAAACCTTCTAAATCACAGAAAGCCATTTCTGGTTCTATCATCCAGAATTCATTTGCATGAGTTTTAGTATTTGAGTTTTCTGTTCTAAACGTTGGACCAAAAGTATATATATCCGCAAACGCCATTGCAAAAGTTTCCCCTTGCAATTGACCTGAACCTGTTATAAATGCTTGTTTTCCAAATAAATCTTTTGAATAATCCACTTCCCCATTTTCATTAAGAGGTAGTTCATTCATATTTAATGTAGTTATTTTAAACATTTGATCTGAGCCTTCGCAATCAGCACAAGTAATTAGTGGTGTATTTACATAAACATAACCACGTTCTTGAAAATATGTATGAACAGCGTATGCAGCAACACTTCTAATTCTAAATACAGCTGAGAATAAATTTGTTCTTGGTCTTAAATGAGCAACTTCTCTCAAAAATTCTCTTGTGTGTCTTTTTGGCTGAATAGGATAAGTTTCAGGGCAGTCCCCTAATAACTTTACACTTTTTGCGTGAAGTTCTAATGGTTGCTTCATTTCTGGCGTTAAAACGACAATTCCAGTAACTTCGACAGAAGAACCTACACGGTATTTAGATGCTTCTTCAAAGTTTACTAGTTTATTATCATAAACCACTTGTAAACTATCAAAAAATGATCCATCATTTACGTTTAAAAAACCAAATTGTGCTTGTGAACGATTAGTTCTAACCCAACCACAAATAGTAATTTCTTGTTTTTCAAAACTTTCTTTATTTAAAAATAATTGTTTTACTCTAGTTCTTTTCATTTTGTCCTCCAATAAAATAAAAAGTCCTTAGATTGTTCTAAGGACGAAATTTTTCCGCGGTACCACCTTAATTCAAAGAAATGACTCTTTGCATCTTACACCTTTTAACGCAAGGAAAACGAGTGATTCTACTAAAAAAATTAATTTTTCTTTCTTTCACTGACTAAAAGTGTTATTCAATATAGATTTCTTCTTAACTTTTCACTATCGTTAAGTCACTTTTCTAAGAAATAATACATCTACTTCTCTTTTTCAACGTCTTTATTATACTATGATTATAGTATATTTATTTATTTTTGTCAAATATATAATTTATTTTCCCAAGCAAAACTTTGAAAAAAGTTCATCTAATAAATTATCTGTACTTGTTTGGCCTACAATTTCTCCTAGATATAGCCAAGCCTTTCTGATGTCGATATCAACAAAATCTATTGTTGCTTCATTTTCAATCGTTGTAAGAGCCTCATCTAATGCTTTAATTGCAAAATTTATTTTTTCTAATTGTCTTGCATTACTTATATATGTTATGTCTTTATTAAATAGATTATTTAAATTTAAAGTTTCTAGTATTTTATTTTCTAATTCTTTTATTGTATTGTTATTCTTAGTACTAATAAACAATACATTATCATCTACTTCTCCTAAATTTATTTTTTGTTCTAAATCTATTTTATTTATGATCGTCAAATGACATTTATTTTTAATTTCATTTAATATTTCTTTATCTTGTTCGTTTATTGGTTCGCTGCCATCTAATACGCATAATATTATATCTGCTTTATTTATTTGTTCTTTTGATTTTTCAACACCTATTTTTTCAACAACATCTTCAGTAATTCTTATTCCTGCAGTATCTATTAAATTTAAAGTTACTTGGCCTAAATTAATACTTGCTTCAACAATATCACGAGTAGTTCCTGGAATATTAGTTACTATAGCTTTATTTTCTCCAATTAATGTGTTTAATAAACTACTTTTACCAACATTAGGTTTTCCTACAATTACTGTATTTATTCCATTTTTTAATAGTTTTGCGCTTTTAGCGTTATTTAGTACATCTTCAAGTTCTAATTTTATTGTTTTTAATTTAGGTAAGATATCTTCATTGGTTAATTGTTCTACATCATCATACTCTGGATAGTCAATGTTTACTGATATTGTTGCTATTATGTCTAAAAGTTCATGCCTTTTTTGATCAACAAATGTACTTATTTTACCATTCAAAGCAGAATTTGCTATTTTTAAAGCTGCGCTATTTTCAGCATTGATCACATCCATAACGGCCTCTGCTTTAGTTAAATCAATTCTACCCGATAAAAAAGCTCTTTTAGTAAACTCCCCTGGTTCTGAAGGTCTTGCCCCTAATAGGACTAGTTGTTCATATATTTTATTAGTGACAAATAAACCACCATGGCAATTAATTTCTACGACATCTTCTTTAGTATAAGATTTAGGAGCTTTAAAAATAGATACTAGTACTTCATCAATTATCTGACAACTATCAAAATCTACAATATGACCATAATTAATTGTATTGGGTTCTACTTTTGACAAATCAATTCCTTTAAATACTTTGTTAACTATTTTAATTGCGTCATCGCCACTTAGTCTAATAATAGAAATTGCACCTTTTGATAATGCGGTAGAAATACCAATTATTGTATCGTCAAATAATTTCATAATATCACTTCCTATTTGTATATATTATAACAAAATATGACTTTTTTGTACACATTTTTGAAAATAAAAATGTGTAAACCTTTTCAAAAGCAATATGTTTTATTTTGTTATCTTTTTATAGTAAACTTTAATTGCTCTTTGTAGTAGAACTCCTACCTGTTGCAAAGAGAATCCTTAATTTTTATTCAATTCTCGTTTCTTTTTAAAACAAAAGGTACTTGATTTATTTCAAGTACCTTTTGTTTTTTATTCTGATTTATTTTTAGGTTCAATAACTAAGTATCTTCTAGGCTCAATACCTTCAGAATGAGTAGTTACATCCTTCCAAGTTGAAAGTTTAGTATGAATTACTTTTCTTTCGTATGCGTTCATATATCTTAGATTTACTGGTATTTTTGTTTTTGCAACTTCTCTTGCAATTCTTACTGCCATTCTTTCTAATTTTTCATCGCGATTTTTACGATAATCACCAATATCAACTTTTACAATTAACCCGCTTTCAGTTTCACGATCAAAATATTGATTTACTATTAATGATGTTACATATTGTAATGCAGCTAAAGTTTGTGAATTATGACCTATCAAAGCACCATTAGCATCAGCTGTAGTTATTGCGTATTCAACAATGTTATCACGCATTTTTCTTTCTACATAACCATCAATATTACCTTCGCGCAAGAAATTTTCTAAGAAGTCTTTTCCTTTTTTTACAGGATTAGCGTCTACCATTACTTGTACTTGTACTTCATCTCTTGTTTGTGCATTTTCACTGATAACATCAAAGTACAAATCTTCTTTGGCTACGCCTAATTCTTTAACAGCAAGCTCTTCAATTTCTTCTAAGCTTTTGCCTATATACATTTTCTCTTTCATATTAATATCTTCCTTTTATAAATTCTTTTTAATTTGTTCCATACGTTTTTTACTTGTTAAGCTATTAATTTCCATTTGTAACATTGAGTATAAGTTACCTATACACCAATATACACCTAAACCTGCTTTACTTGTAAATACAAATAATCCCATCATTAGCATCATTCCATACATCATGAATTTCATTGAAGAAGCAGTGCTATTTTTTTCTTGATTATATGCTTTTCTACGATATTCTGGAATATCTTCTTGAGCTTTATCTTGATTTCTTTTTTGTCTTCTTTGTGATAACCATTGACTTAAGAATTGTGTTCCAACTACAATAATCATTAATATAATTATTCCAATTAATTGTCCAGTTCCTGCAGTACGATCTTCTAATAGATTTATACCAAAAATTTTTGGATTAAGCTCGTTTGCCCAGTTATTTGTGTATGATGTATTTGCATATTGAACAGTATAAGGAATTCTATTAACAGCACGATAAATTGCCATGAATATAGGAAATTGTAATAAAGGCATTAAACATCCACCAATCCCAACTTTATATTTTTTGTAAAGTTGTGCTGTTTCCATTTGCATCATTTGCTTAGATCTTTCGTCTTGTCTATTTGCATATTTCTTTTGAATTTCATTTAACTCAGGTTGCATTAGTTGCATTTTTAAAGACATATCATTTGTTTTAGCATAAATAGGCCATGCGATTGTTCTAACTAATATTGTTACAATCAATAAACCAATAAAATATATTCCGCCAAATAAATTTGAAATATTTACAATTAACCATGCAATAGGGAATATCAATAAATTATTAAACAAATGACCAAAGAAATCACCAACAGATTCTGCGTGAAATTTAATTGGTGCGTTATCTTGAGTTGTTAATATTTCATCCATTTTAAAAACATATGCACATACTATTTCATAAGTACTATATTCATTACCATTAGCTGTTTCAACTGCATTTAAAATATTAATTTTTTCACGGTTAAATGTGTTTGTACAATTTGCTTTAAAGTTTGTGGCAGCACTCCAACTACTTTCTGATGAATCATCAACTTTATTCATAGTTGTAGTATTATCTATATAACTTTGATATTGTGGAATTAAACATTCTTCAATAATTTCTTTTTGGTACTTTCTTTTGTTTGGTAAATTGTTTAAAGCTGTTTCATATACAAAGTTTGCAATAAACTCTTTTGAAAGTTCTTTTTGCTTTTGAAAATTTCTCGAATCTTGTAAAGGTGATAATTCATTTAAACTATTATTTAATTTTTCAACGTTTACAATATTTTCTTTACTTTCTTCGGCTAATAAATCATAATACTTTTTAGCAGTTACAATTTTTTCTTCTTGTTCAATAGTAATAGGCGTCGCTATTTCTTCTATTAAAGCATTAATTTTATCTACCTTTTCAGTATCACTAAGATTTTCATCAATCTCAAAACTTGGATTTTCAACTTTTAATTCTTGATTATCGTTGATCCAACCGATTAGTTGGCTATTATCCAATCCTGAAGATTGAAATTTTGTACTTGCCTGTGATGCTCCACAAGAACTACAGCTACTTAAAACCAGTAATAAAGAAGCCACTACAAAGCACAAAAATAATCTAACTATTTTTTTGTTTTTCATTCTTACCTCCATCTTCCTTGTTCAAAATTATCTTAATTAAGAATTGAATTTCTTTTTTTAATTCATTATATTCTTTTTCTTTGGCAACATTTTTAACAACGATTACTAAATCATAGTTTTTAATTGTGCCCACATATTCTCTCATTATATTGCGAACTCTTCTCTTAGCTTTATTTCTTTCAAAAGCATGGCCATATTTTTTAGATACAGAAACAGCTATTCTTAATTTTCCCGTTTCGCTTTTTTGGTAGTAGATTATATAATTATTATTTACTACTCTTTTTCTTTTGTTTACAATTGAGGCAATTTCAAGGTTTTTCTTTAAGCGATTTTCTTTTTTCATATTCACCTCTAGTTAAAAAATAATGGACCATTTCAAACATATTGACTGAAATGGTCCAAGTTTTATATTTGTTTTTTCTATGCTGATAAAACAGCTCTACCTTTTGAACGTCTACGCGCTAATACTTTTCTTCCGCCTACAGTAGCCATACGAGCACGGAAACCATGAGTTTTACTATGTTTACGTTTGTTAGGTTGGTATGTTCTTTTCATATGAGCACCTCCAATTAAAAACCATGCTTATTTATTATACATCAAAACACACTTGTTTGTCAACTTTTTTTGCTTTTTTTATTTTTGTGAGTACATATCATCTATACTTATTAAGTTATTATAGCTAATTTTATATCCACTAGAAACTTTTTTTACTGTGCTATTGTATAATTTTCCTTCCATTGTAATGTATAATTCACTTAAGTTAAAAGATTCATCTAAACTATTTTCTACTAAATGTGTAGTATAGTTTGTAATACGTTTATTTTCTTTTTCAGTAGATTCAATTAAACGATTTTCAATAGAACTCATAAAACCATATAAAGAATATAACACTACATAATTCGAGAATTTTTTGTCTTTTGATTCAATTTTTCCACACACTGTCATTCGTATTTCTGAAATTTCAGGTGTAAGTTGTAATTTTTCACTATTAGGTTGTTCTAATCGTTTGATGTTTTTTTCAGTTATTTCTGATTCTGTTAACGATAATTTATATTTTGCTAGATTATTATTTAAAGATGTACAGTTAAAGCAAATTAAATTTTTCTTAATGTTGCCTAATTTTGATTCGCCTGTTGCGTTAATCTTACCTATTTGCAAACCAAATACATCATTTGTAGGATCAATCCAATTAGCTCTTGCTACAGTAGAAGTTTCTTGTAAAACTTGACGTTCTTCATATTTTTTATATTTACTTTCTTTTGTTTGTAGTGTTTCAACACGATATCTTAAAACACTTTCTGTTTCATCTTTTGATGAACTTTTTTGAACCGTATATTTTACTTCAACATAAATTTCTTTAGGACTTTCGTCAAACATTTTCTTTTTAGAAGTTCCTTCGTTTTCTGATAAAACTTCTTTAGTTAATAAATCATTAAAACTTCCAATGTATCTTACAAAAATACCGTTGTTATCTTTGCTAGCTTTTTGTGTAGCATATTGATATCCATTGTCTTTAGTTTTTACCGCTAAATTAACTGTAATATTTTTTAATGTTTCAACTCTAAGTTTTATTAATGAAATTGTAACATCATAAGTGGCTTTTTCGTTTTTTCCTTCTTTATTTTTTTTATCAGTTTCACTATTACTATCATAAGTTTCTAACACTGATTGTCGATTTTCAGTTACTTTTATCATTATTCCTATATGATCATCATAAGGAGTTCTTCCATACGATTCATATAAATCAATAGCTTTTGGCGAAAATAACACAAAAACTAATAAAAAAAGCAATAATGTATAAACTGCTATTATTAAAAATTTTATTTTAGTATTTAACTTACCCATTTTTGCACACCTCGTTTTAGTAATTTTACCATATTTCTAAGTATTTTGCAAGGTAAATAATTAAATCATTCTGATAATTTTATCAACTTTTCCACATTGTTGATAAAATGTTTATTATTTTACTAACTAAAATGTGGAAAAAATGTGGAAAACTTTGTGGAAAAGTATTTTAACTATCTACTTTCAAAAAAATACAAATTGTGCTATTATATACAACGAGGTGATTATATGGAGCAAGCATATGCGTTGTTAAATAATGTAAAAAGCGCATTGAAAGAAGAGTTAAACAATTCTGTTTATAACAATTCTTTTGCTGACTTAAATAAAATACACAAAGTACAAAATGGTAATATTTATCTTATTGTTCCTACAAAATTAGAAGAATATCGTATAAATCAGTTTTATTTAAAAAAAATGAACGAATTTCTGAATCAATATACGACCGAAAAGATGCAATTTCAACTAATAACACAAGACGCAGCTGATGCTGAAAGCGTCAAAAACGCTGAATCTGTTCTTACAACAATCAATCCACAAGAAAAGGTAATAAACGAGCGTTCACTAAGACCCGAATACACGTTTAACAATTTTATAACTGGTGAATCGAATCGTGAAGCTTTCGTTTTCGCTTTAAAAGTTGCTCAATCTCCCCATGTAACAGTTAATCCATTGTATATTTTTGGAGATGTTGGACTTGGTAAAACACATCTAATGATGTCTATTGGTAATTACATGTTAGAAAATAATCCAAAATTAAACATTGTTTGCACGAGTGCACAAAGATTTGTTGAAGATTATTTTAAATCTAAAAATAAGAACCAAAAGAGTACTTCTGTTTCAGAAACTTTCAACAATTATTATCGATCTGCGGATGTTTTATTAGTAGATGATATCCAATATCTTGCAGGAAAACAAGGGTCTCAAGATGAATTTTTTAAATTATTTGAAATTTTAAACGAAAACGGAAAACAAATAATTGTAACTTCAGATAGAAAAGCTTGTGATCTAGATATAATGGATCGTCTTAAATCAAGATTTGGCTGGGGAATGCAAGTTGATGTTAGAAAACCAGACAAAGAATTAAGAAAAAACATCTTAAAAAATAAATTAAATATCTTAATCGCTAATCCTAGTGATGTATCAGACGATGCTTTAGATTATATTGCAACACATTTTGAAGACAATATTAGGGAATTAGAGGGAGCTTTACGTAGATTTGTATATTATTGTGCTTCTTTTAATTTAGAATATTCTTTAGATAATGCCATAATATCTTTAGAATCAATTTTGCCAAGTGATAGAGATTCTGGTAAAGACTCTTCTGTTAAAAATATTGAATTTGTAAAAAACAAAGTAGCCAACTATTTTAATATTAACGTAAAAGAACTTACCGGAAATTCTAGAAAGCAAGAGATAGTATATCCTAGAAGCATTGCGATGTACTTACTTAGAACCAAATACAATGTGGGATTAAAGAAAATTGGTGAATGTTTCGGTAATAAAGATCATACAACAGTTGCTCATGCAGTAGATAAAATCGAAGACTATATCAAAAATGATGAAAATGTAAAACAAGATGTTAATAATATTGTGGATAAACTTAACAAATAAAATTTTTTGCTTATATTATAAGGACGGAAAAACACTTAAATAAAAAAAGTTATCCACTTATCCACAGTTCTAATAATAATAAAAGTATATTAGTAATAATAAATAAAGAGGTGATACAATGAAATTTACTATTGATAGAGATTTACTTTTAACAACAATTTCGAATGTTTCTAGAGGACTTTCTCAGAAAACTCCAATGCCCGTTTTAACTGGTATTCAAATAGACGTAAAGGAAGACAAAATAACTTTTGTTACAACTAATAAAGAAATAGCTATAAAAATTGAACTTGAAAAAAGTGATAAAGTAAAATTATATGATGAAGGAAGTTGTGTTGTTCCTGGAAAATATTTTATTGACATTGTAAGAAAAGTTGAAGGTAAAGAAGTTGAATTCACTTTATTTGAAGAATCTACAATTCAAATAATATCAGATCGTTCAGATTTTACTTTAATAGCTTATGATAAAACTAATTTTCCAACTACAAATTTCAACGTTACAACAGAACCAATTTTGTTTGACAGCAAAGAATTAAAGCAAATAATAAGACAAACATCATTTGCATGTGCTACTTCTGAAACAAGAATAGTATTAACAAGTTTAAATTTTAAAGCCCAAAATGGTACCTTAGAAATTACTGCAACTGATAGTTTTAGATTAGCAAAGAAAACTTCAAAGCTTGATGAAACTGTCGATATTTTAGTAAATGTTCCAAGTAAAGCATTAGAGGAATTAGGTAAAATTTTAGAGGATGATTCTACATTTGTTAAAATGTATTTAGAGAACAGCAAAGCAGTTTTTGAATATAAAAATATTATTTTTATTACAAGACTTGTAGAAGGTAATTATCCAAACACATCTAGTTTATTCCCAAAAGAAACTTTATTTGAAGCTGTTTTTAACAGAATAGAATTGGTAAATGCGGTTGATAGAGCATCATTATTCTCTAATTTAGACAACTTAAATATCGTTAAATTCTATTTTTCTAATTCAAATAAGGTTGAAATTTCTTCAAATTCATCAGAAATTGGTAAAGTTGTAGAGGATATAAACCTATTAAATACGCTAGATAACGTAGATTTTCAAATAGCTTTTAGTACAAAGTACATTCTAGATGCTTTAAAATCATTTGATTCTGATAGAATTTCATTTTCTTTCACTGGTGAAATAAAACCAACAATTATAAAAAGTGTTGATGATGATTCATTAGTTCAACTTTTACTACCAGTCAGAGTATTTTAATATAAAAAAAGCACAAAAAATGTGCTTTTTTTTGTTTTTTAGTCTAAATTTAGGTCCTTATAGATGTCTGTAAGGTCTTTTTTTATCTCTTCGAAGTTCTTATAATGGAATTTCTCTAATTTTTCTTTAACTATAGCTTCAGAATCGTAAATTGATAGGCCATCTGATTGAATATTTTTTATAATCGCTTTATCCTTGATTGGAGCTGTAATTTTCGCACTTGGAGTAAGGTTTTTTGCTTGCTCTTTTAACTCTTTCAAACACTTGATCGGAGTGCGTCTTCCTTTGATGTAACCAACCGGTATAATGTACCTAATTTTGTCCAAATCGATGTCAGTATCAACAAAATATTGAATTGTATTCGAAAATCCTTGTAAACCAAGCGTGTCTAAACCGACAACAATTAAAATAGATTGAGAAATATCAAGTAGAATTTCACTTAATCTACTACTTGATGGTGGAAAATCGATAAAAATATAGTCAAAATACTTGTTAAAACTCTCAATTATCGTTCTTAAATGCTTTTCTTCTGAACGTTTTAGCGTTAAATTCAAAGAAAGTCTATCTGTATTTAAGGTTTTCATTAAATACATATTTATTCTTGCTTCAAAAGTGATATCTTGTGGCTGTTTTTGACCAACAAGTAAATGTTCAAAGAAATCATCATCATGATCGGTAACAAAATTATCTACGCCGAAAATTTTAAATACACTGTTTTGATCATCGGCACTTATTACTAATACAGTTTTTCCTTGTGTAGCGTAGTAATGAGCTAAATAACCTAAAAATGTTGTTTTGCCTACGCCACCTTTTTTACAAAATGCTGAAATGATTGGCATTATCTATAACCTTCCTTTGCTAATTTTTCTCTGCAAGCATCTTCAACAAACTTTGCAAACATTATTCCACGTTCTGCACAAGCTATTTTTATTTGTCTTCTTAATGTTACATCCATAGTTGAAGTGTACTTCTCTCTATTTGCGTCATCTTGTTGAATATATTGCTGTCTTTGCACAACTCTTGGTTGCTTTTTTGCGGTTTGAGCTCTTTGAACTGGTTGTTCATAAGTGTAAAACGGTTCCTCAATTGGTTTTACTTCTTCTATAACAGGAGTTTTTACTTCCTCTACTTTTTCCTCTTCTGCCATTATGTCAAAAGGGTTTCTTCTTTTAATTGGTTGTTGTGTCATGTTAGTACCTCCTTCGTACATCGCTATTATATCAAATGCAAAAACAATATTCAATTATTATGCATTATTTATTTAATTAATTATATAAATACAACCATAAATATTGTTTGTGCTAAAAGCTTTAAAAGTGGTTGAAATAATAAAATTAAGAATATTCAAACAATTCACTTTGAAAAAAAAGCAAATATCCGTTTTTAAAGGCAAAAAACGCCCTATTTTTTAATTTTTGCTTTAAAAGTTAAAAGTTATTAGCCCCCCGGGGGGTAAAATCAAATTTTTATCGGTTTTGTTTGACCTCAAAAAAACAAAAAAGTATCAGCATTCACTCGACATGAAAAAGATATTTTTAGCACAACAAGATATATTTATTTATGTATATAAATAATTAAATAAAAAATAATTTGTAGCAAAAAGTTTAGTAGTGTCGATGTATACAATGTCTTTAAATTAAAACAATTATCTTTTAAAATAAAAACAAAACAACAAAAAAACTCACTTATTACTTTTAACTTAAAACATAAAAATATACTCTTACTTTTAATTTAAAATAAAATTAGCAATTTTACTTTTAGTTTAAAACATAAAATTCAGCAACCAAGAGTTAATTACTTTTAAAATAAAACTTATATTATGAATTGATTATCACAAAAAACATTTTTAGCAAAGGAAAAGGTTTTAAAATAAAACTAATAGCTTTTTAGGAATTTAAAAAAATGTTAAAAAATACATAAAGCATTAATTAAATACATATTGCAAAAGCAAAAAGTTTTGAATTAAAAATAATATAAATACATAAATATTTCTTTACTTAAATAATTCAATACACAAATATGTATAAAAATAAATAAATAAAAACATATTGAAAATACATAAATAAATATAAAAATAATTAACTATTTATTTAAATAAGTATAAAAATATAAAAATATTTATTATTTTAAATAAATACATACAAGAATAAATATTTTTGTATTATTATATTTAAAACTATAATACTTATAAAATAAAAGTATTAAAAAAAACGACGTTTGTGACTAAAAAAACGCTTTTTTTAAGCATTCACTAAAAAGGACAATTATGAAAATAAATATTAAATAAATATAATATATATATAATAAGGAATATACTTAATTATGTATAAAAACACTAAAAACGCCTTTCAATTAGGTAAACGTCAATTTTTTTATAGGAAAAAATCGAAAAACAAAAAAATTAAAAAACGGTTAAAAAACAAAGGCTTTTTTCTTTGTTTTTTAAACTTTTTTTAAGACCGTTTTTTTTAATCAAATATCTTGCTAAAAAAGTTAAAATATGGTATAATTTTAAGTGTAAAAAAGGTGATGCTATGAAGATTGTTAAAATTCACTCAGATTCTATAAAATTAGGCCAATTTATAAAGTTTTTAGGCATTGTTTCTACTGGCGGTGAAATTAAAAATTATTTACTTGAAAATACTGTTAAAGTGAATGAAAACACAACAGAAAGCCGTGGAAAAACTCTTTTTAAGGGCGATATTGTTGAAATAAATGGTGAAAAATTTATCGTTGAGGTTGAAAATGATAATTAAAAGCCTAAAAATTGTTAATTTTAGGCGTTTTATAGGCAAACAGGTTGTATTTAAAAAAGGGCTAAATGTCATAGTAGGTTCAAATGCTATTGGAAAAACAACCGTTCTAGAAGCCATTTATTATTTAGGTATTACGAAAAGCTTTAAAACTTCAGACGAATCAGCTTTAATTAACAATAATAGTGAGGAATTTGCTATTTTTGCCAATGTTGAACGTGATGGATTAGTTAACGACATAAAGATAAAAAGAATGAAAAACGCAAAAATCGTGTTTTTAAACAATAATCCGTATAAAAAAGTTAGTGAATACTTAGGGACAGTTTTAGTCGTTTGCTTTAGTAATAATGATTGCGTTAAATTGAATGGTTCTTCAAAAGATAGAAGGAGTCTATTTGAACCTTTAATTTGTCAAATATCAAACTTTTATGTTAATGAGTGTAATAACTATAGAAAAATTTTAAACAGCAGAAATGCTTTGTTAAAACGTCTTAATTTTGAAAAGAAAGAGTCAAATACAAAGTTGCTTGAGGTCATGAATTCTCAACTTGTGAAAAGTGGCAATAAGATTATTAATGTAAGACAGAAAATTGTCAGAAAACTTAATGACGAAATAAATGAAATTTACAATGAAATTTCGGGATGCAATGAAAAGATTGAATTGGAATATTGTTCTAATACAACTGAAGAAAAATTTTTAAATCAACTAAGACTGAATTATGAAGAAGAATTAAAAAGAGGCCACACTGAAGTAGGGCCTCATAGAGACGATTATAAGTTTAAAATTAACGGACTTGATGCTGCTAGTACTGGTTCACAAGGGCAACAAAAAAGCATTATGATCTCACTTAAAATAGCTTTTTCTAAAATGATACAAAGTGTTAAAAATGAAACGCCAACATTACTTTTAGATGATGTTTTGGGTGAACTTGATGAAAATCGACAAAATAATCTTTTAGACTATATAAGGAATTATCAGCAAGTAATACTCTCTACATCGACGTTAGCTGATGTAAAAAAAGAAAATTTAGAAAATGCTAATATAATTGAATTAGAGTAAAAAGTAAAAAATAGTTTGTGGAAAACTTTAAAATAATGTTGATAAAATGTTAATAAAAAAAGTAAATGATAATATTCATAAAATGAATATTATCTATGAAGGAGTGTGAATTTAATGGATGAAAAAGATTTGGCTACGATAGAAGCTGAAAAAAACTATGATTCTGGTAGTATTCAAGTACTAGAAGGATTAGAAGCAGTTAGAAAAAGACCCGGTATGTACATTGGGTCTACTGGTCCAAGAGGATTACATCATCTTGTTTGGGAAATTGTTGATAACTCTGTCGATGAAGCATTAGCGGGGTATTGCAATCAAATTGATGTTGAAATTAATCTAGATGAGAATGGCAATAATACCATTAAGGTAACCGATAATGGTCGTGGTATGCCAACAGATATTCACCCAAAAACTCATGTTAGCGCTACAGAAACAATATTTACAGTTCTTCATGCTGGTGGTAAATTTGATAATAATAGTTATAAAGTATCTGGCGGGTTGCATGGTGTTGGTGCATCAGTAGTAAATGCATTAAGTGAATGGCTAGAAGTTAACGTACATCGTAATGGTCATATTTATCGCCAAAGATTTGAAAGAGGGATAGTAAAAAGCCCGCTCGAAATAATTGGGACAACTGATCATACTGGTACGGTAGTAACTTTTACACCTGATAAAGAAATTTTTAAAGAGACAACATATTTCGATTACGAAATTTTAAGACATCGTATTCAAGAACTAGCTTTCTTAAACAAGGGATTAAAATTAACAATAAAAGATTTAAGAAATCCTGATAATATTAAGAGTGGCGAATATCATTATGAAGGTGGATTAGTTGAATATGTTAAATTTTTAAATAAAGGAAAGAAACCACTTCATCAAGATGTTATAAAAGTTGAGGAAGAAATTGAAGGAACTATGATAGAAATAGCATTTCAATATACTGAAGATTATAGTTGTAATATCAAATCTTTTACTAATAACATCATAAATACCGAAGGTGGTACACATGAAGAAGGATTTAGAAACAGTTTAACAAGAATTCTCAACACTTATGGTAAAAATGCCAATATCTTTAAAAAAGATGAAAGCCTTTCTGGTGATGATGTACGTGAAGGTTTAACAGCAATTGTTTCTTGTAAAATAAGTGATCCACAATTCGAAGGACAAACTAAAACAAAACTAGGAAATACAGAAGTTCGAAGAATAGCATCACAAGCTATGAGTGATAAATTTGAAGCTTATTTGCTTGAAAATCCAGCTACAGCTAAGTTAATTGTTGAAAAATCGCTTCTTGCGTTAAGAGCTAGAATTGCCGCAAAGAAAGCAAGAGAAGCAACAAGAAGAAAAAGTCCACTTGACTCGTTAGGATTTGCTTCGAAATTGTCAGATTGCCGAACAAAAGACCCAACACTAGCAGAAATGTACATAGTCGAAGGTGATTCTGCCGGTGGTTCTGCAAAAATGGGACGTGAAAGCTATTATCAAGCCATACTTCCTTTACGTGGAAAAGTGTTGAATGTTGAAAAAGCAGCTATGGGTAGAGCTCTTGGTAATAAAGAAATATTATCAATGATACAAGCAATTGGTACAGGAATAGGAAATGAATTCCAAATTGAAAATGCTCGTTACCATAAAATCGTAATAATGACCGATGCCGATGTCGATGGTGCCCATATTAGAACATTGTTGCTTACCTTCTTCTATCGTTTTATGCCACAAATAATAGAAAAAGGCTATGTTTATATAGCACAACCACCACTTTATAAAATACAACAAGGTAAAAAAATAGAATACGCGTATAGCGATGAAGAATTAAATTTGAAATTAAGTGAAATAACTGGTAAAAGAGATATTCAACGTTATAAAGGTTTGGGTGAAATGAACCCTGAACAACTTTGGGAAACTACAATGGACCCTAAACGTAGAATTTTATTGCAAGTTACAATGAATGATGGCGAGAAGGCAAATGAAGTTTTTTCTATGCTAATGGGAGAAGATGTTGAACCAAGACGTAAGTTTATTGAAGAAAATGCCGTGTTTGTACAAAATTTGGATATATAGGAGGTAATTTAGGTGTCTGAAAAAGATAATGAATTTGAAGAAAAAGAATTAGATTCAGAAGATGAAAATGATGAAATAGAAAATTCTGACGAAGACGAAGAAAATAATCCTGATATAGATCCAGAGTTAACCAAATTAGATAACGATTATTTAGGTGAACAAGGCGAAGACTATGATAAAGTTCAACCTATTAATCTAAGTAACGTAATGCAAACATCATTTTTGGATTATGCAATGAGCGTTATTGTATCGCGTGCATTACCAGATGTAAGAGATGGTTTAAAACCAGTACACCGTAGAATTTTGTTTGCTATGAACGAATTGGGAGTTTATAGTGATAAACCTCATAAGAAATCAGCACGTATCGTCGGTGACGTTATTGGTAAATACCATCCACATGGTGACACTGCTGTGTATGAAGCAATGGTAAGAATGGCTCAAGACTTTAGTTATCGATATCCACTAGTAGATGGTCACGGTAATTTTGGTTCTGTCGATGGTGATGGAGCAGCCGCAATGCGTTATACTGAAGCTAGAATGAGTAAACTTGCTGGAGAAATGCTTCGTGATTTAAATAAAAATACGGTTGATTTTGTTGATAACTATGATGGATCTGAAAAAGAACCAGCAATTTTACCAGCAAGATTTCCAAATTTGCTAGTTAATGGTGCATCAGGTATTGCCGTTGGTATGGCAACAAGTATTCCTCCACATAATTTAACAGAAGTTATCAATGGAACACTTGCTTTAATTGAAAATCCAGATATTACTGTTGAAAAACTAATGGAATATATTCCAGCTCCAGACTTTCCAACTGGCGCAACAATTATGGGACTTTCAAGTGTTAAACAAGCATACTTAACGGGTGTTGGTACTGTAACTGTTCGCGCAAAAGTTAATATTGTCAACTTGCAAAACGGAAAAAAAGAAATTGTAATAACAGAAATTCCATATCAAGTTAATAAAAAGAGACTAATCGAAAGAATTGCTGACCTTGCAAAAGATAAAATAATAGATGGCATAACTGATTTACGTGATGAATCAAACCGAAAAGGTATGAGAATAATAATTGAAATTAGACGCGATGCCAATGTTAATGTTATTTTAAACAATTTGTATAAGCATACACAAATGCAAACTACATACAGCGTTAATATGATTGCCCTTGATCATGGACAACCTAGAGTATTAAATTTAAAACAAATTTTGGAATGCTATGTAAAACATCAAATAGAAGTTGTTACAAGAAGAACAAAATATGATTTAGATAAAGCGAAAGCAAGATTACACATTGTTGAAGGTTTATTAATTGCATTAGCAAATATTGATGAAGTAGTTGCTACAATTAAAGCTTCAAAAAATGCTGAAGAAGCAATAGCTCAATTAACAACTAAATTCTTACTTACCGAAATTCAAGCAAAAGCAATTCTAGATATGAAATTGCAAAGATTAACTGGACTTGAATTAGAAAAACTTCAAGAAGAAAAGAAAGAATTACATGAAATTGTAGATTATTTAGAAGACATTTTAAATCATCATGAAAAATTAATGCAAGTAATCGTTTCTGAATTAACTGAAGTACAAAGAAAATACGGTGATGATCGTCGTACAGGACTTGATTTAAGTGAAGATTTAGAAGTTGAAGATGCAGATTTAATACCAGAAGAAGATGTTATAATTACAATCACAAATCGTGGTTATATTAAACGTATGACTGTAGATACTTATCGTGCACAAAGACGTGGTGGAAAAGGCATAACTGGTAGTAAAATGCAAGAAGATGATTTCATCGAAAAAGTAATTTATACTTCTACACATGATAATCTATTATTCTTCACTAATTTTGGTAAAGTTTATTTATTAAAAGCATACCAAATCCCTGGCGCAAGCAGAATTTCTAAAGGTTTACCACTAATTAATTTATTAAAATTTGAGGCCGAAGAAAAACTAGCGGCAGTAATTAATGTTAAATCACTAGAAGAACCAGGTTACGTAATATTTGGAACTAAAAATGGTATCATCAAAAAGACTGAATTAATTCAATATAAAAATATTCGTAGTACTGGTATAAGAGCAATAATACTTGGTGAACAAGATGAATTGATTGCAGTTGCAAGAACAAATGGTACACAAGATATAATTTTTGGTGCATCTAATGGTAAAGCAGCTTGCTTCAATGAATCAGAAGTTAGAGCAACAAATCGTGCCGCAAGTGGTGTAAAAGGAATTAGGGTTGCTGAAGGCGAAAGAGCAATTGGTCTTGTTGCCGTAAATGGTGAAGAAGATGAAATAACAGTTGTTACAGAATTTGGTTATGGAAAACGTACACCTACTAGTGACTTCAAGATAAAGGGCCGAAACGGGAAAGGTGTTAAATATATGAACATAACTGAAAAGAGTGGTAGGCCTGTAAGTCTTGCTCCATCAACTGGTGAGGATGACCTAATGATTATCACTGATAAGGGTATGGTAATTAGAACTTATCTTGCAGATATATCAGTAATAGGTAGAGATACTCAAGGTGTTCGCGTAATTAAACTAAATGAGGGCCAAACTGTATCTTCAATTGCAATAGTTCCGCACCAAGAAGATGTCCCAGAAGAAGATGAAGAAGAAAACAATGTAGATGCTACAAACAATGCTTTGCATCATGTTGATGAATTGTTACAATCTACTGAAGAAGATTTAGAAAATGATGATGAAGGCACTGAAGAGGATGCATAGTTAATTGTTTTCTTGACAAACTAATTAAAAGATAATATAATTTTAGTGAAAATACAAATTCTGTGAAGAGGAATAGTAATTAAAATAAATATTTAAGAGACTTGATGGTTGGTGAGAATCAAGATAGTTATTTAATGAATCTACCTTGGAGAAGAAGTAGAAAACTACTTCCGGCAATAGAAACTGTTATTTCTATAAGAGTGAGAGCTTGCTCTAAGCGGGGTGGCACCGCGGACTAAAAAATGTTCGTCCCTGTTACAAAATGAAAAATCTTGTAACAGGGATTTTTCTATACAAAAAAGGAGAAAAAATGTTAGATATTAAATTTTTAAGAAACAATCCAGAACTAGTAAAAGAAAACATTAGAAAAAAATTTCAAGATCGCAAAGTACCTCTAGTTGATCAAGCAATTGAACTTGATGTAAAAATAAGAGATGTAAAACAAAAAGGCGATGAATTGCGCGCAAAAAGAAACTTGCTAAGTGGTGAAATTGGCAAATTAATGCGTGAAAAGAAAGTTGAAGAAGCAAACGAAACTAAAAAACAAGTACAAGACATTAATCTTGCACTAAACGAATTAGAAAGTGAAGAAACAAAACTTTCTGAAGAATTGAAAAAAATAATGATGGTAATACCAAATATGATTGATCCTACAGTTCCTATTGGAAAAGATGACAGTCAAAACGTTGAATTAAAGAGATTCTTAGAGCCAAAAGTTCCAAATTTTGAAGTTCCATATCATTTAGACATAATTGAAAGAGTAAAGGGTATCGATTTAGATAGTGCACGTCGCGTTGCAGGTAATGGATTCTATTATTTAATGGGTAATATTGCAAGACTACATTCTGCAGTACTTACCTACGCAAGAGATTTTATGATTAATAAAGGCTTTACTTATTGTATTCCTCCATACATGATTAGAAGTAATGTTGTAACTGGAGTAATGAGTTTTGATGAAATGGATGCAATGATGTACAAAATTGAAGGTGAAGACCTATATTTAATTGGTACTAGTGAACATTCAATGATAGGGAAATTCATTGATAATGTTTTAGATAAGAAAGATTTACCTTACACATTGACTAGTTATTCTCCTTGTTTCAGAAAGGAAAAAGGTGCTCATGGAATTGAAGAAAGAGGAATTTATAGAATACATCAATTTGAAAAACAAGAAATGATTGTTGTATGTGAACCTGAACAATCAAAAGAATGGTTTGAAAAATTATACAACTATACTGTAGAATTATTTGTTAGTATGGAAATTCCTGTTCGTACATTAGAATGTTGTAGTGGAGATTTGGCTGACTTAAAAGTAAAAAGTATAGATGTTGAAGCATGGAGCCCAAGACAAAAGAAATATTTTGAAGTTGGTAGTTGCTCTAATTTAGGAGATGCTCAAGCAAGACGTTTAGGAATCAGAATTAAAGGTGAAAACGGCAATTATTTTGCTCATACTTTAAATAATACTGTTGTCGCTCCTCCAAGAATGTTAATTGCATTACTTGAAAACCATTTAAGAGAAGATGGCTCAATTAATATCCCTGAAGTTTTAAGACCATATATGGGTGGTTTAAAAGAAATTAGGTAATTTAGATATCTTTCATTACTTTAGATAAAAAATTTGCAAACAAAGAAAATAAACCTATGTAGTTAATGCTTGATGTGAAAGTTCAAAATATAATATATCAACAAGAATACGATCTCTTTCACCCAATCGTTAATAGTAAAATAATAAAAAAGTGCAGTTATCTGCACTTTTTTGTTTTAAATAAAATTATTTAGTTAAAATAGAATATAATTCATCTAATTTTTCAAAATTAGGTTCATGATCAACTTGGTGGAAGTTTATTTCATCATCAACATATCTTGGTAACACATGTAAATGAAAATGCATTACAGTTTGACCCGCAAGAGAACCAGAATTATTTAATAAATTAATATCTTTTATTTGTAATTTTTCTCTTAAAATATTAGAAACTTTTACTGCCGCTTTCATTATTTCTTCCGCATATTTATCAGAAAGTGAGAAAATATCTTGTTCGTGTTTTTTTGGTACTACAAGTACATGCCCTCTTGTTGCTTGTGAAATATCTAAAAAACAAATAACATAATCATTTTCATAAAGTGTATATGCAGGAATTTCTTTGTTTATTATTTTACAAAATACACACATTTTCTTATCTCCTTTATGCTTATATTTTATCAAAAAAGATATTAATTTTCAAGCAAATAATAAATTTGATACATTAGGCCAGTAAATTTATATAATGTAAGTATAAAAATTAAAATATAAGGCTTTTTTGGGCCTCATATTTTAATTTAGAACATAGTTTTTAGGCAAAAGGATACTCGTATTCAATTTCTTCATCAAATGTGATGTATGATAAATAAATTCTAAGTAATAAGTATGTAGTATTTGTTTGATTGTCTTTTAATAAAATGTGATCTCTTCCAGCTCCAACAAGTTCACCTTTAAATACTTTTGAACCCCACTGGCTATTTTCAAAATTCATATATATAGTTGCATTTTTTCCAAGATTCATTCTTAAAATGTTTTCTATATATGAATTTTCGAATCCACGATAAGGGTTTTGTTGGTTATACATGGTAGTTGGTTGAAATCCATAACCTCCACAGGTAGGTTGTTGGTAATTATTATATGGGTAAAATGGAAATTGATAATTAATAGTCATAGAACTCCTTTCATAAAGATTATACATTAAATTATATTAATAAAAAAATAAATTATGCAACTAATAACAATTTTCACTTTCTACTGGTGCGTAAAAACAATGTGCTTTATAACGCCCAGTGTTCCACTGACCCCACCATTGTGCCATACAATCATCTTGTGCAGCATTATAAAACCATAAAGCTCGAGATGCAGGGTCAAATTTTTCACCTTTTAGTACTCTTTTTGCTAGATTCAAATCAATTTCTCTTACGGGTTGATAAAAATATGAATAAAGAGTTGATTCAAATCCACCAGGATGTTGATAAACCATACTTTCAATTGAGTGTATTTCTTTAAAATCAAGGCAATTTGCCAAAACACGATTTACACCAACGTTACCAACCATTAACATACCTAGTTCACCTTCACTTTCAGCTTCGGCACGCATTAATCTGGCTAATAATTCAGCTTCTTTTTTAGTATATTGTATAATAGACATTAAATCACCACTAAAATAATATGCAAAGATACTTTAAAAAAGACATGTTAAAATTGCAACTAATTGCAATTTTAAAAATTGTAGTGTATAATAATACAACAAGATGGTGATAAAATGAATTGTACTACTACTTGCAACAATTGTAACAAATGCGATGATAAATGCCCCTATTGTGGATACAAAGGAAAAGAAGTAAAATTAGAAACTGTCGCAGAACTTACCAAAAATAAATGTGTATTTTTTGAAAATGGTGAAAAAATATATATATGCACAAATAAAAAATGTGATCTTGTTTATTTTCAAGTAGGCAATCCTAAAGTTTATTTAAAAGAAGAAATAAAAGTTCCAGTATGGTTTAAAGAAAAATATAAGAATTATATAGTTTGTTATTGTCATAATATATACTTAGATGACATAGTAAAAATTGTCAAAAATACTAATGAAAGTAATTTGACAAAAAAAGATATATTAAATTTGTTAAACACAAATCACTTAGAAGATTGCAAACACTTAAATCCTACGGGAGAAAATTGTGATATACTATTTAAAAATGCAATTCAATTTGCATATAATCAAAAAGAAAAAGGAGAGAAATAATGAATATTTGGCACGATATAGACAAAAATCGAATTAAGCCTGAAGATTTTTACGCAGTAGTAGAAATTAGCAAGGGAAGTAAAAATAAATATGAGTTAGATAAATCAACAGGTCTAATAATGCTTGATAGAATATTATATACTTCTACTCATTATCCCGCAAACTATGGCTTTATACCTCTTACATACGCAAAAGACTTTGACCCATTAGACGTTTTAGTACTATGTAGCGAACCATTAATACCAATGAGTTTAGTAAGATGTTATCCAATTGGGGTAATAAAGATGATAGATGGTAAATATGCTGATGACAAGATTTTAGCGATACCATTTAATGATCCTAATATGAACCATTATAAAGATATTAAAGATATACCAGACCATGTGATTGGTGAAATCAAGCATTTCTTTATGGTTTATAAAAACTTAGAACATAAAGAAACAACAGGCTTTAAAATAGAAGGAAAAGATGTAGCATTAGATATCATAAAAGAATCGCTAGCTTCATATGAAGAAAATAAAGATAAACTAAAACATTAGGTTTTCCCTAATGTTTTAACTATACAAAAAGAGGGAAAGAATATGACAATTTTAAATGGTAAAGAAGTAAGTAAAACTATAAAAAACAACTTAAAAAGTGAAGTAAAAGATTTAATAGAGACAACTGGTGTTGTACCTAGCCTTTCAATAATATTAGTTGGCAGTAATCCTGCTAGCGAAATATATGTAAGAAATAAGATTAAGGCAGCAAATTATTGTGGAATTAATGCTAACTTGATTAGAAAAGATGAAGATATTCAAGAAGAAGAGCTTGTAAATTTAGTGAACCAATTAAATGAAGACCAATCATGTCACGGAATAATCGTTCAACTACCTCTTCCCAAACACATTAATGAACAAAAAGTAATAGATGCAATAAGTTACAAAAAAGATGTTGATGGATTTGGAATAATTAATAAAGGGCGACTATTTAGTGGCTTAGATTCAATAGAAAGTGCAACCCCTCATGGTATTATTCAATTATTAGATGCTTATGATATAGAACTTGCGGGAAAAAATGCGGTTGTGATAGGAAGAAGCAACATTGTTGGTAAACCAATGGCCCTTCTTTTGTTAAATAGAAATGCTACAGTTACAATATGCCATTCAAGAACTAAAAATCTTTCTGAAATAACTAAAACTGCAGACATTTTAGTAGTTGCAATTGGTAAACCAAAATTTATCACAGCAGATATGGTTAAAAAAGATGCTGTAGTTATTGATGTCGGAACTAACAGAGTAGAGGAAAAACTTTGTGGGGATGTTGATTTTGAAGAAGTAAGTAAAATTGCTTCATATATTAGTCCTGTTCCAGGAGGAGTTGGACCATTAACAATAGCATCATTATTAGAAAATACTGTAAAAGCATATAAAAAAATATTAAATATCGAAAAGTAGGAGGTAGAATATGGTAATAGTAGGACTTGGCAACATTGGCAAGGAATATGAAAATACACATCATAATGCAGGCTTTATGGCAATTGATCAAGTTGCAAAAGCCAATAATTTAACATTTCTACTAGAAAAGAAATTTCAAGCATATATATGTGAGTACTTTTTTGAAGGCAAAAAGAACTATTTAGTAAAGCCAATAACATATATGAATAACTCAGGTATTGCGGTAAAAGCTATAATGGATTACTACAACCTATCAGAAAAAGAGTTAGTAGTTATCTATGATGATTTAGATTTACCTCTTGGTCAAATTAGGATTAGAGAAAGTGGCTCAGCTGGTACTCATAATGGAATGAAGTCAATTGTAAATATGTTAGGTACTAAAAATTTTGCAAGAATTAGAATAGGTATTGCCAAACAAAAAGAAGTAGACACAATTGACTATGTATTATCTAAATTTTCTAAAAAAGAAATGGAGACAGTTAACGAGTCGTTAATAAAATTTCCTAATATGATTGATGATTTATTGAAAAATGGCATCACGTATATTATGAACCATTATAATGGAAGTGATAAATAATGAATTATTTAGATTTATTGAAACTTAATTTATCTTTCAAAAATACTTTTGAAGATATAAATAATATAAATAACACCCATACTGAAAATATTTATTTATCCGAATGTGCTACTAACTTATCAAAAATGTTAGCAAGTTATTTATTCAACCAAAAAAAGCAAAATATAATATATATAACTCCATCAATTTACGAAGCATCTAAAGCCTATGAAGTTATGTGCGATATTGCGGGAACTGACAATGTCAGTTTTTTTCCAGTTGAAGAATTCATTTCTAGTGAACTTGTCGCGACAAGCGAATCTTTTAGACTCGCTAGAATGTTGACAATAGAACAGATACTAAATAAAGTACCACAAATAATTGTCACTAATGTAGAAGGTTATACTCACCAAATAATAAAAAAAGAAAAATTAGAAGAATCTATCTTAAAACTTAAAGTAAATGATATATATTCTAGAGATAAACTAGTTCATGAATTAGTTATAAGAGGATATAAAAAGGTGGCAACTACATCAACTAGTGGAACATTTAGCGTTAGAGGGAGTTTAATAGATGTATATTCTATTAATGAGCAAACTCCAATTAGAATCTATTATTTTGATGATGAAATTGAAAGTATAAAAAAAATAAATGTCGAAACACAAATGTCAAGTGGTTCTGTTAATGAAATAACAATATATCCACTATATGAAATGTTTTACGATGAAAAAGAAATTGAAAAAATAGTAAAAAGAATAAAATCAAAAAATATAATTACTGAAAAAATTCAAAGAGATATAGAATCAATTGAAAATTATCAAAATCTTGATCAACTATATACATACTTGCCAGATATTTGTGAAGAATATCAGCCATTTTATCAATTAATTGAAAATAACATATGTATATATGAAGATTATGCATCGTGTTTAGAACATGAAAAAGCCATGAATGTTGAAATTTCTGATTATTTTACCATTAATAAAAGACATATCAATAAAGATTTTTTTGTAACTTTACAACAAGCTTTATATTTTGCAAGATTGAATATATTCACTAGTGTTTTTCGTTCATCTTTGGTTGACATAAAATTAGATCAACATATACCGTTAAATACATCTAATTGTTATGAATATAATAACAATATTAGAACAATGCTAGAAGATATAAAGTTAAATAAAGAAAAAACTTATTTAATAACACATATAGATGACAAAAAATTAAAATTTATTGAAGAAACTTTTAATAGCAATCAAATAGATTTTAAACGTATTGATGATGTAACTGAAATAAAAAAAGGCAGAACATATATATCTGTTATGCCTAATGGATATGGCTTTGAAGATTTAGAGACTAATTTTTCAATAATAACTCCTAATGAATTCGCACCAGGCAAAATAATTAAAAGTTCAAAATATCAAAAATTCTTAAAAGATACAACAAAAATATATAACAAAGAAGAACTAAACCCAGGCGACTATGTAGTACATCAAGAATATGGAATAGGTAAATACTTAGGAATACAAACTAAAGAAGTACGTAACACTTTAAATGATTACCTATGTGTTGAGTATTCTGGTGATTCTAAACTTTACATACCAGTTGAAAACATATATGTTTTAGAAAAATATATTGGTTCAAAAGATAAATTGCCTAAACTTAATAGTTTAAATAGTAAAGAATGGCAAAAGAAAAAAGAAAAAATTAAAGAAAAAACTCGTGAAATTGCCAAGAAATTAATAAAAGTTCAAGCTGAAAGAGATTCTAAAATTGGATTTAAATATAAAGAAGATACACTGGAACAAATAGAATTTGAAAATGATTTTGAATACAATGAGACTCAAGATCAAAAAAGAGCAATCGAAGACGTAAAAAAAGATATGGAAGGCCCACATCCTCTAGACCGTTTAATTTGTGGAGATGTAGGATTTGGAAAAACCGAAATTGCAATGCGGGCTGCATTTAAAGCAGTTGATAACGGAAAGCAAGTTGCATATCTTGCCCCAACAACCGTTTTAACAAGACAACATTTCTATACTTTCAAAGAAAGATTTGAAAAATATGGTGTAAGAGTAGAACTTTTAAATAGATTTGTAAATGAAGCAAAGCAAAAAACAATTTTAGATGGACTAAAAAAAGGATACGTTGATATTGTAATAGGAACACATAGAATTTTGTCAAAAGATATAGTGTTCAAAGACTTAGGATTACTGATAGTCGATGAAGAACAACGATTTGGTGTAGAACACAAAGAACGTATAAAGATGCTAAAATCAATGGTAGATGTACTTACGCTTACCGCAACACCGATTCCAAGAACATTACAAATGGCATTATCTGGATTAAGAGACTTATCATTAATTGAAACACCACCAAAAAATAGATTACCTATTCAAACATATGTATTAGAAAGTAATGATTCAGTAATACGGGAAGCAATAAATAGAGAAATGGGAAGAGGAGGTCAAGTATTCTATTTATTAAATAGAATTTCAGAACTTGATCATATTAGATCTAAAATTCATAAACTTGTTCCTAAAGCCAAAATAGGTTTAATACATGGAAAAATGGAAAAAGAAGAAATTGAAAATGAATTAGTTCAATTTCTTGACAAAAACTATGATATTTTAATATGCACAACAATTATTGAAACTGGAATAGATATACCAAATGCTAATACTTTAATAATTGAAAGAGCAGATATTCTAGGTTTATCTCAACTATATCAAATAAGAGGAAGAGTAGGAAGAGGCGAAAGACTATCATATGCATATTTAATGTATGACAAGAACAAAATAATAACATCTAATGCCGCAAAAAGGTTAGAAGCCATTAAAGAATTCACAGAACTTGGTAGTGGATATAAAATTGCAATGAGAGACTTAGCTATAAGAGGTTCTGGTGATATTTTAGGTAGTGAACAATCAGGATATATTGATGCGGTGGGAATGGATTTATATATGAAACTTCTTAACGAGGCAATAAACGAAGAAAAAGGTCTTCCAAAAGAAGAAGATAATATAAGAAAATACCATATTGATGTGTCACGCCATGTTGATGAAAAATATGTTGAAGATGACGCAATAAGAATTGAAATACATCAATCAATCAGTAAAATCAAATCACGTGAACAAATTAATATGTTAATAAAAGAATATACTGATCGCTATGGTAAATTAAGCGAACAAATCTTGTTGTATATGGAAGAAAAATATCTTGAATATCTTTTAAAGAAATTAGATGTTGAGTCGTATAAAGAAACAACAGATGAAATAAAAATAGTTTTTGATGAAGATATATCATCTAGGATGAATGCAACAAAATTATTTGATTTATCTATTGATATGAAATTAAAGTATAAATTCGATTATCGAAATAAACGAATAATAATTAAAATTGATCCACATGAAACAACCAAAAGTTATATATATGGTTTAGTAAATTATTTAGAAGCAGTAGATAAAAATGTTGTAAAACGATAGTATAAACAACAAAAAAACTTCCATACTAATATTAGCAAACAAAGCGTGGAGGTTTTAATATATATGAAAGCAACTGGAGTAGTAAGACGTATAGATGACTTAGGACGAATAGTACTTCCTAAAGAACTTAGAAGAACGATGCGAATAAAAGAAGGAGAATCATTGGAAATATATACTGATGGTACCGATAGAATAATATTAAAAAAATATTCACCCGTTCAAAACGTAAATGATTTTGTCGAAGAATTTGTCGAGAGTTTATATGCTTCTAATAAAAAAGATATAATAATAACTGATAATGAAAAAGTAATTGCTTATGCAGGAAACTTTAAACAAGATATTTCAAACAAAAGAATATCTATGAGATTAGAAGAAAAAATGAACAAAAGACAAACCCAAGTAGTTGATAAAGCAGAAAATTTTGAATTTTTAGAAAATTATAATATTCCTAAGGCAGCAATTATTAAACCAATCAATGTTCTAGGTGATATATCTGGATCGGTAATTGTGCTAAGCGATTCCATAACTGATGTTGAAAAAACACTTGCGGAATTTGGTGGAATGTTTATGGGAAGATATCTAGAAGGCTAGTAAAAAATAAGCAAAGTAATATAGTATTACTTTGTTTTTACTTTACGGTTTAATAAAGTTTTAGGGTGTAATATTTTACATTTTAAATAAAATGAAGTAATATATATGCGTAAAGATTAAAAATAAGAATGGAGGAACAAATATGCCACTAGTTAATATGAGTAGTATGTTAGAAAAAGCAAGAGAAGGCAAGTATGCAGTAGGTCAATTCAACATTAACAACCTTGAATGGACAAAAACAATTTTAGAAACTGCTGAAAAGAATCAATCACCAGTTATACTAGGTGTATCTGAAGGTGCCGGAAAATATATGGGTGGATTTGAAACAGTAGTAGGTATGGTAAAAGGATTAATGAAATACCTTAACATCACTGTTGATGTTGCTATCCATCTAGATCATGGATCAAGTTTTGAAAGTTGTAAAAATGCAATTGATGCTGGCTTTACTTCAGTTATGATTGATGGTTCACATCATCCAATTGATGACAACATCAAAATGACAAAACAAGTTGTTGATTATGCACATCCTAGAGGAGTAACAGTTGAAGCTGAAGTTGGTACTGTTGGTGGAAACGAAGATGGTGTTATTGGCGGTATTAAATATGCTGATTTAAATGAATGCGTTCGTATCGTCAAAGAAGCAAAAGTTGACGCATTAGCTCCTGCACTAGGTTCAGTTCATGGACCTTATCAAGGTGAACCAGTTTTAGGATTTACTGAAATGGAAGCTATCGGAAAAGCTTGTCAATTACCATTAGTTTTACATGGTGGAACAGGTATTCCAGATGATAAAATTAAACACGCAATTGCTTGCGGAACTTGCAAAATAAACGTAAATACTGAATGTCAATTAGCATTTAATAAATTACTAAGAGAATTCTTAGCAGATGAAAAGAATGCAAAAATCTATGACCCTCGTAAAATACTTGGCCCTGCATCAAAAGGTATTGCTCAAGCGGTAGACGAAAAAATGCATGTTTTTGGTTCAGTAAATAAACAAAATTAATTAAAAAAAGAAGAAAACGGCTAGATAAAAATAGCCGTTTTTTTTCAAAATTTAATAAATAAATTGCTAAATAGAAATATGAGTGATATAATTATATACATGAAAATTAAGGAGGAAATATGAAAAAAATATTGACATTTATTTCACTATTTATAATGATATTGACTCTTTCTTCATGTGGAGTAAAAAAAGAAATAAAAGAAAAAACACTTCCTGATGGGAACACTTTAGATGAAGAATCAATCAGTCAATATGCTGAAGAGATAAAAACAATTTACGATAGTGAAGTTGAAAACTATAATAAACTTGAAACTAGTTGGTATAGTATATCGACAGATGCTATCACAGAAGAAGAAACTGAAAACAATGACTATACTGAAAAAACTAAAGCATGGCTTAATATGGAGTATCTCTTTTATGATACACCACTTAGCTATGAATCAAAGTCAAAAATGACAATTACTTGTAAAGCAGAAACTGAAAAAATATATACTTCAGTGGATAGAATTGATGAAAACGAAAATGCGGTAATTAATTTGAAAGCCAAAGTAATAAAAATTGATGGTAAGGTGTATCTAGATCTTGATGTAAAAACCAAAACAAATAATTCAGAGTCAAAAACAAATCAAAAATATAGTTATGATGCTTCTTCATTTGATATGAGTTATATAGAAAGTATAATAAGAGGATTAGGTATTGACGTTTCTCTTGATGTAATTTTTGATGATGGTAATAGTTTCAATCAATCACTTAAAAAAACCATGTATCAATCATTTGAAAAAATTGGAAACAAAAAAGACTCAGGAACAACAACAAGTGATGATACTATATCAGCAGTAATAAAATCTAAAAAAGGCTTTGCGGTATCAATGTTTAAAGATACTAACAATGAAAGTGAAAAAAGCAATATGATATGGGAATGCGATGATAATTATGATACTAAAAAACTATATATTTATAGTAAAAACGTTCAAGAAAATTCAAAAGCTACAATATCAATGGAAGTTAAAAAAGTTTTATTTGGAGTAGTTATTGCTCCTACTGAAACAGAAAAGTATGAGGCGAAATAATATGAAAAAAATAATAACTCTTTTATTAACACTTATAATGGCAGTTTCACTTGGTAGTTGTAAAAATAGCAAGAAGAATAAAATAGCTACAGCTAATGAATTAAGAAATTACTTAGATTCTATCGAACTAAAAGAAGATTATAACATTGAAGTTACATATAAATCAATAGATCGCAACGTGAATTCTAAAGAAGGTAATACAATAAAAGGAATCGTTAAAGGTTATGCAAATGTAACAAGCAAAGAATTAACACAATTCTATCTTTATTTAGAAGAAATTAGTGCAGTTAGAACGCCTACAATGTATGGTAAAAATGTTAAAAAAACGATTTCAAAAGGAAAAGTATATGCACAAAAGTTCAATCAAGAAGATGAAAAAGACAACATAATTTATCTTTATAATTATGAAAAAAATGTAGACGGAAAAAATTGGTCTAAAGTAGAAGCAAAAACAAAAGAAAAAAATGTTGGGTCAAGCTATACAAGTTATTTTGACTTCTATACTGAATTTTACAATGAATTAGAAAACTTCTATGAACAAGCCAAAAAAACTGATTTAGATCTTGCATTGGATATAAATAAAGGCTTTTGTACTATTAGAAATGAAAAATGCATATTAAAAATATCATCTGAAAGATTACAAGAAACATATACATTTATAAAAGATGATAATGGATTACGTCGTATAGAATATATATCAGAAGCAAACGATAAAAAAGTTGAAATAGTAGTAAAACTTGTTTCAAAACAAAAAGAAGTAAAGACTCCAAAAGATGCTTCAGAATATAAAGGCTAAAACATACATTGATTAAAAAAATAACACATTATAGTTAAGAATGGAGTTCTTAATATAATGTGTTTTTAATATGATTAGTAAAATTTGTAAAATTACAAAATAAGAAAAATAATTGTTTGCGTTTTTTTTATTGGTATGTTATAATAAAAGAGAGGTTTATGCATATGCAAACACAAGAACATCAATTCAATGAATTAGATATTAGAGCAGTTTTATTGTTAAAAAAAAGAGTTGTAGACGAAAAAGATATCCAAACATATGTTAATGAAATATCAACTTATGTAAATAGTCTAAACTATTTATACATATATAATATGACTAATCAAGATTTGACAGATTTTTACAAAGCATTAAAAAAGTTTAATAACATTTCATATGCAACTGTTGAAGATTACGGAGAAGTAGAAAATTATCAAATGGCATATGAGCAATTGATAGATTCGGGCTGTCAATATGGAGTTGTGTTAGAACAAGGATACTACTATGAAGAAGGCGATTTTCTAAGACTTAGAAAATACGCAATAGAACATATAGATAAAAATATTGCGGTAATAACGGCCTTACCTTTGCGTGGTTGTGAACCATTTTCAAGAAGTGGTGAAGAATATAGAGAGTGTAAAGGGTGTCATCTTACAGGTGCACTTGTTAATTTAGACATATTTAATAAAATAGGTGGTCTTAAAATTGAATATTACCAGTCAATGTTTGATTATGAGTATTGTTTAAGAGCTCAAAAAAATAATTATAAAATTATATTGTTAGAAAATTGTGTTATAAGAACAACAAATTATAAAATAGTTGAGAAAAGATATTTCTTTATGAAGTTTTCATCGTTTGAGTATGATTTAATGGATTTGTATTATCAAACTCGTAATAGATTTTATTTGTGGGAGGAGTATGAAACTATTAATCCCGAATATGTAAAATTAGATAAAAAGCTTTATAAAGATGAAAGATATGATATAAAACGAAGTGATCCACAATATCGGGATAAATTTTATATGATGGAAGAAGCAAAATATGACTATATAAGAAGAATAACAGGAAAATATAAAGGAGGAAAAGAAAGTGAAAAAGATTAAAAAGTTATTTTTGGTATTTGCTTTAGTATTTGTTTCCACATTTGCTTTTCTTAGAGCTAATGTATACCATGTAAAAGCTTATGACAGTATCGATAGTACTGGTGCTACTACGTGGAATATAAAAAGTGAGGAAGTAAAGAATAAGTATGGAGTTAATTATTCTTATGTAATTGGAAAACCAACTACTCAAGGAGCTACAGGTACTGAAAAAATAGTTAACTATTTTAGTATGAAACCAGATGGTGTAAATTCAAAACTTGTTACTTGGGGAGTTCAAGATGGTAATTCTGGTTTTAAAACAAATCAATTAACTGAAATTGCAAAGGATTATGAAAAAAAACATCCAGGTTGGATTGTAGTTTCAGGTATAAATGCCGATCAATGGTATTATAAAACAACAAAGAATAATCAAAAAGGTGGTTATTTCTTCTGTGATAATCCGTATTATCCATTTACAATGGATGGCCAAAATCTATTTACAATCAACCCACTTGGTGGTCGTGGAAATGGTATAGCTATTACAAATAATCCAAATAGTCCATTTATTAGTGTTACAAATAGTGATCGTATTGAATTACAAGTATATGATGCAAACGATCAATTGATTGCTACATTCCCTGTAAGTGGGTATAACCAAAACCCAGGTGCATCTGGAACAACTGTTTGGTCAGGATATGTAAATCCAGAAACAATGGGCAAAGCATTTATTAATAGAGAAGTTAATACAACAAATTCATTGTTTGTAATTGAAAACGCAGATCTTGCATATATGAATAATACTAGAGATTATGCATATGAAGGAAGTATGTATGCACCAGTTGATTCATTCTATGGCAAAGGAACTATATCTTCAACTGTAAATCAAATAAGTTTAGGCGCAGGTCAATTTGCTATTGAAACTACAAGCGAAGAAGTAAAAGCAAAACTTGCAGTAGGCGTAAAAGTAATTATTGAACAACAATATTCAAATGAAGGTGCAAATGAAGTAGAATCAGTTACTGGATTCCATACTGTACAAGTTAAAGATGGTGTATATCAAGATAGTAGTGCTCCATATAATCTAGCCTCTAAACCACGTTCTATATTTGGTGTAAAAGAAGATGGTACATATTTCTTATTAACAACAAGAGATAATAAGATTGGTTCAACTGGCGGTACTGCTCATACCGAAACACAAGCAATATTAAGTTATTATGGTGCTTATACAGCATATCAAGATGATGGTGGTGGTTCTTCTACAGCAATCTATCGTACAGATTCAGGTACATTTGATGTTGTTAGTGGTAGTTGTGACTCTGCTACTACACTAAAATCACAAAGACTTGTATTTAGTGGTTTATTCTTTGTTGTAAAAGATCCGGGCGTTAGCATAAAAGAAACAACACCTTCATCAGTAACACTTAGATTAAATAACACTCAATATGCAAATAGCTTAGAAGATGTAAAAGCAAAAGTAAATGGCAAAACATATGAAATGACAAATGGTATAATTAAAATCGACGATTTAGAAGAAAATACAGAATATGAAATTAATATTGAATATAAACTAAATGATCAAAATCTTACTGCGTTAACATATGCAAAAACAGCTGAATACAAACCTGGAATAAAATTGAATCCAACATCAGATGGCTTTATTGTAGACATACCTAAAGTTGATTCAGAACTGATAACATCCAAGATTACGTTCTTAATTGATGATAAGACCATAGTGGTTGATAATTCGGCAGGTGAACTTGAAAGTTATCAAATAACAGGCTTATATAAAGATATGGATTATGAAATATCTTATACATATGAAGTAAAAAATATTAAAACTAATACAACATATTCAAGAAGTGTTTCAAAACAAATATATACTACTTTAAATTATGATGTACCTGTAATTGAAAGTTTCACAGTTAAAACTGTCGGTAATAAAGTAAAAGTAAGATACGAAATAACAGATATAGATAGTGTAATTATAAAATTATGTTTAATCCATAATGATGAAAAAATAGAATTAGAAATAGGTTCTAGAGAGTATACTTTTGATGATATAGATGTTAAGACTTCAGTTCATAAATTTAAACTTGTTGCAACATATGAAACATTAGATGGTGAAAATCGCTATGATGTTGAATCAAATGAATTAACATTAGGTGAAGAACATGTACATGAATGGGTTGAAGCAACATGTACAGCACCAAAAACATGTAAGACATGTGGAGCAACAGAAGGTGAAGCATTAGGACATGATTGGAAAGAAGCAACAACAGAAGCACCAAAGACATGTACAAGATGTGGAGCAACAGAAGGTGAAAAACTACCTACAGAAAAGCCTAAAAAGAATTGTAAGAAAACATCATTAATAAGTATCCTAGTAAGTTTAACAGTACTAGTAGGATGCTTAGTAGTAAGAAGAAAACACTAAAAGATATTAAAAGTTTCAGTATATTACTGAAACTTTTACTTTAATAAAAATAAATAACTAGTTTAACTATATAAATTAGTTTTGAAAGGAAAGAAATATGAAAAAAGCAATTAAAACTATATTAACTATATATATGCTTTTATTGTTAACAGTTACATTTGGGATAAACAATAATAATATAAGTTTACTAGCTGCTACTAATACTAATTCGGAATATGTGAATACTGTAACTGATTTAAAAACAACTGATTTAATGGGCGGTGTAACTTTATATGAGCAAAAAATGACATCACTTTTAAATGGAGATAGTCAAAAAGCTTTTCAAGAACACTTTGTTCAATGGGTAGATTTAAAAAAAGAAAATGATGTACGAATAGTTACTTGGACAAAACAAAAAGCTGATAATTGGGCTGCATCAACAACACGTGAAGCCGCAATTGAATGGGAAAAATATCATCCAGGTTGGGTAGTTGTTGCGGGGACAAACGGAGATTTCTTTAGTAATTCTGGAGCTAATACTAAAGAACCAACTACTAACTATATGCAAGAAGGAGATATGTTCAGATCAGAGTATTCCAAACTACCTAGATCAGTTATAGGTTTTAAAAAAGATGGCTCATATATAGTTGGAGAACCAAAATTAACAGAAAATATGTTATTGCATATATATGCAGAAGATGGCAGTGTATTAGAAAAAATACCAATTAGTGGATATAATACTGCAGCAACATCTGATGGAATAACACTATATACAAAAGATTGTGCAGATACTTATGATTTAACGGGTTATACAGTATGCGAAGGTACATATACAATTTGTAGAGTAGCTAATACAAAAAATAAATCTGTTTTTATAAAAGGTGAAATGAATATTTCTAGAGCTGGTAATGCCGAAGAAAAACCTTGTATGACAAGAGAAGAATTAAAAGAAGATGGAACAACAAAAACTACAACAGTAAGAGAATTTTATATTGCAACTAAAAATCAAGAAGTTGTTAATAAATTAAAATCTGGTGTGAAAGTGAAATGCCAATATGACTTTGTTGATGAATGGGCAGATGTAATAAATACAATGGGATATAAATATGATTTGTTACTTAATGGTAAATCACAACATCAAAAATCAACAAATGCTGATTGCTATACAGATCACCCTAGAACCTTTATTGGCTTTAAAGAAGATGGTACTCCGGTTTTAATGGTAATTGATGGAAGAGGCAAAACTGCAGCCGAAAAAAATTATGGTGTAAGTTTATTTGAAGGCGCTGAAATTATGAAATTAGCAGGTTGCGTTAATGCATATAACCTTGATGGTGGTGGTTCGTCAACACTAATCGTTCGCAATCAAGGGGGCGGTTTTGATGTAATAAATAGGCCAAGTGATGGCTCTGAAAGATCAGATGCAAACGCAATATTCTTAGTTATGAG
>DPOU01000029.1 GCA_003539625.1 Acholeplasmatales bacterium
CTCTTAATCAGTGGGTCTAGGGTTCGAGTCCCTAAGGGTGTACCATAAGAAAAGCAAAGGTTTGATACAAAAGTATTGAACCTTTTTTCTTTGCATAAAGGGAGTTAGTTCCTTTCTGTAAGTAAACAGCAGAGCCTTGTAGGAGTGTTTAACCGCACTTTTGCAGGGCTCTTTTTCTTTATATGTAATAATTACGGAACGAAAGGTATATCTGCGGAACGATAGATATTGCTACGGGACGATATTTTTTTGTTATGCAGTAGGCGAATGTATTGTAAAAATACGATTTTTGTGCTATAATAAACTCAACGATAAGAATTTGGCGGAGGGAATAAAAGTGATAATAGAATTTAAATATTCAGTGGTTCAGGATTTAATGTATCATATCTTAGCACACATGAAAGTGGATAATCCATCAAATTTGTATTCCGAAGCATACATAGATAATGTTAAGGAAATTAAAAAAGGTAGATATGATAGTATTACAGATGTAGTATCGCCTTTATCAAATTACTATAACGAAAACTTTGAAAGATTAGGAGTAATTAATTTTCTACCGTTTGTGTGTTCTTCTGTTCAAGATTTAATAGGTGCAATCGAAAACTATTATGGCTTCACAGAAACAGATAAGAAAGAATTTATATTTCCACTAATTCAACTTTTAAAAAGTGAATTTGAATTTTATGAAGGCTACTGGAACGAACTATATGCCACAACCTCTATATGTAGAAAATCGTTTGAATCGTGGTTGAAAAGTGGAATGAGCAAATATGAGACATTGTTCTCATATTTTAATAAATCTGCTGTAGTAGGTATGTCTTATAGTTTGACAAACAATGGTAGAGGATTTGGAGACACATCTTCATTTAATGCAGTTGTTCCATTTGCTTTTGATGAAAGTGAATATAAAAATATCTTCTATCAAATATTGCATGAGTATACACATCAATTCACAGATAAATTGATTGGTGAAAGTATCAGAATGGATGATGAGACACATGATAGTTCTGAGAAAGCAGTGATTTTATTTGATTATTATTTGGTAAAAAAACTATATAAAGAAGATACGGATTCCTACTTGAAATGGATTGGCTCACTTGCAAACGCTGATAATTGTGATGAAAATTTATTTTTATCTGTTTTTAAAATCAACGATGACATCAATGAAAAACTATTGGAATTGGTAGAGAAGATAACAAGAAGATAATAGCATCACTGGTTGTTTATAACGCACTTAATCTTTTTACAAATTCCAATTTATCGGTGCGTTTAACTGTACGCAAATTTTGACAAGGTGTACGCACTTTTTATGGGGTGTACGCAAATTGTATCAAAATAGGTATTCGCACACATTTATACTAACTGTTGGTTCTTAAGAACCTCTTTTTTTATGTTTTTAGTCTCTAATTTGTGTTATTCAAAAACATAATGATTAGTTATGTATTTTTTTAACAAAAACAAAAAACTGTAATCACTCACAATGACATGATTACAGTTTCTTTTGTTTTTTATTCAATTACGTAGCAAATCTTACGCCAAGTAGCCTTAATAACGTCTACCGAATATTCACATCTTACATTAGATACGTTAGGATCATTACAAATGATGTATAATTTACCATCTATATAGCGATATCCCACCGCAACAATTAAGTGACCATTAGTAGTGTAAGTTTTTTCACTAGAAATCATTGTACCTTTTACACTTAAAGCAACCGGACCTACCTCAGATAAGTGATGAACTAATTCATCTACTGAGTACATTCTTGCAACATAAGCATTAAATCCATATGCCCCCATAGTTACAGTATTGTATACCCAATTTCCATAAATGTTGTTTCCGTAATCCTTTACGATCCCCGCAATATATCGATGCTCATATTCAGAATCGAATTTAGTGAAACTTAAACCTTTATATTTTAACAACATTGTTGTTGAAGTTGCACTACAAATACTATTTCCTATGTTAGGCACCACATTTTGATTTAATTTTGGAACATCATAACATACTTCTTCTTTGATATTTGAATTATCAACATAATAATTATAGTTATCAATTTCTAAAGCAAATGATACAAGTGATAGTTTCGGGCTTTCAACATCAGTTGATGTTCTTCTAAAAATCACTTTATATTTTATGGCATCGGCAGTAAGATTATTGTGAATAATTACTTCATCTTGATCTAAAGAAATATTCCCTTTTGTTTGATTATTACTAGCATTTTTTAACCCTAATCCCCAAGGAGAATAAGTAATGTATTCACTCCATACTCCGTTTATTCTAGCACTTACTAAAACTTCAATTGTTGCTGATTTACTCGAAGTTGCTGCCCATGAACAAACTAGTGAAGAAAATGCTTTAGTAGTAATAATATCTGATTCGAATGTTCCTTCCGATAAGCCATCTTTTAGTACTAATCGATTTTTAATTATTTCAAATGGTGAATCCGTTTTTACTACAAAATCATCAAATCTCGTAATTAATTGATGATATTTAATTTTTTCAATTTTATCAATAGTTAAATTATAATCTTTTGACATTTTTACACCTTCTAATTCTAATAAAACAGTTAGAGTAACTGTTTCTTGTTTTTCACCAAGTTTTACTTTTCCATCATTTGATAAGATATCAGTATTAGATGAAGAATAACTAGCAACTACGCCGTATTGATATGAGTTAGGCAAGACTAAATCAATATTAATCAAATTAGGAAATGAGATAGTTGAAAATACCATATTAAGTTTTTCTTCTACTGTATAACCTAATACTTTGACTGTATATCTATTTTGAACGCTTGTCCCTTCATAAGTAAATGTAGCAAGAATACTAACATTAGTATCTTTGGCGCCTCTATTTATTACTCCAGTATTGCTTAAAATAGTTGGACGAGCTGAAACCCAAGTAATTGTAACCCCATCAATTAGTGTTGGTAGATCAAGGTTTTCACTTGTAGCTTCTACCATTTTTAGTTTACTGATTACTTCATTAATTTTGTCAGTATTATTCAACATTGGGATAGCTTCTTCTTCAACTACATTGCATCTAGCACAAGTTCTTGTTTTTTTTCCTTCGGTTTCGTAAGTTGGTTCTAAGACAACTTTCCATTCACCATATGAATGACCTAGTGAAGTAATTACCGATAAGATATTTTTTTCACCACATACACTACAAATGGTATAGACAGAACCATTCGTAGTACAAGTTGGTTCTAATTCGATAGTTTCAATTGTATGACCAAGTGAATCACCTTCAGTTTCACCACATTCAGTGCATCTTTTAGGTGTCACGCAATTTGCCTCAACCCATCGATGAACATGTTGTTTTTTACAACTTAAAAGTCCAACTAGTAATATGGCAATGATGACAAACACAGCATTTATCATTTTTTTATTTTTCATTGTTAATCTCCGTTTTTTAATAACTGTTTTTTATAAATCTTTTTATTTGACTTATATATTATTTTTTGATATAATAATTTAGCAATTTGATGGCTCTGTAGCCAAGCGGTAAGGCGTGGGTCTGCAACACCCTGATCACCGGTTCAAATCCGGTCGGAGCCTCCATCTAAATTATTTTGTATGCGTTATGCATACTTTTTATTTTTTACATAGCAAAAGGAGCATTTAGCTCCTTTTTATATTATTTTTTATATTTATCAATTACTTCAATCATACGATCGTATTCGCGATTTACTAATTCCTCTAAGAATTTTTCAAATGGTACTTGTGTTTTGTTAACTTTGAATTCTTCTAATAAATCAAAATATTCTAAACGACGTTTTGCGGGAATACTTATTGGTAAATAACCATATTTGATTAAGAAGAAATCTAAGATTAATCTAGCAAGTCTACCATTACCATCTAGGAATGGATGAATCTTAGCTAATTGTAAATGAGCATAAGCGACTGTTTCTAATTCACCTTTATCAGAATTATTTACATCATAAATATATTTTTTCATACGATCATATACCTTAATGTAATCACATGGAGTATGTTGTGAACCATTAATCTTTATATTTACATTACGATATAATCCACCACCATCAACTAAACCATCAACTAATCTAGCATGTAAATCTTTCAAAAAGTCTTCAGTTAATTCCTTGGTTTCGCTACTATTTAAATAATCTAACATCATATCATAAGCTTTATAAAAATTGTAAATACTACGCTTTAAATTTTCATCAAGCCTTACATTATATCCTCTAACAATTGAAACAACTTCTTCAAGGGTTGCCATTTTGCCACTTTCCATACCAACCGAATTCTTTGTTAATACACATGCAAAATTAAATGCAAATGATTGACGCTCTTCTTCGGGGATAAAGTGTACATTTTCTTTTACGTAATTTTTCTTTTCTTGAATATTCATTGTTGAAATCCTCCTATGCACATATAGTATATCACAAATAATTTAAAAAAGAAAGCGATTTCATAATTCTTTTTTATTATTCGTTATTTTCAAACACTGAAGCTATTTCTTCAGTTTCAATAAAACCTTGATGTCTATCAAGATAATTACCATTTTTAAAGAATAATAGAGTAGGTGCAGTTTTTACCTTATATAAATCGGTTAGTGTTTTGTATTCCCCCGCATCAATTTGAATAATTAATACTTCTGGATGATTTTCTTCAAATTCTTCTAAGTTCATAGCAACCATTCTGCAAGATGGGCACCACTTAGTAAAAAAATCAATTATTATTTTATCACTTTTTTTCATTGCTAAATCAATGTTTTCTGATTCAATTTCTTTTATATTAACTATCATAATATTATTTTAAGGTAACAACTGTTACTCCAAATCCTCCCTCATTTTCTCCACCATATCGATATGATGAAATATTTTTGTTATTTTTTAAGTACGATTGTACTAGTTCTCTTATTACACCTGTACCATAGCCATGAATAATGTTCGCTTGTTTAATTCCACTTGCCATTAAATCATCAATATATTTATCAAGCAAATCTTTAGCTTCTTCATATCTTTTACCTCGTAAATCAAGGGTAAGTGATATGCTAGCGCGACTTTTGCTATAACCAATTTCACTTTTTTGTTGATTACTGTATGCAACTTTATCAACAACATTAAAATCATCACGATTAAGTTTCAAACTCATATTGCCTATTGCAACTTCATACATTCCATCTTTGGTAATTCGTTCAATGACACCATATTGGTCATACGATTTAATATATACATCATCACCAACTTTGGCAAGTTTTTGGTCTATTTTATCGACCATTTTTTTAGTGACCACTGTACCACCAAGTTTGTCTACTTTGTGTTTTGCCTCAATTATTTCATGAAGTTTTACTTTATCCTTATTGATATTCTTTACTTCATTAAGAGTATCCATAGCTTCATTGGTAATTTTAGACACAAATTCATCGGCTTCTTGTTGAGCCTTCTTTAGAATTGATTGGCGTTCTTTTTCAATTTTATTGAGTCTTTCTTGAAGTTCTCTTTTTTCATTGTTAACACTTGCTAACGCTTGCTTTAATTCAATATTTCTTGCCTCAACCTCTTTTGATTGCTTTTCTAATTTAAATATCAATTTTCTAATATCGTCATCAGAAGTTATTGTAATCTTTTTAGCATTTTTAATAATTTCTTCTTTTAAGCCCAATTTCTTGGCGATATTAAAGGCATTACTTGATCCACTTACTCCAAGTAAAAGGTGATACGTTGGAGATAAAGTGTTTTGATCAAATTCCATCGATGCGTTAACAATTTTAGGCTCATCAAAAGCAAAAGCTTTCAATTGTGAATAATGGGTTGTAGTTATAAAACTAACATCGTGTTCAATTAGATATTTCAATATCGACTTTGCTAAATTGGAACCTTCAATTGGATCGGTTCCAGAGCCTATTTCATCAAATAAAACCAATGAATTTGGTGTTACACTATCAATTATTTTGGTAATATTTTGCATATGTGATGAAAAGGTTGATAAATTGCTTTCAATACTTTGATCATCGCCTATGTCACAAAATATTTGGTCATATATCATAACATTACTATCACTATCGGCAGGTATCAATAATCCATATTTAACCATCCCACATAATAAACCTACCGTCTTTAATAACACGGTTTTACCACCTGTGTTAGGACCAGTTACGACAATTCCTAAATAATCATTTCCAAAAGTTACATTATTAGGTATTACTTTCTTTACTTTCAAAAGTGGGTGTCTTGCATTTTTTAAATCTAATTTACAATTTAGATTTAAGTTTGGTTTATTTCCATCATAAGATATTGCAAGTACAGCTTTAGCAAACATTAAATCAATTTTTTTCAAGATATCAAAATTATTTATTAATACTTCTACTTCCCCTTGTAACAATTCCGATAATCTCTTTAAAATACTATTGATTTCTTCTTTTTCTTGTTCAAGTAATCGAACTTTATCATTCATTAATTGGCTTACTGCAAGTGGTTCAATAAAACACGTTTGCATACTTGCGGAAGTATCATGAATTACACCTTTAACAACATTCTTATATTCGCTTTTTACCGCAAGACAAAATCTATCATCTCTTAATACAACACTTGTTTGTGATAATTTTGAACCTTCTTTACTAATAATTTCTTGTAGTTTTTGTTTTACATTTGCTTCAATATTTACTAACTTTTTGCGAATACTTTTTAATTCAACACTTGCATCATCTAAAACATTACCGTTTTCATCAATTGATTTAATCAATTCTTTGTTTATATATTGATTAATATATAATTCATTTACAAGTTCACGATAATAGTTTGCTTCAATTTGAAATTTATTTAAATCATTAACTAAATTACAATTTGCTGAAATTGTTTGATATAATTTAACCGTATCATATATTTCAAGCCCTGATAAACTACCACCTTTTTTTAAAAGTTTAAGGGTATTATCATATTCACTTGCAAGATAAAATGGAGCTCTTTCAAGTCTACGAACAATACCTGTACATTCTTCGACATTTGTTAATTCAACATTTAAAATGTTTAAATCATTTATTGGTTTAAGTTCTAAAATTTGTTTTTTAACTGCTGGTAAAATAGCAATATCCGCTAACTTTTTAATTATAATATTTAATTCTAATTTTTCGTAACATTGTTTTTGAAAATCTTGCATAAAAGCCTCGCAAATCAGTAATTTTAATATATTTTTTGCTTTTTTGATTTTTTTGTGATAAAATAAGGTTGGTGGTGATAAAATATGAACAATACTAATGGTACCCATAAAATTAAAGCAACAACCAGTCAAATGAATGAGATGCTTGAGTACTATCAAGGCTATTTAACATATAATTCTAGTAATTATATAATTGCTCGTGCAAAGCTAGCAAACGCAACAATCACATTTTATCGAACCAATGTAGTTTTATTTCAAGGTCTTAACGAAGTTAAGGAATATAATTACTGGGCTAAGAAATACAATTTGGAAGAAGATTTAGATTCTCATCAATTTACAACCGATGTATCAACTCTTTCCGCAATCGGAAGTGATGAAGTTGGAACTGGTGATTACTTTGGACCAGTTGTTGTATGTGCCACTTATGTTGATTCTTCAATGATAGAAAAATTGCGCAATTTAGGCGTAAAAGATTCCAAATTATTAACTGATAATCAAATGATACCAATGGCCATAACTATTTCAAAACTTATTCCTTATTCTATCGTTTATCTAGATCCTTTAAGATTTAATTTGTTAACAAATAAGAAAGATAACCTTAATTTTATTAAGGCATATTTACATAATAAGGTTATAAATAGTATACTAAAAAAGATTCCTGATGTAAAGTACGACGCTATTTTAATTGACGAGTTTACACCTAAGGAAAAGTACTTCGAATACTTAAAATCTGAGCAAAATGTAATCAAAAATGTCAGTTTAATTAAACAAGGGGAAAAGGCTCACTTGGCGGTTGCTGCAGCATCTATCTTGGCTAGAGTAACTTTCCTACGCGAGCTCGGAAAACTTAGTAAAACTTATGATATGGAAATATTAAAAGGAGCTGGCCCTGAAGTTGATCGTAATGCCATTGCCTTTGTTAAAGCTTTCGGTTGGAATGAACTATCTAAAGTTGCAAAATTAAAATTTGCTAACACTGAAAGAATTAAAAAATATTTTACTAACAACCCCCTACCAAAATCTAAACAGGGGAATTTCTATGATGCAAAATAAAATCGTGTCTGAAAAAACACGATTTTTCTTTTTTAACATTCAATTAATTCCTATTACTGATTTTTTAATTCTTCTATTTTTTCGACAAATTCTTGAGGAAGTTCAGAATCAAATTCCATATATTCACCCGTTCTAGGGTGTTTAAATCCTAATGTTTTAGCATGTAAATATTGGCCAAACGGTGTTGTTTGTTTTTTAGTGCCGTATAATGGATCATTTAGAACTGGGTGACCAATGTATGCCATATGTACCCTTATTTGATGAGTTCTTCCTGTTTCTAGTTCTAATTCTAGTAACGTATAATTTTTGAATCGATCTAGAACTCTAAAATGTGTTACGGCTGATTTTCCATTTTCAACAACTGCCATTTTTTGACGATTGTCAGGATCTCTACCAATTGGTGCATTAATTTTTCCTAAATTATGGCTTATTGAACCAGTTACAATGGCAATATATTTTCTTGTTGTAGTTTTTTCTTTCAATTGTTCACTTAAAGATTTATGAGCCATATTATTTTTACATGCAACAAGTAAACCTGAAGTATCTTTATCAATTCGATGAACAATACCAGCCCTAACATCACCACCGATATTAGATAAACTGTTACAGTGATATAACAATGCATTAACTAATGTACCATGAGTATGTCCTGGTGCTGGATGAACTACCATCCCACTTGGTTTATTTACAACAATTACATCTTCATCTTCATAAACAATGTCCAATTTAATATTTTCTTGCAACATATCAATTGGTTCATCAGGTTTACTTTCAATGTCAATTACGTCACCATTTTTTACTTTAAAACTTGGTTTAACAATTTTTTTATTAACAGTAACTAATTTAAGCTCGAAATATTCTTGAATTTCTGTTCTTGAAAGATCTTCACATACTTCAACTAAATATTTATCAACTCTTATTTCTGGTAAATCTAAATCTGTTTCTTCGAAATCTACTATGTATTGATCTTTAATCATTGTTATGAACCTCTTCTTGTTTATTATCATCAATATTTGGTTGTTCTTCTGATGATTGATTTTGTTTTTTAGCTTCTTTTTCTTGGAAGAATATAATGTATACCGCAAGCAGGATTGTACCAACTACTAAAAATGAATCCGCAATATTGAAAGTTGGAAAATCCATAAATCCAAAATCAATAAAATCGACAACCCCATTACTACTAAGGAAACGATCTATCATATTTCCTACCGTACCACCAAGAATAAAAGTTAACGATAAACTATACACAGGCTTAGTTTTTAGATTGAAATCTTTTAAGAAATAGATAACAACAATTGAAGCTATTAGACTAATATAAGCCAAAATAATAGTATGTTCAGGGAATATACTCCATGCTGCACCAGTGTTATATGCTAAATGCCAATTAATTAAATGAGGTATGAAAGTTTTTATTTGATCATATACTAAATTGTTGTCAGCAATACATTTTGACAATTGATCAATATAAATAATATTAGCAACCATGAAAAAGCATATCGAAAAGTTTCCAAAAAGTTCACCAAGAAATATTTTACCATAGTACTTTTTCTCTTTTTTGACATTTTGATAATTAGAAATTAGTTTTTGATAAACAACATTAATAAAGGCCATTAAAACAATGATGAGAATTATTATTAAATAGGTAAAGAACCAAAATTGCCAAGTAACTTTTGAATATTGCATTAACAATGTAACATAGATAGTTAAAAATGGCACTAGTAGTAAAACGCATATTATAATACTACCGATACTTGCTTTAGCCTCAATCGTTTTGAGACTATTTTTTATTTTTTCCCATATCTTCTTCATATTACTCACCCTTTAAATAATTAATTATGTCTTCTAAGGATGACACTGGTACTAATTTCATTTTAGTTTTACCTAAATTTTGATATGATGATAGAGCTTCTTTGTAATTATCTTCTTGCGAATAAATACTTTCATCAAGTGAAGTTACTGGAACAAAGAATATATCAGCACCAGATTTATTGGCAGTAATAACTTTTTGATAAATACCACCAATTGGTCCTGCTTTACCAAAAGCATCAACAGTTCCTGTACCTACAATTTTCTTGTCCCTAGTTAATCTAAAATTAGTAAGAGCCTCATAGACATATAACGATTGCATTAATCCACCACTAGGGCCTAATGAATTGGCACTACTAATATTATAATCAGGGCAATCTTTACCAAGATTATGTGATGGTACCATATAACAATATGTATTTATTCCAAATGTTAAATATGTTTTGCCAGCTTTTTCATAACGACTAGGTTTTATTTCTAATTTTTGTTCTTCATTATTTCTAATAACTGTAATTGAATATTTGGCATTATCATCATAAGTTAATTTTGAGCACTCATAGGCAAATTCATTATATGTTTTAGCCTCAGTAAATCTAACACCATTAAATGCAATAATTACATCACCAATTTTTAATTCATCAGGGGTCATTGTGGTAATTACATGAATGATGTATCCCTTAAATGAATTTTCATTAATTATTTGTGAATAACCTGCTTGTCTGTAACCTGCAATTATTGAATTATAGACGCTAACATCTTTTTGAATTTTTCCTGAGCCATAAACTGTTTTAGAATCAGTTATACTATATTCGTATGTATCATCAATACTAGCATAGGGATTTGCTAATCCAAATAAATAACTAAGCAAATTAATCTTTTCATAAGAATATACTGAAACAGTATTTACTCCATATTTGTCATTATCACCAATGTGAATGCTATTTGAAACCGCAGTAATTGTTGCGGGGGCAGTTAAATCTTTATTTACTTTAATAAAGATGCTACTTATGATAAATATATACGGAATCAATAATCCGATTATTAGAAATCGATATTCATGTATTAACTTTTTCATTGATGAGTCACCGTCAATTTATAGTCCTTTAGTTGTCTAGTTTTAATATTAGCACTTGCGGCCATTTTTTTAGAAGCTATATCAGTCGGTGTACCATTATATTTATCAGATAAATAAACTATTTCTTTAATACCACTTTGAATTATTAATTTCATACACTCATTACAAGGATATAAAGTTACATAAAGTGTGGCATTAACAAGACTACTTGTTGAATTCAAAATTGCATTTGGTTCGGCATGAACAACATATGGATACTTAGTATTAAGTAGTTCACCTTCACGTTCCCAAGGATATTCATCATCATTACATCCAATGGGAAGGCCATTATATCCTATTCCAACTATTCTTTTATTTTGGTTGACAATGCAGGCACCAACTTTAGTATTGGGATCTTTGCTACGCATTGAAGAAAGAACCGCAACCCCCATGAAATATTCGTCCCAAGAAATATAATCTTTGCTTTTCACTTTACATCCTCCTGTTATTATTTTTTTATAGTTAAGTGTAATTCATCTAATTGTTTACCTGATACTGGTGTAGGAGCATCACTCATAGGACACTTTGCACTAGCAGCTTTAGGGAAAGCTATTACCTCACGTAAATTATTGTTCTTTGTAAGTAACATTACTAGTCGATCAAGACCAATAGCAAATCCGCCATGAGGAGGTGTACCATATTTTAAAGCATCAACGAAGAATGAGAATTGTTGACGAACTTCTTCATCACTAAGGCCTATTGCTTTAAACATCTTAGATTGAATATCTTGATTGTGAATTCTGATACTACCGCCACCAAGTTCATATCCATTTAATACGATATCATATGCTTTGGCACGACATAATTCTGGATGAGTTAATAACATATCTTCGTGACCAGCTTTTGGTGAAGTGAATGGATGGTGTGCAGCAACATAACGTTGTTCTTCTTCACTATATTCAAATAATGGCCAATTAACTACCCATAAGAAATTGAATTTGTCAGGGTCAATCATATTTAATTCTTTAGCAAGTTGAAGACGTAGTGCCCCTAAAGCAAAGTTACATACATCTAATTTATCAGATACAATAAGAACTAAATCATTATCTACTAAATGATAACGTTCTATTAATTCAAGTTGCTTTTCAGGAGTTAAGAATTTAGCAATTGATCCAGTTAAAGTTTGGTTTTCATATTTTAACCAAGCTAAACCACTTGCATGATATTTTTTAGCCATTTCAGTTAAACGGTCAATTTCTTTTCTTGAATATTTTAATGCGGCATTATTGGCAACGATACCTTTTACTTTACCACCTGCAGCAATTTGATGTTGGAATACGCCAAAATCAATATCTTTTGCCCATTCAGTCATATCTTGAAGTAACATTTCAAAACGAGTATCAGGTTTATCACTACCATAATAGTTCATTGCATCATCATATTCCATTCTAATAAATGGTGTTACGATATCTTGATTAAGTGTTTCTTTCCAAACACGTTTTAGTAAACCTTCTAATACTTTATAAATATCTTCTTCATCAACAAAGCTCATTTCAACGTCGATTTGAGTAAATTCTAATTGACGATCAGCTCTTAAATCTTCATCACGGAAACATTTTGCGATTTGGAAATATTTATCAAAACCTGCAACCATTAATAATTGTTTATATAATTGTGGTGATTGAGGTAGAGCATAAAATGAACCTGTGTGAACTCTTGATGGAACTAAGAAGTCACGAGCACCCTCAGGTGTTGATTTACCAAGATATGGAGTTTCAATTTCAATGAAGCCATTTTCATCAAAGTAATTTCTTACCGCAATAGTAGTTTTATGTCTTACAATTAAATTATGTTGCATTGTAGGACGTCTTAAGTCTAGATAACGATATTTCATACGGGTATCTTCAAGAGCATCAGTTTGATCTTGAATTAATAATGGCGGATTTTCAGCAGTATTAAGAATTTCTAATTCTTCTACTATAACTTCAACATCACCAGTTTCAAGATTAGGGTTTTTGCTTTCACGTTCAACAACATGACCAGTTGCTTTTAGAACATATTCATTTTTAACTTCACTTGCAAGTTGATAATTTTCATTATCTGGTTCAACTACTAATTGAATGATACCACTTCTATCACGTAAATCAATGAAAACAAGTCCGCCTAGATTACGTTTTTTACTACACCAGCCAACAAGAGTAACCTTTTCACCAACATTTTCAATTCTTAATTCATTATTATATTTAGTACGCATTTTTACCTCTCCTTTTTATATAATAAAAAATAAAGTGACTTCCTCTATTTTCAAGGACGAAGAAATTCTCCGCGGTACCACCTTGATTTAGACAAGCCACACTTTAAATGCTTAACGCGCAATTTCGTTTTTCTCCCAATTTGTCAGATTGATCATTGAAAAAATTATTTTAAGATACATATATTATACTCATAATGGTATTATTTTCAACCAATTAGTTAGTTTTATTTTTAGAATTACGATTTTCTACCCAAGATTTTGAAAACTTATCAAAATTTGTATGATTGTCTCCATTATTAGCATTTTCCGTTTTAATACCACGTTTTAGTAAATTTGATCCTACTTCTTTATTGATTAACGTAATTAAGTTATCTATTTGATAGTCCTTTTGTTCCGCATCAAGTGAATCAAAAATTGACATTTGTTTTATTTCATCTTCTGATTCAATTACATGGCTTGCGGCAACACCAATTAGTCTCAACGGTACACTTGTATCGTAGAAATCATCAAATAATGATTCTAATACTTTATAAACTCTTCGACTATCAGATGTAGGATTTTTTAAAGTTATACTTTTACTAGCAACCTTAAAAGTGCTATATTTTAACTGTAATCGAAAGTTGTATGCTTTCAAGTTTTGTTTTTCCATTCTATTACACATAGTATTAGTTAATACTTTTAAAAGCAGTTTCATATTGGTAATTGAGTATTCATCGCGTTCAAAAGTTTGTGAATTACTAATTGACGATACATCATTAAAAACATTGACATCCACTTCGTTACTACCATTACCATTTGCATGATTTACCAAACTTGTAGCGTTGACATCCCCGATTATTTCCTTTAATAATTCAAAATTTTGAAAGTTTGCTAGTTCACCTATTGTCTTTATGCCAAGCGCATCTAACAATTCTTTTGTTTTTTTGCCAACACCAATCATATCACCAACTGGAAGTGGCCACAATTTTTCAGGAACTTCTCTTTTTCTAAGTACTGTGATTCCTAAGGGTTTTCTCATATCTGATGCCATCTTTGCTAAAAACTTATTAGGAGCAATTCCAATACTACATGGTAAATGTAATTGTTGTAATAAATCTTTTTGAATTTTTTCCGCAAGCATAATGGCATTGCTTGGTTCACAAACATCAGTAATATCTAAATATCCCTCATCAATACTAGCGGGTTCAACAAGGGGAGTAATCTTTAAAAAATATTCAAAAAAGCGTCTTGAATATTCACTATAAAGCGACATACTAGATTCAACTAGTATTAAATCAGGACATTTACGAAGTGCTTCACTAACAGGCATTGCGGCTCTTACGCCACAAGCTCTTGCTTCGTAACTTGCGGCAGTAATTATTCCTTTTCTATCCATTCGATTCGGTCCTACTGCTACTTTCTTACCCGCCAAATCCGGATTTTCTGCTATTTCGCAACTTACAAAAAAGCAATTCATGTCAATATGAAAGATAATTCGATTTTTTTTAATGCTATCACTTCCCTTTTTTAAAAAAATGTGATATAATATGCCTAGAGAAAATAAATGAGGTGAATAATTCATGAGCAAAAATGTAAAAAACAACACTGAAGAAAAGAACGAAAAAAAAGGAATCATAAAAAAGAATCAAAAACCAAATGGTAAATCTGAATACTACATTACAACTGCCCCTCAAAAAACAGTAGGTGGTAAAATTGTTATTTGGATTTTAGTTGCTTTAATGGCTCTTGCTTCAGTTGGTAGTTTAATAATTGCCCTAATTGAACTAGGCAAATAATTTGATTTAATTATACCATATTATTTGTATTTTGGTCTTATTATCGCTCTATTTAAAGACCATCAAAAATGAATAAAAGCTCATATCTTAGATATGAGCCATTTTTTGTTTACGCAACATAACGCATTTTCTTTTGCTTCTTTTGTTCTAATCTTAGTCTATCCGCAATCATTGCAATAAACTCTGAATTAGTTGGTTTAGATTTGTTATAGCTGATAGTGTAACTAAAAATATCACTAATAGCATCAACATTACCTCTAACCCAAGCAATTTCGATTGCATGTCTAATTGCACGTTCAACTCTTGATGAGGTTGTTCCAAATGTTGAAGCAATTTCAGGATACAATACTTTTGTAATAGAACCTAGTATTTCAACATTAGCATAAACCATATTTATTGCCTCACGCAAATACATGTAACCTTTAATATGAGCAGGTACACCTACTTCGTGTAATATTGTTGTTATTTCTGTATCTAAATCGTTATCAAATTGAGTATTTTGATTGGTTTGATTTTCGCTTGCAACTCCCAAAATTAATTGAATTAATTGTTTATTATTAACTGGTTTCATAGTAACATAGTCAACATTTAATTGGTTCAATTTATTGTTAATGAAATTACTCATAAATTGGGTCATAACAATTATATGTTTTGGAACATGGTAATATTCACTACCTCTTCTAATGTTTTCAATAACATTAATGCCATCAACACCATCTAAGAACATATCAACGATTAAAACGTCAAGTTGTGTAACCTTTAGCGTGTTATACAAACTAACATCGTTACTGTAAGCTCCAATCAAATTTATCTCTTCACAATTTTTTAAATAATTACTTACGCCGTTCTGGTTATCATCATTTTTTTCCAAAACAACTATTTTTAATTTCTGCATATTTTTTACCCCCCTTTTAATTTTCAATGCAATAATATTTTACCAAATTTGACTAATTTATGCAAATAAAATAATAAGTTTGGGGTAGGTTTTTAGAACTTTTCTACCATATCCTTAAAAAAAGGCACTAATTTTGTTAATTTACCACATATTTAGATTGCTTTTGTCGAATTATAGTATTTATTGACGATTTAATCTATTTGCTTCATCTACCATCCACTCAATGTGCATAGCATAACCATAAATGGGATTTTCCACTGTTACATGCGATACTGCGCCAATTATTTTGCCATCTTGCACAATAGGACTACCACTCATTCCTTGTACAATACCACCCGTTTTTGCAATCAAATTACTATCAGTTACTTTGAATTTTATCCCTTTTACACCTTTTCTACTTTGTCTTTTGATATCAATAATTTCAATGTTATATTCATTAATTGTTTGACCATCTACTACCGTATAAATTTTAGCAGGACCATTTTTAACATCTTTTTGACTAGCCACTTCGACTAATTTATTATTTTTCGATATGTTTTCTAATTTTCCGTATAATCCCGTCACATCATTTTCATAAATGGTACCAATTATTCCTCTTTCAAGTGATGCTCTTTTTTCACCAGCTATTCCTGGTTCAGATTTTTTGATGTTTCTTACACTAGATTTATATAAATCGCCACTTGCTACAGATAATAATACTTGATTGTCATAAACGCCATGACCAAGTGAAGCAAATTGATTATTTTCTGTTATAAATGTCAGCGTACCAATACCAAGTATTTGATCTCTTATGTATAAACCAATTGATTTTTCATTTGTACTATTTTTTATGATTTCAATATTAGTATTAAAACTTGTGTTACCTCTTTTTATTTGAAGGTTTGCAATATCTTGATTTGATTGGTTTAAGTAATTAATTAATTGTTTGTTAGTATCGACTTTTATGCCATTTATTTTTTCTATTGTATCACCAACATTGATATTTGAATTTTGCCATGGTGAAACTCTACCTCTCTTGGTTTGTACTTCATATTTACCTACAACATATACGCCAGTATTCATTTTAAGGCCAATTGAATCTCCACCAAGATATACGTATTGTTTGGAACTTGCTTGGACTCTAAATAAAGAAATTGTTACTAATAGCATAATAAAAATAGTGAGAGTTTTTAAAATTTTTTTCATTTAATTCCTCCTTTCCTTATTATTATTTACAAGTAAAATAAAATAAAAAGTGTTTTTAAATGGGGTTAAAAACACTTTTTTCTATTTATTCATTATTTAACATTGATATAGCAAGTTCTTTGCTTTTGCCACTAAAATCATTAGGTGATATCATCTTTGCTAGCATATCGACACGTTCATCATAATTTAATTCAACAACTGAGGTAGAAGTAATGTCATTTTCTACCTTTTTAGTAATAAATAATTGATGATTTGCTTTACTAGCAACTATTGGTAAATGAGTTATAGCGAGAACTTGGGTAAATTTAGAAATTTCTTTTAATTTTTTAGCTACTTCTAATGCTACTTCACCACTAACACCACTATCGATTTCATCAAATATCATTGTTGCAAGTTGCATATTAGACATCATATGAGTCTTGATTGCTAACATCACTCTTGACATTTCACCACCAGATGCTACCTTTGACAACTCCTTCAAAGGTTCTCCAGGGTTAAACGAAATTAAAATTTCAACATCGTCACAGCCATTTTTCACAAAAGCATTAGATGACATTTTTAAATTATCTAAGCGATTACTAAATCTAATTTCCAATTTAACTTTATCTAGCATTAAATCTTTCAAAGATTCTTTGATACTCTCAGTTAATTTTTTAGCATTTCCTTTTCGTTTTAATGTAAGTTTTTGGGCAATTTCTTTGGTTTTATCAAATAATTCCTTGCATTCTTTTTCTAAATTTGCTAATAAATAATCTTGATCATCTAAAACATTTAGTTTCTTTTCAAGTTCATTTCGATATGCAATTAACTCAGGAACTGATTTTTTATATTTTCGCATTAAATCGTGTAAATAATTTATTCTTCCGTTAACTTCATTAAAATGATCTTCATCAAAGTCAAAATGTTCTAAATATCTACTTAGTTCATTTTCTAAATCTACTATATCATAATAATTATTACGAAGTGTTTCTGCTTGATTATGAAATTTTGAATCAAGGTTTGCTGTTTTATTCAAGTTTTCTAAAATTTCATATAAGTTATCAGTAATATTATTGTTATAAAATAGTTGATTTATTTGCGACAAATTTTTGAAAATTTGTTCATAATTATTTAATGAGTTTAATTCTTCTTCTAAATCTTCTAATTCATTATCTTTTAAATCTGCTTGTTGTAGAACTTCTAACTGATATTTTAAATAATCAACTTCTTTTTGAAATTCATTAATATTTTGCGAGATTTTTTCAAATTCTTGATGCTTTTGAATAAATTGATTACGACTTTCTTGATATTCTTTAAGAATTACTCTTGAGTCTTTATCATCAATAAAATTTAAATAGTTTTTAGGATCAAATAGTTTTTTGGTATCGTTTTGCGTATGAATATCGGCTAATGTTTCCGCAATTCTTTCAAGTTCAGAGTTACTAATGGTAAAGCCATTAATTCTAACGGTACTTTTTCCATTAATGTTTATTTCTTTTTTTATAATTAAGTCTTCTTCTAAATCGTCATTTAAGCCCAATTCTTCTAGTATTTCAAGCGTTTTAGTCCCAATGCTAGTAAATACACCCTCGATGATTGCCTTTGTACAACCATTTCTAACCATACTAGTTGATGCACGATCACCAAGAAGTAAACCGATTGCATCGATTAATAATGATTTACCAGCACCAGTTTCGCCTGTGATTGCGGTAAAACCTTCTTTAAAATCAATACTTATGTTATCAATTATGGCAAAATTTTTAACTGTTAAACTTTCTAACATCTTCTTCACCTATAACTTTCTTTAAATCATTAATTGAAATGCCGTATTTTTCCATTAACTCACTTCTACTACCAGTTTCTAAATAAGTATCTGGTAAATTTAACATCTTAACATTTATTTTTAAATTATTCTTTATTGAATGTAAGATTATACGATTAGCTAGTGACCCCTCAGAAATAACTTCTTCATAAACATACAAGGTTGATCCATCATTTGCTAGTTTTTCTAACAATTGATTATCAAGAGGGTTTATGATAATGGCATTTATTAAGCCAATATTTAAGTTTTCGTTTTTTATTAGTTCCTTTACTTCATTTACTAATCTACCATATGTAATAATATAATTATTACTTTCTTTTATAATATGCCAATTTGGTGTAAATTTTTCAATTGTATAATTAGAATCAATATTTTGTTTTGGATATCTAATAACAACTGGGCCATTTAATTCATTTATCGCATAGTTTAAACAAGTAATTAACTCTGTCGCATTAGATGGACTAAATATTGTTATACCTGGGATTGAAGCAAGATATGCCAGATCAAAAATCCCTTGATGGGTATCGCCATCACTTTCAACAATTCCAGCTCTATCTAAGCATATTACAACATGTTGTTTACTACGCCCAATATCATGTAATAATTCATCATATGACCTTTGTAAAAAAGTTGAATAGATAAATAAGATAGGAATAAGCCCGGCATGTGCCATTGAAGAAGCCATTAGTGTAGCATTCTCTTCCGCAAGTCCAACATCAATAAATTGTTCGGGATGGGCTTTTGCAAACTCGGTTAAGCCACTTCCAAGTGACATAGCCGGAGTAATTACTCTAATTAATTCTTTATTTTCAGCAGTATTGACATAATCAATCAAATAATCACCAATTATATTGCCATATGGTTTACCAATTGGCTTAGCAATCGCCTCACCTGTTTGGATATCAAAAGGACTAACACCATGCCATTTTCCTATCTTATCGTTTTCTGCCAATTCATAACCCTTACCTTTTTGGGTCATTATGTGTAAAACAACAGATTCTTTACAATTTTTGGCATAAGTTAAGTATTTAATTAATTCCTTAAAATTATGTCCATCAATTTTTTCAAAATATTGAAATCCTAAAGAGTTGAAAATACTAATATCATAAAAGGTTGATTTTAAGGCCTTTTTAATTTTTAAAGGTATTATTTTTCTCAAACGTTTAAACTGTCCTTTAGTTCTAATATTATTATAGCTTCTAGCAAGTGAACCTACATTTTTAGATATTCCCATTGCATTGTCGTTAATAATGATAATCATTTTTTGATCCTTGTGATCACCTAAATAGTTTAATGCTTCAAAAGATAAACCATTAGCAATTGAGGCATCCCCAACAATTGCGACCACTTCGCCAATTTTTTCAGGAAAGTTTTTACGAGCTTCAAGATATCCAAGACCGGCTGAGATAGCTGTTGAGCTATGCCCTGCTTCAAAAGCATCATGATCACTTTCATCATATTTTGTAAATCCACTAATACCTTCAAACTTTCTTAATTGACTAAAATCTTTATACCTACCTGTTAATAATTTATGAGCATAAGTTTGATGAGAAACGTCAAAAATTAACTTATCTTTAGGGCTATCAAATACTTTATGTAAAGCTATTGTTAATTCAACAACCCCTAAATTAGAAGCTAAATGTCCACCATTTTTACTAACAGTTGTAATTATTTCTTGTCTGACTTCTTTTGCAAGGAGTTCTAGTTGCTCAAAGTTCATTTGTTTCAATTGTTCTAAAGTTATTTCTTCAAGCATTAAACTCGCTCCCTTTCTTTGATTTATTTATTAAAAGTTAGATTCTCCGTTTTCATCTACTTTTTTTACAATTACTTGTTTAGCTTCATCTAAACGTTTTTTGCATTCAAGACTTAGGTTTATCCCTTCTTGATATTTCTTTACTGATTCTTCTAATGAAAGTTTGCCACTTTCTAAACTTTCTACCGTTTGTTGTAATTTGTTTAATAATTCTTCAAATGTTAAATTTTCCATTTTATTTTTCCTCTTTGACAATTTTATTAATATGGGCTAATGTATACCCATTATATAATTTAATTTTTACATCATCATCGACATTTAATTCATCAATTGATGAAATAATATTTTCATCTTTATAGACGATACTATAACCCTTTTTCATAATACTAAAAGGATTTAAAATGACAATTTTATCGATTAGCCTTAAAGTTTTAGCTTCATAATTTTGATAGTTGTTTAAATAGCTTGGTAATAAGCGTTTTTCTATTACATTATATTCTTTTTCACATTTTTCAATGTTTTTTAGTATTAATTCTTCTTTTACTCTACAAGCTATACCATTATATAAATTATTATTTATTTCAAAACTATATTCGCCCGCTTTTTTTAATCGTTTTTCAAGTTGTTCAAGATTATCTTCTAATCTTTTTACAAATCGATCTGGGGCAAATTGTGATAATCTAGCATCTAGGTTTAAACATTTTTGGAGTTTTTCATCTAAAACATTATTAAAATTGACAAGCATATATGAGGTTGATAATTTCTTCCAATTGTTATATGCAAGTGTTAATTTAGATTTTATATCGGCACTCAAACGCTTTGAATAATTTACTAAAATGTTTAATACATCATTTTTATCTTTAGTAAGCTTCATAGCAGCTCCCGTTGGCGTAGGAGCACGATATGATGCAACAAAATCACAAATAGTGTAGTCTCCTTCATGACCTACAGCACTAATAGTAGGAATTTTAGAAACAAACAATAATCTAGCTAATTTTTCATCATTGAAGCAAGACAAATCTTCAAAACTTCCTCCACCTCTACCAATTATAATTACATCAGCATCATTATCTTTATATACTAAATTAAGTGCTCTAATCAAATCGGCAGGTGCATTAAGGCCTTGTACTAATGCAGGATATAATTTTATCGTTGCTAGTGGTAGTCTTCTATTAAAAGTTGAAATAATATCATTTATTGCTTCACCGGTTGCGGCAGTTATTACAGCAACTTTTTCAGGATATTCAGGAATTGGCAATTTCTTACTTTCATCAAATAAGCCTTCTTTTTGAAGTTTTTCTTTTAAGTCTAAAAATTGTTGATATAATAGCCCAATACCTGCTTGAGCCATTTTTCTAACTCTAATGGCATAGGTACCCTTTTTTATGTATACTTTTATTTCACCACATACTTGTACTTTCATTCCATCAACGGGTTTAAATTTTATGGCAATATTATCAGGATAAAAAAACATTGCTGATATTTCTGATTCAGAATCTTTCAAAGAAAAATAGCAATGTTTACCTGAATATTTGAAATTAGAAATTTCCCCTTGAAGATATACTTCTTTTAAAGAATCATCACTATCAAATCGATAAGAAATATACTTGTTTATATCGGAAACTGTTAGAAATCTAATATCAGTTTGAGACATTGTTTGCAACACTTTCTAATACTCTATTATTAAATTTTACTTGTAAATCATCATCAAGATTGCTATATTCTCTAGTTATCAAAAGTGCTTCATTTATAGCAACATTTTTAACTAAATCAGTATATTTCATTTCATATGTAGCAAGTCTAATTATCGCACGATCTACATATGACAATCTATCTATTGTATATTTTACGAGTGACTTTGATATTATTTCGTCAATTTCATTTAAATTCTTTAATGTATTTTCAATTAAACTACGACTGAAATCATAATCGATATCAACCTGATATTCATACTCTTTTTCTACGCTTTGAATATTATCCATACAATTTATAGCATCTTCACCCTCTAATTTGCTTACATCAATATTATACAAAGTAAGTACTGCTAATATGCGAGCATTATGTCTTCTCATATCCTTCCTCCTATTTTATTACTACTATAAATGGCACTACTGCGATATTGTTAACGATAAAGTTATTATCAAATATAAAGGATTCTTCCGCATACGTAATTTTATAAATTGAGAAAGTTGTTTTTTCTACCGTATCACCTGTTTCATCAGAAACTTCTTTTAAAACTGGTTTTATGGTAATTTCATTTTTTTCAAACACATATTCACATTCAACTAATTGATTATTTTTATCGTAAAACTTTAAGCCTTTTATTTTCGCAGTTTCAAGATTTGCAAAATTCAATTCAATATCAAAAATAAGTTTAATGCTTATGATATTTTTATCTTCATCTAGTTCTCTAATAACATTTTTAACTGTTGGTACAATTACTTTATTTTTATCAATTAATTCAATCCTTTTTGCTAGTGTCGGTAAATCATATCCTCTTATTTCGTAATTAACAAGATCTTCTTCATTAACTTCAGTTGAACCTACAAATTTTTCTTGTAAATTATCATATACAATATTTAAATCATATGTAGGTATAACTTTACATTGAGCAAAATAGTTACAAATGCTTGTTTGAAAGCCTCTTAATAAATTAACATCTTCGTTAAAACTACTACCTTCTTGAATAATATAAAAATTGTTTGTTGTTTTAAATTTTTCTTCAAATTGCGACATAATGGTAAATAACATTTGACCATATAATTTTTTATACTCATTGTCAGTATCTTCTATATAGTCACCACTACCTTGATTCCAAACAAGATTTTTAAATGCCATATTCTTAATTTTTTCGTAATTATTAATCGCATAATATGACATATCATTTTCAGTAAGATTTTGAACATTATCTTTATATAAACCATTTTTTTCTAAATAGGCTTTTACTTGTGGTCTAGATTCTATTAATTTACTGTCAAGCCACTGGTAGGCTTTTGTTGCCTTTTTGACTGTTGCGTCAACGATTGAAATTGGCACCGATGTTGAATTTGCTAATTCATTTAATAGAAACATTGCAAAAGTTTGATTATCGTTTGAAAATTTTTGCCAAGTTCCATCTTTATAAATCATATAGTTTTCATTATCAAAGATATTTTCTGCTATTTTTATTCCTCTTTGTTCTTCTAATTCATCACCAATTAATAACCAACTTTCACCAAATCTAATGTTTTCAAATTGTTTAACAAATTCATCTTTGGCAGTTGAGATAACTAATTGATATTTTTTACTAGATGGTCTTGGTGTATCATCAATTATTATTTTCCATTTTCCCATCTCATTAGCAGTAACATATTTTTCTTCTATTACATTACCTTTATTATTCTTGAATTTGCATACCATTACAACCCCTGGTTCACAATCGCCAGAAATTTCAAGTGGTGAATCAGCTTGGTATATTCCATTATCTGATATGTAATCGATAACTGTAAAATCTTTTGTAGGCTTGGTTCCAATAGGAATCTCTTGATGTTTAGTGCAACTCGTAAAAATACCAAAGCTTACTAAAATTGCAATGATTAAAAATATTTTCTTCACTTTCACCACTCCTTTTGATTAATTATACAATATTTACCTAAAAAAAGCAAATCAACAATCTTATTACTTTTCAGATTCATGTTAAAAATTATTTAATAAATAAAAAAAATCTAAAAGAACTCTAATTTTTAAAATTCTCTTAGATTTTAATTTATCAATTATTTCCTATTCATTTTCTTTTCTCAATTGATATTTTTCATAGTCTTCGTCATTAATATCAGCCCTAAACATTTCTTGATCACGGAAAAAATATTCATCATTTTCAGTGACCGTTGCATTAATCAGTTTTTTTCTTTTTTTCATATTGTACCTCCTGTTTATAGTTTAAACAGTTTAAACAATGTGATAACTTATTTTAGAAGCCAATCTTTTCCCTTTAATGTTTCTGGTTCATATCGTGATAAATCGTTATAATCTTGTTGTCTAAGTGCTTCAAAAATTGCCACTGCCGCAACATTACTAACATTTAAGGAACGAATTTTATCATTTATTGGAAGTCTTATACAATCATCTAAATGTTCTCTCAATATTTCTTTTGGTATACCTGTAGATTCTTTACCAATAATAAAATAGTAAGTTTCATTGGGATCATTTAATTTTAATTCATGTGGTGTATGTAAGCCATATCTTGTGAAAAAATACATTTTTCCTTGATTTTTACTTAAAAAGTCTTGCCAATTTTCATACACAATATAATTGACATTTGCAAGATAATTCACAGCCGATCTTTTAATACTTGCTTCATCTAATTTAAAGCCCAAAGGTTTAATTAAATGTAACATCGTATCTGTTCCTGCACATGTTCTCATAATGTTTCCGGTATTTTGAGGAATTTCTGGTTCGTATAGTACAATATTATTTTTTGCCATTTTTATATTAATATAAACGTAATTTGTTTATTCCTTTCTTGATTATTATATCACTTATGAAGTTTTTAATAAAACATTTTACCCTTTTTAAATGCTTTTTTTTAGCAATTGTGGTAAAATTATACTTGAGGTGATTTTATGAAACCATTAGCATATTTAATGAGACCAAAAAGTTTTGATGACATTGTTGGTCAAGATAATCTAGTTGGACCAAATGGTGTAATACGTAAAATGGTTGATAATAATCATTTATTTTCTTTTATCCTTTATGGAAATCCTGGCTGTGGCAAAACTACTATTGCGCTTGCTACTTGTGAGGTTGCAAAAGTTAAATACTTTAAATTTAATGCCTCGACTGATAGTAAAGATATTTTAAAACAAATTATTAATGAAGCACGTTTTTGCGATACTTGTATAGTAATTGTCGATGAAATACATCGCATGAAAAAAGATATTCAAGACTATTTATTACCATTTGTTGAAGACGGAACATTAATTATGATTGGTTTAACAACGGTTAATCCCTACCATTCCGTTAATCCCGCAATTAGAAGCCGATGCCACATTTATCGCATTAATGATTTAGATAAAAAAGCCATGAATGATGTTTTAAATCGTGCCATTAAATTTATTGACAAACCCGTAACAATTGATGATGATGCAAGAAAGTACATTATTGATACTTCAAATTTAGAAATTAGAACTCTTATTAATAATTTTGAAACAATTTTTTATGCAAGTGATGGGCATATTACTTTAGAACTTGCGCAAAATTGCATTCAAAAAGCTAACATATCAATAGATGCTGATGGCGATAGCTATTATGATACTTTAAGTGGTTTACAAAAATCAATTAGAGGTAGTGATGTCGATGCTTCACTTCACTATTTAGCTAAACTTTTAGCAGCCAATGATTTAGAGAGTCTATCAAGAAGACTACTTGCTATTGCTTATGAAGATATTGCTTTGGCAAATCCAACAATTGGTCCAAGAGTAAAAGCTGCCGTTGATGCCGCAAGAGATCTTGGTAATCCCGAAGCTCGTCTTCCACTTTCCGTTATTGTAATTGAAATGGCCCTTTCTCAAAAATCTAATTCCGCTTGTCTTGCGATAGACGAAGCAATTAAAGATATTGAAGATGGAAAAAGTGGTTCTCTTCCTTTAAATCTCAAAAACACATATTCATTTAACCCTAATCAACAACCATATTTGTATCCCCATAATTATCCAAATGCATGGGTATACCAACAATATATGCCAGACACTTTAAAGGATCGTAAATATTATCATCCCAAAGCTAGTTCTAAAATGGAGTTAGGTCTGAAAGAACGTTACGATTTAATTGAAAGTTATAAACAAGACGCAATAAGACAAAGCAAAAAATAGGTATTTTAATTTAATACCTATTTTTTTATGCTTTGATACTCTTTATCTTGAAGTAACAATATTGTCATCCTGATTATAATATTCTTATAAGCTAAATAGCCTTCATAATCAGGATTTATTAAATCAAATCTTTGAAAGCCAATTACTTGGTTGCTATAAGATAATTTATTATCCAAAAATAATTTGTAATCAAAAAGATTTACAATTTGATTAACATAAGAGTTTTCACTAGAAACACTGAATAAATATATAAAACCATATTGATTGGTAGTTTGTAAAATATATTTTATTTTATCGACTTCCGCATCACTATTTAAAAATTTATCAATGCCATGTATAATTACTACTTCTCCAATTTCTGGATTTTTAGCTTGTGAATTATATTTATTGATTGAAGAAAAACCGGCTTTATTAATTTTATCAATTCTTTCATTAATTATATTTATTACGTGATTAATTTCTTGGGGATCAGTACTACTAGATAACTGGGTAGTATTAGTTAAATCAATAAAATAATAATTTAAATTTTGTTTGGTATGCATCAAGCCAATAATTATTGAATCAAAGTAATGACCTATTTGTTGTTGACTTTTACCAAATACAATTAATTTATTATTATCATATTCTAAGTTTAGAAATTGATTTCGATCATCAATACCAAAGCATACTTCTTCATCACTTGCTTTTTCAATTTCTGATACTCTTAATGGCATTTGTAAATCATTTGTTACTTCTAATATTAATTCTCTTTTTACGTTATCATATTTAACTAAATAATTATTAAATATTTTTCTTAAATATGGTTGAATTTTCGATATTTGAATAGTGTAGTGTGATGAAATAAAATACATTGTGGCATTTCGACATACTAAATATGATATTTGCGTATAAAAAATATTTAATTGATTCAAAATCATTTTTAAATCATTAGCCTTCGTTTTAGCAACCTGTGATGCATTCTTATATTCTGTTTCATTATTTGTAGGATATACATGATATTTAATCTTTTTAATTTGATAAGATGAATCATATGAATCAATTGTATTTTGAACAAAATTAGAGGCTTTCTTAACCTTTTTGAAAATTCTTTTAAAGAAACCAAATACCATTTTAACAAAATCTTTTATTGTCTTTTTAGTAATAAAAACCGTTCCGATAAAACAAAGAATAATACTTAATAATATTACCCCTACTTCTGAAAACAAAAAATAAAACAAATAAAAAATTAAAGCACCAATTATTCCTCCGCCAACGATTGCGGAAGGTTGATTAGTTTTGAAATAATTAAAATATAAACTTAATGTCAATTTCAAATAATTTTGGCTATAATTTCTAACATATTTGTGCATCGTAAAGTGTGATAACAATATTAAAGCTAAGATTATTAGAAATATTCCTAAATACCTAATATTACTAATTTTTAGTTTTTGATGAATTAGTATACATCTAATTGAATATGCCATAGTTAAAAGTACTATTAAAAAATACCAATCACCAAATAATACTTTAACCGTTAACATTAAATATTTTCCAACAACTCCTAATTTTGCAATTGTGAAAATTGTTAATACAAATAGTATTATACCTAATATTTCATAATGAAATATGCGTTCATTCTTTTTTGTTTCTACTGTCTGAAATTTTTCTTTTGCCATATTTAGTACCTCTGTACTATTAAACCACATATTAAACAAATATTTTGTTGAAAAAAAAAGAAAAACACTCGAAAGAGTGTTTTTACTATTTTTTAGTTTTTTCTTTGTGTAGCGTTGTTTTCTTGCAACGAGGGCAATACTTTTTTTGTTCTAAACGATCTGGAGTATTACGTTTATTTTTTTCGGTTAAATAGTTTTCTTCGCCACATACAGTACACTTTAAAATAAAATTAATGCGCATTTCTAAATTCCTCCCGATAAATCACAATTATTATACTATAAATTGATTTATTTATCAAGAAAAAAGCCATATTATTTTAAAATAATCCTTTTTTTTCAGTAATTGAAACTACTTCATATCCAGCGTCAGTTACTGCTTGTTTTAATATTTCATCACTTACTTCAGTGTTAACAACAGCACATTTTTTTGCTAGATTTACTTTTGCCTTTTTTACACCTTCAAGAGCATTTAAACTATCTTCTACTTTTGAAGCGCAATGTTCACATTTCATATTGTTAATTACGATTATTTTTTTCATTTAATTTACTCCTTATCTACTTTAAATCTTTGGATTCTTAAAGCATTTAATACAACACAAATTGAACTTAAACTCATGGCTAGTGCGCAAAGCATTGGGTTAAGGACAATATTGAATGGATAATATAGAATTCCCCCCGCAATCGGTATGAATAAAATATTATAAAAGAATGCCCAGAATAAATTCATTTTAATATTATTAACTACTTTTCTACTTAAATTGATTGCAATAATCAATGATTTAAGATTATCTTTCATTAAGACAATATCTGATGATTCTATAGCAATATCTGTTCCACTACCAATTGAAATACCAACATCAGCACTAACTAATGCTACTGAATCGTTTATACCATCACCTACCATTGCGACAACACGATTTGCTTGTTGTAATTCATTGATTTTGTTGGCTTTTTGATCAGGCATTACATCCGCAATTACTTCTTTAATACCACAATCTTTTGCAACTGCGATTGCGGCATTATGATTATCACCAGTTAACATTACTGGAGTTATTTTCTTAGAATCTAAATATGCTATTACATCTTTTACTTCTTCTTTTATTTCATCTCTTATGGCAATAATTCCATATACTTTTTCATCATCAAAAATATAAGTTATGGTTTTACCTTCATTTTGAAGTTTTGTAACAATGTTTTGATCAACACTATGTTTTAGTAATTTGTGATTAGCACAATAATATGTTTTATCATTATAAGTTGCTTTTACACCCATACCAGGTAAGTTTTCAAAGTTAGTTACTTTTACTAATTGGACATTATTCTTTTTAGCATATTCACAGATACTTTTACTAAGTGGATGTTCTGAACCACTTTCAATCGCATTGGCAATAGCTAATAATTCATCAGTTGTGCCATTTAAAGTTATTACATCAGTAACAACTGGTTTTCCTTTAGTTAGGGTACCAGTCTTATCGAAAACAATAGTATCAACATGACACATTTTTTCTAAGCTTTCACCTGATTTAATCAAGAAGCCACACTTAACTGCTTTATAAGTTCCTGCCATTATAGCAACAGGGGTAGCAAGTCCTAATGCACATGGGCAAGAAATGACTAACACCGAAATTGCTCTTGCAAGACTAAATTCAAAATTTTTTGTAATTAATATCCATATTATAAATACTAATAGAGCAATTGACATAACAATTGGAACAAACACTAAACTAATTTTGTCCGCAAGCTTTGCCATTGGTGCTTTAGAATTACTAGCAACTTCTACTAAATCAATGATTTTTTGGAGGGTTGAATCAAAACTTTCACAAGTTGCCATCATTTGGAAATTACCATTAAGATTAGTTGTTCCACCCTTAACGTTTGAATCCTTTTCAACTAAAACTGGATTAGATTCACCTGTTAAGCTAGCTTCATCAACTTCACTGATTCCTTCAATTACAACACCATCAATTGGTATTTGTTCACCTGGCTTTACAATTAGTTTATCTCCAACTTTTATATCATCTACACTTATATCAATTACTTCATTATCTTTTAGTAAATGGGCTTTTTTAGGCGCCAAATCAAGTAATTGTGATATAGCTTTAGTTGTTTTACCTTTTGCTTTATTTTCAATAAATTTCCCAAAAGATACTAAAGCTAGTATCATACCAGCTGATTCAAAGTATAATTCATGTTTATAATTTGTAATAAGTTCATCGTTACCAGTATTTATACCAATAAAAATCATTACTATAGCAAATATACCATATAAAAGACTTGCGGAAGAACCTATTGCAATAAGTGAATCCATATTAGGTGATAATTTAAATAAACGTTTAAAACCATTTTTATAATAATGGAAATTCAAACATATAATTGGAATTACTAACGCTAATTGTACTAAGCCATTTAAATAAGCATATTTATTCATATGGAAAATATGAGGTAATGGTAATCCTACCATATGTCCCATTGAAAAATACATAAGTATTAGCATTAATACCCACGAAATTATCAATTTAATTAATTCACTTTTTGCTTTTTTGTCATTTTCTTCGTTAATATTACGATTTCTTTCATAAATTTTGGCTGTATATCCGCCGCTTTCAACTGCATTTATAATATCATTTTCGTTAACTTGTGTTTCATCATATTCAACTACCATAGTTTGAGCCATTAAGCTTACTTCTACTTTTTTTACTCCAACTAATTTACTTACATCATGTTCGACATGAGCACTGCAGCTAGCACAAGACATACCCAAAACAGTAAATTTTTTTCTAACCATACGTACTCCTTTTTACATTTTATGCTTTTATATTATCTGAAAAAAATTTTGTTATTATGTACTCTATAGTGCATTTTTGTATATCATTTCGATATCTCTCGAATCTAGTTTAATAAAACTAGGAATATTTGTTGATTTCTTTATTAATTCATCTACTGCCTTTTCATCAATTTTTAAGTCTTTGAATCTTGTTGGCATACCTAATTCTTTATAGAAGCTTTCTAATTTATTTATGGCAGCCATTATTGTTTTATCATTTGTATCTTGTTTTTCTACTTTCATTACTTCTAAAGCAAATCTTAAAAATTTAGTTTCTAATTTTGGATAAACCCATTTAGCCCAAGCAGGGAATAATACCGCAAGTCCTGCCCCATGTGATACATTATCGTAAGTACCGCTTAAAACATGTTCAAGTCTATGAACGGTAAAATACATTTTAGTTCCCATTCCAGTTAAACCATTATGTGAAAAGCTTGATGCTAACATTAGTGAAGCTCTTGCCTCAAAATCATTGGGATTTTCCATTACCTTTTTACCGGCTTTTATCACTGCTTTTAACAAGCCAAAAGCAATTTCATCGGTAAAGTTTATGCTATCTTCTTCAACAAAGTAACGTTCCATAGTATGCATCATAATATCAACAATACCACAAGCAGTTTGATATTTAGAAACTGTAAATGTTAAGGCTGGATTCATAATTGCAAATAAAGGTCTTACTAAATCGCTATTAAAACCATTCTTAATCTTTTTTTCGGTATTTGTTATTACACAAGAATTACTAAGTTCACTACCAGCTGCACTGATTGTTAGTATAACGCCTACTGGCAATGCTTTAACAGGTATTTTTTCATGAGTATTGAAAAGCCATGGATCGAAATCAACACAAGTTCCACAGGCTATTGCCTTACTTGAATCAATTACCGAGCCGCCACCTACTGCCAATATCATTTCAACTTTTTCGCCTTTGGCAAGTTCACAACCAGTTCTAACCATATCAATTTTAGGATTTGGCTCAACTCCCGCGAGTTCAACATATTCAATGTTATTACTTTTAAGTGAAGCTATTACTTTATCGTATAAACCTGTTTTTTTGATTGAACTTTTACCATAATGTAGCAATATTTTATGAAATCCATATTGTTTTATTATTGCCCCTACTTCGGTTTCTCGATTTAAGCCAAAATAAATCTTAGTAGGCGAGTAAAATTCAAAATTAGTCATCATTGCCTCTTTCTAATTTTTTCACTACTTTATTTACTAGTGGAACAATTAAACCACCTATTGTGTTACCAATTATGACATACAATATCATTAGGAAACTTTGTAATGTAATTGTATTATCTAATGAAATATAAAACATATTAGCGATACAGTGTTCAAAGCCACAGATTATAAATCCTGCCACACACATAATTAACACAACATATTTACCAAAGTTATTATTTATAACTTTAAATCCTTCTACCGCAAAATATATTAGCATTCCACAGAAAATTCCTCTAATGATTAGTTCGTACCAATTAAGTTGCAATTTTAAATCAATCATACTAAAAACGTTATTTGGCACTAAATTCATTAATTTACAAAGGCTTGCAAAACCAAGAGCACCAAGGTAATTACCAATAATTCCCGTAATTAGTTGCAATGCGTAAAAACCAATTTCATCAGATTTGTAATCAAACAAGTAACAGATTTTACCAGTATACAAGAAGAAACCAAAATTACAAATAAGAATTAGGCCTATTGAAAAGAATAGTGCACCAAGTACAGTATTATTGGTATATTCTTTAGTTTTTAAGAATAATAAGCCACCTATTCCAATACATACCCCCGCAAGTATTCCATTTAGAAATACTATTAATATTCTATTAATTTTGCTACTAGAATGCTTCATCTTGAATTCTAACCTTTACAATAGATACGATTTCAGTAGGGAAGTCCGCAAATCCCGTACCAAGTGTCGCAGTTGGAATTGTACTTAAATTTACTACTACACCTTGACTTACTAAATCAACAGCTCTTCCAAATGCCGCATATTCGTCATCTAAGGTAGGACAATCAGCAGCACAAATAAAGAATTGTGAAGTTGCGGAATTATAATCAAATGGTAAACGTGCCATTGAAATAGTTCCAAGTAAATGCTCTAAACTATTATAGGCAAAACCATTTTGTAAGAATTCACCTTTAATTTTATCAGTTTCAGGTAATTCCTTTAAAGTATCACCATCTATATAATATCCACCTGCTTGAATTACAAAGCCCTCAATTATACGATGGAATATAGTACCAACATAATAATCACTATTTGCTAATTTAACAAAATTAGCTACGGTTTCTGGTGCTTTATCTGGATATAATTCTAAATTAATCTTATCACCAGTTGAAAGTTCTATTTGTGCATAGATAATTTTTCCCATATCTTCTATATCTCCTCTTTTCCATTTTGCAACTAAAGTACAATCTTCAGTTATTGGGGTATTTATATCAAATAATACTTCATTTAAATACCAACCTAAAAATTTATAACCATTTTTTACAGGTTCTTCTATCTCTAGAAGTTTTTTACCAACAAGTATTTTTTTACTCTCTATATAATTCCCACCATCGGTATCAAATGTTACAGTAACTATTTTGTTTTTATCATTATTTGTTTTTTTACACGATGTAGCTACAGTTAACATAAATAGTAGTGCTATTATTGAAATAATTTTGAAAATCTTTATTGTTTTATTCATCATCAAAAAGCCCTTTCTATCATTATTCTACCAAAAAAGTAACAAATTGTAAAATAACTAGCAAATAAAAGCCTTTACTTTTACTATTTTTAGAATACAAAAAAACTAGTTTTTTGAAAACTAGTCCTAATTTACGCTTCTAATTACTTTTTTTACTTTACTAGAAAAATCAATATACTTTTCATAATAGGAATCAATCAATTTAGTAAAAGATAATTTAGTTTGATCTATTAGTTCTAAAAACTTTTCATCGACTTTATCTAGTTTAATAAAATACAAGTATTTAAATACTTTAGTTGTGTTAGCATCATAATCTATTGGATATTTAATCATACAAGAGTTACAAATTATACCACCTAAACTTAGTGAAAACCCACAGTCATCACTACTAGTATGGCAAATCACGCAACTATTCAAAATAGGAGCAATACCAATTAAATATAATAGTTTTATTTCAAATAAATATAAAACAACGATAGGATATTTGGTTTGATCTAAGAGGGTAAGTATTTTATTAACAAATTCATACATTTGCAATTTATCATCAATGCTATCTGTAAATGCTAATATTTTTTCGACTATCGCTAAATAGATTAAACTTTTATTTTGATCTAATTTTAGATTAATAAAATTATTTGTAATATATCCTTCGGTGAAAGTAGCCAATGTACTAATTGTTCTAACGTATTCTACTTCTACTGGTATAATAGTAAATTTTTTATTTTTACTATTAATTTTATTTGCACCTCTTAAAATTGCATTTTCTAAACCATCTTCCGTTAGAATTGTTAATAATCTGGCATTTTCTTTATAGTCTTTAGATGTAAGAATGATCCCCTTTTTCTTTGTTAGTTCTTTCATTTTTTTCTTCTTCCCTAGCTTTTCGATAATTTAAATAATCATCAATTTTGCCTGTAGTTGTAAAATGTTCAAACAATTTGTTTGCTTTTTTAGTTGTCATTTTATCCCTCCTTTATAAATAGGATGGAATAAAAATATTAGTTTTATACTTGTTTAAAATTAACAGTTTTTAGAAATCATCGTTATTATAACCAAATTCTTTTAATTGATATTTTTTGTTACGCCAATTATCTTCTACTTTTACAAATAGTTCAAGATATACTGGTAATCCCAAGAAATTCTTAATATCTTTTCTTGCTTCAGTACCAATTTTTTTAATCATTGCACCTTTAGCACCAATAATTATTTTTTTCTGAGATAATCTTTCAACTACAATTGTTGCATGAATATCAATTATTTTATCCGATTCTTTAAAGCGATCAATTGTTACCGCAACGCTATGGGGAATTTCTTCGCTTGTATTTAATAATACTTTTTCTCTAATTAATTCACAAACAACAAAACGTTCAGGTTGATCAATCAATTGATCTTCAGGATAATACATTGGTCCATATTCTAGATTGCTAACTACCATTTCTAATAGTTTGTCGATATTAAAGCCTTCGGTTGCGCTGATTGTAATACCGCCAATAAAATTGCCATATTCTTTATATGTTTCAATATTTTCAACTATTTTATTGGTATCTTGTTCTTTATCAACTTTATTTGCGACAAGAATTGTTGGAACTTTCGATTCCCTAAGAGCATCAATGATAAAACGGTCACCTGTACCTAGTGGAACATTGACATCAATTAAATACAATATCAAATCAATGCCTGTTATACTTTTCAATGCAAAATCATTCATGATATTTCCTAGTTCATTGTGAGCTTTGTGAATACCTGGAGTATCAATAAAAATAATTTGTTCATTATCGGTGGTATAAATACCTTGTATACGATTTCTCGTAGTTTGAGCTTTAGGTGTTACTATTGCAATTTTCTCTTTTAAAATGGCATTTAATAGTGTACTTTTACCAACATTAGGTCTACCAATAATGCTGACAAAACCTGATTTAAAATTCTTATTTTGCATTTAATTCGGCCTCGTCAAATACAAATGGCATTATATCTTTAACCGTAGTTTCTTTATAAGTACCATCTAATCTAAAAAGTGTAATTTTAGCATCTTGGTTCATTAATTCAACAATAACTTGGCGGCACGCTCCGCAAGGGTATAGAAACTCTTGACTTTTGCCAATTAAAACAAGTTCAACAATATCATCTTTTCTTACGCCATTTGAATAAGCTGAAAAAAGGGCACTACGCTCAGCACAATTACTTAAGCCATATGAGGCATTTTCAATATTTGCACCTAAATAATAATTATCATCTTTAGTAATTACTAATGCACCTACTGAGAAATTTGAATATTTAGCGTATGCATTATGATATGCTTTTAGTACTAGTTCATATTTCTTCTTATTTTCCATAATATCACCTATCTTAATATTTCTAATTCATTTAGTATTTCATCTTGTAGTCCAAACATCACAACTTCATCTTCTTTTTCCATATGGTCATAACCTAACAAATGTAAGATTCCGTGAGTTATCAAAAAAGCACATTCACGGTATGGACTATGACCATATTCATTTGCTTGTTCAAATACTTTTTCTACACATATAAAAATATCACCTAATTCATATGGTAATTTACGATCTGGTTCATCATCAATATATGCAAAAGATATTACATCCGTTGGACGATCTATTTTACGATATTGTAAATTTATATTATGAATTGTTTTTAAATCAACAAAGATATAACTTGCAACATGTTTATCTTCAATTTTTAGTTTTTTAGAAACTGTTGCAAGTATTGATTTTATTAATTTCTTTACATCAAAATCGAAATCTTCTGTGTTACCTGCTAAATTAAATTTAATCATCATTTTCCTCGTATTTTTCAATAATTTTAGAAACAAGTGGGTGTCGCATAACATCATACTTGCCAAATTGTACATGAGCAATTCCTTGAACATTGGTAAGTATTCTAGTTGCAACAGTTAAACCACTAGTTATATGGTTTGGCAAATCAATTTGAGTTACGTCACCAGTAATTACCATCTTTGAATTGAAGCCAAGTCTTGTAATAAACATCTTCATTTGATTGCTTGTTGTATTTTGAGCTTCATCTAGGATTATCATTGCATTGTCTAAAGTTCTACCACGCATATAGGCAAGCGGAGCAATTTCAACAACACCTTTTTCAATCATTTTATCTACATTTTCTTTACCCATAAATTCATACAATGCATCATATATTGGTATTAAATATGGATCAACTTTTTCTTTTAAATCACCTGGTAAAAAGCCTAATTTTTCACCAGCTTCAACAACGGGTCTAGTGATAATTATCTTTTTTATTTGGTTTTTCTTAAGTGCGTTTACCGCATAAGCAACAGCCAAATACGTTTTTCCGGTTCCTGCACTACCAGTAACAAAAATAATACTAGCATGATCTAATGTATCAATATAATGTTTTTGGGCTAATGTTTTAGCAACTATTTTTCTACCTTCAAAAGTATTCAAAATTACTTTTTTGTTGGCGTAAAAATTTAAAATCTGTTCTTTTGTTTGCTCAGTATCATGACTATTCATAAATAAAGTAACAATATGAATTAAGTCACGGGATTCTAAATGAAAATTTTTCTTAGTTATTTCTTCAATCGTTTTAAAAATATCTTGAAGAGTTTTATATAGTTCAATATTTAGGGTTTTAACTGATTCATCAACCGTAATAGCCCCACTTCTATGATTTAATTTAACATTAGTCTCTTCAGAAATTAAATCAATATTAGCATTATTGGGTCCTAATATTTCTTTTTCAATTTCTAAATTATCAAAAGTAAATAAATTTACACTTGCCATAACATCACGCCTCTCACATATATTATATCAATTTTTTTAAAATATATAAAGTAAAACGACTAACTAGTACAATTTAAGATATTCCACAAAGCATTTTCGTAATTTGTTTCCGCATATTGTATCATTAATTTAGTTTTAATTCTACTATATAAATGAATTTTGTTTAATTGATAAATTGTCTGTACTACTTCAATACTATTATCCAAACTATATTCTATTTTCCTCGAAGCATCAAAGATAAACCATTTATTATGATAATGTGCCAAGATACTAATTAAATACTCTTTATTATCATAAAAGAGTTTTACTCCAAAGTAAACCTCTTTTTTTAATTCTTTCAATAATTTACGATACAAGCTTATGCTTTCTAAAAAATCTAATCTTTGAATATACTCCATTTGAAATGCTTCGCTAAAATGAGCAATAACAAATTCCTTTTTTTGAATGATTTTCTTAATAATACGATAATTTAATAGACTTTTTAAAAAATCAAAGAGAATTAACAATTTCTCTAGTTTAATACTATCAATGCTAATTATCATTGTTGTATCTTTAAAATAAATTATTTCTTCATTTGTGAAAATATCTTTTTTTAAGTAGTTCCATTTAAAAGGATATCTTTGACTATAATCATAACATATTTTAATAAAATTACGATCTTCATTACTTAATTCTAAAGTTTCAACTATATAATCTTTACCCTTTATAATCATAAAACCACCCCTAACAATATATGAGGCGGTTTATTTTTTAGAACTATTTATAACATTCAATAAGAATAGGAATAATTTCTGGTTTATGATGAATTAAACGATTTATTAATTTGCCTAATTCCTCTTTTAAAGTTTCTTCAATTTTGTCCATTTCTAATTTTTTCTTAACTAAGCCATTATTAACAATTCTAGTAGCTAATTGGTTTATATCTTTTGATAATTCACTAAGCGGAACATTAATTGATAATCCTTTAGTTACGATATCTTTAGTTGAAACTACTTTGCGTAATCGAAGATTATAATTGATGGTTACAATTATTGCACCTTCTTCCGCAAGCGTTTCTCTACTTCTAATTACATCTTGATTTACATTTCCAAGTAATGATCCATCTACAAAGACATCGCCTACTGGTACACTTTCTTTTCCAACAAATTCACCATTTTCTAATAAAACTGCTTCACCATTGTCAAGTAAGAAAATATTTTCGGGTTTATATCCTGCATCTTTAGCGACCAGTGATTGTTCATACATATGACGATATTCTCCTTTTACAGGAATAATATATTTAGGTTTTAACATTGCATAAAGCAATTTCAAATCTTCTTTATCTGCATGTGAACTTCTAAGAATATCCTTATCGAAAATATGAGCATTTACGTCATAGCGATACAATGTATTAAGTGAATCAATTGTTACTTTTTCAGTTCCAGGAACAGGAGGACAAACCGTAACAGTTGTATCATTGGGGCCTATCTTTATTAGTTTATCTTCACCAAGTGTCATTCTTACTAACAAACGATATGGTTCGTTACGAATTCCTGTTACAATTACTACTAAATCATTGCGATTTTCGCCAGTATCTATTCCTTCATAAGGTTTTAATGTTACAAATGAATCTTTAGGAATATCTAAATAATTTGATTTAATTGCAACATTAATTATTTTTTCACCCTTACGACCGATGATAGCAATCTTTTTGCCTTTTTCAATTGACATATTAATAATTTTTTGAATTCGATTTAAATCTGATGAATAGGCTGAAACAATAATTCTACCTTTAGCGTTAATTAGAATATTCTTGTATGCATGTTCAAACAATGAATCATTTTTTATACGATTTATTGAACCAGCACTAATACTTTCACTAAGAAGTGCTAAAACATGTTCTTTTCCTAAGTCGGTTATTTTGTCATAAGATGTTTGATATTTACCAAAAGATGTTGGGCCAAAGTTAAAATCAGTACAATATACAATTGGGCCATCTTCTGTCTTAATGGCAATAGCGACTGATTCAGGTATACTGTGAGTTGTGTTGAATATTGAAACAGTAACATCTTTAAATTTTAATTGTTTAGTATCATTAATTCTAATCAATTTATAATTTTTAATGTCCATCTTATTTTCAGATAGTAAATTTTCAATTAAACAGATTGTAAAATGAGTTCCATAAACTCTTGTTGGGATTTTTTTCAATAAATATGGTAATGCGCTAATATGGTCTTCATGGCCATGGGTTATAAATATTCCCTCTATGCGGTCTTTATTTTTAATTAAGTAATTTATATTTGGTATTACTGCATCTACCCCATACATATCAATATCGGGATATTTTATACCGGCATCAAGGATAAATATGTGTTGGTTTACTTCAACAACATACATATTTTTGCCATTTTCACCAAGCCCACCAAGCGCAAAAATTTTAATTTTTGCCATTTGTATATTCCTTTCAATTTATTTTAATATTATTTCTTCGATTGATTATAACACATATTTATTGTTTTTACAAATGAATTATTATGTTTTATTTTTATTCTTGGTTATTTTCTTATAGGGAAATCGAAATAATTGTTTCAAAAAATCTTTGCCATTAAAAGGAATCAAAGGATATAAATAGGATCTACCAAAGCTTTTCAAAGTACATAAATATATAATTAAAATAATGAAGCTAACAACTAAACCATAGATGTTAAAGAAAAATATTGAAGTTATGATAAAAATTTTGGATATTTTATTAGCAAGACTTAATTCATAACTTGGCGTAATATATGAACCGATTGCGCTAATAGCACCAAGCAAAACTACTTGTTCAGATAATACCCCAATAGTAATGGCAATTTCGCCAATCACAATCCCCGCAATCAACCCCATTGAAGTAGACAAAGCACTTGGGGTGTGAATTGAGGCCATTCTTATGAATTCTACACCTAATTCCATTAAGATTATTTGTAAAAATATTGCACTTTTGTTAAATTCAACATTGAACAAGTTTCCAAACATATTGGTAAATGGTAAGGAAAATTGTAATAAGGTATACCATAATGGCACACTAATAAACGATAGTATTATACCAATAAACCTAATAAACCTAAGATATGATCCTGCTAAGATGGATTGCCTAAATTCTTCCGCATGTTGCATATGATCAAAAATCGAAATTGGTCCAAGCATAGCACTAGGTGAAGTATCAACTAAAATGCCAAACATTCCTTGATATAAATGTGCACAGAAAGTATCTGGTCTTTCCGTATATTTGACTAATGGATAGGGTGTATATTGATTTTTCAACATTAATTCTTCTAATGCTTTATCAGTCATTGTTAATTCTTCAACATTGATATTATCTAAAGACTGCTTGACCCGTTTTAAATATTTTTTATCAACAAAATTATCTAAATATATTAAACTTACATAAGTTTTACTAATGCTACCTATTTCATACTTTTCAACCTTCAAATTACCACTTTTTACTCTTCTTCTTATTAAAGCAATGTTGGTAGCAATATTTTCGGTAAAGCCATCTCTACTACCTCTTACGACTTTTTCATTTTCGGGCTCACCAATTGAACGATTGGGGTAATTCTTTACTTCACAAATTATTACTTCTTCTTCATCTGATATTATGGCAATATTACCATTTAAAATACTATTATAAATGGTTTGATAATCAGTGGTAATGGTTGCATTTTCATTATAAATTTCTTTGGCAATGTCTTTTTGTTTTGATAAATTTAAGTGTTCAAGCGAATAAATTATTTCAACAATTGCTTCATGATTACATAAAAAATTTAAAAATACAATAATAAAACTTTTTTTAAGGCCATCAACTTTTCGAAATGTAACATCAAAAGATTCTTGGTATGATAAATCCTTTTTTAATCTTTCTAACATTATTATCCCTTAGGTCTTGTGGCAATAGCTACCATAAAGGCAAAAAATATAGCAGCAGCAATACCACTTGAAGTTAAATCAAAAATTCCTGAAAATAATCCTAAAACCCCTTCTTGGGTTGCGGCGGCAACAGCACTATGGGTTAAGGAATGCCCAAAACTTGAAATTGGTAACATTGCTCCGGCCCCTGCAAAATCAACTAATTTATCGTATAGACCGAATGCTTCAAATAATGACCCAAGTACAACAAATAATACCACAGTTTGGACCGGTAATAATTTTAAAACATCCAGACACAATTGGGCAATTAAACATATTGTACCACCTATTAAAAAAGCATATAAAAAAATCATTCGAAGCTCCTTTCTAAAGCAATAGCATGGGCGATTGCGGGGATGGTTTCATTTTGAGCAACCATAATTGGATTCATTAAAGCTCCAGTTGCAATTATTAGCACTTTATGATAAATGCCAATTCTTAAAGCGTTTATAACATAACTTAAAGTTACTAACGTTACACATCCGCATCCGCTTCCCCCCGCAAAAACATGTTGTTTTTCGATATCATAAAGCATTAATCCAGCATCATTAAAATTATCTGTTCGCATTATACCTACGTTATTTACGATTTTTTCAAATATATCACTACCATATTTTGATAAATCACCTGTTAAAATTAAATCATATTCATCAGTGGTAATATTAAAATCTTGTAAATGGGTTACCAAAGTTGAAGCAGCTGCTGGTGCCATTGTTCTTCCCATATCTTGAGAGTCCGATAATTCTGGATCAACTATTTTACCTAAGGTGGCTCGTATTATTTTTATTGATGATGGAACTCTAGATACAATGCAAGATCCTGCTCCTGTAGTGGTTGAAGTCATTGAGTTAGGTTTTTGGCCACCATATTCAGTAGGATATCTAAACTGACGTTCACTTGTTGAGTTATGACTCGATGTTATTGTTACAACATTTTCACCATATCCTGCATCAATTAAATTACTTGCGACAATTAAACTTTCTGTGCAGGTTGAGCATGCCGCAAAAACGCCAAGATATGGTGCATCGTATGCCCTTAAAGCATAATTAGTAATGGCTAATTGATTATTTAAATCGCCACCTACCATTGCATCAATATTTTTCATGTTTAAACCTGCCTTCTCTAAAACTAAATCTATCGCCATTTGTTGCATTTTTATTTCAGCTTGTTCCCAGTTTTCTTGCCCACAATGACTATCGTTAAAATGAACATCAAAATATTTGCCTAGTGGTCCTTTTGATTCCTTTGGCCCCGCAACAGTTGAAGTTGCTCTTAAGAATACATTTTCAAATTCAATACTATTTTTTCCTATTTTTCGCATGTCATCACCTTATTAAAAAAATTATCAATCCAAAAATGAAACCACTAACTACTCCTGCTGCGATAACCGCTCCTGCTAACTTAAACATATTTGTCATAATTCCTAAAACAATCCCTTCACTCTTGCTTTCTAAAGCTGATGATGTCATTGAATTTGAGAAACCGGTTATTGGTATCAATGTACCAGCACCTGAGAATTGACCAATTTTATCAAAAATACCAAGACCTGTCATAATGGCAGTTACTCCCACAACAACAATATACATAAGGGTACTTGCTTCAGTCTTCTTTATTCCCATTTTTTCTTCAAATAAATATAACAAGACTTGCCCTATTAAGCAAATACTTCCACCTACTAAAAAGGCCTTTATACAATTAGATAAAATAGGCCTTTTTATCTTATTTTCTTCTAATACTTTTTCGTATACCTTCTTTTCCATTTTTTTACTTCCTTTCATTCCCTATTATTTGTAGAAAGGGTAGAATTATACAAAAAAAGATTGAACCCTAAATTCAATCTTTTGTTTTCTTTATTATCTCTATTATTTTTTTAATTTTTCTACTTACCGTGCTCTGATTTATCCCTAAATGGTTGGCAATCTTTTGTTCAGTAAATCCCTCAATAAATTTCATTTGAAATATCAATTGCATTTTTTTATCTAAGTTTTTAATAACTTCACAATAATCATTCTCATTGTTAGATTTTGTACTCTCATCTACAATAAGTTCCATCTCCTCAATATAGTCATCCAACATTTTAATATTATTAAGTTCCTTTTTTACACTACCAATAATAAATGGTATAGCGTACGTTGATAATGTATTTCCTAATTCTTCATCAAAATGTTCTATTGCATATTGTAAGCCCATTAAACCGGCCTGCACTAAATCATCTCTATCATATTTAGATACATAAAAATGGCTTACTACTTTATAAACTAGTCCAACATTTTCTTCAATCAGTTTACCTACTTTTTCAAGATTCATTATATTGTTTTATCATATTTACTCTAGTACCATCATTTAAACGCGACTTAACATCAAGTTTATCAGTAAATACTTCCATAATGGTAAAACCAAGACCTGCTCTTTCTTCATCTACTTTAGTAGAGAACAACGGCTCTTTAGCTTTTTCAATATCTGCTATTCCTACACCATGGTCTACCACTTCAATATATAGATTTACGTCATCATATGATAAATTTAATTGTACCATTTTATTTTCATTACATAAACATCCATGAACGATTGCATTAGTTACAGCTTCAGATATTACAGTTTTCACTTCATTAATAAAATTGAGTTTTAAATCTAAATCAACTAAGAATGCCATACCTATTGCTCTAGCAAGCATAACATTTTCAATTTTTGCACAAAAAGTTGTTTTTAACTCATTATATTTCACGCTGTTACCCCCATCATTCTTTCTACATCTTCTTCAGTTTTGCCTACTTCACAAATTTTCTTTAAACCTGAAAGCATAAATATGCGTTCAACAAGTTGATTCATAGAACATACATATACTTTACCATTATGTTTTTTTATTTGGGTATATCTACCAATGATAAAACCTATGCCACTACTATCCATAAAATTTACTTTTTCAAAATTGAAAATTAAGTATTTTATCTCATACTTATCAATTAACTCACTAATTCTTACCTTTAATTTTTCGGTAACTGCTTGATCTAATTCCCCTTTTAATCTTACAAACAACCGATTTTTTCTTATTGCCATTTGAATATGAATTGCCATTACTTCTTACCCCCCTGCTAGATTTTATCATAGTTTTTAGTTTTACTCAAATAGTTTTTAATATTATTTATAATTTTATAAATTATTCTTTATTTAAAATAGCGATATTTGTAAAATAAAAAAGAAATAAGAACAATCCTCCTCGAATTGTTCTTATTTCGTTTAAATATGTCATTATAGAATACTTTTGATAATAGTTCTTAATAAATCCCAAAAGTTTCCTTTAGATACCTCATTTTCAAAATCTAATTGATAATCTTGATATTTAACATTATCTATAAATACTTGTAATCTACCAATGTTATCTTTTCGATTACCATCTATATAATCTAATTCAACCTTATATTCTACTTTGCCAATTTCTTCATTCTTCTTTACCACTTTGGTAATATCTGTGGCAAGTACAATTTTATATGTTGAAGGTTTTAAAAGAATATTTTCACCAGTATCTATAATTGTACCTTTTTTTGCTAGAATCCTTCTTTCATAGTTAGCAAATGCATAATTAAGTAAAGCAAGTGTATCTTCACTTCGCTTATCGACAGTTTCTGCGCCCATAACAACGCTGATAACACGCATTCCATCAACTTTCTTTGTTGCAACTAAACAATAACCTGCCTGAGTCGTCCAACCTGTTTTTAAACCATCTATACCACTGTTGCCTTTTATCAACTTATTCGTATTAACTAACCAAAAAGGCTTAGGTGTATCCTTTCTTAAATAATCTTCGTAAGTTGAGGTAAGTTTGATAACTTCCTCTTCATAATAAAATAGTAATTCTTTTGCGATAGTGGCTAGGTCTGCAGCAGTAGTGTAATGTCTTAATTCATGTAACCCTGTTGCATTTACGAAGTTAGTATATTTTAGTTTAAGTCTTTGCGCTTCGGCATTCATCATTTTAACAAAGTTTTCTTCAGTTCCTGCAATGGCTTCAGCAAGTACTACCGCCGCATCGTTTGCGGAAGCAATTACAACAGCTTTTAGTAAATCACTTACTTTCATCTGTTCATTAGGTGCTAAGTATATTTGACTACCACCCATAGATGCCGCATGTGCTGAAGTAGTTAATACTTGATCCATTGATAATTTACCTTGTTTTATTGCATCAAAAATTAACTTTAAGGTCATTACCTTAGTTGTACTTGCAGGATACAGCTTCTTGTCAGATTCATATTCGTATAATACTGTACCTGTTTCCATTTCAATTGCTATACCGCTTTTTGCATTTTTGATAATTGTGTCAGCGGCTTTTACTTTAACTTGCAATATCACCGATATAAAAACAAACACTAAACATGCACAAAAAATTTTATAATACCTTTTCAAATTATCACCAATTCATTTTATGCATTACTCTTACGAATATGATTTATTAATAATTATCTGTAAGTATAGTAAGATACGGCTAATCGATCTTTAGCAACCATTCTGACACCAATTTGATATACTTTTATATGATAATCAGCTACACTAGGCATTGGATAATAGATAAATACCGTAGTCGAATTTTTACATCTTGCTTCTGCGAAAACATTTCCATTGTTGTCAACAATTTTAACTATATATTGATTATTAAAACTAACTGCTGTGTTTTCTTCATAACCAGTTCCAAGCCATGAAACAGTTAATCTTATTTTCACGCCTGGTGCTCCTTCTGTAACAGATGTTGAAAAAACAGGAACATCACTTGAAAAGTCCCCAATAACATCTCGCTCTTTACATTTAGAATATGGCAAATCTCTGAAATTTTGGTAATTTATCATACCAGCACCTTGACTTAAATATAGGCCATTAAAACCTTTTATTGTATATCCTTCTAAATTAGTCGCAGTAGTTGCAAGAATTGATTTAATTCTTTGAGGCTTTCTTTTTAAATAACTAAATTCTTGCATTAACAAAGCAATAATGCCAGTGGTAAATGCTGTAGCTGCACTTGTTCCTGTGGCAAACCATATTTGGTCCCATAATTCAGGTGCATATAAATTTATGGATGTTCCAGGTGCTACTACTGTTGGCTTTGTACGTAATTCTTGATTATCATTTGCTGAAAAATCTGCTACACTGGTACAAGAAAAATTAGTTGAACCAACTGTTATTACATTATTTCCTAGTCCTGGATTAGTAACATAACCACCAGTATTACCAGCACAAGCTACAACTGTTATTCCATATGTATAAACAACATAATCCATATAGGCCGATTCTGAATCATAATAGCCGTTAGCATTACTTGTTGCGTAACTACAATTTATTATATCAACACCATTTTCAATCAACCAGTCAACTTCATTATCTGGTGTATCAAACGCTTGAGCACTATAAATCATTGCATCCTTAGCAATACCAATTTTACCTGCAATTATTGACGCCATTTGTGTAGTATGCTCGCATATTTCTTCTTCTTTATTAGGTTGATCCAATACTACGTAATTTAAACCTGATATAAATGGATGCGTAACGTCAATTACTCCCGCTTCTAATATCCCAATTTTCACACCATAACCACTATATTGACGTGATTGATATATTTGTTTAGCTCCTATTTTATCTAAACTATATTCTAAACAGGGCTCCCTTTTAATTTCGCCTAAAACATATACCTTTTCAATTTGTTCAGAACTTTCTAGTGTATTTAATATATTTCTTTGATTTTTAAAGAAATAATCATAATCATATACACATTCGATGAATGGTGTATAAACTGATGTATAAACACTTTTATAATTTGTTAATCCTAAACTATTAAATGTATTTGTATTAGTTGTCTTATAATGTTGTGCAAATCTATTTTTTTCTGAAACACTACTAGTATCACAAACTTCACCTAAATCACCAGTTGTTTTTATTTGTAAAACTACTTTAGTTGGATTATCAATAGTGATTGTTCCAATTTCAGTTCCGCTTAAATCTTGTGATGCACGATTAACTGGCATTTCAAAAACAATTTTTGTATATTTATTTGTCTTTACATTAAATGTTATAAATAACAAAGATACGACAGATATAACACAAAATAGTAATAATTTTTTCATTCTGTTTCTTTCCCCTCCTACACCCTGAATTACTATTTTTATATAATAAAAAACTAATTGTTAAATTAGTTCCAATTAAATATACACATTTTAGTCCCATTTTGGCAATTTTTAGATATAAAAAGACCATTTTATCCTTTTACTGATAATGTAGTTTGCTAAAATGGACAAGCAAAATTAAAAACAGAATTAAAGCCGTTAAATCAATGTAAGTTTAAAAGTTTTAACATCAAAAAGGAAGACAAAACAGGCGTCAAATATAATTCTGTTTACGGACAGATAAAAATTATAACCAATAGCAGGTTCGTGAAAAAAGGCTTTTCCCCCAAAATTAAGGGAAAAGCCTTTTTCGTAATTCATACGTCAATTATTTTTTAGAACAATACTTTATTTACAGTTTTCTCAATAGTTTTCCTTTCTCACTTCAAAGAATGCCTGAGGGTGATTGCATACGGGGCATACTTCGGGTGCGGCGGTACCTACTACGATATGTCCGCAGTTGCGGCACTCCCATACCTGAACGCCTGCCTTTTCAAACACCTGCTTGGTTTCAACGTTATTGAGCAGAGCACGGTATCTCTCCTCGTGTGACTTCTCAATTGCGGCAACGCCTCTGAACTGCTTTGCTAAATCGTGGAAGCCCTCTTCGTCAGCCTCCCTTGCCATTCTGTCGTACATATCCGTCCACTCTGCGTTTTCGCCTTCAGCTGCGTGGAGAAGGTTCTCCGCCGTATTGCCAAGCTCGCCCAACGCCTTAAACCAAAGCTTTGCATGTTCCTTTTCGTTCTCGGCAGTCTGCAAAAAGAGTGCGGCTATCTGCTCGTAACCAGCCTTTTTAGCAACCGAGGCAAAGTAGGTGTACTTATTCCTTGCCTGAGATTCGCCTGCGAAAGCTTCCCACAAGTTCTTTTCCGTCTTCGTGCCTGCGTAAGGACTCTTAGCTTCCTTAATCTCTACAAACTTCTCCTTGGGCTGTTTGCATACGGGGCATTTTTCGGGAGCTTCGTCGCCTTCGTGTATGTATCCGCATACCGTGCATTTCCATTTCTTCATAGTTTTTACCTCTTTAATTTCTTTATTTTCGTTAAATTTTATTGAGTCAAGCAGAGCGTTGACTATATCTACGGGTATATCAGGATAACCCTTGATACTCTCTAAAAACTCTAAAGTGTTTGCGCTTTGGGGGAGCATAAACCCAGCCTCTCTGCACAAATCTTCCGCCATCAGGCGAGAGGACTTTTCAATAGCAACCGCCAACACTTCAGGCAGTTGCGAGGCTATATTTTCCGCCTTAGCCTTATTTTGAACTAAAGCCCTTAACGCCTCTACCACCTTTTCTTCTTTAGGCTGTTGAGGGGGCAACTCTTTAGGTACTAACAAGATTGCACTTGAAGGGCAAGCCTGAGCACACGCTCCGCAACCTATACATTTTTCGGTATCAATTATACTGTTCTCCGTGTCGGTAGCACCCGTAGGGCAGACGTATAGACAGAGACAGTCTTTGGTGCAGAGCCTTAAATTTCTAACCGCATATTTATCAGCCATTATTTTCCCCTCCTTTCAACCTTTTCAAATTTCCAGTCAGGCACTTTGCAGACGGGGCAGAGCTTGGGAGGCTCGTTCCCCACATACACAAAACCGCAAACCGTGCAGACGTAAACGCCCGTGTTTTCAAGCATTTTATCGCCTTCGGTTCTATAGCGTAATAGGAGAGACTGCAACATTCTCGTAACCTTTTCCGCCCATACCTGACAGCGCAACGCGCCCCTGTCGGGCTGCTTTCCTGCAACTATGTTTCCGTAGGGGAACCCCGACGATAAGTCCTGTTCAATCAGCTCAAGAAGTTTTTCATAACTTGCCATGTCTTCAGGCTGTGCCTTGGAGCGGAAAAACTCTGATAACTTTTTAAAGTTTTCACTCTCTTTGGGGAGATACTGCTTTTCACACCCACGGGCAAGGTTAGAGCAGATAATGCTCATCTCCATTGCGGAAAGTTCCTTTTCCGTATGGGGCTTTTCTATCGCTGTCTGCGCATTGTTTTCTTCCTTTAGTTTAAAGGCATCTCTGCCTGCACCGCAGAGCGGACAGATAAAATCTTGCGGCAGTTCGCCGTCGGTTTTATGGACGTAGCCGCAAACCGTGCAAATATATTCTTTCATTTTTATGCCTCCTTTTATTCAATTATAGCGTATTTATCTTTTGCTTTCCGTGACAAAATCACAAACTTAATTGTCTCCGCACTTACCGTGACCGCAGCCGTGACTTCCGCATGAATGTTCTTCATCGTGGTCGTGGTGATGATGGTCGCAGTGAACGTCGGGATTATAATCGAGCTTACCCGTTATAAATGCCTCTACCGCTTCGTCTGCATTGCCGCAAACTCCGCCGTAAAGCTTTACACCTGTCTGACTTAACGCCATCTGCGCACCGCCGCCTATACCTCCGCAGATAAGGACGTCGGCGTTTATATTTGCAAGCAAACCTGCTAAGGCTCCGTGACCCGTACCGTTGGTATCGATTATCTGCGAATTAACTACTTTTCCGTCCTCGATATCATACACCTTAAAAACTTGAGTATGCCCGAAATGCTGAAAGATTTGCCCGTTTTCGTAAGTTACTGCGATTCTCATGATATTATCTCCTTTTTCCAATTTAAATTGGTTTTGAATTTTTCTTTTTATACAGTCCGTTTTATAACAATAATCGGTGTTGCCGTTGCAAAGGCAGTATTTGCCTCCCCCGATTTTTATGGGACAGCCTGCAACCAACGCCTTGGCAATCTTTTTTCTTGCGCTGTCGTAAATGCTCTGCACGTTAGTCCTGCCCACCCCCAATTGTGTTGCGCACTATTCCTGAGAAAGCCCTTCGTTATCGATTAGACGGATAGTTTCATATTCGTCAATCGCCAACACAACGGGTTGACCAACGTTCTTACCGTCAGGGACAAACGTACTCACTTCGGGGAAGCAACAAACTTTTCTTTCCTTAGTCGGTCTTGCCATAATAATTACCTCGAATCATATTATATCAAAATTTCCGACATATGTCAATAACTCTTGACATTTTTTTATCTGTTCGTGTACACTAGATTG
>DPOU01000019.1 GCA_003539625.1 Acholeplasmatales bacterium
GATTATTTATGTTTATTATATCAAAAAAAGCCTATATCTTCAATGTAAAGGCTTATCAAAAGGGAGAAAATATTGCGCTGTTTTTTACGAAAATAGGGGATAAATTAGTAATGTGATAAATAAATGAAAAAGTATGTCAATAAATGAATACGTTTTCAAAAAAATTATTCATTTATTTGAAATTATCGTTAAGATATTATATAATATAAATGTAAGCGTTTTTATAGTTGAATAGCAAGAGGAGGAGTACTATGAAAGAATATTTAACTAATCAAATTAGAAATGTCGCTTTACTTGGTCACTTAGGAAGTGGGAAAACAAGTTTAAGCGAGTCAATGTTATACCTAAGTAAGGCAATAAACAAAAAGGGTGAAGTAGAACGCAAAAATACTGTATCAGATTATTCTGTTGAGGAGCAAAATCGTTTAACATCACTTTCAACATCAGTAATCCCAGTTGAATGGAATAATTTTAAAATCAACTTCCTTGATACTCCAGGATCAGAAGAATTTTCAGGAGAAATTGCTCAAGATTTAGCAGTAGTTAAAGGGGCTGTTGTCCTTATTGATGCACAAAAGGGAATTGAAGTAGGTAGTGAAAGAGTTTGGGATGAATTAAGATTAAGACATACCCCAACAATTATTTTTGTTAACAAAGCTGATAAAGAAAACGTAAAATTAGATAAAATTATTGAAAATATTAGAAATGGTTTTGGTTCAAAAGCTGTTCCATTTGTAATTCCAATTGGTTCAGGAACTGACTACCAAGGTTATATCGACATCTTATCAAAGAAAGCATACATTGGTCAAGATGAAAAAGAATCGCCAATTCCAGCTGAATTTGAAGCAAAAGTAGAAGAATTATATGCGGAATTCACTGAAATTGTTGCGCAAGAAGATGAAGTATTATTAGAAAAATATTTTGGTGGTGAAACTCTTACTGAAGAAGAAATCACTAAGGGATTAAGAAGTGCATTATTAAATTGTGATATTTTCCCAATCCTTGTTGGCTGTGCAACTAAAGATATGGGTGTAAAAGGCTTGTTAGAAAAGATTTGCAACTACTTACCATCACCTCAAGATTTAAGACCTAATCGTGGAGTTAATCCAAAAAATAATGAAAAACTAGAAAGAAAATCTTTAGATACTGAACCTTTCTCAGCATACGTATTTAAAACATTAGTGGACCCTTTCCTAGGTACTATTAATTTCATAAAAGTATGTTCAGGAACAACTAAAGGTCTTACTGAAGTTTATATTCCAAATACTGATCAAGTAGCAAAAATTGGTGTAATTTCTTGCATTATGGGTAAAACTCAAATAAATATTGATGTTTTACATGCCGGTGACATTGGTGTTTTAACTAAATCTGGCGATATTCAAACAGGTTATACTCTTTGTGATAAGAAAGATGTTATAATGTATCCACCAGTTGAAATGCCTACACCAGTAATCTATGTAGCAATTCATGCTAAAACAAAACAAGATGAAGATAAGATTTCTTCTGCATTACAAAAATTAAACTTAGAAGATCCGACATTTGAAGTAAAACGTAACCCTGAAACTGCTCAATTATTAGTTGGTGGTCAAGGTATGACTCATATTGGTTATATCTTAGAAAAGATGAAAAATATGTTTAAAGTAGATGTAGATACTGCTGACCAAAAAATCGTTTATCGTGAAACTATCCGTAAAATCGGTTCTGCCCAAGGTCGTCATAAAAAACAATCTGGTGGAGCAGGTCAATTTGGTGATGTATGGATTCGTTTTGAACCATTAGCAGACAAAGACTTTGAATTTGCTTCAGAAGTAGTTGGTGGAGCGGTTCCTAAAAACTTCTTCCCAGCGGTTGAAAAGGGTTTAATCGATACTTTAGAACATGGTCCTATTGCGGGATTCCCAGTTATTGGTGTAAAAGCTGTTTTATATGATGGATCATACCACCCAGTTGATTCAAATGAAATTTCATTTAAGATTGCGGCAGCACTTGCCTTTAAAGAAGCCTGTAAGACAATTAAACCAACAATTCTTGAACCTATTATGGAAGTTGTAATAACTGTAAAAGATGAATATGTTGGTGACATTATGGGTGATATTCCTCAAAGAAGAGGTTCTGTAATTGGTATGGAACCAGTAGGTAATGGTAAAACTGCAATTACTGCTCAAATACCAGAAGCTGAAATTATCAATTATTCAATTGACTTAAAGGCAATGACTCAAGGTAGTGGTAAATTTACACGTAAGTTTATCAGATACGATGATGTACCTAATCAATTAGTTGATAAAATTGTTGCAGAATACAAAAAAACAAATTAGTAAGCAAAAAGAGTGATTTTTGAATCACTCTTTTTCGTTGCTATTTAGATAGTCTATTTAAGGCAAGGGTAATGCCTAAGATGGTTTTTCCATCAACAGTGTATTCCTTATTATATAAGCTTTTAATTTCTGCCATAGGAATTCTAATTAACTCAATAAATTCATCTTCATCTTTAGGTAAAGAACTTTTAATTAAATTTGTTGCTAAATATATATAAGTAACTTCATTACAAAAGCCAGGAGATGGATAAAAACTACAAAGTAATTCTAAATTACTACAATCATATCCAATTTCTTCTTGGAGTTCACGTCGTGCAGCACTTTTAGGATTTTCACCATTTTCAACTAAACCAGCAGGTATTTCGATAAGTTCATCACCAATACCACTACGGAATTGCTTTACAAATATGAAATTGTTTTTATCATCTATCGCAACAATTGAAACGCCAGGTTTGTGCGAGACAACTTCGCGTTTTGCAATCTGGCCATTTGGTAGCTCAACTTCATTAATATCTAGCTTTACAATACGACCATCATAGACGTTTTTACTAGTTATTATTTTCTCGATATTCATTTACTTTCTCCAAAAAGTAGTCAAAGATTATTTCTGATTCTTTGGTATAATATCTTTCAGGATGCCATTGAACTGCTACAATTGGTAATGTCTTATGTTCGATTGCTTCAATTACATCAGCGTTTTTATAAGTAGCAATAAATCCCTCAGGAACTGTTTTAACAGCTTGATGATGAAAGGTGTTTACTAGGAATTTTTCGGGTAATAATTTAGAAAGATTTCCCGTAGCAATTCGTTCAACGTAATGTTTTTTATCAACTGCTGGATGTTCTAATTTATCCGTTTCAATGTCTTGAGTTAATTTTCCACCTAGGAATGCCGCAATACATTGGATGCCTCTACATATTCCTAAAACGGGTAGTTTATTAATTATTGCATATTCAATAATTTCTTTATCAATTAAATCAGTTTCTTCATCAATACCTTTTGACAAACCTAAATCATTTGTTTCACCATAGTATTTAGGATCAATATCATCGCCACCTATTTCGAGAATTCCGTCGCACATTTTTAAAGAATTTAATAAATTTGGTCCTGGGACAAGAATTAGGGGAATCGCATTTCTGTTTACGATTTGGTCAATATAATCAGTATTAACTTGCAAAAAATGTCGATTAGTTTCTTTGTAAAAAGCATAGCGTGGGCTTATGCCGATTATTGGTTGTTTCATAATTTCACCTCAAATAGATTTTATCATTTTCGAAGAAAAAAAACCAAAAATAAGATAAAAAAATTTATGTTATTCACTTTTAATAAATATTTAAAAATGATATAATAGAAAAAGAACATCGTATAAATATTTTTGAAAGGAGCAATGAAATGAGCAAAAAGCTAAGTGAAGGTAATGCCTCTTCAAAGAAAACGGAAAAGAAAAAGAAAAAGAAAAAGAAAAAAACAGTTTATGGTACGTATAGCGAAGATCGTAAAACTCCCAAATATGTAAGTAGTAAAAATTATAAAGATGGACTTACTGATGAAGAAGCTAATGAAAGAATTGAAAATTTACAAGTAAATATTGAAGGAAGGGTAGAAAGTAAATTTACTAAAAATTTCAAATTAGTTTTTAAAGTAATAACTAAAAACACTTTTACTTTTTTTAATATTTTGTATATTATTGTTTTAATATTATTGTTAGTAGCAAATGCCTGGAATAAACAAGCAGGAGTAAATGATAGTGTAAAACAATTATTAAATTTAGGTAGTGATAAAACCTTTGAATTTGGTTTAGCAACCTTCTCATTCGTAATAATTGTTAGTATTAACCTTGTTATTGGGATAATTCAAGAAACTAAGTCAAAAATTGCAATTAATAAATTAAAACTATTGACTAATCCCAAGGTAACATTAGTTCGAAATGGTGAAAAAGTTGTAATGAAAGAAACCGATGTAGTTTTAGACGATATCGTTTATTTAACTCCTGGTATTCAAATTGTTGCGGACATGGTACTACTAGAAGGTGAAGTTGAAGTTAATGAATCACAACTTACTGGTGAATCAGTACCAATTAAGAAAAAAGTTAATGATGTAATTTATTCAGGAAGTTTTATGGTTTCTGGTACATCATATGCAAAAGTAATCCATGTTGCAAAAATGAATGAAATTAATAAATTAACATCACAAGCTAAGAAATATACTGAGCCCAACTCACAAATACTTTCAGGTCTAAGAAAATTACTAGTTGTTATGGGCTTTATTATTGTCATAACATCGGTTGCAATGTATGCGTGGTCATGGAACTGGAAAGGCTTTAGGGATTTGTTGTATGGTGGTGATTTATCTAATCCTGATTTGATTATTCCGCTTAAAGCTAATTATATTGTGGCGATTAAACCAATTACTGCCGCAATCATTGGTATGATACCTGCGGGATTGTATTTATTAACATCAGTTGCTTTATCGGTTGGGGTATTTAGATTGTCAAAACACAATACCTTAGTTCAAGATAATTATTGTATTGAAATGCTAGCCAGAGTTAATGTATTATGTTTAGATAAAACAGGTACTATCACAAATGGTAAGATGACAGTTATTAAACACGAAATCATTAATGAACCTGACAAGACTAATATTGAAGATGTCATAAGTTCAATGAATGCAGCATTACAAGAAACTAATGCAACGGCACAAGCCCTTGCTAATTACTATGGGATAAAATCAGTTTTAACACCTACAATGGTTGTTCCTTTCTCATCTGATCGTAAATATAGTGCAGTTTCTTTTGGTGAAACAAATACATACATTATTGGTGCACCTGAATTTGTTTTAAAGAGTGGATTTGAAAAATATGCTGATAAAATTTCTGATTATGCCAATAAAGGATTGCGTGTGCTTTGTTTAGCACATTCAAATTTAGCTGTAAAAGATGGTAAGGTACAACGTGTACCTAAGTTAATCGCCCTGATACTTATTGAAGACCAAATTCGTGAAGAAGCCAAAGATACAATTGAGTATTTTAAAGAAAGTGGCGTAGAAGTAAAAGTAATATCTGGTGATAACCCAGTAACAGTATCAGAAGTAGCACGTAGAGTTGGAATTGAAAATGCCAGCAAATGTGTTAGTTTAGATGGTATGAGTGAAGATGAAGTAATTGAAGCGGCTAGTAAATTTACAGTCTTTGGAAGAGTTAAACCAGAACAAAAGAAATTACTAGTACAAGCCCTTAAGAAACAAGGAAAAACAGTAGCGATGACTGGTGATGGTGTTAACGATATACCTGCATTAAAAGAAGCAGATTGTAGTATCGCAATGGCATCAGGCAATGACTCAGTAAAAGGGGTTGCTCAATTAGTATTAGTTGATTCTAATTTTGCCTCAATGCCAAAAGTAGTTGCGGAAGGAAGAAGAGTAATTAACAACGTTCAACAAACCGCAATGTTATATTTAGTAAAAACCCTATTTATGACTTTCCTTGCAATCTTAACTGCCAGTGGATTCTTCTATTTGTTAGGCCAAAAAGATGCAGATATTCCTCTTTATCAAAGATTTTTAAGAAATGCTACATTCCCTTTTAGTGGATCTAATCAATTACTAATATTAGAAATGTTTGCAATCGGTATACCATCAATGTTCTTGGCATTACAAGCAAATAATACGCCAGTTAAAGGTAACTTTATGCGAAATGCTTTAAAGAGTGCTATTCCTGGTGCAGCTGGTATCGTTGGTGCAATCGTATTTACTTATTGGTTCTCAAGAGAATATGGCTTTGAAGTTCCAGAAGTAAAGACAGTAGTTGCAATGACTGCTACACTTACTTTACTAGTCGTTATGTGTAGAGCATGTTTACCTTTTAACAAGAAAAAAGTGGTTTTGTGTATTCTTATGTGGGTTGTTTCAATCGCATGTATTCTAACATCAATGAAAGGTAAAACAATTGGAATTCCTAAAACTAAAATCAAATTTGATTTTGAATATGAAAGCCTAAAATGGGATACAGTTAGAATCGTTGATAAAGCTACTGGTGAAGTAAATCCAGTTAATGTAAATATAACGGAACAAGGTTATATATTGTTGGATGGTGAAACAATTTTAGTTGATGGAAAAGAATATAAAATTGAAAGAGCTTCTAATGCTACCGCAACTTGGCTTGCCTTCAGTATGGTTGTTGTTTCAATAACTTTGATGTTAGGAGTAGAACTTTTAATTAAAAATCTTGAATTAAAACAAGAAAGAATGAAACATAAAGAATTTGAGAAAATAAAAGAAAAGAAAAAGAATCCTCAAGTTTTAAAAATTAAATATTAAACGATAGTGGTATCTAAAAAGGTACCACTTTTTGTTTGCCAAAATAATAGCCTTTGTTTTGATACAAATGAAAAAGTTTATTTGCCTACACTAAAGTAGAAATGATGAATAAAATAAAGTGTACCATTGAAGAGGTGAAAATGTGAAAAAATTAGAAATGAAGAATGTAAGTAAGACATTTTATACTGAAATAGGAGCACTTGATGTATTAGAAAATATAACCTTTAATTTAAATGAAGGAGAAATAATTGCAATTGTTGGACCGAGTGGTTCGGGTAAATCAACACTACTAAACATAATATCTAAATTGATTGAACCAACTGAGGGGGAAATCTATGTTGATGGTGAAATAGGCTACATGTTTCAACGCGATCATTTATTTAATTGGCGGACAGTTTGGAAAAATATAATGCTAGGATTGGAAATAAAAAAAGAAAAAAATCAGGAAAATATCGATAAGACAAAAGAGTTATTAACTAAATATGGATTAATAGATTTTATAAATAGTTACCCTCAAGAACTATCAGGTGGGATGAGACAACGCATAGCTTTAATTAGAACACTAGCTACTAATCCTCAAGTGTTGTTACTAGATGAACCATTTTCAGCATTAGATTATCAAACTAGAATAAATGTCAGTGAAGATATTTTTAAAATGATAAAAGATTCTAATGTTTCGGCAATACTAGTTACCCATGACATTTCAGAAGCAATTGCTATGGCAGATCGAGTAATAGTATTATCACATCGACCAGCAAAGTTGAAAAAAATAATTGACATTAAAACCGATTCACCTGATAATACGCCATTTAATAAAAGGCTATCTAGTGAATTTAGAAAGTATTTTGACGAAATATGGGGGCTTTTAAATGAATAATCCATTTCTAAAACGACGAAGAAAAGAAGCAATCAAAGTATTAATTACCCAAATAGTTATTTTAGTTTTATTTGTAGGGTTATGGGAATTACTATCTTCACTTGAAATAATTGATGCCTTCTTATTTAGTAAACCTAGTAGAATTGTGAAATTATTAAAAACTTATATTGTTACGAAAACAATATATAAACATATTGGCATATCATTACTTGAAACATTATTGGGATTAGTTATTGGAACCCTAGCGGGTTTACTTATCGCAATTATTCTTTGGTGGAATAAAATAATAGCTAAAATAATGGAACCATTTTTAGTAGTATTAAATGCTTTGCCTAAAACAGCTCTTGCGCCAATCATTATAATTTGGATGGGAACCGGCATAAAGGGAATCACTGCGGTGGCGGTTTCAATATCATTAGTGTTAACAATTATTTCAGCATACAATTATTTTATTCAAGTAGAAGAAGAAAAAATAAAAATGCTACAAAGTTTTAATGCAACTAAATTACAAATATTATTTAAATTAGTTATTCCTGCTAATCTAGCCAATATAATAAGTTTAATTAAAATAAATATTGGTATGAGTTGGGTAGGCGTTATTGTTGGTGAATTCATTGTTTCAAGGTATGGAATTGGCTATTTAATAATGTATGGTTCACAAGTGTTTAATATGGATTTAGTTATGATGGGGGTCATTGTCTTAGCTATAATTTCATTTGTGATGTATGAAGTAGTCAATATAATTGAAAAAAATATAAAAAGAAAGAGGAATTAATTTGAAAAAAATATTTTGTGCGTTAGCAATTTTATTGGTAGGTTTTACAACTACTAGTTGTCGAAAAACCAAATATAAGAAGATAAAACTTGTTGAGGTAGCTCGTTCGATATTCTACGCTCCTCAATATGCCGCAATAACCAAAGGTTATTTTAAAGAAGAAGGTCTTGAAATTGATTTAATTAATGCTAATGGAGCGGATAAAGTTACCGCCGCATTATTATCAAATGATGCGCAAATTGGTTTGCAAGGTCCCGAACCTACCATTTATTTATATAAAAATAATAAAAGTAATTATCTGATTAATTTTGCTCAATTAACGAGAACCGATGGAAGTTTTATTTTTGGAAGAATTCCTATTGAAAACTTTACTTTAGCAGACTTAAAAGGTAAAAGCATCTTAGGTGGTAGAAAAGGTGGCGTACCAGAAATGACTCTTGAGTATGTCTTAAAACAAGCAGGATTAAACGTTGGACAAGATGATGATACCAAAGATGTAAATGTTCGTACTGATGTTGCTTTTGCGGCATTAACGGGATCATTCTTAGAAGGAGAAGGCGATTTTGTAAGTTTATTTGAACCAACAGCTACAACTTTAATCAATCAAAAGAAAGCCTATCTTTTAGCCGCAACAGCTGAATATGCAGGAGAAATTACTTATACAGCATACTCAACTACTTTGGATTACTATAACAACAATAAAGAGGTTCTTGAAAAATTCACAAGAGCTTTATATAAAGGACAAAAGTTTGTTGAAAATGCTACCGATAAAGAAATTGCGGAAACTGTACAACCATTCTTTACTGATATAAACCTAGATGTCTTAATTGAAGTAGTTAATAGGTATCGTTCAATAAATGCATGGTGTAAGACCCCTATGTTTTCAAAAGAAGGCTTTAATCGTTTACAAGATATTATGATTGAAGCAAAAGAGTTAGATAGTAAAGTCGAATTTAACGATTTAGTAAGACTTGATATTGCGGAAAAAGTCATAAAAGACGAAAAATAAAAGAATAGTATACTTTTTTTCTTGTAATTCTAAAAAAAATGTGATATAATAAACTGAAAATATAGGACTAATGGTTTGGTGTATGGGAAAAGAATATATTCTAACAATTGATCAAGGTACAACAAGTACAAGGGCAATAATATTTGATAATAAAGCTAATGTTATTGCGGAAAATCAAATTGAGTTTTCTCAAATATGTCCCCATAATGGTTGGGTTGAACACAATCCCGAAGAAATATGGGAATTAACTTATCAAACAATTAAAAACGTTATTTATACAAGCAACCTAGATTTAAATAAACTCAAAGCTATTGGAATTACTAATCAACGAGAAACAACAGTGATATGGGACAAAACTACTGGGAAGCCAGTCTATAATGCGATAGTATGGCAATCACGACAATCCCAATCTATTTGTGAAGATTTAATTAATCGTGGACTTAGCGATATCTTTAGGAAAAAAACGGGTTTGATTATTAATCCGTATTTTTCTGCTAGTAAGATTAAATGGATATTTGATAACGTTGATAATGTTAAAGAAAAAGCTGAAGAAGGAAAATTGTTGTTTGGAACCATAGATACCTATTTATTATGGAAGCTTACAAATGGCAAGGTTCATGCTACCGATTACAGTAATGCTTCTAGAACTTTGATCTATAATATTAATGAGTTAAAATGGGATGATGAATTATTAGGATATTTTGGTATTCCTAAAAACATTTTACCTGAAGTATTACCAAGTAGCCATATATTTGGTTATGCGACTGGTTTAACTAGTATCGATAAAATATTTAGCCAAATACCGATTGCTTCAATCGTAGGGGACCAACAAGCATCATTATTTGGACAATGTTGTTTTGAACCAGGAGATTGTAAAAGTACTTATGGGACTGGGTGTTTTATCTTAATGAATACTGGTGAAAAACCAATAACTTCCAATTATGGATTACTTACAACTATCGCTTGGGGCTTAAATGGTAAAATAGAATATGCATTAGAAGGTTCGGTTTTTGTTGCAGGGTCAGCAATCCAGTGGTTGCGTGATCAACTAGAATTTTTCGAAAAATCTTCTGATTGTGAAAAATCAGTAAAAAGTAGCAATCCAAGCAATGGCGTTTATATAGTTCCGGCTTTTGTTGGTCTTGGAACTCCTTATTGGGATAACGATGCAAGAGGTGCAATTTTTGGAATCACTAGAGCAACTACTAAAGATAATATTGTTGCCGCAACCATTGAATCAATCGCTTATCAAGCTCGTGATGTGATGGATGCCATGAAAAAAGAATCACAAAATGAAATTCAATATTTAGGTGTTGATGGTGGAGCCAGTGTAAATGATTATATGATGCAATTCCAAGCCGATTTATTAAATGCTAAATTAATTAGACCTACTTGTTTTGAAACAACAGCTTTAGGTGCAACATATTTTGCGGGACTCGCAACAGGAGTATTTAAGTCAAAAGATGAAATAAAAAAATTACATCAAGTTGAACAAATATTTATGAGCCGCATTGATGATGAAATGCGAGACAAATTAATCAAAGGTTGGAAAAAAGCAGTTGATGCTACTTTAAAATTCAAATAAAAAACAAAAAAAATAATATATTATAATGGAGGAAAATTATGGGACTTTTTAGACAATTATTAAAGGTAATAGAATGGAAGGATGATTCAACCGATCAGATAGTATATCGTTATCCGATGACTGATCGTGATGAAATCATGAATGGATGTCAATTAGTAGTACGTCCATCTCAAGTTGCTATTTTAGTAGCAAGCGGTCAAGTTGCCGATGTTTATGGTGAAGGTTTACACAAACTAACAACTAACAATATGCCAATTCTTACAAAATTATTAAGTTGGAAGTATGGATTTGACTCACCATTTAAAGCTGAAGTTTACTATGTAAATGTTAAACAATTCATTAACTTAAAATGGGGAACTTCTAGTAAAGTTAGCTTAAGAGATGCTGACTTTGGTATCGTACGTTTAGGCGCAAGAGGTACATATAGTTTCAGAGTTAAAGATGCTGCTCAATTTATGCGTGAAGTATTTGGTACAAATCGTGACTATGGTACTGAAAGCTTAAAAGAATATTTCAAGAGTATGATTGTTACAAGTTTCTCTGATGCATTAGGTGAATCAAAGATTCCTGCTCTTGACATTCCATCAAAATATCGTGAATTAAGCGATATCGTTAAAAAAGAAGCACAAAAAGACTTTAATGCTTTAGGTGTTGAAATTGTTAGCTTATTTGTAGAAAACGTTTCTTTACCAGAAGAAGTAGAAAAAGCTATCGACCAAAGATCATCTCTTGGTGCTATGAGTGGTAAATTAAACGAATTTACTCAATATCAAACTGCCCAAGCTATTAGAGATGCCGCAAACAACCCTAATGGTGGAGCTGGAATCGCTGGTATGGGTGTTGGCTTTGGTGCTGGTATGGCAATGAGTCAAGCAATGAATCAATCAGCTTATCAACAACCTCAACAACAAGCTGGTTCTCCAATGACAACTTGTGCAAGTTGTGGACAACCAATGAATGCAGGTGCAAAATTCTGCCCTAATTGTGGTAAACCTGCTGCTCAAACAAAATTCTGTCAAAACTGTGGAGCCCAAGTAAGTGCAGGTGCAAAATTCTGCCCTAACTGTGGTAAACAAATATAATTATCAATATTAAATAGTAATAGGATTTTATATGAATAATAGTAATTTAAAAACCGCAGACGATTTTAAATGTCCTGGTTGCGGGGCCCCAATTTCCTATGATCCCGCAACCGGCGGACTTCATTGTGAATATTGTGGCTATGAGGAAAATATAAACAAAGAAACAAGCGATATCGAAAACGATTTTGTTGAAGGACAAAATGAAGATAACAATTGGGCGGCGGAAACAAAGATAATTCACTGTGATAACTGTGGTGCTGATAATGTACTTAATGCGGGGGAAATGTCTGTAACTTGCCCATTCTGTGGTTCAAATCACACAATTATGACTAATCAAGTTACAGGAATTAAACCACATCGTATTATTCCTTTTCAAATTCCTAGTCAAAATGTTAAAGATGCTTATCGTAAGTGGCTTCGTAAAAAAATATTTGTTCCTCGTAAGGTAAAAAAACAAATTCCTAATATTAAACTTAATGGCGTTTATTTACCAATATGGACATTTGATAGTAATGCTAGTAGTTCTTATGATGGAAAACTTGGTAAATATTATACAAGAACTGTTGGTAGCGGTAAAAATCGACGTACTGTTACAGAAATTAGATACTTTTGTATTTCAGGTAATAAAAGTTTGTTCTTCGATGACTTTATTGTAAATGCCGGAACCAAAATTTCTCAACAAGAAATGAATGCTATTGCACCATTTGATACAAATAATTCATTTGTATATGAAAAGGAATTTATGGCAGGTTTTAGTTCTGAACATTACTCAGTTAGACTTAATGATGGTTGGAACATTGCAAAAGGTAACATGGATGAATCTATGAAACGCGCAATTCTAAGTGATTATCACTACGATGTTGTAGCATATTTAAACGTTACTACAAACTATACTGATATCAAATACAAATATGTTTTAATACCAGTATGGATTGGCATTTATATATACAAGAATAAAACTTATCGTTTTATTGCAAATGGTGTTACAGGTAGATTTACTGGTAAAGCTCCTGTATCTGCATTAAAGGTACTATTATTTGTTGCAATAATTCTAGCAATAGTGATTTTACTTTTTGTATTGACACAGTCTGCAGATGCATAAGATAGGATTTATTAATCCTATCTTTTTTCTTGATAATTATAAAAAAATAATCTAGTAAATTATATAAAGGAAAAAGACAATGGATAAAAAAGCGATTGAATTGATAAAAGAAGCCCTAATTGAAGATGGTGTAGATAACGACATAACTACCCTTAATTTAGTTAGTAAAGATAAAATGTTAACCGGAAGCTTTATTGTTAAAGCAACGGGAGTAGTATCGGGAATCGATGTTGCAAAAGAAGTATTTAAACAAATTAATCCCCGTATAAAAATGGAAATTTTAAAAGCCAATGGTACTTTTGTTAACCGTGGTGATGTTATTGCAACAATTGAAGGCCCAATGCGTGACATACTAAGAGGCGAAAGAGTTGCGCTTAACTTCTTACAACGGATGAGTGGTATTGCCGCAACAACCGCTAAATTTGTTCAAGAACTTGCGGGGACAAATTGTAAAATTTTAGATACTCGTAAAACTGCTCCCTTATTAAGAGTCTTTGAAAGACAAGCTGTAAGAGATGGTGGCGGTGAAAATCATCGTTTCAACTTATCTGATCGTGTTCTAATCAAAGATAATCATATTGCCGCAAGCGGTTCAATTCAAGATGCTGTCAGCATTCTTAGAAAAGCCGTTGGTAGGGGAATGATTATTGAAGTAGAAGTAGAAACTTTAGATGAATTTATGGAAGCATTAAATACATCGGCCGATGTAATTATGCTAGATAATATGAGTAATGAAGTTATGAAAAAGTGTGTTGAACTAAATGAAGGTAAGAAAAAACTTGAAGCAAGTGGAAATATGGAACTAAAAAAGGTTCGCAGTGTTGCCCTTTTAGGAGTAGATTATATTTCCGTAGGTAGTTTAACACATTCTTACAAAGCGCTTGACATTAGTTTAAAGTTTCGTAAAAGTAATTTTAGATAAATAATAACAATATATGGCTAGTTTTATAGTCATATATTGTTACTAATTGTTAATAAATTGAAAAAATAATATATATTTGGTATAATATCTTTGTTGCCGTCATAGCTCAGTAGGTAGAGCAGCTAACTCGTAATTAGCAGGTCACAAGTTCAATTCTTGTTGTCGGCACCATTAAAAAAGATTATATGCCCACCTAAGGTGAGCATTTTTATATGAAGGCGGTGTTAAAAAATGGATTGGTTGGTATTTGCCTTATTAGGAGCATTTTTCACAACAATGGCAACAATTCTTATAAAATCAGGTGTAAAATACATTAATACTAATTTTCTACTAGCTTATCGAAATTTGATTATCATCGTATTTTCGGTTGTGGCTTGTTCAATAACCGGAAATATTGATGATATTGACAAAATAGATCAAGTAGGTTTGCTTTATTTAGGCCTTTCTGGTGTTGCGACAGGCGCATCTTGGCTATGTTATTACAAAGCATTACAACTAAGCACTTTTAATAAAGTAGCACCATTTGACAAATCTAGTTTTGTTTTAACTAACCTATTATTCTTGATTTTCTTCTTTGATGTTACAACTAAAGGTGGAGATCCAATTACTATAACAATGCTAATTTTATCAACAATTTTGATGTTAGTAGGAACCATCTTTATGGCAAGTAAAGAAAAGATTAATGGTTCAACTGATAAAAAATGGCTAGTATACGCCATCTTAAGTGCAGTATTTGCTTCGATAGTATCTATACTCGTAAAAGCAGGACTAAAGACGGTTCCAAGTGATTTAGGAGTTTTTGTAAGAGCAATTGTCATATTTGTGATTATGGTATTATTAGTATTTTTCAGAAAAGACTATCAAAACATTAAGCAAACACCTCCTAAAACCTGGATTTTCCTAACTCTTTCTGCCCTAGCAACTAGTGGGGCCTGGTTATGTGTAGATGAAGCATTAGGAAATGAATATGCTAATCCAGTAGTTGTTACTTCCATTGGTATGTTATCAATCTTACTATCAATGGTACTATCATTCTTATTATTTAAAGAAAAATTTACTAAGAAGTCACTACTAGGACTATTATTACTAACTATTGGTATAGTTGCCATCATAATATTTGGAATATAAAATAAAGGGAGATAACAATGATACAACTTGGAAATAACTGGGATAACATTTTAAAAGATGAATTTCAAAAAGAATATTATTTAAGTTTACGTAAATTTTTAAAAGAAGAATATGAAAACTACCGTATATTTCCATCAATGTATGATATTTTTAATGCATTAAAATATACCGATTACAACGATGTAAAAGTAGTAATTATTGGTCAAGACCCTTATCACGAAATCGGCCAAGCTCATGGATTATGTTTTTCTGTTCAAGATGGGGTAGCATTTCCCCCATCATTACAAAATATTTTTAAAGAACTAAATGCTGATTTAGGTATTCCAATGCCTAAAAGTGGCAACCTAACTAAATGGGCAAAACAAGGTGTACTTTTATTAAACACCGTTTTGACTGTTAGGGAGCACTATGCAAATAGTCATAAAAATAAAGGTTGGGAGACATTTACCAACGCCGTAATCGAAAAACTAAATGAAAGAGAAGACCCAATAATCTTTTTATTATGGGGAAATGACGCAAAAAGAAAAAAAGAGTTAATAACCAATAAACAACATATTGTTTTAACGGCTGCACATCCAAGTCCTCTTTCGGCTTATAATGGCTTTTTTGGATGTCACCATTTTTCAAAAACTAATCAACTACTAATCAATATGGGAAAAGAACCGATTGATTGGTCACTATAATATAGAAAGTAGAATAAAAGCAATGGAAGAAAATATTATCGTAAAACTATTAAATGATAAAGATTTGGGAACCAGTAGACTATTAACACGTGAAGAAGAGCAAGAAATATTTTCACTATATGCCAAAGATAAAAGTTTACGTGAAGATGTTCAAACCATAATGATAAATGCTAATCAAAAACTTGTTTATAGTATTGCTAGAAAATATCGCCCCTTTATGAATGCTTCATATGATGATATTGTTCAACTTGGTAGAATTGGCTTATCAAAAGCGGTCGATAAATATGATTTATCAAAAAATACTAAATTTGCAACTTACGCAACTTATTGGATTAAACAAAGTATTGATAAAGGATTACAATCAATTAATGCGGACATAAATGAACCAATTAAAGTAGCTAATTTACGTAACCATTTCTATAGTACTGAAGAAGAAATGGAAGCAAGTTTGAAAAGAAAAGTAACTTTTAATGAAGTAGCAAATAAAATGGGAATGAATCCTACAGAACTTAAACTTCTTTTTGATTTATCTAATGTGGCATCACTTGATGAAACTGTCGATGATGACCGTGAAATATCAGCTATTGAAAAAATAAAAGATAGTAATAGTACTCCTCAAGAGTTTGTTCTTGAAGATGAAAAACGCCATCTAATAAATGACGCAATGGAAAGACTGTCGCCTAGAGAACAAGAAATTATCAAATATCGCTATAATTCCGAAGATGGTGTTTTACATAGTTTTGCGGAAGTAGCCGAAAAACTAGGAATATCACGTCAACGTGTTCAAAAAATTGAACAAAAAGCTATTAAAGAAATGAAAGAATATATTAAAAATTGTGAAAAATAGAAAGGGATTGTAATGCAACCATTAGGATTAACCATTAAAGATAATGAAGCATATTTGAATGGTCATAAAATAACTGACTTAGCTAAAGAATATAAAACACCATTATATGTTATGGATGAAACAACTATTAAAAATGCAATAACGACCTATCAAGAAAATATGAAAAGTGATAAATATCGTTTTGACTTGGTATATGCTTCAAAAGCTTTTCTAACTCTTGAATTTGTCAAATATATTGATGCTTTACAACTTCATATTGATGCGGTGAGCTTAGGTGATTTGTACGTAATTCAAAAAAGTGGTATGTCACTAAATAAAGTTGTTTTTCATGGCAATAATAAATCTAATGAAGAAATTGAATTTGCAATTAAAAATAACATTGGTTATTTAGTTATTGATAATATGAATGAATTAGAAAAAGTTATAACTATCTCAAATAAATTACAAAAAGCAGTAACTTGTCTAATAAGAGTTAATCCTGGTATTGATGCACATACTCATAAATATATTCAAACCGCCTTGTTTACTTCTAAGTTTGGTGAAAGCATTTATGATAAACCAAGAATTGATGAAATGTTAAAGCTAGTTAAAAGCAGTAAATATGTAAATCTATGTGGCTTTCATGCCCATATTGGATCGCAAATTCATGAAACTGCTGCCTTCCAACTAGAAATAGAGAAAATGATTGACTTTCAAAATGAAATAAACCAAGAATATAAATTACATTTACAAACTTTAAATCTTGGTGGTGGTTTTGGTATTAAATATGAAAAAGATGAAAGAAATCTTTCAATTGAGGAAATGTCATCATCATTAAAAAAATATATTGAGGAAAAACTAGTTGATTCTAATAGTGAAATTAACCACATTATGATTGAACCAGGTAGATCAATTGTTGGAAGAGCGGGAATAACCTTATATACTTGTTCTTATATTAAACAAACTTTTGGCAAGAAGAATTATGTATTTATCGATGGTGGTATGACAGATAATATAAGACCTGCCCTATATGGTGCAACTTATGAATGTGATATTGCTAATAAGATGAATGCACCTAAAGAAATATTAGTAGATGTTGCGGGAAAATGTTGTGAATCGGGTGATATCATAAGAAAAGATGTTTTAATTCCCAATGTTGAATCTGGTGATATAATGCTAGTGTACGCAACAGGTGCCTATAATTATTCAATGTTTTCCAATTATAACAACATGCTAAAACCGGCGGTTATTCTGGTTGGTAGTAATGTAAAAGTAATTAGTAGAAGAGAAACTCTTGAAGATTTATGTAAATTATTTTAAAATATCATACAAAAAATTGACATAAATCATTATATTTGGTATAATATTAATGTAAATAATAAAACACATTGTGCGGAGGACGTATTATGACAAAAGCAGAAGCATTAAAAATATGGCTACATGAATTTGGTGATGTTGAATATGCTCATGATTTTACAGGACGAAAAATTAAAAGAGATGACTATGAAGTAGAAAACCAAGTTGGTTGGGTAGTAAGTCATGTCTTTCCTACAGAATTAGGTGGTCCTAATAATGAAGGTAACATTATTATTTTAAACCATAATACTGCATATGAAAAAGCTAACAACTATCCTGAATTTGAAGTAGTTGGTGTTAGATATTTAATTTGTCATGATGAAAGAGACGACTTCTATTACATTGAAAAAATAATTGAAGATTAATGATAAAAAATAAAAAGCAATATACTTCAATATATTGCTTTTTATTCAAATATATAAACGATTAATAGAGGAGAAGAAAAAGATTTTAACCAAGTTAAACACTGTGGTTTAAACCTTACAAAAATAGTATTAACGATAATTTATCTTTTATACATAATTTGAGGAAAAAATATGAGAATAATTGCAGGAAAATATAGAAGCAGAAAATTAATTACATTAGAAGGTCTTGCAACAAGACCAACTTTAGATCAAACTAAAGAAGCAATATTTAGTAGTCTTGGTGGTTATATAAACGATTTTGTAATTCTAGATGTATTTGGTGGTAGTGGTGCTCTTTCACTAGAATCAATTAGTAGAGGTGCCAAGGAAGCTTATATAATAGATTCTAATCCTGATGCTGTAAAAATCATCAAAAAGAATGCCGAGAACTTAGGTGTAGGCCAAGAATTACACGTATATCTTGGCGATTACAAAAAGATTTTAGAGCGTTTGAATAACAAAAAATTTGATATTGTTTTTTTAGATCCCCCCTTTAGAATGAAGGTCATTGATGAATTATGCCAATACTTAATTGAAAATGATATGATAAGTGAAGGTGGATATATTGTTGCGGAATATCCTAAAGAAGATATTGTTGAACAAGATTATGAAGGATATCGAATTAAAATGTGTAAAAGATATGCAAGTAGTGAAATATTAATATTAGAAAAGGATGATGAAACATGCGAATAGGTCTATATCCTGGAACTTTTGATCCAATTACTAATGGTCACCTAGATATAATAAAAAGAGGTTCAACTTTATTTGATAAACTTTATATCTTGGTTGCTAATAATATCAACAAAAAAACAATGTTTACTGTTGAAGAAAGAATGAATATGATAAAAGAAGCTACTAAAGATATTGATAATATTGAAGTAGTTACTAGTGATTTATTAACAGTAGAATATGCAAAATCAATAAATGCTGTGGCAATGGTTAGAGGACTAAGAATGGTCAGTGATTTTGAATATGAATTACAAATGGCAACTTTAAATAGATGTATTGATCACAATGTTGAAACAATCTTTATTATGAGTTCACATCAATATTCTTTTTTATCTTCAAGTAGTGTTAAAGAAATCGCTAGATTTGATGGTGATATTTCTTCATTTGTTCCTAAAAATGTTGAAATTGCCCTAAAAAACAAACTAAAATAAGGCGTTTGCCTTATTTTTTTGGTATAAGAAGAATTTGGTTAGGATATAACATATCATTACTTAAAGTATTGTAACTTTTTAGTTCAGCTACTGATAGATTATATTTCTTGGCAATATTATACAAAGAATCGCCTGATTTAACTTTGTAATAGTTATAACTTGGTGGAGTATAATTAACATTTTCATAGTTTGCAATTGCTTTTACAACTGCCTCAGCTAAGTTTGGCCAATCATTTAACAACCTTTTTGTATCATCATCATTATTGGCAAAGCCATATTCAATAATCATTGATGTTGTAGGTTTAGTATTTCGCAAAATAAAGTAGAAGTCATTACCTGATTTTCCAATACGTTGATAAACGTTTCTGATTGGTAAGCCTTCAGCTTTTAAATTGTTTGCTATACTCTTAGGGAGGGTATTTTTACTTTTTACTGAGTAGATTACTTCGCCGCCACCTGCTCCTGCATTATTGACATGATTTGATATTAGAATATCACCAGTGCTTGCGCCAAGTTGATCAATTCGGTTAAGCCTATCATTAGGAGTTAGGGTTTCATCATCTAATCTAGTTCTTTTTGAGGGAATTCCTAATTCATCAAACCTACGTTTTTGATAATCACTAATTTTTTTTGTCATATCTTTTTCTTTAAAATAGGAATTGCTGCCACCACCGGGATCCCAACCACCATGGCCAGCATCTATTATTACCATAAATATCACCATGATATATTATGACTCTTAGTAACAAAATATGCACATTTACAAGCTAAATTACTTTACAAAATATCTGAAATAGTGTATAATACTAATGCTATTAAAAAGATTGTTTATTATGTCCCAGTAGCTCAGTTGGATAGAGCAACGGCCTTCTAAGCCGTGTGTCGCACGTTCGAATCGTGTCTGGGACGCCATTTTAATAGCATGAATTTAGTTCGTATAAAAATACGAACTTTTTCTTTTTTTATATCAATATAGCAAAATATTGATTAAAATAGGGCAAAAATTGCTTCTACAAGCGATTGAAAAAGAAATTTGTCAATAAAGTATCAGTCAACTTATTAAATTTAACATAGCTTGATATAAATGCTATAATTAACAAAAAAAGAAAGAGGAGACCTTATGAGTAAAAGAAATATCTTATTTTTAGTAGCAAATATATTAGGTGGCACATTTTTTATTTACTTTATATTAAGATTGAATAGCATTATTAAAAAATCAATCTTTGTACGTGATTTTTATCACTCAAACGATGGAGATTATGTAATCTATATATTAATATTATGTTGTGTTATTTTACTTGCGAATATTTTTATCTTTTTGATTACCAAAGATGAAAATAATTAAAATAGGGATTTAATATGAAAAACAAAAAACATCAAAAATTATATGATCATTACAAAGAAGTATTTGGGCAAGAACCAATCTTCAGTTTACAACTTAAAAAGAATGTATTACCTACGATATGAAACCCATTACAACTTTTGTTTTTAAACCAACTGAGGAAATGCCTTTTTGGAAGTTATGTACAATAGGTGCGAGTGATTACTTAATGCCCGAACGTGATATTGGTTGGGGTAGAAAAGCTAATCGCCGTAATGAATATGTAATGTTTATTTCTAAAGAAGTAGAAATTAGTGAGTCTACTACGGAATGGCTTTCTTTAAACTCACTACTTTGGGCTACTGCTGAATATGCTTTTAATGAAAAAGATAACTTAACAGTTTCTGATTCAATAGATATGGGGATTGATGGTAAGTATTGTGGAACCGTCTTATTACTACCAGAGATTTTAAAAACACCGAAAATTGTAAAGTGTTATATTTCCGAGCATAAATACATAAGCATTTTTCAAGTAATGCCAATAACAAAAGAACAACTTTCATAAAAACTTTGTAAAAAAACAAATGGTGTATACTGGCTTATGGAAGAATTTTATACCCATGATGATGATTATAAACTTATTTCATCAAAGTCATTTACAACCTTTTAGATAGAAATGTTTTTGAATTTAATGTTATATGAAAATAATTCGTTAAAAGTCGAACTATTTTCTTTTTTATATTATTATATAGGAAAAAATTAATTGTAAAAATTATTTAAAAAAGCCTATATTTTTGATTTACAAAATTTGTTAGGCAAAAATAACTTATTTAACTTGCAAAAAACGATTAATTTTGATATAATAAACAAGAGCGATTTGTAAATATAAATATTTTTACAATCATAATTTAAATTGGAGGTAAATATGGCTCATTTAAGTGCAGCTGCTGTAAAGCAAATTGAAGAAATTATTGCAAGATACACAAACGAAAATACACCACTTATGATGATTTTAAGTGATGTACAACGTGAGTATGGTTACATCCCACTAGATGTACAAGAATTAATTTCTGAAAAAACAGGTATTCCTGTTGCGGAAATCTATGGTGTAGTAACATTCTACTCATTCTTTTCATTAAAACCTAAAGGAAAATACGTCATTGGTGTTTGTTTAGGTACTGCTTGTTATGTTAAAGGTTCACAACAAGTAATCGACAAATTTGGTGAATTACTAAATATCAAACCAGGAGAAACAACAGACGATGGCTTATTTACACTTGATGCATTACGTTGCATAGGTGCTTGCGGTATTGCTCCTGCCATTTCAATTAATGGTAAAGTATATCCAAAAGTTGCCGTAAACCAAGTAGCAAGTATTATTGAAGAATATCGTCAACTAGGAGGTGCAGAATAATGATTAGAAGTGAAAAAGAATTAACTACTAAAATTGCTGATTGCACAACTAGTTTTGATGCAAAATTTGCTGGCACAAATGGCAAACGTGCAATTGTTATTTGTGGTGGAACAGGTTGTTTATCAAGTAACTCAGCAAGTATTCTTGCAAAATTCGAAGAAGCTATTATGGCTCATGATTTGAGTGACAAAGTTACTGTTAACAAAGTAGGTTGCTTTGGCTTTTGTTCACAAGGTCCTTTCGTAAAAATTTTCCCTGAAGACACTCTATATCATGGTGTTAAGGTTGAAGATGTAGAAGAAATTGTTAATACTGATTTAATAAATCATCAAATTGTGGAAAGACTACTATATGTAGATCCTATGACAAAAGAAAAAATTCAAAAACAAGATGAAATTAACTTCTACAAAAAACAAAAACGTGTTGCTTTACATGGATGTGGTTTAATTAATCCTGAAAATCTTGATGAAGCATTAGGCTATGGAGCATATAAAGGTTTACAAAGAGCCTTACATATGACTCAACAAGAAGTAGTAGACGAAGTATTAAAATCAGGACTTCGTGGCCGTGGTGGAGGAGGTTTCCCTACTGGTCGTAAATGGCAATTTGCTTTAAACCAAAATAATCCTGAAAAATATGTAGTATGTAATGGTGATGAAGGTGACCCAGGTGCTTTCATGGACCGTTCAATCTTAGAAGGTAATCCACTTGCCGTAATTGAAGGTATGGTTATAGCTGGTTATGCAATCGGTGCTCAAAATGGTTACTTCTATGTACGTGCTGAATATCCAATTGCTGTTGAAAGATTACAAATTGCAATCAACAAAGCAAGAAAAATGGGATTATTAGGTAAAAATATTTTAGGAACTGATTTCTCATTTGACGTTCACATCCGTCTTGGTGCTGGTGCGTTCGTTTGTGGTGAAGAAACTGCCTTATTAAATTCAATTGAAGGTAAACGTGGTATGCCTCGTCCAAGACCTCCATTCCCAGCTGTTAAGGGTTTATGGGGTAAACCAACAATTGTTAATAACGTTGAAACTTTAGCTTGCGTTCCTTATATCTTAAGAGAAGGTGCTGAAAAATTCGCAGAAGTAGGTACTGAAAAATCTAAAGGTACAAAAGTATTCGCATTAGGTGGTAAAGTAAATAACGTAGGTCTAGTTGAAGTTCCTATGGGTACTACTCTTCGTGAATTAATTTACGATATCGGTGGTGGTATTCCTAATGGTAAAAAATTCAAAGCTATTCAAACTGGTGGTCCATCAGGTGGATGTTTAACTGAAAAAGATTTAGATGCTCCAATTGATTACGATAACTTAGTAGCAAAAGGTTCAATGATGGGTTCTGGTGGTGCCATCGTTATGGACGAAGACAACTGTATGGTTGACGTTGCAAAATTCTATATGGAATTCATTTGTGATGAATCATGTGGTAAATGTTCTCCATGCCGTATTGGTACAAAACGTATGTTAGAAATCTTAAATAAGATTACTGCTGGTAAAGGAACATTAGAAGATTTAGATGAATTAGAAGAACTTGCAACAACAGTTACTCAAAATTCATTATGTGCATTAGGACAAACTGCAGCAAACCCAATTGTTTCAACAATGAAACAATTTAGAGAAGAATATATTGCCCATGTAGTTGACAAGAAATGTCCTGCTCATGTATGTAAGAACTTAATGCAATATTACATTATGCCTGAAGCTTGTAAGAAGTGTTCTAAGTGTGCAAGAAATTGCCCAGTAAATGCTATCTCAGGTGTACCTGGTAAAGAACCTTATGTAATTGATCAATCTAAATGTATTAAATGTGGCTTATGTATGTCTACATGTCCATTTAAAGCAATTATTAAGAAATAGGAGACCGATATTATGGCAAAAATTAATATAAAAATCGAAGGCCAATCTTATCAAGTTGAAGAAGGCTTAACAATTTTAGAAGCAGCTAAAGAATGTGGGTATGAAATTCCATCTTTATGTGCTTATAATCATGGTGAATGTAGTTTAGCTTCTTGTCGTGTTTGCTTAGTTGAAGCAACTGGTGCTAGAGGTTTAGTTGCATCTTGCGTATATCCTATTTCTGAAGGTATGGAAATTACTATTTCTTCACCTAAAGCTACTGCTGCAAGACGTGCTAGTGTTGAATTAATTCTTTCTAACCACTCAATGAATTGTCAACAATGTGAAAAAAATGGTCATTGTGAATTGTTATACGTAGCTAAAGTTGTTGGTGCTCGTGAAAATAAATTTGTTGGTTCAAAAACTCCAATTACAGTTGATGAAATTTCTCCATCTATTATTCGTGACACTTCAAAATGTATCTTATGTGGACGTTGCGTTAGTCGTTGTGTTGCTGCACACGGAACTGGTATTTTAGGTTTTGAAAAACGTGGTTTCTCAACAATCGTATCTCCTGCTGAAAATCGTAGTTTTGCAACAAGCCCATGTATCTTATGTGGACAATGCGTAAATGTTTGTCCTACTGGCGCATTAATGGAAAAGAGTGAAATCGATAAAGTAGACGAAGCAAGAAGAGCTGGTAAATACTTAGTTGTTCAAACTGCTCCTGCCATTCGTGCAACTCTTGGCGAAGAATTTGGCCATAAAATTGGTACTCCAGTAACTGGTCAAATGGTAGCTGCTTTAAGAAGACTTGGTTTCAATAAAGTATATGATACTAACTTTGGTGCTGACTTAACAATAATGGAAGAAGCCAATGAATTACTTGCAAGAATTAAAGATGGTGGTGTATTACCAATGATTACATCTTGTTCTCCAGGTTGGATTAATTATGCTGAATACTATTATGGAGATCAATTAGATCATCTATCAAGTTGTAAATCACCTCACCAAATGCAAGGTGCTATTATTAAATCATACTTTGCAGAAAAGAATGGTTTAAAACCAGAAGATATTTTCGTAGTTTCAATCATGCCTTGTACCGCAAAGAAATTTGAAAAAGAACGTCCTCAATTACAAAAGAATGGCATTAAAGATGTCGATGCAGTATTAACTACTCGTGAACTTGCTAAATTAATCAAACGTAGTGGTATAAATTTTGCTAAATTACCAAACGAAGAATTTGACCAAGATTTAATGGGTGAATATACTGGTGCTGGTGTAATATTTGGTGCTACTGGCGGTGTTATGGAAGCAGCTTTAAGAACAGCTTATCATGAATTAACTGGTAAAGAATATGAAGCAGTAGAATTCACTGCTGTTCGTGGTATGCAAGGATTAAAAGAAGCTACTTTAAATATTGCTGGATCAGAAATTAAAGTTGCTGTTGCTTCAGGTATGCGTAATGCCAAAGTATTAATGGATGAAATTCGTAGTGGTAAGAGCCCATATACATTTATTGAAATTATGGGTTGCCCAGGTGGATGCGTTAACGGTGGTGGACAACCATATGTTAAACCATGCTTCTTACCTAATGAAGATAACAATATCTTAGACACATACAAAGAAAAACGTGCTCAAGCATTATATTCTGAAGATGAACGTCAAAAGGTACGTCAATCTCATAACAATAAACAAGTACAAAAATTATATAGTGATTTCCTAGGAAAACCTAATTCTCATAAAGCTCATGAATTATTACATACAACTTATGTATCTAGAGAAAGATTTCCAAAAAATAAATAACTAAATAAAATTGAATTAAAATAGCGGCATTAGCAATTAATGTCGCTTTTTTGCAATACTAAAAATTACATTGACATAATAAAATATCTTGAATAACATAAGAGGAGATATTAATATGTTGATGATTGTTACAAAACTTTTAGGTGGACTTGGTACTTTTTTATTAGCTTTTAAACTATTAACCGAAAATATTGAAAAAATAGCTAGTGATAAATTAACAAAATTATTAAAGAAGACAACTAAAAATAGGATATTAGGTGTAATTGTTGGTACTATAATTACTGCTTTACTACAAAGTTCTACTGCAACAACGGTTATGGTGGTTAGTTTTGTAAATGCAGGGGTACTTGATTTATTTCAAGCAACTTCAATAATAATGGGGGCTAACATTGGTACAACCATAACTGCTCATATTGTGGCTTTAGATAGCGTTGATATTGGTAACTATTTAGCTACTTTTGTTGGGGTTGGAATGATTTTAAATATGATATTTGAAAAGCCCAAAATAAAGAATTTAGGAATGGCTTTAGTAGGATTTGGCTTAATCTTTATTGCTTTATATCTAATGAAAGATGCGATGGTAAGTTTACAAGATGATTATCGCTTTGTTGAACTTTTAACCAAAATTAACAATCCTTTCATCCTATTAGTGCTTGGTGCATCAATCACAATTGCTTTACAAAGTTCAGCCGCTGTTACCACCATTTTAATTTCAATGATTGCATCAGGCATTACTATTGGTAATGGAGTATTACCTAATGCACCTCTATTTGTTATCTTAGGTAGTAACATTGGTACTTGTCTAACCGCCATTGTATCATCAGCATCAGCTTCTGTTAATGCCAAAAGAGCCGGTCTTATTCATTTATTATTCAATGTCTTTGGTAGTGTAATTTTTATGATTATTCTACTGATTTGGAAAAACTTTATCAACGACACACTTGGTAGAATGGTAAGTGATCCATCTAGCCAAATCGCTATTTTCCATACTTTATTTAATGTAATATCAACTTTAATTTTCTTACCATTTATCAGTCAATTTGTAAAGATTTCGACAATTTTAGTAAAAGATAAAGTAAATACTAAATAAATTAAAAATGAACCATAAATAAATAATAGATAACAAAGATTCCTACTATTAACAAGTAGGAACCTTTGCATTTTAGTACAATTATGGTATAATATTAGTGGAGGTAGACGATGATAGAAATAAGATATGCCTTTATTGATAAAGTAGATAAACTTGATATTAACGTATTACCTACAGAAGTTATTGATCATATAAATAGTATAAAAAATGAATCAAGAAGAAATCAATCGCTTGCTTGTTGGTCTTTATTAAATAAACTTGTATATAGTTACTATAATAAAAACCTATGTGATGTACCATTTAGATATCAAGAAAATGGTAAACCGCTATTTGATGATTTTTTTGTTTCCCTTGCACATAGCCATAACATTGTTTGTTGTGCTCTAGCCTGCGAAGAAGTGGGAATTGATGTTGAAAGGGTGCGCATACTTGAGCATTTTGAGAACTTAGTTGATAAAATGTGTTATAATAAGGGTGAAATAAGTGTAAAAGAGTTTATTTCTTATTTTGTAAAAAAAGAAGCCAAAATAAAAAAAAGTGGTCAAAGATTAGGATTACAACGCAACAATCTTGATTTAGACACTGAAGATGTTGGCATAAAAGAAATTGTGAATAATAACTTTGAATACTATGAACTTGCTTATTACCCTAATAAAGAAGTAAATATAGAAGAAATGGAGATATAATAATGAAAAATATTAAAAGATTATTTGTTGTAATATCAATAGTACTATTAGCTTTCATTGGAACTAGTTGTGAAGAAAATTGTAGTTTTACCCCTAATCCGGGTGACTATGATCCTTCAACTTTTGATGATTTTGCCGATAATGTTTTTAAAATGCTAGTTGGTAATGATGAATTAACTTTGAATTATTACTTTGAAAATCCTGAAAATTTTGGGTTATCTCATAATGAACCAAGTTTACCTACACCTAGTGTTACAAGTGGATACAGTGTATTACTTATCAATTATATATTAGGGAAAGTAAATGGCTATAAATATGAAGATCTAAATGATGATCAAAAAATGACGTATAACCTAATTATGAACATCATTGATAACGTAAATAGTAAAACATCAGAGATGAGTTATCTTAGTAATAATTACCTAGGTTCTTACCTTGGTTATCAAGCTCAATTACCACTTTTATTATCAGAATATAAATTTAGAACTAAATTAGATGTTGATAATTATTTAAAATATTTAGATTTAGTACCTGAAACATTCCAAAAATACCTTGATTTTGAAGTTGAAAAGGCAGATCACGGTTATGGCATGAGTGATTTCGTTATTGATAAAGTTGTTCACCAATGTGAAGAGTTTATCAAAGAAGCCGGAACTGGTAACCACTTTATGATTACAACCGTAAATAAAAAAATTGATGAATGTGATTTCTTAACCGATGAAGAAAAAGAAGCATATAAGAATGCTAATATCGAAAAAGTTAATGGCCCATTAATTAGCGGTTATAAACTTGTTCAAGATGAGTTACCAAAATTAAAAGGTAGATCAACTAATGATATGGGACTTGCTTATTACTATGATTCAAAAGGTAACCCAATTGGTAAAACTTATTATGAATTAGATTTCCAAGAAACTGTTGGTTACAAAATTAGTTTAGTAGACGCTGAAAAATATGTTGATGATTTATTAAAGTATTATGAACAAGAATTAGTTAAATATCGTAACCTCTATTTAACTAATGAAGAATTTAAAGCTAATTGTGATAGTTATCAATTAATGGATAAAACTCCGGAAGAACAACTTGCTTACTATCAAACAGTTATTGGTAAATATTTTCCTAGCCTTAATTATCAACCAGAAATTGTAGTCAAATTTATTGATAAAGCAATGGAAGAACACTTTAGTCCAGCAGCCTATATGACAAGTGCCATTGATAACTTAGAAAAAGAATACATTTATCTAAATGGCTCAAGTGTTTTAACCGATGGTGTTTATAAATATAATTATTTATATACAACTTTAGCTCATGAAGGTTTACCTGGCCATTTATATCAAAATGTGTATTTTAAGAGTACCGATGCTAATCCACTACGAAAAGTTTTAAAATCTTCAGGCTATAGTGAAGGTTGGGCAACTTATGCGGAGATATTCAGTTATGAATTCTTAAGAGGCGAATATATGGATGAATTCATTGACTACTTAATATTCCAAGATGAATATACAGGCGCAATGTATTGTAGATTAGATATGGGAATTAACTATGATGGTTGGACGCTTGAAGAAGCAGGAGCTTTCATTAAAAAGTACGTCCCTCAAGTAACAGATGAAGCAATTAAAGCAACTTATGAACAATTAATTGAAGTACCTAATAATATGCAAACATACTTCTTTACTTACTTCAAAATAAAAGATTTAAGAACTTATGTAATGAATCTAACTTCTAGCACAAGAGAAAACTTTGACTACATTACATTCCATAAATATATTCTTGATTGTGGTCCTGCTCCACTAAGATTTGTCGAAGAATATGTAAAATCAAAATATGAATAAAATACTAATGACTTGCTAAAATAATAAAAATTTAGTATAATAATCAAGTAAAAAATATTATTAATAATTTTAAGGAGTATTAAAATGAACGCAAATTTAGAACGTTTAAGTGAAAATTCTGTAAAACTTACAGTAGAAGTAAGTGCTGAAGAATTTGATAAGGCTTTAGACTTAGCTTTTGAAAAAGTTGTAAAAGAAGTAAAGGCTGATGGTTTTAGACCTGGTAAAATGCCTAAAAATATCTTTATCCAAAGATTTGGTTGGGCATCATTATATAATGAAGCAATTCAATATGCTTTTGAAGAAACATATCCTCTAGCATTACAACAAACTAAAGTATATCCAACTGCTGAACCAAAAGTAGACCTTGATTTTGCTAGTTTAGAAAAAGGTAAGAGTTTCACTTACACTGCCGAAGTTGATGTATGGCCAGAAGTTCATCTTGGCGAATACAAAGGCTTAAAAGTAAAACCTTTATCAACTAGAGTAACTAAAAAAGACGTTGAAGCTGAAATCAAACATATGCTTGAAAGTAAAGTTGAAAATGTTATTAAAGATGGACCAGCTGAAAATGGTGACACAGTCGTAATCGATTTTGAAGGATTCGTTGATGGTGTTCCATTTGAAGGTGGAAAAGCTGAAAATTATCAATTAGAACTTGGTTCAAAAGCCTTTATCCCTGGTTTTGAAGATCAATTAATTGGGGCTAAATCAGAACAAGACGTTGAAGTAAATGTTACTTTCCCTAAAGACTATCATGCAAGTCTTGCCGGAAAAGCCGCATTATTTAAAGTAAAAGTACATGAAGTAAAAGGTAAAGAATATCCTGAACTTACTGATGAATTAGTAAAAGAATTAGAAATTGAAAATGTTAATACAGTAGAAGAATATCAAAACTATGTAAAAGAAGATTTAAAGAAACGCAAGAGCGTTGCGGCTGAAAATCATCTTGTTACAGGATTAGTTGATGCAGTTTGCAAAAACTCATATGCTGATTTCCCTGAATCACTAATCAAATCTGAAGTTGAACATCAAGTAAATAATGTTGAAATGCAAGCAAAACAATATGGTATGCCTGTTGAAACGTTACTTCAATACAGTGGGGTTGCATCAATGGATGAATTCAAGAAATCTGCTGAAGAACATATTCGTAAATCATTCTTAGAAGAATTAGTACTTGAAAAGATTATGGAACTTGAAAACATCGAAGCAAGCCAAGAAGAAATCGAAAAAGAATATCAAACTCTTGCTAATGTTTCTGAAAAAGACGATGAAAAAGCTAAAAACGATAAAGTTAACGCTGTAAAGAAACAATACAAAGTTGGTCAAGTTGCATATAAAGTTAAAGCTGATAAAGTTATTGAAATCTTAAAAAAGAATGCAGTAACAAAAGAAGCTAAAGAAGAAACTAAATAATTTGTCGATTTTTCAAATTTAATATTAAACATAAAAAAGTAAAATCGCTCCATAATAATTATGGAGCGTGATTACTATATATGGGAAAAACTAAATATTGTTCGTTTTGTAATAGCGAAATTAACATTCACAATCTAGGAATAGAGGGCTTAAATGCCTGTATTTGCTTTGATTGTTTAGAATTATATCATAACTTGGTTGAATTTGAAGAACAAGAAAGATCAAATAAACACTTACGCGAAAAGATTAGTTGTAAAGATTTAACCCCTAAAAAGATCTATAATGAACTTGACTTAGAAGTAATTGGTCAAGAACATGCTAAGAAAATATTATCAGTGGCACTGTATTCGCATTATCTAAGAATAAAACACCCGGAAGCTAATCTAAATAAATCTAATATCTTAATGATTGGACCAACGGGAGTTGGTAAAACATTGCTTGCGAAAACCATGGCCAAAATCATCAATGTCCCAATAGCTATTTGTGATGCGACCGTTTATACCCAAGCGGGTTATGTCGGTGAAGATGTTGAAAATATCTTATTGCGACTAATTCAAAATGCGGATGGTGATATTAGACTTGCGGAAAAAGGGATTGTCTTTATTGATGAGTTTGATAAACTTGCTAGAAAAGGCGAAAATCCATCAATAACTAGAGATGTATCTGGTGAAGGTGTTCAAAATGCCTTGTTGAAGATTATCGAAGGTAATGTTGTAAATGTCCCACCACAAGGGGGAAGAAAACACCCATACCAAGAATGCTTACAAATCGATACCTCAAACATCTTGTTTATTTGTGCAGGAGCGTTTGATGGCCTTGATGGAAGAAAGAAATATAGTGTAGGGTTTGACTCTAAAATAGTTAATGAATCTGAATTAGATATTGAAAAAATTCGTAAATTTGGGATTATCCCTGAATTACTAGGTAGACTTCCGGTTATTGCTAAACTAAAAGACTTAACCAAAGAAGAGTTAAAATTAATTTTAACTAAACCTAGTAATGCCATTACTAAACAATATCAACAACTATTTGCAACTAATAATGTTGAACTTTCCTTTATGGAAGATGCAATTGATTATATTGCGGAAGTAGCCATAAAAGAAAAAACGGGTGCAAGATCACTTCGAAAAATAATTGAAGATTTGATGCTTGATACGATGTTTGAATTACCATTTAACGATGGAACTAAAAAAATTACTATACAAAAAGGACAAATAATTAAAGAAAAAAATCATTTAATAGATGCTTAAATAGTATCAGAAAGGAGCCAAAATGTTTAATCGTACTGATATTGTAGATGCTCAATTGCCAGGAGTTGTGGTAAGTGATATAGTACCACTACCAAGCAATGGATTAAGAGCAGATTTTGCTATCGATAGCGACATTAAGGCATTGAAAAATGCTGAACAATATAAAAATTATGTAGTATTATTAATTCCAAATTATAGTACCCGTAATAATAAAAACGAAGTAGTACTTTACTATAATGTAGGAATTGTGGCAAAAATCATTTTAAATATGACTAGTCCCAATGGTACAAGAAGAGTAAAATTCCAAACAATTGTACGTTGCAAGATTAATAGTATTGATAATACTAGTGGTAGTTGTTTAGTTGATTTTGTAACTTTACCATCGACTAGTTCAGATACTATGAAAAATGATGCAACCTATGATTTAATAAAGAAATTCTTAACTGAAAATAATATAGATAGTGTTCTTAAGAAAGATGGTATAAACATTAATAATACTGAACTTTCATATGATGAAATATCAGATATACTTGTACACAATCTTGATTTAAATCGTGACACTAAATTACGTTATTTATTAGAAGATAATGTTACTACTCGTTTAACTTATTTATTAGAAGATCTATATAAAGAACAAATGTTCAAAGAATTAGAAATTAAAATTGATAATGAAGTAAAACGTAGTATTAATGAATCACAAAAAGAGTATTACCTTCGTGAAAAAATGAAGGCAATTCAAGAAGAACTTGGTGAAAAAGCTAAACGTGAAACTGAAATTGATGAAATCCGTAAAAAGATTAAAGAAGCAGGTATGCCAAAATCAATTGAAGAAAAAGCGATGACAGAATTAAATCGTTATGTTTCAATGCCAGGCAGTTCACCAGAATCTGGGGTTATTAGAAAATACCTTGATTTTATGATTGATTTACCTTGGAGTAAACAATCAGTTGATTCAGAAGATATTAATCTTGCGAAAGCGGAATTAGACCGAGAACATTATGGTTTAGATATGGTAAAAGAACGTATTTTAGAATATCTTGCCGTAAAAATTATGAGTCATAAAAATCCTCAAACAATTCTTTGTTTAGTAGGTCCTCCCGGAGTAGGTAAAACTTCACTTGCCAAAAGTATTGCGAAAGCTTTAAATAAATCATTTGTAAAACAAGCACTTGGTGGTGTCAAAGATGAATCTGAAATTAGAGGACATCGTCGTACATACCTTGGCGCATTACCAGGTCGTATATTACAAGGAATGGTTAAAGCAGGTACTAATAATCCCGTATTCTTATTAGATGAAATTGATAAGATGTCAAGTGATTATAAAGGCGATCCAACTAGCGCAATGTTGGAAGTATTAGATTCTGAACAAAACAAATACTTTAGTGATCACTATTTAGAAGAACCATATGATTTATCAAATGTTTTCTTCATTGCCACCGCAAACTATCTAGACAATATTCCTGCCCCACTTAGAGATAGATTAGAAATTGTTGAAGTATCTAGTTATACCGAATATGAAAAATTTGAAATTGCTAAACGCCATTTATTAAAGAAACAATTACTTAATAATGGTTTAGATGAAGCATACTTTAGTATAAGTGATCAAGCAATCTATCGTATAATTCAAGAATACACCCGTGAAGCAGGGGTTCGTGAATTAGAAAGAATGTTGGGTACTATTATTAGAAAAGCCATTAAGAATATTCTTATGAATCATGTTGAACGTGTAGATATTGATGTTGACAATTTAGAAGAATATCTTGGTAAACCAAAATATACTTACAATGCAAATGATGACTTAGATCAAGTTGGAGTTGTAACTGGTCTTGCCTACACACAATTTGGTGGTGACACTTTACAAGTTGAAGTAACCCACTATAAAGGTGATGGAAGACTCGTATTAACTGGTAAACTTGGTGATGTCATGAAAGAATCAGCTCAAGCTGCCTTAAGTTATGTTAAATCAAATGCGGAAAAATTTGGCATTGATTGTGATGAATTCAAAAAATCTGATATTCATATTCATGTACCAGAAGGAGCTGTACCAAAAGATGGTCCATCAGCTGGTGTAACAATTGCAACTGGTATCATTTCAGCCTTTACTGGTCAAAAAGTTGACCATAACGTTGGTATGACAGGTGAAATCACTTTAAGGGGTAGAGTACTTCCAATTGGTGGTTTACGTGAAAAATCAATTGCGGCACACCGAAGTGGATTAAAAACAATCTTAATACCAAAAGATAATGTTAAGGACTTAGAAGAGATCCCCGCAAGCGTTAAGAATAGCTTAAATATCATACCAGTAGAAACCGTTGATGATGTTGTTAACCATGCAATAATTGCTAAATTTACAAAATAATTATTAAATTACTAGAAATATTTTTGAAAATGTGCTATAATAAGTCAAGTAGTATTGAATATATAGAAAAATAACGTATAGGAGGCCACATATTATGCAATGGTTCGATTATTTACTATTAGTTATATCTTTATTTTTGATTATGATAATTGTTTTACAAACATCTAAAGAAAATGCTTCTAGTGCTTTTTCTGGTGAAAAATCATCTGTTCAAAAACAAAGGGGAGCTGAAAAAGTAATTAACAATATAACAACAGTGCTTTCAATAGCTTTCTTTGTTGTAGCTATTTTAGCTGTTATATTAAGATAATTAAAAAATAAGAGGGCTATTGTTTTTAATAGTCCTTTTTATTTTCCAAAGGGGTGAGAAAAATGCGCGAAAAAATTTTAAAACTATTACAAAGTGACTCATACCATCCAATGGTTCCAAACCAAATATTTCAATTGTTGAATCTAAAAGATAGTAAAGAATTTACCCAATTAGTAAAAACCTTGAATCAATTAGAAGATGAAGGAGAAATTACTCACAATAGTAGAGGTGAATACGCAACATTTGAAAAACTTAATCTTGCGAAAGGTATCATTGATGTAAAAGATGGTGGTTATGCTTTTGTTGATACTGATTTAGGCGGTATATTTATTAAATCCGATAATATAAATGGAGCAATCACTTACGATGAAGTACTTGTCGAATACTATTTAGATAACCTTGGTAGATACGAAGGAAAAGTTGTTAAAATAATTAAACGCAACACCCGCGTAATTATTGGACCAGTATCTAGATTAAGACAAAAAGCAATTGTTAGAAGTATTGATTCAAAAATTAAACTATTAGTATTTATTAAAGAAAAAGATTTAAAAAAAGCTAAAGTTAATGATATCGTTAAAGTAGAAATTACCGAATACTTTCCTAATATGACCGCAGATGGTAAAGTTGTTGAAGTATATGGTAACAAACACTTACCAGGGCTTGACATAACTAGTATGGTATTATCTAGCGGGGTACCAGTTGAATTTCCTGAGGATGTAAGAAAAGAAATAAAAACAATACCTAATAAAATTGATAGTGAAGTAATTTTACAAAAAAATCCTAAAATAAGAGATTTGCGTGATAAACTAATAATTACCATTGATGGTGATGATGCCAAAGATTTAGATGATGCGATAAGTTTAGAATATAATGATAGTGGTAACTATCATTTAGGGGTTTATATTGCGGACGTAAGTCACTATGTACAAGAAAAAAGTCCCTTAGATACCGAAGCTTTAAATAGAGGTACAAGTGTATATTTACCAGATAGGGTAATTCCAATGTTACCAAAAGAATTATCTAACGGAATTTGTTCATTGAATGAAAAAGTTGATAGACTGGTAATGGCATGCGAAATGGAAATTGATCATGATGGTAAAATAATAAATCATGATATCTTTGAAGCTATTATTAACAATAAACACCGCATGACTTATTCTAATGTAAACGCAATGCTTGAAGATAAAAATCAAGCAATCCGCGATGCTTATTTTGATATTTACCCAATGTTAAAACAAATGAATGAACTTGCTAAAACTCTTAGAAATAAAAGAATAAAAAGAGGTTCATTTGAATTTGAATCACTTGAACCAAGATTAATCTTAGATCAAAATGGTAAAGTAGTGGATATTGTTTTAAGAAAACAAAGAAGTGCTGAAAAACTAATTGAAGAATTTATGCTTGCGGCAAACGAAACGGTTGCGGAAGCCATGACTTGGCTTAATGTACCTTTCATATACCGTGTTCATGAAGAGCCAAGTGATGAAAAAATAACTAAATTACTTGAAACCTTAGACTTATTCGGCTATAATGTAAAAATAAAAAACAAAAAAGCGATGCCTAAAAAACTTCAAGAAGTATTACTTAGTTTAGAAAATGATGAAGAAAAAGATAGTGAAGAATTATCTAAAGATATTATTATTAACCAAATGATGATACGCAGTATGTCAAAAGCTAAATATCAAGAATACAATATTGGTCACTTTGGTCTAGCAAGTGAATGCTATACCCATTTTACTTCACCAATTAGAAGATATCCAGATCTTTTAGTTCACCGTCTTGTTAAACAATTTATGTTAGGAGAAGATGAGGTAACAGTAACTTCGCCATTTGAATATTTTGCTAGTAAAGTAAACTATGCAAGTATTCAATCAAGTAAAACTGAAAAACGCGCTGAAGTATTAGAACGTGATTGTGTTGATTACAAGAAAGTTGAATATGCAAGTAGATTTATTGGTACTATTACTTCAGGATTACTTACCTCAATTACTAACTTTGGAGTATTTATTACTCTAGATAATTCAATTGAAGGATTAGTAAAATATGCCGATATGCAAGATGATTATTACGATGTTGACGATAAATTTGGTAGAATTGTTGGTGAAAGAAATCACAAAGTATATCAAATAGGTGACCGTTTAACCGTTAAAATTGTCAGTGCTAATCTAGAAAAAAGTGAAATAAACTTTAAAATTATCAAGAAGGAGGACTAAAATGGCCACAGATGCGATAAAAATTGTTGCGCAAAACAAAAAAGCAAGTCATGACTATTATATTTTAGAAACCTATGAATGTGGAATTGTTTTAACCGGAACAGAAATAAAAGCCATAAGAGTTGGCAAAGTAAACCTTCAAGATAGTTTTTGTACGATAAGAAATAATGAAATGTTTGTAAATGGTTTAAACATTTCAAAATATGAAATGGGTAATATTTTTAATCATAAACCTGATAGAACCCGTAAATTACTATTACACAAAAAAGAAATAATTAAAATTCATTCAAAAATTCAAAAAGATGGTTATACTTTAGTACCCCTTAACATAACCTTAAAAAATGGACTTGCAAAACTAAATATCGGTCTTGCGAAAGGTAAAAAACTTTACGACAAACGTGAAGATATGAAACAAAAAGCCGAAGAAAGAGAATTGAGAAAATATTAACATGAAAAAATATGAAGAATTTATAAATGCCTTACAATATGTTGACCAAGGCGATAATAAAAGTGCATATGATAAATTAACAGAATTAATAAATGATAATTTAGAACTTGAAAATAAAACATTATATTATGATGCTTTATATGCAAGAGCATCACTTGATATTGCAAATTTAAATTTACACATTGATGATTCAATTGAAGATTTAAAAATTCTAATTGCTAACCGTACAAGATATGTTAAAGAATCTTATTCTCTTGCTACTCTTGTTTATGATCACTTAGAAATGCCAGATGAAGTTATTGAATATGGCACTAAAGCTTTAGAACTTGATGCGCCATTTACTAGCGAAATAGCTTATGCGCTTGCTAAAGCACATGCTAGTAGAGGCACTAAAAGCTCATATCTAGAAGCTTTAAAATACATTGATACTTGCATTGATAATGCCGATGAAGAATTAAACAATGTTGTTGATTTCCTTATTTGCAAAACTGATATTTTAATATCATTAAACTTAACCAATCAAGCACTTAGCTTAATTGATGAAATGATGGCAAAACATGGGGCAAGTGAAACTTTGTATTACCTAAAGTCTAGAGCCTACTACTGTAAATACGATGAAGATCCGGTTGCCAATAAAGAATATCTTGATATGGCAATTGATAACTTAAAAATATGTTTACAATATGATGAAAAAGATTTACTTGCAATTTCTTTATTAGTTGAACTATATACTATAAAAAAAGACAAAGACAGAGCCTTTGAATTAATCGATAAACTTGATGATGGAAATCATACTGAATATATTGTTCTAGAAAAAGCTAAATTCTATGATGAAGTTGGTGAATATGAAGAAGGAAGAGACTTAGTATTATCTTTTGACAAATACCAAGATAATTGGAAATTAGTTTATACCCTTGGTGTATTTAACAAAAAACTAAACAATTTAGAAGAAGCTAGAAAATATTACAAACAAGCTTTAGAAATGTCACATGAAAACTTTATTGCTTCCGACATCATTGATATAAATATTGAACTAAATGATGAACTAGATTCTAATGCGATGTTATTGAAACTTGCAAAAGAAAATCCAGAAGGGGTAATTTTTTACCAATTAGCTGAAAATTCTTTTAGACTTGGTACACCAATTAAAAAAGTACTAAATTACTACGATAAAGCTCATGAATTAGGTTATCTTACTGATATTGAATATATTGATGTTTTATCAGACTATGAAAAGCCTGATAAAACGATAACAAAGATTATCAAAAAGTATGACCGTAAGAAAACATACCCATTACTTCCAGTTTGGTGTAAAAAGAAGATGGCAGTTAGATATTTATATGGCGAAAATGGCATTAAACAAAATATCAAAAAAGCTATTATTAAGTTATTTGAATGTAGACAAGAAATGCCTACTAATACTTGTGTAAATGCTATTTTAGGACGTGGCTTTGAACTAAAGAAAAACTTTAGTTTAGCTCATAAAATGTATGATATGGCATATCAACTAATTGAACAAGAAACTAAGCCAAGTTGTGATTGTGCTTATAGTTACTATGCTCACTCTTTAATTGAAGGAGTTGGCGTTAAACAAGATGTTGAAGAGGCTAAATCAATTATTTTAAAAGCTGTTCAAAAATTCAAGAAATTCATTTGTTCACATACTGCCTATTACTATGCTTACTTTGCATTACAAGGTGATGAAAAATTTGACATCAGCAAAGCTTATGAATTACTAAGTTTTGACTATCCATTTGTGCGTTTTGACATTTCAAGAATTGTATATTTAACTAAATTAGAAGAAAAATTAAGAATAAGAAGTAAAAAATTAAACAATTTATTAGCTGATGGTAAAGACGTATATGACAAAAAAGAATGGAAGTATTACCGTAAAGCTATTACTGAAGATTGTCCAAAACCATATTGGCGTAACATTTAATCATTATTCTTTAATTCATTAACCTCTCTTCTAAGCTTTCTGACCTCATTCTTTAAAGCCTCATATTCCTCTTGAGTTGGTGATGCACTCTGTTGTGCCGCAATCGTTAACATGATTTGACCAAGTTGTTCAAACCAATTTCCAAGGGCATTAAGGGCTCCCGTGTTTAGGAAAGATGATATAATATAAGCGATAATTGTTGCATATAGACTATATTCATAAGGAGGAATACTATCTAACCATTTTGATAGGGCTGTGATAGTTTCTTTTAACTCATCAAATTCAGTGTTCAAAAATATTCCTCCTTTATTTATTTTACGAAAGGATTTAATAAAATATGAAAGTAGTTAAAAAACAAACAAACAGTAAACTTTGTTATATTTGTGGTATTGAAAATGAATTTGGCCTAAAAGCACCTTTCTATGAAATGGAAGACGGATCCGTAATTAGTATCTTTAAATACAAAGAAATCCACCAAAGTTATCCGGAAAGAGTACATGGTGGACTTATCACTGCGATGTTAGATGAAATAGCTGGTAGAGCTATTTGGGTAACTGAACCAGAAACTTGGGCTGTAACTACTGAACTAAATGTCAAATTTAGAAAAGTTGTTCCATATGATGTTACTCTAAAAGCGGTTGGTAAAATTATCAAAAATACTCATCGTGCTTTTGTTGGTGAAGCTAAAGTATACGATATGGAAAATAATGTGCTTGCGGAAGCGGTAGTAACATACTTAAAGTTACCACTATCAAAAATTGCAACTAGCACCAATGCTCATGAAGATGTTAACATTTATCTTCCTGATGATGTAACCGAAATTGATTAATCCCCTAACGGGGAATATGCAATCGTGGCGGAATAGGTAGACGCGCTACTTTGAGGGGGTAGTGTTTGTATAAACGTGTGAGTTCGAGTCTCATCGATTGCACCAAACAAGAATAAAACGAACCCGAGAGAAAATCGACTAGATAGAATTTGTTGGGGTTTTTAAAAATCCTATAAAATTTATTGGGGTCTTAAATAAAAAATAAAGACTAGATAGAAAATTATATGGTTTCTAAAAAAGCTATAGAAAATCTTATTGTCTAAAACGAAATGAAAAGCGATACTAGAATACCGATATTCGGTTTATCTATGTATCCTGATGATTCGCTCTCTATTATTACTGAGGATTTTGAAGGTGTCACTGTAAAAGAGATTGATGCCACCTCCGTAACGTTTTCCAACGGCGTTACAAAAACGGCAGGCGAAGAATTAGACGTTGATATTTACATGACCTCTTATCAAGAAGAAATGATAAGACTTGCATTACAACGCCATTTTGAAACCGAGCGAGAAAATTTTAACAGAACTTTCAAAATCAAAACACTTGCGCTCTTTTTCATCGATGATATTACCTCTTATCGTGCTAACGACGAAGGCAAAAAGCCCTATGTGTTAGAAGCATTTGAGAGGTTGCTTAAAGAAACGATTGAAAAGACTATTGCTGTTTTGGATGAACACGAGTCAATTTATCGTGAATATTTAGAAGCAAGTCTTGATGATATTTCGGCTTGTCACGCCGGATATTTTGCACAGGATAACAATGATAGCGATGAAGAAATTGCTCAACAAGTAGATACTATTCTTCATGGTAAAAAGAAACTGTTAGCATTCAAAAATCCCGACGGCAGTTATAACACCTTGCGTTTCTTATTCTCAAAGTGGACGTTAAAAGAAGGTTGGGATAATCCTAACGTATTTACTATTGCTAAATTGCGTTCAAGCGGAAGTGATATCAGTAAACCCCAAGAGGTTGGTCGTGGTTTGCGTTTGCCCGTTGATGAAAACGGTAACCGTATAGCAACCGAAGAATTTACGCTTAACTATATTGTCGATTTTACCGAGTCTGATTTTGCAACTAAACTTGTTGAACAGATTAACGGCGAAATTCCGCAAGCTGCTACAATCAACGAGGAAGATTTGCAGAGAGTTGCGAATAAGCTTGGACTTGATCCCGATGATCTGTATGATGAATTGCGTGCGAAAAAGTATATCGATAGACGGTATAATATCAATCTTGAAACACGTGAACAGTTCTTTGATGAGTATCCCGATTTTGTTGCAGGTCTTGCTGTCGGAAAAATCAAAGATAGAAACAAGGCAGAAAGCAAACCTATTAAGATTAGAAAAGGCGTTTTCAACGAAATCAAAGAGCTTTGGGAAAAAATCAACCAAAGATATTTGCTCTATTATGATGCGGAACTTAACGATGCGCTTGATACGGCTATTTTAGAAATTCTTGAAAAGCCGGGCGTTTTTAGTGGTGTGGTTTTAAGTAGTGAGCGAGATATCATTCGTAGTGACGGTTTACAAATGTCTACCGAGGCAGGCGTTGGCGTTCAATATAACCATTCTTGACCGATCGCTTACAACGTGTTCTTAAAGCGAATTATGTATGCCACTAATATTCCTCTTGCAGTTATGCACAAGGCTATGTGTGAATACGCCAAGAAACACGGAAATATCAATAGCGACTATATCAATGAAAGTACCGTTGCCGTATTCTGCAAAGAGTTTTATGATTGGAAAATTGCACACTTACAAGGGCATTTCCATTATAAAAAGAGTTCTATCGCCACAAGAGAAACAGCGCTTACCTATGCAGATGGTACTCCGAGAGATGAAATTGCGCAAGGTCGTATAGGCACAAAAATTGTCGCAGGTACGCCAAGCGATAAATACCTGTATGACACCTATGCTTACGATTCGCCTTTAGAAAAGCAAAACATCACCTCGGACATTGAATCCGTAACGGTATATGGTAAAATATCGAGAAGCAGTATTGCTATTCCTACTATTACGGGTGGAACATACAGCCCCGACTTTATGTATGTTGTGTCTCGTACCTCGGGAAAAAAGGAACTCAATGTTATCGTTGAAACAAAGGATGTAGAAAACAAGACGGAGTTGCGTGGCACAGAAAAAGCAAAAATAAAATGTGCCGAATTGTTCTTTAGTATGCTCGAACAAGACGGTTACAAAGTATATTTCAAAACTCAAATCAATAACAGGAAGATGAAACAGATTATTGATGAAGTGCTTCGCTAAATAAAAATTATCTTTTGGAGGATAAATTATGGATTCTAAAAAGTTGCTCGAATCTATTAATTTAATTCGAGAAAAAGCCGAAAATAACAAACTCATAGTTTTTGTGGGGGCTGGAGTATCACGCAATGTTGAAAGTATGCCAAGTTGGTATGCTCTTGTAAAAGCGATGGCAGATGCTATTCACTATTCAAAATGCAATGATTGCAAGCACAAGGATGATGGTTGCGAAGATGGTTGTAGATTACGAGAAGAATATTCCAATGATGAATTCTTGAAAATACCACAGTATGTCTATAATCAAAATCCTGATCTATACAATCAAATATTAGCAGAACAAATACAAGATCTTTCAGTAGATGCACCGTTATCTAAAGCAATATTTAATATCAATCCAGCTCACATTATAACAACAAATTATGATACGCTACTTGACTCCTCTACAAGTGAATTTCGAGAACAGTATCAAGTTATTGTTAGAGATAAAGATTTGCTCGACACAACGAAAAATAAATATATCATCAAGATGCATGGTGATTTGCATGATATATCTACTATTGTGTTGAAAGAACAGGATTATCTAAATTACTCGCAAGATCGAGTTTTAATAGAACTCTTTATTAAATCACTTTTAACCGACCATACAGTTTTATTTTTGGGCTACTCATTGAACGATTATAATATCAAACAAATTATCAGTTGGTTGAATTATATGCGTAGCCAAAATAATGCATTGGAAGGAGTGAAGGTAGGTTACATTGTTTTCGACGAGGACACTATCGATGAAAGGCAGCAAACATATTTTGAAAATAATTCAATAGGCATTATCAACATACACAATATGCCTCAAGTCGCAAATATTCCCAATTGTTTGGGAAATGAAAAAGGAAAGCAATTATATAGTTTTTTGAGTGTTGTTGAAAATCCGTCGTTAGAGAGCAATTTTGAACCTCGAATATTTATTAACAATTTCCTTGAATTCGCAAAGCAATATTCCTATATCGATTACAAAAATTTGTTAAAGCTTTTACATATCGGAAGATATGAAAAAACGGCAGGTGAACTTTCTTTGTTTGAGCAAAAGGATTACGAAAAATTAAAATCATACCTTGATTCTTCTACTCCTGAAGCAATAGGTATAAAACAACGATTTATAGATGCCGGCATAGGCATAATCAGCTGCTGGAATCCACCCAATCCTCAATTAACATACGAATTCCATGAAGGAACTCAAATCAGACTATTTCGAGAAAAAACTTTTGAACTTTATTTAACTAATGATTACAAGGGATTAGAGGATTTTATTTCCAAGGATGCGTATAACTCTATAAGTTCGTGTTTCTATCATAGCTTGTTCAGTTTTTACGATGCCGCAATTTATACTGCGTATGAGGGAATTGATTTCAACTCCCTTACTCGCTCACAGAAAACGACTTTTTTGTTGAACAAAGCATATTTAGATTTCTTCAAAATATATACTGCTAATTATCAAAAAGTAAAAGCGTTTATCGACAACACTTCACGCAAATCCGAAAGAGAATGTTTATCGTTCTTTGCAGATATGTTTGATGGATACAGTAGCAAGAAAACCTATATAGAAAAACAATTCTCTGAATTAAAAAAACATTATCAGGGGAATACGGTTTCTTTAGGTGGAGGAACATTAGGGCATTTTTATAAGATAAAAAATATTGCAATAGAACTGTTCAATTTTATCTTTTATAACAATATTTTCATCGAGGGTGTTGGTGCGGAAATTAAAGAGATTTTCGCATTATATATAGAGTCAATAATTTGTACTAATGGCGAATACTCTCCATCTGAAAGTCATTGGTTGGGTATACAATCAAGCAAAGAAAAGTATCAAATTACGGTTGTAGATGTGGATATAATGACAAAATACATATCCACTAAAAAGCTCATACAATTTTTTGACAATTACCATGTTGAAAATTTGTCTATTCTTTTTGATCAAAAGTATTTAGTAGATATTTTTCATAATCTGGTAGAGTCGGTTTTAACTTTGGATATACATTTTAGATCCTCTGTTTGGAACGCTCTTGTTAATCTTGCTATATTAATAAATCACATTGATTTAGATGTGTCAAACAAGAGACTCTTAGAGGAGGACGTGGTTAGATTATTCTCAAACCCAAAATTTGATGAATACTTCTTTTCTATTCATTATCCCGATTTTCGTCTTTGCTTAAAAGTCTTTGTTGATTTATGCGAAAATGTTATATCGAAATCAAATTATGACATAATTAATACCGTTTTGAAATCAAAGCATTTTTTTGAGTATGAGAACAATATAAGCCATCATTCTATACGAGCTTTTTTAAAATCGTTTATTAAGGATGAAGATGCTAATACAATAAAATCTATTATTGATGGTTTTGAAGATGTCAACCAAAAAATAATATGTATTGGTTTGCTTTTTATGTCTTTCCCGCCAGGCGAAACAAAAGAGCAAGCAAAAACATATATCGAAACCCACCTTTCATCTGTGAGAAGACGGTATTTTCTCGATTTTATACTAAATGATTTTGTGGCTTTTTCGGAAGAAAAGACAAATAGCATTGTAGAAAAAATTATTGCTATTGATGATGAGCAAAGCAAGACGCCTGTAAAATCTTATCCCGATCCTCTGGAAAGCGAATTGGAAATATTATATCTTTTAATTATAACCGATAAAATATCAGATACGGCAGGGTTAAAACGATTAGAAAATTTAAACACTAAAACAGCCTTTATTGAATTTATACTGCATCCTGATACCTTTGATTATAATTGTGTGGACTTTTCAAATTATATGTGGGTTAATTTTGCAAGACATCCTAAGTATATGGATAAGTTCGTAAAAGCCAAAGAAATACTAATTCCTAAAATTCAGCATAGAATTAAAATTGGAGATGCCAGTGAGGATGAGAAAAAAATATTATATGGTTTTTTACTTGACAAAGAAACCATTTGGAAACGATAAGTAAATAAAATTGCCCTTTAAATTTGTTTAGGGTTCAATCAATTTGCTCTATAAAGAGGTTTAGGGTTTTAATTCCTTTAAAGAAGTATAGGGTCGAAAAAATTAATTATTATTGTACATAATCTCCAAAGTAAATAGTGAGTTAAAATAAAATTATTCACTATTTATGACTAGATAGAATTTGTTGGGG
>DPOU01000008.1 GCA_003539625.1 Acholeplasmatales bacterium
GAGATTAAAGTCTTTCTTGATGGCGGCTGGGGTGTAGATGCACTTCTTGGATATCAGTCAAGAAGCCATAACGATATTGATATTTTTGTAGAAAAGAAAGATTATCAGAATTTTATAGAGATAATACAAGCTAATGGATTTTATGAAATTAAGATGGAATATACAACATTGAATCATACTGTATGGGAAGATGCGAAAAACAGAATTATTGATTTGCATTGTTTTGAATATACAGGCAAAGGTGAAATTCTTTATGAGGGGGATTGCTTTCCGTTAGAAATTTTTTCAGGTAAAGGAAAAATTGAGGAGATAGAGGTTTCCTGTATTGAACCATATAGTCAAGTAATGTTCCATCTCGGATACGAGTTTGATGAAAATGATGTACATGATGTGAAGTTATTGTGTGAGACATTTCATATCGAAGTTCCAAATGAGTATAGATAACGACAAATTCCAATTTGTCAGTCAGTTTAACTGTACGCATTTTAATTACCTGTACGCATTTTTGATAAGGTGTACGCACTTTTTAAGGGGTGTACGCAAATTGTATCAAAATAGGTATTTGCACACATAAGAAAAATAGTGGTTTTATACGAAAAGTATCAAGCCTTTTTTGAAAGTAACGTGAATAGAAGCCTTTCGTGTTATTTAAACAAAACTTCGATGCAATTTAAATAGACAAAATGATATATTTTTGATATAATTGTAAAAAAGAACAATGGAAATTCAAAGAAGGCAATCTGAACTGTTTTCTTAGTAGAATACTAAAGAATGATATAGAAAATACAAAGTATATTAAATCAAAATAATGTTTGTGCATTAAGGAGGATAATGGTTAATGAAAAAAGCATTAAAAATACTACTAATAGTTGATGCTTGTGTTGCTGTTGCTTTTTTAATTGGTTATGAAATTAGGGAGGTGTTATTGTTGATGCCTTTTTCAAAAGATTTCTCTTTTGAGTTAACTTGGAACATATTTTTTATGGAATGCAAATTACCAGCACTCCTTTAGTTATAATTTTCACAATATATTACGTTAAATTTTAAATTAAAAAAATGTAAAAAGTGAATAAAGAGTTTGTTGCTTTTTAGAATATAACTGTTGATTGAAAGACGTCTTAGTATTATTTAGAACTATTGTGATTCAAAATGTTTATAATTATTTGAACATTTTTTCTTTAATTTCTAGGTGTAAATTTTAATAACTGTTGTAAATAAAATCGCAAGTTAAAAAAAGGCGTTACATTTTAAAAATATTTTTGAAATTGTAACACTTTTTTTATTTTTGTGGTATGCTATATGTGATATGAATGACTGTACTAATTAAAAGAAACCGATACTTATAAATATAATTTAATTAGAGTTTTAACTAGAGTAAGAAATTACGATAAGAGTCTTTTATTAAATCAAAAAAGAGTTAATAAATGAGAAAAGAATACAAAAGTATAGATAAAAGTTTATATAGGAGTTAGAATATGAACAAAAAAGAGAAAACAAATCTAATGAAAAATATAGCAGTCGAATGTATTTTGAAATATATTGGAAGTACTAATTCTAAAAAGACGCGAAAAGATATTTTAGATAATGCGACAAAAATTTTTAATGAAAAATGTAAACAAAGTAAAATAGCAATTGTAAAAAAAACTGAATCAAGAAGTTATATTGGTATGGCATTAAATGATTTACTTATTGATAAAACTTTGTTTAATAAAAATGGGGTTATTTCTAAAATAGAAGAAGATAAAATTATAGTTGATAAAGCTAAGTGTAGAACAATATTACTTGATTTATTGAAAAAGAAAGAATATAAAAAAGCAGATCTGTATAAAACTATTATCAAAGAATTAGGAGCAGATAAAACTACAAATAAGCAAGATGACAATGAGATAAAAGAATATATAGGAAATTTGCTTTCTTTTTATGTTAATGATTGTACTTTAGAAATTTATGATAATAAGTATCGCATAAAGAATAAAATAAATGAAAAGCATCCCACAAAACCTATTTCAGAAACAGAGTTTAAAGAGAAATTTTTAAGCCGTTTACATGAAAATGGTGGTTCATTCTTTGAAAGATTTTTCGCAAATGTCCTAGAAAAATATTTTACACTTACTGGTAGAACGGTATGGGACTGTACTGTTAGTGGTGGATCAAATGATGGTGGTATTGACATCAAGATAAAACTGTCCGATGATCTTGGTTTTGTTGATGAAATTATGGTACAAGCTAAATGTAGAATCAATTCACAGGTTACTGAAAATGAAATACGTAATTTCTATGGAGCTATGAATGCAATTAAAGCAAGTAGAGGAATATATGTTACGACATCAACATTTCATCCTAATGCGAACAAATTGTTGCATTCTTTAGATAATTGTGTTGGAATTGATGGTGATGGAGTATTCAACTTATCAAAGAAAGTACTTTATGGAATGAAAATAACTCATAATGGATATACTTTTGATGAAATGGTATTTGATATATAATATGTTCTATAAAAAAGTAATAAAGATTTTTAGAGGTATCTAGAAGTCTTTTTATTGTTTAAGAAAAATTGATATAAAAATTATACTTTAATTATTGAATCTACTATTTTGAAACTTAAATAATAGTTATTAACATACTTGAATAGTCTAACGACGTATGGTAAAATAAATACATAGAGAAGAGGCAATATATGAATTATATAAGGATTACCAAAGAAAACATTGATAAAGAACATATATGTTGTGCTATGTCAGGTAAGCAAAGCATTACAAAAAAAGAGTGGCTAAAACAACGCTTTGATGAAGGACTTGTATTTTATCGTAGTGAAGAGCGCGGTAAATGTTTCATTGAATATATTCCAGCGGAAAATGCTTGGGTGCCTATTATTGCAGAAGGTTATTTATATGTTAACTGTTTGTGGATTGCAGGTTCAATGAAGGGCCACGGATATTCTAATGACTTATTAAACGAATGTATTCGAGATGCTAAAGCACAAAATAAAAAAGGAATATGTATTCTTTCTTCAGAAGGTAGAAAAAAAGAATTTTTATCAGATCCTAAATATATGCAACACAAAGGATTCAAGATTGCGGAGACATCCGATTGCGGTATAAATTTGATGTATTTGCCAATTGTAGAAGGAGTAGAACCTCCAAAATTTAAGGAATGTGCAAAGCATCCAAAAATTGATGAACATTGTTTTGTTATTTACTATACTGACCAATGTCCATTTACTTACTATTGGGTACCTCGAGTAGAAGCGGTCGCAAAAGAAAATAACATTCCTTTAAAGACAATTCATATCACAACAAAAGAAGATGCACAGAATGCACCTTCACCTGTAACAACATATGCATTGTTTAGTAATGGAGATTTTGTTACTCATGGAATTCAATCTGACAAAAAGTTTTTAGCCCTAGCAGGTATAAAATAAGAAACAGTGAGGAAAAGGTAATATGAAAAATAAATATTGGGTTGTATATATAAATGAAGATGATTCTGACTGGGTTAATGTTACATTCCCAGATATTCCAGGATTGAAAAGTTGTGGTGTTGGTATTGATGATGCTAGAAAAATGGCAAAAGAAGCTTTGGAGTATGCAATATCATTAGACTTTAATAATTGCAAATCTATAAAAATGAGTGACAAAAGCAAAATAATAGAAGAATATCCCAATGGCTTAATAGAGGTAATGGAAGCAGGAGTATAATAGAGGTTTGATAGACCAACTATCAGGCCTTTTTAAATTTAATTTTAACAATTGATTTTATAAAAATACTGTGATATAATAATTTTGTTAGAATAGTTAATATTTCAAATCAACAAAAACTAGAATCTGTGTTGTTCAAATTATATATATGATTATGTTAGAATATTAGTGTGTTGACAAGGAGGTATATAATATGAACACAGATAAAATATATGCACAAAATATAGCAAGTGAATATGCACCAAAGGATGATTCAAAAATAGTTGCTTTAAAGAAATTAGACAAAAAAGCAAAACTACCAGCTGAGATTTTTACTTATAGTTTTGGAATAATTGGAGCTTTAGTATTAGGAGTTGGAATGTGTCTATCAATGAAGATAATTGGTGGTCAATCTACATTAATGGAAATACTTGGAATTATTATTGGTTTGATTGGAATTGTAATGGTGGGTGTTAATTATCCAATTTATAAAAAAATGTTAGAAAATGGCAAAAAAAATATGCTTATGATATTATAAGACTTGCTAAAGAAATATCAGAAGAAGAATAACTTGATAAAAAGGGGCGATAGAGTGGATAAATATAAAAGTAAATATCTAAATACTGCCCTATGTATGGATGAGGCTTTATTAATACTTTTAGAAAATAAAGAATATGAATATATTACTGTAAAGGAAATATGCCAAAAAGCAGGAGTAAACAGAAGTACCTTTTATTTACACTACGAAACAATTGATGATTTACTAAAAGAAACTATTGAAATGGTTAATGAGCGCTTTTATAATTCATTTGGTCCAGTAAAAGATAGTTTTAAAGGAAATTGGAAAGTAAGTAGTAAAAAAGAAGAATTAGTTTTAATTACTCCTAAATACTTATCACCATATCTCAATTTTATAAAAGATAATAAGAAATTGTTTAAATTAATGTATAGTAGACCAATACTATTTAATTGTGAAAAAGTATTTAGAAAAATGTGTGACGACATATTTGATCCTATACTTACTATATTTTCTGTAGAAGATGATGAAAAAGAATATACTATGCAATATTATATTAAGGGTATTCTAGCAGTCATTATGGAGTGGGTAAATAAAGGTTGTCAAGATGATATTGAAAAAATAACTAATATTATTATAAAGTGTACATTAACTAAAACAAAAAAATAATATATATTGCACCTTTTTAATTAATTCATCAAAAATGTGATAGAATTAAAAAAAGGTGTTTTTATTGGGTGAAAAATATGACAAGATGTAAATGGTGCAATTTAAACAATAAAATATATGTAACATATCATGATAAAGAATGGTGCCAAGAAAGATATGATGACCAGTATTTATTTGAAATGTTAATTCTTGAATCTTTTCAAGCTGGTCTTTCTTGGGAATGCATTTTAAACAAAAGAGAAGCGTTTAGAAAAGCCTATGAACAATTCAATTTAAATAAAGTATGCAATTTTGATGAAGATAAAGTAAAAGAGTTGTTGAATGATGATAGTATAGTGAGAAATAAACTTAAAGTTATGGCGAGCATTAATAATGCTAGAATATTTAAACAAATAAAAATAGAATATGGATCTTTTTTCAATTATTTAAAGATATTCACACATGGCAAACGATACGTAGAAATAAATGAAGTAAGTTCAAAACTATCAGATGATATATCTAATGACTTAAAAAAAAGAGGAATGAAATTTGTGGGAACAAAAATCATATATTCGTATTTACAAGCAATTGGAATAATATATTCTCATGATGAAGGTTGTTACTTATATAAAAATAATTTACATATATGTTAATAAAAAAGAGATACTAAATAAGTAAAGAAAAGGAAGTGATACATTGACTAAATTAGCATTTTTTGATGCCAAAGAATATGATAAAAATAGTTTTGATATATATGCAAGACAAAATGATATTGAAATAAAGTATTATGAACCAAGATTAACAATTGATACTGTAAGTCTTGCGAAAGGATATGATGCGGTATGCGTATTTGTTAACGATATTGTTAATAAAGAAGTAGTTGAAAAACTAAAAGAATATGGAATAAAAGTTATACTTTTAAGATGCGCTGGTTTTAACAATGTTGATACTAAGGCATGTTATGGAGATATTCATGTTTATCGTGTTCCTGCATATTCACCGTATTCGGTTGCTGAACACACAATGGCGTTATTACTTACTTCAATAAGAAGAATTCATAAAGCGTATAATAGAACAAGAGAATTTAATTTTTCTTTAAACGGTTTAACTGGTTTTAACCTTTATGGTAAAACGGTTGGTATAATTGGAACAGGTAAAATCGGTAGAATATTTGCAGATATATGCAATGGTTTTGGAATGAATGTAATATGTTATGATAAATTTCCTAACAAGGATAGTGGTTTAAAGTATGTTTCGTTAGAAGAATTATTTAAAGAATCTGATATTATTTCACTACATTGCCCTCTAACTGATGATACTAAATATATTATTAATAAAGATAGCATGGATTTGATGAAAAAAGGTGTAGTTATTGTTAACACTTCAAGAGGGGCTTTAATTAATACTGAAGATTTAATTGAAAAAATTAAAAGCAAAAAAGTTGGTGCCGCATGTCTTGATGTATATGAAGAAGAAGGAGATATATTCTTCCAAGATTATTCTGGCCATATTGTTCAAGATGATCAACTTGCAAGACTTATATCAATGCCAAATGTAATAGTTACTTCACATCAAGCTTTCTTAACTACTGAAGCGTTAGACAATATAGCTAAAACTTCAATAGAAAATCTTATTAATTTTAATAAAGGTACACCAATTAGAGAAAATGAAGTGTGCTATATGTGTAAAAATCAAACAGAATGTAAAAAATTATTAAAAGAAAAATGTTTTTAGGTGAATAATGAAAATAATAGTAATTGGCTCAATAAACGTAGATTATATAGGAACTACTAAATATGAATTAATGCTTGGAGAATCTCATCCAGGAAGTGTTAGCATTCAAGCTGGTGGGGTTGCAAGAAACATTGTGGAAAATTTAGCTAGAGTAAAGGAAGATGTTACATTTGTAACAGCGGTTGGAAAAGACTTTTATGGTCAAAAATATAAAAGTGATTTGGAAGAATTAGGTGTAAAGATAATAATGCCTGAAAAAACTGAACAATATAATTCATCTATATATTTAGCAATAAATGATAAAGAAGGACAAATGGTTTATTCGGTTGTTAATACTGACATTGTTAGTTTAATAAATAAAGAATATATATCTACTATAATCGATACAATAAACACTTTTGATTATGTTTTAATAGATACTAACTTAGACAGTGATACAATAGATTATTTGTTTGAAAGAGTGAATAAACCAATAATATGTGATGCGGTGAGCACAATAAAGGCTGATAAATTAAGAAACCACTTAGACAAAATAAATATATTAAAGGTAAATGAAAATGAATATTCACACTTGAAATCAGATTTAAATGAAAATATACCTACTAACTTAATAATTACAAATGGTTCAAAACCAGTGATATACATTACAAAAACATTTACTAAACAATATCAGCCAAAGCAAAAAGAAGATATCAAAAGTACAACTGGTGCAGGTGATTCATTTGTTGCGGGGGTAATAAGTGGAATACTTGATGGCTTACAAATAGAAGATGGAATCAAACGAGGTCTTGATTTTTCATATCAAACACTAGATGTTACTGGTGCTGTTAATCCAAATATAAAAAAAGGGTGAAAAACCCTTTTTAATTTTGCTCTAATTGTTTATATTCATCTTGATATGATTTTACGATTTGTTCAATAATTGATAAATTATTTGAAAAATTACTATATATAACATAATTTTGACGTTCCATGCTAAGATCTTTAATAGGAAGTATCGTTAGTTTCTTCTTTGTTACCTCGTCCATACAAGCACTTTTTGATAGAATTGATATACCAAAGTCTTTTCTTATTAAATCTTTAATAGTTGCAATATTATCAACTTCTAATACGACATTATAATTATTAATTGAATCATTAATAGCTTCAAGACTTGCTTCAAATATTTTTCTTGTGGTAGAAGATTTAAGTCTAAGTATTAATCTTTCTTTTTTTAAATCATTTAAAGTAACAACCTCTTTCTTCGTTAAGGGGTTATCATTATTTAATACGCAGACAAGATAATCAGTATCCAGTGGGAACCAATTAATATTTGCTTCAGTAATTTTACTATCCACCCAGGCAAAATCTAATTCATAATTTTCAACCATTTTGTATAAATTAGGAGTAGTATCAGTGATAATTATTATTGAAACGGTAGGATTAAGCTTAGTGAATCTTGCAACAATTTCGGTAATTGCGTTACTTTCTGCTGTATGTGTTATCCCCATTTTTATTTTTATTGAAAGATTATGTAGTTCACCAATCATTTGTTCTTCCATTGCTTTGAACTTTTTGGCAAAATTAACTATTACTTCACCTTCTCTAGTTAAAGTAATTTCTTTTTTGCCACGATTAATAATCTTGACATTATATTCTTCTTCCAATAGTTGAATTTGGTGACTAACTGCAGGTTGAGTTAGTGATAATTTTAAAGATGCTTTAGTGAAACTCTTTTCTTCTGCTACAGCAATCAGTGTTTTTAACTTTTGATCTAGCATATTTCCTCCAATTATAAAAAAAATTTATGGATGCCTAAAAAATCATAATTTGACTTTATGGAAAAATAAGGTATAATTATTGTAACACAAGTTTAAAAGTAATGCAAGAAAAGTTTAAAGAATTAAGTAAAACATTTAAGTTAGGAGGGATTATTATTAATAATATTTATGAAAAATTAAATATAACATCTGATATAGCTATAATTATCATATCAATAGCACTAATGTTGTTCTTAGGATTCTTGATGACAAGAATAACTAAAAAATTACGTTTACCAAATGTTACAGCATATATTGTAACAGGTATTTTAATAGGACCATACGTATTAAATCTAATACCACAAAAGATAATTGATGGTACAGCATTTCTATCTGATATAGCACTTGCGTTTATTGCATTTAGTACAGGTGAGTTCTTTAGATTCTCTACTATCAAAAAGAACGGCCCTAAAGTAGTAATAATAACGTTATTAGAAGCATTATTAGCATCGATATTAGTTTTTGTTGTAATGTATTTTATATTACATCTAAATTTAGCATTCTCAATTGTGCTTGCCTCTTTAGCAGCAGCTACGGCTCCTGCCTCAACTGTTATGACAATTAGGCAAACTGGAGCAAAAGGTGATTTCGTTGATACTCTTTTACAAGTAGTAGCCCTAGATGATGTAGTTGGTCTTATTGCTTATAGTATCGCTATTTCTGTTGCAATGGTTAGTAGTAGTGGTACAAGTTCAAATTTTATGGATGTTGTTAAAAATATTGGCTTCAATGTATTATCACTTGCCCTTGGTTGCGGATTTGGATTTGTTTTAAAATGGTTAATGCCAAAGAAACGTTCAACTGATAATAGATTAATTGTATCTCTTTCAATAATCTTTTTATTCTGTGGAATATGTGCAGTTCTTGACACTTCTCCCCTTCTTGGATGTATGTCAATGGGAACTATATATATAAATATAACAAATGATGATAAGTTATTTAAGCAATTGAATTACTTTAGTCCACCAATTCTATTATTATTCTTTGTAAGATCTGGTTTAAATTTTGATTTAGGTAGTCTTGCAAATGGTTCAGAAGCAGTAGGAACTACACCGTTATTTGTTATAGGTATCGTATATTTCTTTGTCAGAATAATTGGTAAATATTTTGGTGCCTTTGGTGGATGTGCCATTGTAAAAAAACCCAAAGAAGTTAGAAATTATTTGGGTCTTGCCTTAATACCACAAGCCGGTGTAGCAATTGGTTTAGCGGATTGGGGTGCAAGAACTTTAGGTGGACAGTCCGGTCAAGCTTTGAATACCATTATTTTAGCATCCAGTGTCTTGTATGAATTAATTGGACCAGCTTGCGCAAAATTATCATTATATCTTTCTAAATCTTACTCTAATGATTTAGAACAAATAACTGATGTTGAATTGGTAAAAGAAGATGGTACAACCAAATCAGAAGTAGAAGTTTTAATAGAAAGAATAAACAAAATTCAAGATACTATTCCAAAACATGAAGAAACAGAATCAGAAGAAGAAAAGGCCTTCAATGATGCTATCGAAGAGCAATATATGAATATGCGTAGAGGATTAATAAAGAAACAATATAATAGGAGGTAAATAATATGATATTTATAAATAGTTTAATAAATTATGAAGACCCTATAAGTAAATTATTAGGATCTTGGTCAAGTGAAATGAATATATGGAGTATAATTTTAAAAATAGCTTTAGCATTAATACTTTCAGCAATGATTGGTTGCGAAAGATCAAGTAAAAGACATGCGGCGGGGCTTAGAACTTTCATTATAGTAATGGTGGCTTCTACAATAGCTATGATAGTAGATATGTCACTAACAACTAATCTAACTTCAACAATAATATGTTCTGCAGCAACAATAATTGCCATAGCAATTATAAGTGCTAATACTATTTTATATAGTTCAAAGAATCAAATTAAAGGTTTAACAACATCTGTAGCTTTGTGGGCAAGTGGAATCTTAGGATTACTTATTGGAATAGGTGCTTATACAGCTGTTCTAATTTGTTTTGCAAGTTATCTACTAATATTATCAATCTTACCAAAAATTGAAATATATCTAAAGAATCGTTCTAATCATTTTGAAGTTCATTTAGAATTAAAAAATAGCAGCTACTTAAAAGATTTCACAACAACATTAAGAGAGTTAGGTTTAAAAATTGATGATATAGAAGCTAACCCTGCTTATTTAAATTCTGGACTAAGTGTTTATACTGTATCTTTATCAATAATTAGTGATGAATTGAAAAAATATAAAACTCATACTGAAATTATTACAGCACTAAAATCAATTGAATATATATATCACATTGAAGAAATGTAATTTAAATGGCACTTTATCATTAATTGATAAGGTGCTTTTTAATATTTTATAAAAGCAATAAGAAATAAAAAAGCCAAAATTGTGTTATAATATATAAGAATCAAATTAGAAAGGAAATATGACAATGACAAAAGAAGATGCACAATATGAAAAGATGACCCAAGGCAACACTAAAAAACTCGTATTATCACTTGGAACTGCTACAATGATTAGTATGCTAATCACAGCAATATATAATATTGCGGACACATTTTTTGTTTCAGATATTAGTAAAAATGCTACGGCAGCAGTAACCGTTGTATTTCCTCTTATGGCTATAATCCAAGCAGTAGGTTTTACCCTAGGGATGGGTGCAGGTAGTTTAGTATCATCAGCATTAGGTGAAAAAAGAAATGAAGATGCACAAATAATTGGTTCAAGCGCATTCTATGGTTCAGTAATACTAGGCACAATAATAACAGTATTATGTTATATATTTATGAATCCGTTAATGAAATTACTCGGTTCAACCGATGATATACTACCATATGCAAGAGATTATTCACTTTGGATTATTGCGGGATTCCCATTGATGGCTGGTTCATTCGTTATGAATAATCTATTAAGAAGTGAAGGAAAAGCAAAATTTGCTATGATAGGTCTTACTACAGGTGGAATCTTAAATATGATATTAGACCCAGTATTAATTTCAGGGTGTTCACTTGGCATAAGTGGTGCCGCAATTGCAACCGTAATTAGCCAAGCAGTAAGTTTTACCATATTACTTATGATGTTTTTACTTAAAAAGAGTATTATTAAATTAAGTATAAAAGAAACTTCACATAAAATAAAAGTTTATGGTGAAATTGTAAAAGTTGGATTTCCTTCACTTTGTAGACAAGGACTTGCCAGTATTGCAACAATCTTATTAAATAATGCCGCAAAAAATTATGGTAATGAATCTACTATTGCCGCAATCGGTGTAACAAATAAAGTAGTTATGATAATATTTTCGATGTGTTTAGGTATTGGCCAAGGTTATCAACCAGTTTGTGGATACAACTATTTTGCGAAAAAATATGACAGAGTAAAAGAAGCAATGATCTTTACTTTTATATTTAGCTTTGTCGCAATGACTTTAGTATCATTAGTATGTTTTATTTTTGCAAAACAAATTATCACAGTTTTTGCTAATAGTCATGAAGATACAACTGAATTAATAGAAATTGGTAAAAAAGCATTACGATTTCAATGTATTTCAATGCCAATATTGAGCTTAAATGTAATAGTTAATATGACATATCAATCAACTAAAAGATCAGTAATTGCGTCAATACTATCTTGTTGTAGACAAGGTTTATTCTTTATTCCATTTGTTTTAATATTACCATTAATATTTAAATTAAATGGTGTTATATTAACACAACCAATTTCAGATATATGTACAAGTCTATTTAGTGTACCATTCTTCATAGCTACTCTAAAAGATTTAAATAAAAAGAATAAAGAAACAACAATTGAATCAGCTATAGAAGCAATTTAGAAGTTAATGAAAAGTCTCTTAATATTTTAATAGGCTTTTTAAAATGTAATAATCTAGTAAATAATAGTAAGAAGTTAGTAAATATTATTGAATATGAAAAATATCTATGATAAAACACAAAAAAAGTAAGGAGCGCGATATGAAAAAATTAATATTAGGTATATCGTTAATAATTTTAAGCATCGTTTTATATATATCTAAAAATTACTTTAGCAAACAAGAAACAACTAACTTTGATAAATTCAGTAGTGGTATATTAATAGGTCTATCAATAGGTATATTCTTGGTGGGAATAGTTATGATAATTTGCTATATTTTTGAAAAGAATAAAAAAGATAAACAATAGGAGGTAAATGATGTATAAAAGTGTTGTAATAGAATATTGTCCTAAAGCTGATAATATGGCTAGAAAAATTGAAGATAAAGCAAATGAAATGGAAAAAGAAGGATATCAACTATTAACTTTTTCAATTATTACAACCGCAAAAGCTATATTAATATTTAAAAAGTAACCAATTTTTACAATAAATTTGAAAACCTTTGGTTAGTATGATATAATATTACCGGGAGTTGATAAAATGAATATAACTAAAGATATAAAATATATTGGTGTTAATGATCACCAAATTGATTTATTTGAAGGACAATACAAAGTACCCAATGGTATGTCATATAATTCATATATTATTATGGATGAAAAAATTGCGGTTTTTGATACTGTTGATAAGAATTTTACACATGAATGGTTAGATAATATATCTAAAGTTCTTAATAATAGAAAACCAGATTATCTAATAATCCAACATATGGAACCTGATCATTCTGCTAACATAGCTAACTTTTTAAAGATATATCCTGACACAATTGTTGTTGCAAATAAGAAGACTTTCACAATGATAGGAAACTTCTTTAATAGTGATATATATAAATATTCAAAGGTAGTAGAAGATGGTGAAGCATTAGTTTTAGGCAAACATAAATTAATGTTTGTATTTGCACCAATGGTGCATTGGCCTGAAGTAATGGTAACTTATGATGAGACAGATAAAGTTTTGTTTAGTGCTGATGGCTTTGGAAAATTTGGCGCATTAGACATTGAAGAAGCTTGGGCTGATGAAGCAAGAAGATATTATATTGGAATAGTTGGTAAATATGGTATGCAAGTACAAAATTTACTTAAGAAAGCATCTAAATTACAAATTGATATGATTTGCCCATTACATGGTCCAGTTCTAAAAGAAAACCTAGGGTATTATCTAGATTTATATAATACTTGGTCTTCATATTCAGTAGAAAAAGAAGGAATATGTATCGCCTATACTTCGGTATATGGTGCTACCAAAAAAGCAGTAGAACTTTTAAAAGATAAACTAATTATTGAAGGTGCTAAAGAAATAGTCATCCACGATCTTGCAAGAGACGATATGTCAGTATGTGTTGCGGACGCATTCAAATATGGAAAACTAATACTTGCAACAACAACGTATAATGCAGATATATTTCCATTTATGAAAGAGTTTATTAATCATTTAACAGAAAGAAACTTCCAAAATCGTACAGTTGGGTTCATAGAAAATGGTTCATGGGCACCACTTGCCAAAAAAACAATGCAAGCAATGCTAGCTAATTCAAAACAAATAACTTATCTAGAACATAATGTTTCAATAATGTCTTCAATCAAACCTAATAATAAAGAAGAAATAGAATTAATGGCCAAAGAATTATGTAAAGATTATGTTGTCCATTTAAATAAAAATGATATGAATGCATTATTTAAAATTGGTTATGGCTTATATGTAGTAACATCAAACGATGGAAAGCAAAATAATGGATTAATTGTGAATACAGTAACTCAAGTTTCTGATAATCCTAATAGAATTGCGGTAAACATAAATAAAGCAAATTACTCATATCATGTTATAAAACAAACTGGCATATTAAACGTTAATTGTTTAACCGTAGATGCTCCATTTAAAGTATTTGAGAATTTTGGTTTTCAAAGTGGAAGGAATACCGATAAATTTGTTAATTACCCATACATATTATCTGACAATGGACTACCAATACTAACTAACTATATAAATGCTTCAATTTCTTTGAAAGTAGAAAACTATATAGACTTAGATTCACATGGTATGTTCATATGTTCAGTTACTGAAGCACGAGTTATGAATAACAAAGAAACTATGACATATGAGTACTATCAAAAAAATGTAAAACCTAAACCTGATACAGATGGCAAAAAAGGATTTGTTTGTAAAGTATGTGGCTATGTTTATGAAGGTGATGTCTTACCTGATGATTATATATGTCCATTATGTAAACATGGTGCTTCGGATTTTGAACCAATAAAGTAAAACACTCGAATGAGTGATTTAAGACTGTTGAAAAATGAAATGTCAACAGTCTTTTTTTATTTATCAACACTCTTGTTTTTGAAAATAAGTTATTAAAATTTAAACTTAACATTGTTTGTGCAGATGCAGGATATGCTAATTGTCTAATTGCACATTTTGTTCAATATCATAATTGTAATCTTCTTGTACCATATGTTAGACCAAAAGGAAAAAAATCTGAGTTTGGTAAACACAAATTTGATTATTACTTTGAAATTGATCAATACATGTGTCCAAATCATAAAATGCTAGTTCGTGGAATATTTCTAAAACAGGTAACATTGAATATAAAATTCATAAATCTGATTGTAGAGAATGTACATTTAGAAATAAGTGTATAAAAGACTATATTAAAACCATCACACGCCATCTTTATGATGATTGTATGTTGATTGCCAAAAACTTTAGATTATCTGAACAAGGCAAACAAATCTATTCATTAAGAAAACAAACCATAGAACGTGTGTTCGCAGAAGGCCAAGAACGCCATGATTTAAGAGTCAGAAAAGAAATTCCAACATTCAGGTTCTTCTTACGCATGCCTGAATATCAAAAAATTAGCCTTATTGTTATATAATAAGGCTAATAAATACAAATCAACAAATTATGGTATCTAATAGATGCTATTTTTTTTTAAAACTGGTTTGTCAACAGTCTGAGGTATATCCCTTAGTGTATATACCTTTTAGTTATTAAGATAGTAATCTAATGTTTTTTTAATCCAGTATGAAAAGGTAGTGTTTTTAAATTTCTTTTCATAAGTACTTATTTTTTTGTATACTTCTAAACCATCTTTTGCATCATGGTATATATCTACAAAAACAAAATCATAGTCGCCATCGTTCATTACCTTTTCTAAAAAATCATAGGCGTCCATATTAATAATGTTTATTTTAGCTTTAGTTTTAAAGAGTGGTAATATATGTTTATTGAAAAGGTTAATAACATTTTGATTTTTTTCAACAATAGTTACACTTTCAACACTATTCTTTAGTGAAACCATATAGCTATAATAGCCGAGTCCTAAACCAAAGGTTAGAACTTTACCAAAAGCATTATCAATAGGTTCTTTCATTGTATTAATTTCATTAGGTGTAACGCTCATCCACAAAATGTCATTTTCATAAATGGCAGGAAAGCGAAAATTTGACGTGAAGAATCCCAGTTGAGGTAGTACTTTATCACAGTTATATTTAAAATCATCACGAACGAATAGTTCATATGGTTCATAGTTTGAATATTTAATATCCCAATTATTTATTTTAATAGGTTTAAAAATAATGTCTTTATAATATTGGTTATTTTGATATTCAGTAGGATCTTCAATATTTACCATTTCTTCTAAATATTCTCTTTTAAAGTTATAATCTAAATTCAAATATTCTTGCAACAGTAAAATGTAAGCTTCTTTAATAGAAACACCACAAGCAGTTACAGCTTTTATCTGGGAATCATCAATTGATTTTTCACAAAAGTTTAAGTATTGACTTAATCTATTTAGTATTATTTGGTTGTTATTCATTATTATCACCAATAATATTATAACAAAAAAAGAAAAAAATGGTGATGATTTGGTATTTTCTAATTTATAAAAAAAATAAAAAAATCAAATGTAAGCGTTTTTTTTAATAAAAGTGTTGCATTTGTATAAAAATAGGTATATAATTTTGGTGTAATTATATGAAGGAGAAAGAAAATATGCAATTAACTAAGTCTTTTACATTTTCATATTTTTATTATTACTTCCAAGTGAGTGTCGTTAATAACGAATAATTCCCTTGGCCTTTTGGCGTGGAAGTTTACTTAAGTTATTTACGACTCATAAAAAGGTAAGTAATAACTTAAGTGAAAATATCAAAGAACTTACAATGTTATTACTTATTAGGTAGTAACATTTTTTCATTTTTTTAGGAGGTTTATTATGAAAAAATTAAAAAATTTATTATTTATTATTTGTTTAGTTGTTTTAGGTGTTAGTCTTGTTTCTTGTAAAACTAAAGGCAATGAAGAGACTAAAGTTGTTAAGATTGGTATTCTACAATTAGCAACACATAGTGCGTTGGATAGCGCAAGAGAAGGCTTTATAGATCAATTGAAAGAAGCGGGTTATGTCGATAAACAAAATATTAGTATTACTGTAAAGAATCCTGAAGGTGATCCTAATACTGTTAACCAAATGGCAACAGATTTAGTAAGAAGTTGTGATTTAGTTCTCGGTATCGCAACTGATGCGGCAGTGGCATTACAAAATGCGGCTGAAATAGAAGGTAAAAATATTCCTATTTTATTTACAGCAGTTACTGATGCGGTAAAAGCAGGATTAGTTGAATCAAATGAAAAACCTGGTAAAAATGTAACAGGTACTTCTGATATTAACCCTGTAAAGGAGCAAATTCAATTATTAAAAGAATTACTTCCTGATACTGAAAAATTTGGTATTATATATAATGTTTCAGAAATAAACTCTGGTGTACAAGCAGATCTTGCTAAAGCAGAAGCAGTAAATCAAAATTTAGAATGTAAAGTAAGAACTGTTTCTGATGCATCAGATATTGCAGCTACAGTATCAGCTTTAATCAGTGATGGATGCACAGCTATATATATTCCTACCGATAATTTGATTGCCGCAAACATGCCGGCCGTTACATCTGTTACTGATGAAAAGAAGATTCCAACAATTTGTGGTGAGGCTGGTTGCGTTTTAGGTGGTGGAACTATTACATATGGTGTTAACTACTATGCATTAGGTAAACAAACCGCAAATCAAGCAATACAAATTTTATTTAACAATGTAAGTCCTAGTAATATTCCTGTAGGAATGCAAACATCACCAGAAGAATTAGACATTGTTATTAATGAAGAAAGTGTAAATAAATTAGGTATTACAATACCAGATTCAATAAAAAAACGAATGAAATAAAAAGGATATATTTATGGAAGGAGTTTTAAATTTCTTTATCGATGTGTTAAAATTTGGATTACCATATAGTGTATTAGCACTTGGTATATTCATATCATATCGTATTTTAGATTTTGCCGATTTAGGGGCAGAAGGAAGTTATACATTAGGGGGAGCAGTTGTTGCTATTTGTTTATATCATAGTTTGAATCCCTTTTTATCTTTACTTATAAGTATTGTTTGTGGATTTTTAGCAGGTATAATTACTGGTGTATTACACACTAAGTTGAGAATTCCTAAATTACTTTCAGGTATAATCACTATGACTGCTTTATTTTCAATAAACATGTTTATTATGGGCTTTGGCTCAAAAGGAAATACAAGTGGTTATGCTTCAAATGTATACCTAAATGGTAAGAATACTAATGGAGTAGTTATTAAAACTATATATGATACTTTCTTAGGATTCTTTAGTGCTAAAAACTATAACATAATATTTATTAATATTTTATTAGTTGTCTTAGTATTAGCAATTATCTATTTCTTCTTTGGAACAGAGATTGGTATGTCAGTAAGATCTACTGGTATGAATGAGGCAATGTCTAGAGCGCAAGGTATAAATACTTCATTAATGATTATTTTAGGACTTGGTATAAGTAATGCATTAATTGCTATGAGCGGAGCATTGTATACTCAAGTTAATCGTACCGCAAATAATACTATGGGTGTTGGTGTACTAGTAATAGGACTAGCATCAATAATAATAGGTGAAGCAATTTTTGGTAAACGTTCATTTAAAAATTGGATATTATCAGTTACATTTGGTGCTGTTATCTATTATTTAGTAATATGCTTAGCTTTAAAATTAGGTTTACCAGATTACTGTAAAAAACTATTATATGCTTTATTAATAACAATTGTCTTGGTTATACCTCTTGTTAAAAAAGCAATATCAAAAAATAAAAACAAAAGAAAGGGTGATTTGCTTGGAAACTAGAAATATGTTAGAAATAAACGATGCTTTAAAAGTATTTAAAGTTTCAACAAACCCCGAAGATGATAGAGTTGCGATTAATCATTTAAATTTAGAAATAAAAGAAGGTGACTTTGTAACAATCATTGGTGGAAACGGCTCAGGTAAATCAACCTTGATGAACGCAATAGCAGGTGCGATTACACTTGATAGTGGAACAATAAAGATTGCTGGGAAAGATGTAACTAAACTTCCAGAATATAAAAGGGCCGCTTATCTAGGTAGAGTATTCCAAGATCCTAATATGGGTACCGCATCACAAATGAATATTGAAGAAAATATGATGCTTGCAACCAGAAGAACTAAAAAGAAAACCCTAAAATGGGGCTTCAATAAAGGAGATCGAGAAGCTTGTGTAAATAAACTAAAAAGCTTAAATTTAGGGTTAGAAAATCGCCTTGAACAAAAAGTCGGTTTGTTATCAGGTGGTCAAAGACAAGCAGTAACATTATTAATGGCAACAATACAAAGACCAGATATTCTACTTCTTGATGAGCATACAGCAGCTCTTGACCCTAAAACTGCTAAAGTAGTTTTGGAATTAACTTCAAAAATAGTAGAAGAAGAAAAAATAACAACTTTGATGATAACTCACAATATGCGTGATGCTATAAAATATGGTAATAGATTAATTATGTTAAATGAAGGAAGAGTTATTTTTGACATTTCAGGTGAAGAAAAGAAAAATCTAACCGTTCAAGAGTTACTAGAAAAATTCGAAAAAGATGATGACATACAATTAGATGATAAAATGATTCTAGGATAAAAAATGTAAAGGTATATTACCTTTACATTTTTTGATTTATTACATTTTCTAATACTTTACCAATTGAATCATGAATTACAATGCTAGCATAATCGTCATAACTTGTTTTGTCACGATTTATTAGTATTAGATACTTACCTTTAAAGTATCTAATAAATGAAGCGGCAGGATACACACTAAGAGAAGTACCACCCACAATTAATACATCACAAGTAGAGATGTAATAGATAGCTTTATCAACAACATTATCATTTAAACTTTCTTCGTATAAGACAACATCGGGCTTTATATAACTACCACATACAGGACATATACCTTGATATTTAATCATTTCTTCTTCATTATAAAAGCCACGACATTTTATACAGTGATTTCTTCTTACACTACCATGCAACTCAACTACGTTTTTACTACCAGCATCTTGATGAAGTCCATCAATGTTTTGAGTTATTACGGCTCTTAGTTTTCCTTCTTTTTCAAGAGTTGCAAGCGCAAGATGAGCTTTATTAGGTCTAGCATTAGGATGAAGCATTTCATCGAAATAGAACTTATAAAAAATATCTTTATGGTTATTAAAAAATGTTCTTGATAAAATTTCTTCAGCGTTATATCCATATTTTTTTTGTTTATATAATCCAGTATCACTTCTAAAATCTGGAATGTTACTTTCGGTTGAAACTCCAGCTCCACCGAAAAATACAATGTTATTTGAATTTTTAATAATCTCTTTTAATTTTTGTAATTGTTCCATAGTACTACCTCAATCTATGTAAAATTATATCATAAAAAGAAATTTTATTCAAATTATGGTATAATAATGGTGGTGATTAAAATGAATTTATTAAATGAAGTATTAAAAAATAAAGAACAAGGTTATGCTTTTTATTATCAAGATGAAAACCAAAAAATAACCAAAGTAAATGGCAAATTAGCAGATATAAATAGTAATGATATTAGTTTTGATACTGATTTTAGACTTGCATCAGTTAGCAAACAATTTATTGCCTACGGTATTATAAAACTGGTTGAAAATAAATTGCTAGATTACGATACAACTATTAAAGAAATATTTAACGATTTACCGGAATACTTTAATAAAATTACGATAAAACATTTATTGACACATACATCAGGTATTTATGATTATGAAACTATCCCTCACAAAGATGATGACAAACAAATCTTAGATAGAGATATTTTGACATTTTTACAAACCACTACACAAACTTATTTTGAACCTGGTAGTAAGTATCAATATAGTAATACTGGTTTCATTCTTTTAGGCTTAATTATCGAAGAAGTAAGAAAAGAAAAAATAGCTATATATTTAGGGAAAATATTCAAGGAAGTTGGTATGACTAATACAATGGTAAATTACCAAGGAATTACCGAAATACCAAATAGGGCCTATGGCCATATTATTGAAAATGGTGAGTTAATAGTAAAAGATCAATACTGGTGTAGTGCAACCATAGGTGATGGTGGTATTTATTCTAATATAAATGATTTAAATAAGTGGATAGATTATTTATTAAGCAATGAAACAAAATTAAAACAAACAATGTTTAAAATAAATACTTTAAATGATGGAACCAAAACTGAGTATGGTTATGGCATACAAGTAATAGAAGTTAACAATAAGTTACTATATTACCATTGTGGAGATACTATTGGTACTAATACCTTAATTTTATTTTCAAGTGATTTCAAGTTGAGATGTATTTTTTTAACTAATTTAGGAAATGTTGAGACACGACTTTTAAAAGATGCAATTGTTGAAGAAATAAAAAATAAGTTCTAGTTGATACTAGAGCTTATTTTCATAATTAATTATAAAGTGATTTTTACGGTAATCAATAAGATTACTTTTTTTAAGTTTACTTAACTCACTAGATAGAGCACTTCGGTCAACTAAGAGATAATCCGCAAGTTCTTGGCGATCAAAAGGAATATAGAAGTCATTACTATTAGTTTTTGTGGCAAAGCTAGACAAAAAAGAAATTATTTTTTCTCTAGTAGTACGTTTAGATATATGTTCTAACTTTTCCATAAGAGAGATATTTTTGATTGCAAGCACTTCAACCGCATTCTTAATTAGGGTGTTGTGGTGCACACAGTGTTTCGAACAAGGAGAAAATACTTTGCTAACGGGAATTATAATAACTTTGGTTTTTTCCTTGGCAACTAATGAAACAGGATATTTTTTGATATTAGCATATGCATATGAAATACCAAATACTTGGTTTCTTAAAACAACATCCATTATTGAACGATTACCCCAATAATCTTCTTCTTCAATAATGCAAGTGCCACTATATATTATATGTATATACTCAATATCATCATCCATTTTTACAATGTAATCATTCTTTTTATAAGTCTTTATATTCATTTTAAAGCAGTTTGATAATGACTTAATATTATCATCAGTCATATTTTTAAATAGTAAACAATCATTTAGAAGAAAATCTTTTATCATATTTGAACCTTTCGTTGTAAAAACAACATACTTATTTACAACATTATAGTATAATAAATAAAAAATGTAAAACAAATAGAACGAAAGGAAGTAAAAAACATGGTAGAAGTAAAAGTAACTGGTGGACAAATATCAGAAGAAGAAAAGAATGCCTACATTGAAAGAGGCATAAAAAAATATGGAGAAGCTAATCTTGAAGGTATTGATATTGAATTAGATGGTGATTATGTTAATTTACACTATCATATTACTCCAGTACCATTCCAAAGAATAAGAAGAATTACTGGTTATCTTGTTGGAACATTAGATAGATTTAATGACGCAAAACGTGATGAAGTTGAAAGCCGTGTAAAACATATGAAAGCAAACTAAGATGTATCAGTTATGATATATCTTTTTTTGTTATATATTACCAACCCTATTTAGTCCAAAAGTTTTGACATAGAATGTGAATTTTAGTATAATTAAATTGTAATAGGAGGCAATATGAAGAAATATACAAAAATCTTAAGTTTAATAGCAGTTTTAATATGTATAGTGTTTATGAGTGGTTGCGCAAAAAACATCACAGTTGAATATCAAATTGATGATACTGTAATTACTACTCAACAATATGCCAAAAATAATAAAATAAAATTAGTTGATGCACCAACAAAAGAAGGATATACATTTGTTGGTTGGTATGATAAAGCAACCGATACTAAAGTTGAAGAAAAAGTTAAAGTAAAAGGTAATTTAGTATTAGTTGGTAAGTACGAAATAACTAATTATCAAATTATTTATCAAAATGAAGGAAACCAAGTATCAAATCCTACGACTTATACAATGTTCTCAGAAGATATCACTTTGAACAATCCTACACGTGATGGATATGTATTTTTAGGATGGTACAATGGTGATACAAAAGTTGAAAAAATTGTAAAAGGTTCAACGGGTAATCTTACGCTTGTCGCAAAATGGGAAGTCGTTAATGGTCACAAAGTTGTATTTAAAGCAGGTGCAGGTGAATTTAGCGATGGAACAAGCGAGTTGGTGATTTATGTAGTTGATGGTGGTGAATTAGTATATCCAGAAAACCCCGTAGTAGTAGACAAGAATGGTCGTGTATTTAAGGGTTGGTATATTGATTCAGAAATTATTTTACCAGGTACATTAGTAACTGAAGATTTAGTTTTACGCGCTAAATATGTAAACAGTGATGAAACATATTCATTGATATATAACCTAAATGGTGGAACAATGAAAGGAAGCACTGAACAAATTTATTTTAAAGATGGTTTCTTAGCGTTAGAGACTCCTAAAAAGGAAGGCTTTGAATTCTTAGGTTGGTACGATAACGAAAGTTTTAATGGTAAAAATTATCGTTACATTGATGAAAATTCTACTGGTAATGTTGAATTATTTGCAAAATGGGTTTTAGTAAATTACGAATATGTAGATACAATCTTCCTTGAATTAATACCTGATGAAATTACAGATGATTTATATATGCCATTTAATTATCAAGGTGTAGAATTGGCTTGGAAGAGTAGTAATACTTCAATCTTAAGTTTAACAGGAGTAATTAATCAATCTCACCAAGATCAAGAAGTAACTATTGAATTAGATATAACATTTGAAGATGAAGTCTTTTCTTATAGTAAAAAAGTAACAATTAAACGTATTGTATTTGAAGATATTACAAATCCTGTTGCGGGATACTTCTATACAACAGGAGTTACAATTAAATCTGAAACTGTAGTAAATAACTTAGATATTGCATATTATGCCTTTGTAAAAGTACAATCTAATGGTGCTGTAACAGTTGAAGGATTATCAAGTTTCAATACATTTGTAAGAGATGGGTTAACACTAAGAAAGAAAGGTATAAGAATGGTATTGTCGGTTGCGGGAGGAGCTGACAACTTCAGTAATGCTTGTCGTAATGTAGGTCCTAGTGCTGTTGCTGATAACATCATGTACTATGTTGAAAAATACAATTTAGATGGTGTTGATATTGACTGGGAATTCCCTGCTGATTCAACAGACCAACAATATCTAAATGTTTTATGCCAAAGTTTACGTGCAAAATTAGATATCTTAGGTAAAGGCGGTACACCATATCTTCTTACTGCGGCTATTCCTTCATCACAGTTATATCAAAGATTCGATTTAAAAACTTTAAATAAATATTTAGACTATGTAAATATGATGTCATATGATATGAATGCATCAGGACGTGCATCACATCTTTGTCCATTATTTAGAGCTTTCAATGATGGTAATTTAGGTTATGGTATTGATGATGGTATCGTTAAATTTACAACAGCAGGTTTGGATGCTAATAAAATAATTGTTGGTGGAGCTTTTTATGGAAAGGCTTATACTGTTAAAGGTACTGGTAATTATGAATCTAAGTATCCAGCATTAGGTGCTCCTGCTGAACTTAATTCATTACAATATGCAAGTGGTACTGTAACATATAAATATATATCTAAAAACATCTTAATAGATTCTTCATATAAGAGATACTTTGACAATGAAGCTAAAGTACCATACCTATATAGTGCATCTAAAAAAATCTTTATCACATATGAAGATGTTGAATCTTTACAACTTAAAACGGAATATGCCTATGAAAACGGTATGGGAATAATGTTCTGGGAATATGGTTATGATGACAACAATATATTGACTGATGCAATTTGTGATAAGATGGCTGAATTAAAAAATAAAAAATAATAAAAAAGGCTGGAATTCCAGCCTTTTAATTTGCCTCATATTCTTTTATATAATTAGATATAGCAAGTAATACTTGTGATGGATGGTAGAATAACCATGCTATATTAAATGGTAAATTGGCAATTTTATAAAAAAGTGAAGTATTGGAAATATCAATAATATCACCAATATTATAACATCCTACACATATATCACATAATAAAAATAAGAATAAGCCAAGTGAGAATAACAAATTTCTTTTTCTTGGTATTATGCTGATAATTAGATTAATAACTAAGTTAGATATATATATGATAACTAAACAAACTAGTAACTTGTCGGTTTGAACAATTAAACTGGCAATAACCCCAATCACAATTGTAATTAGTCTAATGGCAATTAAATAACTATAATTATCTTTAGTATACATATTTTTAAGAATATACCAAAAATAAGCAAATTGAACAATTATAAATGCCAAAATACCTAGTTCATAATTATCATCTAATATTAACAAATTGGTATCTGCTAAAATAGTAAAAAGAAATGCAATTACAAATATTAGGGTATTACTATTTCTTTTTATAATAAAATAAACAAGACTAAACAAAAAACAAGAAATAACTACAATGTAATCAGCTATTGTTTCGGTTTTTCCCGTTATTATTTTAAATGCATAAATAAATAGATATAAAATTAAATGAATAAGAATGAAAAGTATTAAAGGGATGCTTTTTTTCTTTGTCATATTTATCACCTTTATTATTGTATCAAAAATAAATATTTTAGTCAATATAATTATTTTTGTAGCAAATTTCTTTATGTTATGATATAATACTAAGAAAAGTGGGTGAAAAGTATGAAACTAATAGCTCATCGAGGTTTTTCTAAATATGAATTAGAAAATACGAAGGAAGCTTTTCTTGCGGCGGCAAATAGACCTTATTTTGGAATAGAAACAGATATTTCTATTATAAAGAACCAAGCAATGATTTTATTCCATGATGACAATTTAAAAAGATTAACTAACATAGATAAATCATTAAAAGATTTAACTATTGAAGAAGCTGCAGATATTGAACTTAATGCTAGAGAAACATATCATACCTATAGTTATAAAATTGCATATCCTAAAGAATATATCAGAATATGTAAACATTATGGTAAAACACCTATTATTGAATTAAAATGGGGTTTTACTAAAGAATTAGTAGACGAAGTAATGAAATTATTAATTCAAGAAGATATGTATGATAAAAGTATAGTAATATGCTTTACTTATGAATTAGTACTTTACATTAAAGAAAGATATCCTGATATGAGAATCCAATATCTATTAGGTATGTTATATACTGAAAAAGCAATTGAAGATTGTCTATCAAAAAATATTAGCATAGATTTAAGATATGATTTAGTAACAAAAGAACTAGTTGATCGTTTTCACGAAAAAGGCTTAGAGGTAAATGCCTGGACTGTCGATGATGAAGAAACTAGAAAACGTCTAGAATCATGGGGCGTTGATTATATTACAACTAATATATTAGAATAAATGAGGTGAAATGTATGGGATTTATTAAAATACCAGTAAAAGGCATGAATGACTTTATGCCAAGTGAAATGAAATTAAGAGAATATGTAATTAGAGAAATTAAAGATACATACACAAAGTTTGGCTTTAATATAATAGAAACACCATGTCTTGAACATATTGAAAACTTATGTTCAAAACAAGGTGGCGAAAATGAAAAATTAATATTTAAAGTACTTAAACGTGGCGAAAAACTAGATTATACTAATGTTAAAGAAGAGAATGATTTAGTAGATATGGGATTAAGATATGATTTAACTGTCCCACTATCAAGATATTATTCTAATAATATGGCTAAATTACCAAGTCCATTTAAGTCTTTACAAATCGGTAATGTTTGGCGTGCCGAACGTCCACAAAGAGGTCGCTTTAGACAATTCATTCAATGTGATATTGATATCTTAGGTGAAAAAAGTAATCTTGCGGAAATGGAATTAATTCAAGCAACTACAACTTTACTTAACAAAATCGGCTTTGAAGATTTTAAAGTTAGAATTAATGATCGACGCATCTTAAAAGCAATGGCAAGTTATTGCCAATTACCTGAAGAAAAAAGTGACCAAATCTTCATCATTCTTGATAAAATTGATAAAATTGGCGTAGCTGGTGTTGAAAAAGAATTACTTGATGCAGGATATGATAGCGTTGCAGTAGCAAACTATATGAAGTTATTTAAAGATGAAGTATATAGTGGTAATTCAAGTGAATACTTTAAATCATTAGGAATTAATTGTGTTGAACAAAATATTTTAGATAACTTAGACCAAATCATTGATACTACTAAAGTACTAGCAAATAATAAATTTGAAATTACTTTCGACCCAACATTAGTTAGGGGAATGTCATATTATACTGGACCTATTTTTGAAATTGAAATGGTAGGACTTGCAAGTAGTGTTGCAGGTGGGGGAAGATATGACAAGATGATTGAAAAATTTACTAATATGAGTGTTCCTGCATGTGGTTTCTCTATTGGCTTTGAAAGAATCATTACAATTTTAAAAGAAAAAGAACACAATTTACCAATTGATAATTGTGATAAAGTTGCTATAGTAGTAGATAAAGATATAACTAAAGAAGCATTATGTGATGTTTTCCAAGAAGCAAAAGCTTTAAGAGAAAAAGAACATAAACAAGTTTTAGTAGTTTATAAAACAAAGAACTTTAAGTTCCAAAAAGATAAACTTGCTGAAGAAGGATATAACGAATTAATTTTTAGATAATATGCAAAAAGAATTTAAACTTAAAATAGCCTTAAGAATAGTAATTGGTCTATTAGTTACACTAATATTATTAATTGGAATATATGTTATGTATGTATGTTTACAATATTCTCGTATTGAGGATTTGAAATCTTACAAAGATGACATTAATCAAGTATCAAATGAAAAAGTAAAATATAATACTACATATAAAATAACAACTTACAATATTGGCTTTGGGGCTTATGAACAAAACTTCTCATTCTTTATGGATAGTGGCGAATACTTAGATGGAAAAAAGGTAACTGGAAAACTATCAAGAGCAAAATCAAAACAAACAGTATTAACCAATACTAAAGGTGTAATTGATACAATAAATAATATTGACCCCGATTTTTGCTTTTTCCAAGAAGTAGATACTAAAGCAAATAGAAGTCACAAAGTAAACCAATATCGAATGTTACAAGAAAGTCTACTCGGTATGTCAAATGTATATGTATCAAACTTTCATTCTGCATACCTATTCTATCCAATATTTAGTCCACATGGTAAAGTTGAAAGTGGTATTACGACCTTTTCTAAATATCAAATGGATGAAGTTGTTCGTCATTCATTAGAAATATCTGATGCATTCCCAACTAAATTCTTTGATTTAGACCGATGCTTTACCGCAACTTATATTCCAACTGAAGATGATAAGTATCTAGTTTTAGTAAATGTACATCTTTCTGCTTACGATGAAGGTGGAGTGTATCGAAAAAAACAATGGGAACAGCTTAATAAGTTCTTAGATGAAGAATATGCAGAAGGAAACTATATAGTATGTGGTGGAGATTTTAACCACGATATTGCAAATAGTGTTGGAGAATTCTCTACTGATAGATTAAAGCCAGATTGGGTATATGTATTAAACGAAGAAGATCTAACAGAACACTATACTTTTGCAACTAGTAAAAATGTAGGAACATGTCGTAGTACGGACACATCATATGAAAAAAATAAAAATTATACTGTTGTTGTAGATGGTTTTATAGTATCTGATAATATCGAAATAAAAATAGTAGAAAATATTGACACAGATTTTATGTACAGTGATCACAATCCTGTAAAGTTAGAATTTAGTATAAAAAAATAAATTGGCTGAGTATTTAGAAATATAGCTAAATACTCAGTTTTAAATAATATCATTTGTATTCTAAATGGTTAAATATGCATTCTAATTAATAAATGCTTTTAATATTTAAAATAGTATGATATAATGAAAAAAAGTAAAATAGAAGAGGAGTTTCTATATGCTTAGTAGTTTTTTAGCGTGGATAGTTCATACAGATTACACATTTATAAATGTACTAACATGGATTAATCACATCTTAGGAATTATAATGCTAGTATTATATGCAAATCAATTTGTTTATATTGTATTATCAATATTTGTTAAACCACGTAGATATAAAGTTGCAAAAACAGAACATACCTATGGGTATATTATTTGTGGAAGAAACGAAGAAAAAGTTATTGGTAATTTAATAGATAGCATTTTAAAACAAGATTATCCAAAAGAAAAAATGCACATATTTGTATGTGCAGATAATTGTACTGATAATACCGCTAAGGTAGCACGTGAAGCTGGCGCAATAGTTTTTGAAAGAGAAGACCATATACACGTTGGTAAGAGCTATGCACTTAACTATACACTTGATAAGATTAAAAATGAATATAGTGAATTAGGCATTGAAGCATATATCTTATTTGATGCGGATAACCTAGTTGGTAAAGACTTTACCAAAGAAATGAATAAAGCATATGATCAAGGATACAAAGTTTTAGCAGGCTTTAGAGATAGTAAAAACTTTGATGATTCTTGGGTAAGTGCAGGCTCTTCATATATGTTCTATCGTGAATGTTGTCAAGTACATAAAGTAAGAAGTTTCTTTAACACAGGATCATATGTTTCTGGTACTGGCTTTTTGGTTGATAAAAGTTTAGTAGAAAATGGTTGGAATTATCATACTTTAACTGAAGATATTGAATTTTCTGCCGATTGTGCTTATAAGGGTATAAAAATAGGTTATGTTTATGATGCTGTATTTTTTGATGAACAACCAACAAAACTTGGCGATTCAATCAAACAAAGACTAAGATGGTGTAAAGGTAATAACCAAGTATTTGGAAGATTTGGTGGTAAGTTATTAGGTGGTATGTTTAAAAGATTTACTTTTCAAAAATGGAGTATGTTTACACATACAATTCCTGTCCCAGCAATCTCCACTATATGGCTTTGCATTTTTCAATTAGCTGGTGGTATATATTGCCTTGCTAATCATTTGCCTAGTGATATATATATTAAGATTATTTTATCAGCAGGATTAAGTACAATATTTGCACCATTCGTTAGTTGCTTTATTGATGCCATCTTACTGTTAATTCAAACATATAAAAGAACAAGCGGTAATTTCTTTAAAAGATTCTTATATGCATGTGGATTCGTAATCTTCATAGCTGTATATATCCCAATTACTGTAGTTGCATTATTTAAGAAAAATGTAACTTGGAAACAAATACCACATAAGGATACAAGAACAATTGAAAAAATATAGGTATGCTAGGAAAGCATACCTTTTTTCATAAAAAACTTCTATAAAAAATAAAAAAGTTCAAAAAGGTATACCTTTTTGGACACTTGTTATTATATCATTTTTCGCCTTTATTTGCAACTAAATATATAAATATTATAAAAATTAATTAAAAAATTGAATATTTAAAAAGGTATCTTTTTTTGGACATAAATGTGTCCAAAAAAATAAGTGCATTTCAAAAAAACATAGTCATATTTAAAACTTATTTGGGGGCATATTAATAATTTTATTAATAAGGAGGTGAGGAATATGAAAACTGCCGCATATGTATTAGGCATTATTGGCACAATTGCTGTAGGATGGTGTTTAATTCCACTTATATGGTGTATACCTATGCTTGTAAAAGTAAAAGCCGCTATGGATGGTAAAGAAAAATTATCAGTAGGTTTTAAGGTATGTTATTTAATATTCGTAAGTTTAATAGGTGGAATATTGCTACTTTTTGATAAAGATTAAAAATAGCACTTTTTAAGTCAACTTCTAAAAATGAAGTTGATTTTTTGTTTTTATTATAATAATTATTTTGTGGTAAACGACTTGCAAAAGTTATAAAAAGTGCTATAATATAGAAAAGTTAGAAGGAAGGAAAATAAAATGAAATTATTTGTTACAGTTTTAGTAGAAGGCGAATATATGCCTAAGATATTAAAGAAATTATCTGAAAACAATTTTCATGGTAGCGTTATGCCTACATTAAGTATTAAAAAGGCATTACTTACTAGTAATGTAGAACCAGTACCAATGTTTGGTGGAATTAGTAAAGTAGTTGAATACGATCATTCACCAAGACCTATGGTATTTGTAGTTGTAAAACATGATGAAGAAGTTAAAACTTTAGCTCGTTTGATTAATGAAGCTACAGGTGGAATTAAAGATAAAGGATTTATGTATTCTTTACCAATAGATTTCTTAGAAGGTATAGAATAATATGCAAGTTTTATTAGGTATTGTTCTTGCGCTTGCGGCAGGTTTATTATCAACTAGATTGGTTAAATTAATTCATTTACCAAACGTAACAGGATATTTGGTTGCAGGACTACTTATTGGTGTCGTTAATATTATTACTTATAAAAGATCAGGCACATATATTTTAGATGTTAAGTCATTATCAATCATCGTAGATTTAGCATTAGGATTTATTGCTTTCTCTATCGGTGGTGAATTTAAATTAACAAGTTTGAAGAAACTTGGTAAAAGTATATTTACTATTACTTTTTTACAAAGTTTTTTAGCATTAGTATTAGTAGATGTTTTTGTTATCGTTGCTTTCTTATGTATGGGAAATTTAAACAATGAAAATGCAGCTTTAGCAATCATTTTAGGTGCAATTGCTACAGCAACAGCTCCAGCAGCAACTCTAATGGTTGTTCGTCAATATAAAGCAAAAGGACCTGTAACTGATACATTGCTTCCAGTAGTTGCTTTAGATGATGCATTTGGGTTAATGTTTTTCTCAATATCATTTGCTATTGCCAAAGCATTAGCAGAAGGAGCAAAGTTAACAGTAATGACAATCTTAGTTTTACCACTTGCTGAAATAATTTGTTCACTTTTAATTGGGGCTATACTTGGTGCACTATTGTCACTTGCAACAAAGTGGTTTAAGTCACGTGCTAATCGTCTATGCCTTATGGTTTTATTTGTATTCGCAGGTGTTGTAACTTGTGAATTATTTGAACATTTACAAGCTGCATATAACTTTCCATTTGGTTTATCATCACTATTACTATGTATGATGATTGGTGCAATGTTCTGTAATATGTGTGAACAAGCATTGGTAATTATGGATGGTTGTGAACGTTGGACTCCACCTCTATTTATGTTATTCTTCGTATTATCAGGCGCAGAACTTGATGTAAGAAATCTAGCAAGTATAGGTGTTGTAGGGGTTGTATATTTAGTAGCAAGATGTGCTGGTAAATATTTTGGTGCACGACTTGGTGCAAAAGTAGTACATGCGGATGAAAATGTAACCAAATATTTAGGTCTTACATTGTTCCCACAAGCAGGTGTTGCTATAGGTATGGCTCAAATGGTTTCAAATAAATTCAGTGGTAATCCATTAACAGATGGTATTGCAGTAAGCATTATAACAATAGTTCTTTCCGCAACCTTAATATATGAATTGCTTGGCCCAGTAATTACAAAGATAGCATTACAAAAAGCAGGAGAAATTGACGAATCAACTCTTGCATAAAAAAACACATTAGATATGATTAAATATCTAATGTTTTTTTTATTCTTTTCTTATTTTTTCATCATAATCATCTAAAAAATTATAATGCATTTTATCATTATGATAACCAACAATGGTGTTTAAATTTACATCATGAAAACTTCTAAATATATTAATATCACTATTTGGATAATTATTTCTTAGTTGTGCAACAAGAGCTTTAATCTCTTTTCTCTTAGATTTATTTTGTTCATCTGAATGATTTTCTTCAGTAAATCTACAAGCACATTGTAAAAACTTTAATTCATTATATTTTGCCCATTTTATAATGTTTTCTTCTTTCACTAAGTAAAGCGGTCTAATTAATTCAAGGCCAGGATAATTTTCACTTGGTAGTTTTGGCATCATTGTTTTATATTCAGCACCATATATCATACTCATTAAGACCGTTTCAATTACATCGTCAAAGTGATGCCCTAAAGCAATTTTGTTGCAACCACGTTTTTTTGCATTAGCATATAGATACCCCCTACGCATTCTTGCACATAAATAGCAAGGAGATTCTTTAATATCATGGACTACATCAAATATGTTAGTTTCAAAAATATCAAGAGGGATATTCAATAATTTAGCATTGTCAGTTAATTCTTTTAAATGTTTTTCACTGTAGCCTGGATTCATGCAAAGATATATTGCTTCAAATTCAATTGGTCCATGTTTTTGAAATTCTTCCATACATTTTGCCAATAGCATAGAATCTTTACCACCTGATATGCATACCGCAACTTTATCACCATCTTTAATTAATTTATATTCGTCAATGGCTCTAACAAATAAACGGTAGATAGTAGGTCTAAATTTTGTTATAATTGAATGTTCTATTGTTTGATATTTTTCCATAGCTTTTCCTCGTATTTTTCATATTTATTATACACTAAAAAAAGTAATTTGCAAGAAACAAGATTAATTATTGGACATATACATTTTATAATGTTAAAATAAAATAGTAAAATTTGATAGGAGGGCAGTTATGCAAATCAAAAAAACAACTAATGAAAAAACGTATGTTTATGATGAAAAGTTTTTTAGTGGAAAGAAATCACTAACTATTAATGGTAAGCAATTACAATTAGTGGGTAAGAAAAACTTTGTTGATTCAGAAACAGGAGAAGAATACTCAGTTAGTGGTTCTTTTATAAAAGGCATTACATTAAATACTAAAAGTGAAGAAATTGTATTAGTTAAAAACAAGTGGTATGAATGGATTGTTATCATTCTTCCTATAATTAGTATTGGAGTTGGACTTTTCTGTGGAGCAATAGGTTGTATGCTAAGTGTGTTATTTAGTTTATTATGTGCCGCTATTAATGCAACAATTTGTAGAAGCGAAAAGATACGTAGTGCAATAGTAAAAGTAATCATAGGTATAGTTACATCCGCAATTTCTACATCTGCTTGGTTTGGAATATATTGGCTAATTGTGCAAGCAATTTTGAAATAACAAAATAAAAGGTTTTATTGTTTTCGATAAAGCCTTTTTCTAAAAAAAGGAAGATATTTTTTAATGAATTTATTGTAAAGATATAAATATTATGATATAATATTATTGCCTAGAGAGTTCGCCTTTTCACGTATATTTTTTGCGACCCGAACAGAACTACTTAGGAAACAAAGTAATAGTGGAGTTGAAAGCCTGCTACGAGTAGGAATCCCGATCTATTAATTTAAGTTTACCACCTTATTTTTAGATGCGGTTGCGCATCTTGTGATAACGGCTCATCTGGGTATAATTTAGGAGGTTTAAAGATGAAAGTAGAAAAACTTAGAAAAACTTGTGGCTACATCTTATATATAAAAAGTATAATAGCTTTAGTAGTAACAATCATCCTTATTTTTGGTGGAATCACTATGGCTATTATGGGAAAACATATGGTAGATAATCCAGGACAAGGTGATAAAACTGGTTTTGAAGGTGCCGTAGGTTCATGCTCAACAGCTTTTTTTGGTGCGCTTGGAATAGTGTTTGGAATTGTTTCAATAGTTGTAGGTTGCTTGCTGACTCTAGATGCAATTTTTAGTATGATTCATTCAAGAAGAATTTTAAGAAATGATAGCGATATTGCTAAATCAATAAAGGTTTGTATTGCTACTGAAATAGTATCTGTTATTGTAGGAATATTTATAACTGTAGCAGGCATAGCAAATATCAAAGAAGCAGTAGGAATAATTTTATTAGTTATCGCAATAATATTGATTGCTCAATCAATTGCAACAATAGTGTTATTATCTAAATTAAAGAAATTAAATAGTGTTAATTAACACTATTTTTTATAAATAGAGGAGTTTAAATTATGTTTGAAATAAGAAGAGGAATGCCCGAAGACGCTGAAAAAATAATAAAATATCTTAAAATAATTGGTACTGAAACTGATAATTTAACTTTTGATGGTGGTATAAGTTTTACTGTTGAACAAGAAAGAGAGTATCTAAATATGGTATATAATTCTTCTCGTAGTTTATACCTTATTGCAGTAGAAAATGATGAGGTAATCGGTTGTGCTTCTCTTGATACTAGTCTTCGTGAAAGATTAAAACATAGGGGTTCACTTGGTGTATCAGTACAAAAGAAAGCTTGGGGTAAACATATTGGTTCAAGGTTAATGGAAGAACTTCTAAAGTTTGCAAAAGATACTGCAGGATTAGAAATAATTATGTTAGAAGTTAGAAGTGACAATGAGAGAGCAATAAATTTATACAAAAAATTTGGTTTTAAAAAACTATGTACCTTAGAAGGTTATATGAAAATTAAGGGTGAATTAACTGATTGTGACCTAATGATGTTAAAATTGTAATCACATAAATATAAGTGAAGGATTGCTAGTTAAATGGTTAAATCCTTTTTATTTTATAGTATTATAATTGGAAAAAAAAGGTATTTGTGTTAAAATTATGATAGATAAATAAATTTTGTTAAATACTAATAGTAAGTTATATATAGGAGGAATACAAATATGAAATGGGATTTAACTTATCATTTTAAAAATCAAGAAGAGTTTGAAAAAGCTTTAGAAGAAGTTAACCAAATGGTTGCTAAATTCGGCGAATATGAAGGTAAACTTAATAATGAGGAATCATTTGTTGAATATTGTTTACTATCAAAAAAATTTGAAGAAGATGCTTCTAGAGTATACCAATATGCATCTTTAAAAAGCGATTTAAATAAGAAAGATGTTGAAAATGCGGCAGCGCTAAATCGTTGTCAAATGGCTTTATATACATTATCAGAAGTAAGATCATTTGCTGACCCAGAAATATTATCAGTAGGTGAAGAAAAGATAATGGGCTTTATTAATAATCATAAAGAAATAGAAGAAGTTAGATTTGCTATGCAAAAACTATTTAGAGGTAGCAAACATGTACTAGATGCTGGAAGTGAAAGATTGCTATCATTGTTTGCACCAGTAACTTCATCAGGTGCCGATTTATATAGTGCACTTGCGGTAGGAGATAGTAAAGGTGTAGATGTAAAATTAAAGAATAAAGAAGTTGTTAGTGTAACGCAAGGAAATTACATTTCTTTAATTGCAAATTCAAAAGAAGCAAGCGACCGTAAAAAAATATTTGAAGCTGTTTATAAAACATATGATGAACATAAAAATACATACGCTACTATCTATAACAATGTATTACAAGATAATAAAGCAAATGCCAAAGCTCGCAATTATGAATCTGTATTAGAAAGCTTTTTATATGATAACAATATACCTACTTCAGTATTTACTAACTTAATTGATGTTGCTGGAAATAATAATAAAGCTTTAAAGAAATACATCAAACTTAGAAAAAAAGCTTTAGGATTAAAGACCTATCATACATATGATCGTTTCTTAGAATTAGCTCATTCTAATAAACAATATAGTTATGAAGATGCTAAAAATTTATTCTTTACTTCAATAAAAGATTTCCCAGAAGATTTCAAAGCAAAAGCTCACGAAGTATTAAGAGAAGGCTTTGTTGATGTTGAAGAAAGATTAGGAAAAAGAACTGGTGCATATTCATCAAGTGTTGCTAATCTTCATCCATTTATTTTACTTAACTATGATAATACGCTAGACAGTGTATTCACAGTTGCTCATGAAGCAGGTCATTCAATTCATTCAATGTATTCTGCTGAAACGCAACCTACAATGTTACAAGATTACACAATATTTGTTGCGGAAATAGCTTCAACATTTAATGAACATGCATTGTTAGATTATTTCTTAACTCTTCCTAATGCAACAAAAGAAGAAAAAATAATGGTTATTCAAAAAGCAATTGATGAAATAGTTGGAACATTCTATCGTCAAACATTATTTGCTGAATATGAATATCTCGCAAATAAAGAAGTTGCCGAAAATAAACCAATTAACCATCAAGTATTATCACAAATTATGATTGATTTATATAAGAAGTATTATGGATTAGATATAACTAAAGAAAACTTAAAACAATACGTTTGGGCATATATACCTCATCTATTCTATACACCATTCTATGTATATCAATATGCTACATCTTTTGCCGCAAGTTTCAAACTTTATAAAGATGTAAAAGAAAATGTACCTGGTGCCTTTGAAAAATATACAAATTTACTAAAATCAGGGGGATCTAAATACCCTGTAGAACAAGTAAAAGAAGCAGGTGTTGACTTCACTAAAAAAGATGCATATATGGCAGTTGTCGAACGTATGGAAACACTTGTTGATGAATTAGAAAAATTATTGGAGGAATAAAATAAAAATGATTGAATTAGTATTGGCAATTATTACAATTGCGTTAGTAGTAATATCACTAACTTTAAATATAATCATACTAATTAAAAATTCTCAAAAACAACATGTTAATACTAATCAAGATGAAAGCATAAAAGAAATTACCGGATTAATTAGTAAGGATTTAGATGATAAACTATCTAAGTTAAGAATCGAATTAAATACTAGTCTAAGTAATTTTCAATCATCATTATCAACAATGACAAAAAATGAATTCACTGGTCAAAATACTCAACAAAAACAAAATTTTGATAGTATGATTCAAAGTATTACTAGTAATTTAAAAACCTTTAATGATACATTATTAAATAATACAACCACAAGTGAAAATAAACTTGAAAATATTAGAACAACAGTTGAAAAATCAATTCAATCTCTTCAACAAGATAACAGTAAAAAATTAGATGAAATGCGTCAAGTTGTTGATGAAAAATTACAAAAGACTTTAGATGATAAACTTGCTCAATCATTTGATATGGTAACCAAGAGCCTTCAAAAAGTTTATGAATCAATAGGTGAAATGCAAACCCTTGCTTCAAGCGTAGGCGATTTAAAGAAAGTATTAAGTAATGTAAAAACTAGAGGTATTTTGGGTGAAACTCAATTAGGCAATATTTTAGAACAAATTCTTTCAAGTGAACAATATGACACAAATGTTGTAACTAAAAAAGGCTCAAAAGATCCAGTTGAATTTGCGATAAAAATGCCAGGTAAAGATAATAGTTTTATATATCTACCAATAGATGCCAAATTCCCAATGGATACATATCAGACAGTTCTAGATGCATATGAGACTTCAAATAGTGATAATGTTAAGAGTGCCATAACAGCTTTAAATACTAAAATTAAAAAATTTGCTAAAGACATTCATGATAAATATATTGATGTACCAAATACAACTGATTTTGGTATAATGTTTTTGCCAATTGAAGGACTATATGCAGAAGTAGTAAAAAGTGGAGTAACCGAAACTTTACAACGCGATTACAAGATTGTTGTAGCAGGACCAACAACAATGGCAGCTTTATTAAATAGTTTGCAAATGGGATTTAAGACTCTAGCAATTCAACAAAGATCACAAGAAGTTTGGAAGATATTAGGGGCTGTAAAAACTGAATTTGATAATTTTGAAGAAGTTTTAACAAAGACCCAAGAACGAATTAACCAAGCATCTGATCAATTAGAAAAATTAGTTGGAACTAGAACTAGAAAGATTCAAAAACGTTTAGATGATGTTACAAAATTAACTCAAGAAGAAGCAACAAAATTATTAGATGAATAATAAATAAAGGTAGAATTCTTACAAAATAAATTCTACCTTTTTTTCATATTTATTAGTATAATTGAAACTTAATAATTGGCGAATGCAACTTAGAGTTGCTTGATATTTGTAAATAATTGTAGTAGAATATTAGTGTAAGGAGGGAAATATGATAGATTTTTCAAAAGTTGGCAAAGTCATAATGACAAAAAGAAAAGAAAAAAACATGACACAAGATGACCTTGCTAGTCATTTGTATGTAACAAGACAATTGGTATCAAAATGGGAAAAAGGAATTGGAGTTCCATCAATAGACGTATTGATAGAACTTACAAAACTATTTTCAATATCAATTGATGAATTACTGTGTCTAAATGAAACAATTGAAATAGATGAATCAAATATATTTAGTGGCCATAATAGATTGTCTATTGTTGAAAACATTATAAATGCCAACATAAAAGTAAACTTACCAAACGTCTTCTATCAGTTTTCACCGACTGAAAGAATGATTGTATTAAAAGCTATAAAGGATAAAAGAATAGTTATAGACATTAATGAATTATATCCTAAACTTACACCCGGTGAACAATTATTTTTAACAAAGGAGTATTAGTATGATATTAAAAAAAGTTATTGAAAATGATAAAGAAATATATGTGCCTATTAGTTTTGAAGAAGCAGTAAAAATACATGATAAAACACAACTAGTTTTTTCTAGTGAAGATGAAGAGGATGAATTTGAAGAATATTTGGATGAATTAGAAGAAGCAGAGGAAGAGGAAGAAGACGAAGAAGATGATGATGAAGATTTTTTTGATATAAATAATTTATTTTCAAAAGGAGAAAAAAAGAGTTCAAATATAATAGCGTTATTACCATTTTTGAGTAGAGAAAAGTTATCAAAAATTGTTGATGGATATATCAACAAAGATCCTAAATATTCAAAGATTAATATAGTTTGTGTATTCCCATTTTTAGGAAGAGAGGAACTTGATAGATTATTTAAAACATTTGTAAATAACGAAGAATTAAATGACATGGTAACTAAAATTGTACCATTTGTTTCTAGTAGCACAATAAATGAATTCGTTGATGAATATGTTGAAGGTAAACATCAAAATATTAATATAAAGAAGTTATATCCATTTATGTCAAGAGAAGCTATTTCTAAATTATTCGATTATTTAAGTGAAAAAGAATGAAAAAAAGCGGTTAGATATTTAAATATCTAACTGCTTTTACTTATTTAGCTTTTTCTTCATCAGGTCTACGCATAATAGCTTCATTAAATGATAGTGGTATTGCAAGAACAATACAACATAAACAGCTAACAGCGTTATATGAACCATTATATACAAGTGATTCTGCAAAAGGAGTTGCCCAGTACCAAACACCAGATAAAGTTTGTGATAAAGTCTTTAATGCAAATCCAATAATTATACCAGTTACTATATATATGATTTTTAAAGTTTTACTTTCAGTAGTTTTATTGGCAAGAGCAGTAAGAGCACCTACAGCGCCTACTAATAAGTAAGGTATAACGTAATCTAACATTACTTGAACAGGGTGAATTAAGTAACTAGATTTTGCCCATATTAATTGAATACTACCAACTAATAAACCACATAGCAAACCACCCTTAAAGTCATATTTGTATGCGGCAATAAGAATTGGAAGACAAGCAATACTAATACTTCCACCATTAAGCCATGCAAAACTTAAGAAAGCTCCACATAATAAATCAAAAACTAGTCCTAGTGCAGCAAGAATACTTACTTCGACTATTAAGCGAATTGTGTTTTTTCTCATTTTAACCTCCTAAAAAACAAAAATTCTTTGGTCAATCCAAAGAACAGTGCCAAGAAATATGCAACATATTGCATACTATTCCCTACGCTAGCATTATCTAGATCAGGTTTTGGGTCGTTAACTAAATAACCTCTCAGCAGATGCTCCCCATTAGGATATCAATTCCGCTAACATTATACACTAATTAAAGAAAAAGATAAAGCAAGGCGCTTTATCTTTTATAATATTAATCTACTTTTTGTTTTTCAGCAACTTCAGTCCACCAATATGTACCATCGGCTTTTTGGTCTTTAATCCAACTAAAATCTTCTCTTTCTTTTGAGTATTCAGGATATTTTGGATGAGCGTATCCAGTAATACGTGCATCATTTAATGACCAACGCTTAATTGCTACTTGGTCTGAAGTATTGCCTTCAATCGTATATAAATATTTATCATCAGCATAAATGGCTATACCAGTATGTGACATACCACTACTTAAGAAAAATATAATATCACCAGTAACAGGTTTATAGTTTTCCGCATATTGTTTACTACTTACGCCACTTTCTAGAGCCTCAGTAAATGTATAATCTTGAACGAAGTGCATAATACCTTTTTCAGTACACCATTTCATACCAGTGTAACAACCTTGATATTTACAAAGAATGTCATTAGTTAAACCTGCTTGATACCAACACCAAGATACGAACATTGCACACCAAGGTGCACCATTATTAGGATACCATTCGCCATATTTTTGAATATTATCGCCCGTTTCATGAGTTCCGTTTTCTTCTAAAGCAACATGAATAAATCTACTAATATAATCAGCTTCACCAATACCAGATACATTTAGATAATAATGTACAACATTTTGTTTATCATTGTTTGGATAAGCATAAATAGAAACATATCCTTCAGAAACTGCAGTAACAACACCACCTTCTGATACAACTGCGACTTTGCTATTTGTTGAAACCCAAGTAAGGTTACGGTTGTTACTAGAAAGAGTATTTGTAAGTTGCATAGTTTCGCGAGCTTTCATTGAGCCATTTGGATTGGCGCCATAAATAACAAGATTTGTTTTAGCATTAACGATGGTTATTTTACAACTTGTAACAATTCTTGGATCTTTCTTAGATGTAAGAGTAACTGTTTCTGTACCATATCCTATAGCTTTTATAGAATTATCAGAAGCAACTTCTAATATTTTATCACTACCAAATGTAATAGTATAATCAGAGACTGATTCTAATGAATCTTTAAAGTATAAGTAACTAATATCATCTTTAGCCATTCTTTCATAAGTTGTATAAACAGTAGGTGCTTTATCAATAACTTCAAAGTTAAATTCTATGAAATAATTAGGGTCTGAAATTAAGTATGCTTCAACATCAGTATTACCAACAGCTAAAGCTTGTATTCTACCATAATTGTCAATACTTATAATATCTTCATCATAAATGATAAATTCAAAATCACTTGGTTCATAATCTTTAAAATCTATATATGTTTGTTGACCTATTTCTAAGTAGTTAATATTAAGTACATATTTAATACCATCGCAAGTATTACATCTATCACATATATTTACATGATAAGTATCATCATATAACCAATCATGTCCAAGAGCAGGTATTTCCTTAAAAGTAGTATAATCACATCTAGAACAAGTATCATAAGCATTATGTCCACTAGTTGTACAATTAGCTTCTACCTTTTCATGATGTACTAAATCATGTCCTAAAGGTTCTCCTTCAGTGTAACCACATTTTGTACATGTTTTAGGGGCAGTACAAGTTGCTGCAGCATATGTATGACTTGTACAAACCTGATTATTCTTTTTGCAACTAGTTAGTGTGCAAAAGCTAAAAACTAAAAAGATTGCTAAAAAGCAAATTTTTCTTTTCATAATTCCTCCAGTAATTTTCATTAATTGTTTCTACCACTATATTATATCAAAAAAATGTCTAAAAAACAAGATTATATAGACTAGTTATAATGCAATTAAACAAAAAAAATTAAAAAATATTGTATAATAATTATGTGAGGTGTTAATGATGAAAAAAATTTTAACATGGTTTTTATTAATATTTACAATGCTTCTTGTTGGATGTACAGAAGAAGATAAAATCACTTTACCTGACTTAACAGGAAAGTCTAGAGATGAAATAACTGAAACACTAGAAAAAAGTAATATAAGCTATACTTTTAAATTTGCGGAAAAAATAATTAATTCGGATGATGAATTAGATAAATTTGTTTCATATGGACATGGATTACAAGTAGGCAGCAGTATAAGTAAAGATGAAAAAGTTGTAGTTTATACAACAGTATTACCACTTACTGAAAATCATACATCAGAGGTTAAAATAGATTTCGAATGGGAAAATAAAAGTTTCATTGAAGATGGGGTAGGTCAAGTTACTTTGAATTATTGTGTTGATGGTGATACCGCATCTTTTAGAGATATAAAGACTGGACAAATAATTAAATTACGTTTTTTAGGAATAAACACTAGAGAAAGTACTATTGAAGAAGAACCTTGGGGTAAGGCCGCATCAGATTATGTTAAGGCAAGATTAAAAAATGCCAAAACAATAATACTTGATGCTAATGGTGCTACCAAAGATATTTACGGTAGATATCTTGGTTTAGTATGGGTAGATGGTATATTGCTTAATCTAGAAATAATTGATCAAGCATATAGTAATTCAACTCTTAGTATTTCAGATAGTCGTTATGGTGAAGTATTTATGAAAGCATCTATTGCGGCAAAAAAGACAGGACGAAGATTTTTCGGTGAAATCGATCCTGATTATGACTATGAAAATAAACGTTTCAAGTAGGTTAAGATGAAATACACAACAATTATATTTGATTTAGATGGAACGTTGTTAGATACATTAGAAGACTTAACAGATAGTGTAAATTATGCACTCAAAAAATATAATTACCCAACACATACAATAGATGAAGTAAGATATATGGTAGGTAGTGGAATTAAGGTATTAATTGAAAGAGCAATACCCAAAGGTGCAACTAATTTCGATGAGGTCTATCAAGCTTTTCTAGATAATTATAAAATAAATAGAACCAATAAAACCAAGCCATATCCAGAAGTTTTTGAAACACTAGAAACATTAAAAAAAATGAATGTGAAAATGGCAATTGTATCTAATAAATATCAAGATGGAGTAACAGGAATTTGTAAACCAATATTTGGTAAATATATCGATGTTATGATTGGTGAAAAACCAGGTATTGCTAAAAAACCTAGTAAAGATATGGTAATGTTAGCTATTAAAATGTTAGATGCTGATATAAATAAAACTATATATGTTGGTGATAGTGACATTGATATTTTTACCGCAAACAATTCTGGCATTGATTGCATAGGTGCAAGTTGGGGATTTAGAGGAGAAGCATTTCTAAGAGAAATGAAAGCAACCTATATTGCCAAAAAATTTTCAGATATTATAGACATAGTAAAATAGCCAAATAGGCTATTTCAGACTGTTGACAAACTTTTGTTTGTCAACAGTATTTTTATGTAGGTATACTTAATTGAAGCATTTATTTTGTAAGCTAAGTTTAAAAATATAAATGTCATTATATATATATTAAAAACACATAAATTATTGCTTTTTTAAAAAAATATGCTATAATATACTCATAGAAAAGAGGAACTAAAAATGAATAAAAGAAGAATACTATTATTAATATTTGTTTTAGCAATGTCTCTTATGACATTTACTAGCTGTAAGAAAAATTCAGGTTGTAAACATACTTTCCAAGAAGCTACATGTTTAGAACCAAAGAAATGTACAAAGTGTGGACTTACTGAAGGAAATGCACTAGGACATGAGTGGGTAGATGCAACATGCCAAGCACCAAAAACTTGTTCAAGATGTGGATTAACTGAAGGTGAAAAATTAGAACATAATTTTATCCCCGCAACATATGAAAGACCATCTATATGTTCAATGTGTAACAAAGAAACTGGATTATCATTAATAGATGGAGAAGTTTGGAATGTTTTAGATAATGATATAACTGGTAAGATTGATTTACCAGAAGTTATTGGTGAAGCAACCATAACTTGGAAATCATCAGACCACAATGTCTTATTAGATAACGGAATGCCAGTTGCTGGAGAAGATGGTAGAGAAGTAACTCTTTATGCTACTGTAACTGTAAATGGAAAAACATTTGTTAATAGTTATGATATTGTCTTAGGTGAAGTAGTTGCTGATAAAGAAATGTATGATTATGCCTATAAATTTTATGGTGCACCATTATCTAATGCAACTTCAACAAACATTGATTTATTAACAATGGATTATAGTGGATATTCTGTAATGTATGAAAGTTTAAATGAAGAAATAGTTACATCTAAAGGTGTTGTTACACAATCTACTAAAGTACAAACTGCTATAATGAATGTATATATTATCAAAGATGGTATAGTAGTTGTATATCCTACAACTATAACTGTTGTATCATTTAATGCAGCACAAAGATTTGAATTACTTGAACCAGCTATTGATCAAAAAATTAAGGACTTTCAAGAAGGTGAAATTGCTACTCTTCCAGTATATAATAATGAATATGATGTTGAATTAGTATGGACTGCCAATGTCCCTGAATTCATTATGTTAGGCGATGAGTTATTAACTCCTTTTGAAAAAACAGATGTAAGATTGAAATGTGTCTTAAAATATGGAACTGAAAGTACTACATTGTTTTATGAAATATACAATGTAGGTGGACAAATTACTAAAGAAGAATATTTACAAAAGATTTTAGATTACTATTGCAAAATTGAATTAAAAGGATCGATCAACCACTTACACAAAGAATATAATGATGAACTATATTTAGATTATCAAGAACGTATTAATTCTTATGGAGTATTGAATTTATTTAAAACGGTTAAACCAGTAGTAAATCAATCATATTTAATCGATGTAACACGTAATGATTTTATTGCAAGATTCTTTGGATCAGGAACTTTAGGAACTGTTTATAAACCAAGTGTTTCACAAGCTATTTTGAATGAAAGATTTTATAAAGGATATCAAATGCCAAATACTCAAAATGTATTATGGATTGTAGTACATGAAAGTGCAATGACAGTTGATGGTCAAACAGCAGAGTACCTAGCAAAAATGCAATATAGATATGCATTTGAAACAGGAGGAAGAGAAGCCTCATGGAATTATCAAGTTGATGCATATGGAATATATCAAAGCTTTGCGGACAACGTAATTTGTTGGCATGCTAGTGATGGTACAGTAACACCAGGTACTGGTAATAACAATGGTATTGGTATTGAAATGTGTGTAAACCAAGATGGTAACTATGAAGGAACTCTAGCAAATAATGCTAAATTAGTTGCATCACTTATGTTAAAGTATAATCTAAATTTAGATAATGTAAAACGTCATCATGATATGGATCCAAAAGGAAAAGAATGCCCAAGTTATTTAATTAGAACAGGACGTTATGAAGAATTTGTAGAAATGATAAGAATGGAATATATATTACAAAAGTATTTTAGTGATGCAGAAGTAAACTTTGAATTAAGTACTGATGAATACAATAATACAGAAGATGTATTAAAGAATTTATTTAGAGAAGGAATTAACGGATTATATTATAACTTACCAGTTGAAGTTGAAAAACACGTTAATTTTAAAGTTATTGCAAAAATATCTGATAAAGTGTATGAATCAAATTCAACAATTAAATTATTGCCTGACAGAAAAGAGGAAGACAATGCTTAAAAAAGAATTATCAAATTACATTTTAATTAGTGAAGAAGTACAAGAAGCACTTAAAAACAATAAACCAATTGTTGCATTAGAATCAACAATTATATCACACGGAATGCCTTATCCTCAAAACAAGGAAACAGCATTAGAATGCGAAAAAATAATAAGAAGTAATGGTGCTGTCCCCGCAACAATTGCAATCATTAAAGGTAAACTTTGTGTAGGTTTAACTGAAGAACAAATAGAATACATTGCAAAAGAAGGACACAAAGTAGTTAAAACTTCAAGAAGAGATATCCCAGTAATTGTTGCTGAAGAATTGAATGGCGCAACAACTGTTAGCGCAACAATGTATATTGCTAGTTTAGTTGGTATTAAAATATTTGCTACAGGGGGTATTGGTGGTGTTCATCGTGGTGCCGAAGTTACCATGGATATATCTGCCGACCTTGATGAATTTGCTAAAACTAATGTTGCAGTAATTTGCGCAGGTGCTAAAGCAATTCTTGATTTACCTAAAACATTAGAATATTTAGAAACTAAAGGTGTTCCAGTAATTGGATACCAAACAGAATATCTACCAGCTTTCTATACTAGAACTAGCCCTTACAAAGTAGATTATCGTATTGATACTCCTGAAGAAATTGCAAAAATTCTTAAAACTAAATGGGATTTAGGTTTAAGTGGTGGAGTATTAATTACTAACCCTATTCCTGCTAAATATTCATTAGATGAAAAAGTAATGAATGATGCAATTGATGAAGCACTTAGAAGAATGAATGAATTAAATATCAAAGGTAAAGAAACAACACCATATTTACTTGCAACAATTAAAGATATTACTGGTGGTGAAAGTCTAGCATCAAATATTGAGTTGGTATTTAATAATTGTAAATTAGCCGCTCAAATAGCAAAGGATATGTAGTAATGAAGTTTAAAACTTTCTTGATGATGTATCGCAATATTATTATTTTAGTATGGTGGATTATCATTTTAGTTATCTTTAAAGTAACAACTAATTTTGTCTTTAAAAATGGTCTTTCAATTCTATTCATATTACTATTAGTCGTATTGCCTATAACTCTCTACATTATAACTACAATTCATAAACAACAATTAATTAAAAAGAAAAAGCGTAAAAAAATTAGATATATTGCTAGATTAAATGAAGATATTGAAAACAAGCAATTTCAAAAATCATTAATTGTACCTTTAGAAGAATTAGTTGGAAAAACTGAATTCACAAAAGAAGAAGAGAATATCATTGTTGATAGTAAAAATATATCGATAATTTTCAATAAATATAAAGCTAAACTTGTTGTTAAAAATACCCTAGTAGAATATAACTTCTATTATTCAAGCAGACTAGAAGTAATGACATCATACGATAGTAGGTTTTATCAATATCATGAAACTAATTATTTATATTTTGCTCTTATAAACTTAGTTAAAAATTTGATTTCAGAACCACTTATTTATGAGGTAAACAAAAAGAAGTATTCTCTTACAACTTTAAATAGTAATATTATTTTGTATCAAAACAAACATTTAAAGAAAAATAAGACTATCGTAAAAGAAGAAATTAATTTGAAATAGTAACTAAAAACATTAGATTCTATCTAATGTTTTTTATACAATATCATGAAAATTAAATATATCAAAAAATAAAGTAATTGCATACTTAATAAATAAAATATTAAATTATTGTATAATAATATAAAATAAACCAATAAAAACGAAAAGTAATTTGTTTATTAATAGAGGGAAAAAATGAGCAGAATAGACACTAATGAAATGCATAAAATCATTGTTGAATTAAAGAATAACAATATGGATGTCTTTGATGAATTTTATGAATTAACTAAACGGCAAGTTTATGTATCAATATTAAGTATTGTTAAAAATAAAACTATCAGTGATGATATTATGCAAGAAACATATATGAGATTTTTAAATAACATTCATAAGTATAAAGAAAAAACTAATGTAGTTGCGTTTATTGTAACAATTGCAAGAAATCTCGCAATTAATGAATATAACAAGCAAAAGAAAGAAGTATTCTATGATTTCAGCACATATGAAGATACATATATTGTTGAAAAAGAAAAAGATACTCCTCTTCTTGACATAGTTTACGATACTTTATCTGGTGATGAATTACAAGTATTTATTATGCATGTTATTGATGAACTAAAACACCGAGAAATCGCCAAAATAATGAAAAAGCCATTAGGAACGATAACTTGGCTTTACAACAAAGCGATAAAAAAAGTAAAAGAAAGGATAGGTGATGATAATGAGTAAGTATGATCAATTTATTGAAGATTTAAATAAAGAAGTTGATAATATGAATATAAGTAATGTTTCAATATATGTAAAAGCAAAACGTAAAGAAACAAAGAAAACTAAACCAGTATTTTTTAGATCAAAACTTGTCCCAATAAGTTGCTTTAGTATAGTTTTAGTAATAGTTCTTGTTCTTACAGTATTAAATATAGGAAATAATACTGAAGGGCCTATTAAAAACAAAGTTAAAGTTCCGACAATTGCAACTTCAATAGAAGAAGCCTATGCTTTTGAAATGATGGCTGCAGGTAACTTGCTTTATTCATCATCTACACAAACTAACACCAGAATCAAAAAGCGTTCTTTATCAAGAAATAATGTTAATCTAAATGATGTTGCAACAAAAATTAATGAACATTATTTAACCATTAAACAAATGCTTTCAAAAGAAAAGGTAAAATATGAAATCCTTCAAAATGATGATGGAACATACGAAAACAAAATGATTATTCAAGCGTTTTTCAATAGCGAATTAGATCTTCAATATACTATTTATTTTAATAAGACTAAAGTTTTAAAACACGAAGATAATGAAGAATTATTTAATATAGAGGGTATTATTACTATTGATAATAAAACATATCAAGTATTTGGTGAAATAGAATCTGAAGAAGACGAGATAGAAACTAAAATTAAAGTTGTAACTGGTGAAAATGAATACTTTGTCATCGAACAAGAAAAAGAAGTAGACGAAGAAGAATTTGTTTATACTTCATACATAAACAACAAAAAGCAAAATGAATATTCAATATCATATGAAGTAGAAGATAATGAAATAGAAATTAAGATTGAAATGTTGACAAATGGTAAAGTTGAAAAACTAGTTTCAAAAATAGAAAATAATGAAATTATCTTAAAGGTAAACTTTACAACTTATCAAGGTAAAGTTGAAGTAATAGATGATGTTTCTTCTATTAAATACTACTTTATTGAAGAAAATACAACAATTGAAAAAAAATTAATAAAAAAATAAAAATTTACCAATAAAAATAATCTTTCATTTGTTTATTAGTTGAATGGAGGATAAAAACATGAAAAAAGTATTTTTAACATTAATTTTAACAATTGGAGCAGTATTAATTTTTACATCATGCACCAAAAAGCAGAAGATTAAAACTGACAGATTTGATGATCAAACTATCAATATGTCATATCAAGCTCTATCATCAATTAAGATGCTAGAAACAAAAGAAGAATATACTACTGTTAAGCGCTTAAGTAACCGAGTAGCAAATCAAGAAGTAGTAGAGAAAGAAGTTATCGATAAATATTTAGGTTTAATGCAAGAGTTATTAAATGATAATGGAGGGTTTAAAACTGAAACAAAGGTTTCAGATAAACCAGAATATAGTAATTTAGTTGAAATCACAACAAGAAATTTTCAAAATCAAACAGTAGTATATTCATTGTATTACAATGAAATATCATCAGAAATTAAAACAGAAATTGACGAAGATGATTTAACTGAAGAAATTGAAACAGAAAAAAGAATTAGTGGTATTGCAATAGTTGGTGAAAAAGAATTTATTCTTGAAGGTATTGTTAAGGAAGAAAAAGAAAATGATGAAGTAGAAAACGAATCAATCTTTAAAATTATTGAAGATGAAAATAATTATGTGATAGTTCAAGAAGAAATAGAAACTGAACAAAATGAATATACCCACGAATATAAATATACTATCGTAAGTAATGGTAAAAAAGTGAATGAAGTTGAGTTAGAACTAGAACAAGAAAATGGTGAATTATCAGTAGAATTAAAAGAAGTAAGTAACAATACTAAAACTTCATACAAGTTTAAAGTAAAAGAAGAAAAGGGATATAAGTATATTAAGGTAGAAGTAAAAGAGGGTAATAACGTAACAAACATTAAAGTACGCTTAATTCTAAATACGGAAACCAATACATATACTTATGAATATAAATATATATAGTGTAAAAAAAACTCATTGAATTTATCAATGAGTTTTTCTAAATTTCTTTTAAAATGTAAAAACTATATTCTGGCATATCAACCGAAACTTCTAAATCAATTTCATCATTACAGTTAAAACAATAATAGGTTTTATTAGCTATATCACTAGGTAGTGTTAAATCAATTTCATTTTTACTAGGATTTAAGATAATAATGAAATCTTTGTCTGAAGTTTTTAATCTGCCAATTAGATAATCATTAGTGATTTGGTAAGTTTCAAAACCAATAATTATATTATCTTCAATAATATCTTTAATGAAACTAATATATATGTTAGAATCATTACTTAAATCAAAGATTGAATAATTAAATAGGTAGATTGTCATTATTGCAATCATTCTTTGATCTATTTTTGAAGTTTGCGAAATATTTACAATATCGTTTAACAAGGAACTATTTACATTTTTTACTAAATTAGCAAAATCTAAATAATTTAACTTATCACTTACATATTCATCAACGATGTTTACTAGTCTATTCATAATTCACCTCAAAGTTATTTTATCATATAAAAGGATAAAAATCAATAGAAAATGAAATGTAAAAGGGAAAATAAATTTTCATAGACAAATGATATGACTTTTTTTGTATTTTTTAGTATAATATTAAAATTGTAAAGAATATAAGAAAAAGAGGTAGTAGTATATGGATTTAAAAAGTAAAGATGGATGGTTAGAGGTTGTTTGTGGCTGTATGTTTGCGGGAAAAACTGAAGAATTAATTAGACGTATTAACCGTATAAAATATGCTAAAAAAGATATAATCGTTTTTAAACCAATAATTGATGATAGATATGATAAAAAACAAGTAGTTTCACATTCAAATCAACGTGTAGATTCAATCCCTGTAAAAGACTCAACTGAAGTATTACAACATATAAAAAAACTACCTTATGCGGTGGCATTTGATGAAGCACAATTCTTTGATGCTGGCTTAATTGAAATTATTGAAAGACTTGCTAATTCTGGCGTAAGAGTAATTGTAGCAGGATTAGACCAAGACTTTAGAGGGAATCCATTTGGCATTATGCCTGAACTTATGGCAAGAGCTGAGTACGTTACTAAACTTCAAGGTATATGTATGGTTTGTGGTGACCCCGCAACTCGCACTCAACGTTTGATAAATGGTCATCCAGCAGATTATGATGATCCAACAATTTTAGTTAGCGCATCTGAAAAATACGAATCGCGTTGTAGACACTGTCACCAAGTTCCTCATCGTGCATATGAAAAATAAAGATGATAATTATTATATGAGCTTAGCTTTAAAAGAAGCAAGTAAAGCTTATTTAGAAGATGAAGTACCTGTCGGTGCTGTTCTTGTAGTAGGTGATAAAGTAATTGCTAAAGCACATAATGAGAGGCAAAAAAAGCATGATGTTTTAGGACATGCAGAAGTGAAGGTAATTCAAAAAGCCTCAAAGAAATTAAACGCTTGGATCTTAGATAATGCAACATTATATGTTACATTAGAACCATGTCTTATGTGTGCGGGTGCTATTCTTCAAGCAAGAATAAAAAGAGTTGTCTTCGCAACGAAAGAACCAAAGTTTGGCGTAGTTGAAAGTAAAATGAAAATTTTTGACGAAAAGTTTAATCACAAGGTTGAAGTAACAGGAGGAGTTCTTGAAGAAAAATCAAGTGATTTATTAAAGCAATTCTTTAAATCAAAAAGATCATAAAAAAGAAAAAACTACCATTTTAAAAAATTGACAAAATTAAAAAAATATAGTATAATGCTATTGTAATCTCAACTTAGATACCTTCATCCAAGGTTCCATGGTGAACCAGGTCAGGTCTTGATCGAAGCAGCCTTAAGCTTATGTAACTTGTGGGTGGGGGGATCTAAGTTGAGATTTTAACATATATGGAGGTAGACATGAAGAGAAAAACATTATATTTAATGATAGCGTTAATATTGATTTCTAGTATGTTAACTAGTTGTAAAAAGGAAAAATATACCATTACTTATGAAAATGGTAGTGATATAAATACCATTACGATAGATGGTGGTAGTCTTGCTACTAATAAAGAAGTTTCAAAAACAGGATATAGATTTATTGGTTGGTATGATGGCGATGTACAATTTGACTTTTCTAAACCAGTAAAGAAAGATACTAAATTAGTTGCCAAATTTGAAGCAATCAATTACCAAATAACATATGAAAATGATGGTAACAGTGTAAATAATCCAACATCATATAATATAGAAACAGAAGACATAATTTTATTAAATCCTACCAAGGAAGGATATAAATTTCTAGGTTGGTATGATGGTGATACTAAAGTAGAAAAAATTACTAAAGGGACAACTGGTGATATTAAACTTGTTGCTAGATTCCATGAGGCACACAAAGTAACAATTAAATGGGGTGCTGAATTTGAAGATGAAATAATATATGTAATTAATGGTGAATTGCTTGATGAACCTGAAACAAAGATTAGAGATGGCTATGTACTTAAGTGTTTTGAACAAAATGGTAGAGAATACGATTTTGATAAAGAAGTATATAACGATATTGAACTTGTTGCGGTATGGCTAAAATATTATCAAATAACTATTAATTGGAACGTTGATGATGCAAAAACCATAATCCAAGTGCCTGAAGGTGTAACATTAAAACAATTCGGTGCAATTGAAAAGCCAACAAAAGAAGGTTTTGTGTTTGCTAATTATTATGAAGATAAAAATTTAACTATTTTATTTGGCTTAGAAAAAGAAGTAACCAGCAATATGGAATTATATGCAAGATGGTATGAAAAATATACAATCAACTACGAATTAAATGGTGGCACTTGCACAGGATTAATATATGAATATACAGTGTTCGATAAAAAAACAAATATACCACTAGCTAAAAAAGAAGGATATTTCTTTAGAGGCTGGTACAATAATCCAGAATTTAATGGAAGTAGAATTTATCGATTTGATGATACAACTACTGGTAATTTTACTCTTTTTGCAAAATGGGAAGAAGCTAATTTAAAAAATTCATACATAAGTTTCTTAGGTGATAGTATTTCAACTTATTACAGTTATACACCATTTACTAATGAAGAAAATTCTTGTTATTATCCAAAATATCACGAATTAACAGTTGAGCAAACTTGGTGGATGATGACTAGAAATCAATTAGGCTGTAAACTAGGAATTAACAATTCATATAGCGGTACTTGTGTAATGAACAAGTACGGAAAAAATTCAACCGAAAACATTTCAAGATTAGAAAAATCGCGTAGACTTGATAATTTACCACCTGACATTATGGTTGTATTTATGGGGATGAATGATTCACTTGCTGAAGGAGTAGGAGTTGCTCCAAGTGATTTCAAAACTTCATATCGAAATATGATTAATAATATATATAAATTATATCCAGATGTTAAATTGTTCTTATGTACTATTAGCTTTGAAGTAAATAGAAATAGTCAAAGTTATTATGAAGAACACGTTAAAAATACAGCCGCACTAAATCAAGTAATAATTGATTTGTCAGTAGAATATAATTTACCACTTATTGATTTTAGAAATGCTTTCAATACACGTGATTACTTAGCTGATACTGTTCACCCTAATGTACTTGGTATGGCAGAATTAGCAAAAGTTGCAGTAGGCACAATTAGAGAGTATTTTGACAATTTAGAAAATAATTAAAGGAAAGTAGAAGAAACGAATGAATAAAAATATATTAGTGCCAGTTATATCTTTTTGTATTTTTTTGCTATCAACAGTTACAAGTTATATTTTGAAAAACTATACGTTAACTACTAAAGCATTATTAATAACTGCCGCAATCATAATTGCTATTAGCATCATAATTGCAATTGTTTTAAGAAAACTGGTAATTGGAAAAATATTACCGATGATGCTAAATAGTATAGCATTGGGATTTGCGATTAGAGCTTGGCATATATATAAGGAATACGATTTGTCACTTATTGAAATATTATTACCACTTATCATAATAATGGCATATCTATTAATTATCATTGCTATTTCCAACATTCCAGTTGTAAAAAATAATGATACTTTATTTGGTATACTTATCACAATAATATTTGTATCTACTATTGTTGCATATATCATAATAGTCAACAATGTAAAAACAAATTGGTTCTCAACCTTTGGTTATTATTTAATTGTTCAAATAGGAATAATAATAGGATATTTTGTAATTAGAGAAGGCGATGAAAATATTATTGATGTAATGTTGTATTCTTCATATACGGTAATAATAGTTGTTATAATCATTGCCATCATTATTGGAGGAGCCGATTCATTAGATTTAGATGTTCCTGTTAATGGCGAAGGAAAAAAGAAAAAGAAAAATGTTTAAAACTAAACTACTCTTTTGAGTAGTTTTTTTACGTAAAAAAAATTCCCCATCGTAGTATTTATGAGAAAGGGGAGGACTTTACATGAAAAAAATTTATTTACTTATATTATGTGCAATAAACTTATTAGTTTTTTGTACAATATCTAAAAGAATATTTGCAAGTGTAGATATTCAAAATGTTAAAAAAACAATGATTGCTGAGGTTGGTAGTATAAAACCTAAAGACTTAGAATATGAAGGTTACCAAATAGTTTCATCAAATATTAACTTTAATAGAAGTGGTGATTATCAAGTCGTATATAGAAATGAAGAAACAAATAATAGTTGCTTTAAAATAGTAAAACTAAAGGATAAAAAAGACTTAGAAGGACAAATCTCTTATGCTAAAACTACTAATCTAGAAATAGGGGGAATAACAAATGGTACTTTTCAAAAGGTAATTAAAGATAATCAAAATAACTATTATATTGCGTATATAAATGAAGTAATAATAGATCAAGAAGAATTGTATGATATTTGTGTTGCCAAGATATATGATAATACAATAATATATCAAAAAACTATTTTCGAAAAAGAAAAAGGTTTAATTGTTGATATGTTAGTTGATGAAGACAAGTTAGTTATTCTACTTGAAAAAGAAGGAACTAGTAAAACAAATGATGTATTTCTATATATTTTAGATGATAAAGGTGAAATACTAAATTTTCAACAGTTTATTGGAAGTGGCATAAATCATGCAATAAAATTATTACAAGATATTACATCCTATTACATTGTAGGTGAAACAACATCTACCGATTATGATTATAATTTTTCACACAAATATAGATGTGGGGTTGTTTTTATTGTCGATAAAGAGCAGCCAGAACGTTTTACATATTATTCAGTTATTGATGAGAACTATGATGTTACTGTAAACGATGCTTGTATATGCGATGACAAACTGTATGTTTCAACTACTATATATAATAAGGAAATAAGAGCTCGCCAATTAGAACTATATGTATTCGATAATATTAGATATGAGTATTATGATAAATCATTATTATTTATAACATTGACAAAAACATTGCTGAAAATGAGTTGTGATAATAATGATCAATTAGTAATGGTGTTTGAAGACTATGATGAAGAAAAATCTGGTATGTCACAATATGTATATATAGTAGATCAAATGCTAAACAAAACATTAGTGTATAAAACAAATTGTTATCGAGCAGAAAATACCAATTTAGTAGATTTTGTAGCAGTAGATAATAATGATTATATCTTTTTGTATCATTTATATAATTCAAAAGAACTCAACAAATATGGTTATTTATACCAAGTAGTTAGCAATAATAAAGTATTATTTGAAATTGAAAAATATAGCGAGAATGATTCAATTGGAGGTCTTGTTGAAAATAACTATGACGAATTAATATTTAATAATAGAAATAGTTTGAAAATTGATGGTATAGATTATAGCTATTTAAATTCGCATGGGACATTAGTTATCAACAATCCTAGTGATACAATTACTTTACCAGTATTGTATGCGGGGGGAGAAAAATGCCAAATAGATGAAGAAAAATCAACCATTATTTCGCCAACTAGTCAGTTTGGATCATATATTGCAAGATATTATTTTACTAATAAAGATATTGAATATATTTACATAGAAAATATAAGAATTAACCCCTATTGTAATCTTAGAGATAAAGGGCTATATGATACTGATGTTAAAATTAATTTCAATGGGACAGCTACTCTTAATCATCAAAGCATTGAATCAGGTTATGAAATATCTAAACCAGGTAGTTATACATTAGAACTAAAGGGCAAAGATGATGAAAAATTTGAAATAAATTTTGAAGTTGCAAATATATCAAATCGTGAAATTATTGAAGATGATATCGTGCCGGAGATAGAAGAAATTAAAACAAGAGATGACAAAGAAATAAAAAAAGCTATCATAGAAGAAAGTATAGATCTTAATGATATTAAGAAGAAAACTAAAAACAATTTGTGGTATGTACTACTACCAATTGCTTTTGCCATAGCATTTGTTTTAGTACTTAAAAAGAGGTAATAATATGAAGAAAAAACTATTCATAATTGCTATTCTTTTTAGTATTTTTTCGTTTATAAGTTTAAAAGCTCTTTCCTCAAAAGCCGCCAGTAATATTAACAAACCAATTGTTAATATAGTAGAAGAACAAAAAATAGTGAAAAATAATATTCAAAAAATAATTGATAATAATGTCTACTTGGCAAATAATAATACATATTTTATTAATGAAAATATTATTATCGAAGGTAAAATAAATAATTATATATATAATAAAGATAGTATAATATTTACAATTAAAGAGTCAGATGGCACCATTATATGTAAATATAATCAAACATTAAAGGATAAACAATTAATTGATAAACTACCAATAACCATTAATGACATGGTTGTTTATAATGAACAATTGATTGTTGTTGGGGAAGAAAAAAATGATGCATGCATTTACACATATACCATAGATGGTACACAAATAAACAAATATCAGTATGGTGGAAATGCTAAAGAAAGCTTTTTGAAAATTCAAATTAGTGGTAATTATATATATTTAATAGGTCAAAAAAATGGAATAAGTGAGGGAAGTATATTCAAAAATGTCGGTAATGATGAGGATATAAAACCATTCATAATTAGAATGAATTCTTCATTTAAGATAGTAAATGAGTTTTATATTAATGAAAAAACAAAGCTCGAAAAGATAAAAAACTTTGCTTTTAATAGTAATATTAGCTTTACAATTGAAACTTTTGATAAACGATTTTTTCACTACGAATTAGATAATGAATTAAAATTAATAAAGCATTATGAATTATTACCCCCAATCAAATATAAAGATATTACTAAATTAAACAATAATTGTTATTTATTAGAAACACTTAATACTTACTATTTAGGATTTAAATTATCAAACTCTTGGCATTTAATTCCTTTAACTGATATTGATGAAATAAATTATACCAATTTAATAAATGGTAATGTAATAATTACAAACTATTCTAATAATCAAATAAAAACATATAAAATTAGTGAATATCACATAGAGTATATCAATGACTTTATATATCAATATCCCTATTTAAATTATCAATCAACTAACCATTTCAAAGTTGAATCTTATCTTGAAGATTTGGAATTTATATATGATAGTGTTGCAAACCAATCGATTAATCTCCAAAAATCAAATACTTATATTGCTAAGTACTATGCAATTAAACAAGATGGAACTAGGTTAGACATAGAAACTAACTATATTGTTCAGCCATTTATTAATATAGTTGATGAAGGAGTTTATCCAGTAGGTTATAAATTATTGTTTACTGATGAAGTTATGGTAAATGATACCAAAGCTATAAATGGTGAATCATTAAATAGTGTTGGAACCTATCAACTAAAACATAATGGTAAAAGTTATAAAATATATGTTAAAGAAAAAACATATCACAATTTTGATAAAGATTATCTAGAAGCTGATTACATATTAACAAAAGATGATAATGCAATATATAAAGTAATTTTAAGCACTAATAAACAAATAAAAAGGGTCATAGTAAATGAAAAAGATTATCCATTTATTCAAAACAATGATGAACTAATACTAAATTTTGCCTTGGGTGGTAATGATTTTATAAGTTATTACATAGATAGTGTAGTATTTAGTGATGATACAACATTAAAAATAAATCAGTATTATAAACTAAAACGAGTATCAACCTACCCTATTTTAAAACTAACTTATGAAAATGACACTTTAAACTATCAAATCAATGATGAAGATAAAACCATATTTGATGTTGTTGTTAAAATGTATAAAGAAACTACATTGTTAGAAGAAGTTCACACTTTTTTAGAAGATACTAATATTAACTTTAATGTTGACGCAAACAAAGTTGAGGTATTGGTTAGATACCATTTGGAAGGAAAAACCATTGAAGAAGTTAACTTAATTGACTTAGTTGCAACCAAAAAATCAAAGAAGGATAATAATCTCGAATTAACCTTTGGAAAAAATAATGATATGATAGAAAACATAAAAATAAAAGTAAATGAAGACAGTTTAAAAGTAAAAAATGTGAGTGCCCAAAAAATTGACTTAACTAAAGCTTATCAAACTAACGACAATAAATTAATTTGTTATATTTCGATAATAATCACTATAATTCTTGCGATAATTATTATTTCGGTAATTATTAGAAGACACATCAAAAAAAGCGAACATTAGAAATTTTGCCGTTGTTCTTGTAAAAAAAATGCTAGTGTGGTATACTAACATTAAAGAAGGAGGCAGTAAGAATGTTCCAATACTTATATGTACAAACTGAATATTCTATTTTACAAAGTGCTTGTAAAATCAAGCCTCTAATTGAAAAGCTAAAAGAACAACAGTTACATTCTTGTGCGATTGTTGATGAAGGTACAATGTATGGCACCATTAAGTTTTATCAAGAGTGCAATAAGAATAATATTAAGCCAGTAATTGGCTTAAAAGTAAAATATCATTATAACGATAAAACCAACAACTTAGTACTACTTGCAATTAACAACTTTGGTTACCAAAATTTAATGAAGATTTCAAGTAGATTACAACTAACTAACAACAACATTGATTTTGAATATTTACAAAAAACAACTATGGGATTAATCGCAATACTCCCATATGAAGAATCACTTGTTCAAAAATATCTAGAACGAAATGATGCTAAAAATGCTATTCAAACATTAGAATTATTAAGAGAAATATATAGCGATTTTTATATTGGTTTAGGAATAAAAAGTATTACCAATTCTAATTTTATTGATAATTATTTCAAACTATTAAAAAACTACAATTATCAATTTGTAGCACTACCTAAAGTAAGCTTCATAAATGAAAGTGACTATGATGCTTACACTACACTAAAAGCTATAAAGAATAACGGTGTTTTGGTTGAGGGAATCGAAAATGATAAAAATAATTATCTACATGATGTAAAAAGTGTGGAAACAATTTATTATAATCATTATGATATGCTTGAAAATACTTCTAAAATAGCTAACATGTGTAATGTACAAATAGAATTTGGTAAATATCAGTTACCACTATATGAATCAGGCTTAGATAGTTTTGCCTATTTAAAAGAACTGTGTTCAATAGGTCTTGAAAAAAGAATGCAAAACTTTGAGTATTCATATGATAAAAGAAAATATTATGATCGCTTAAATTATGAACTTAATGTCATTAATGAAATGGGCTTTTCTGACTATTTTTTGATTGTTTATGATTATGTTAAATATGCTAAGAAGAATAACATATTTGTTGGACCGGGAAGAGGTTCTGCCCCAGCTTCACTTGTTGCTTATTCTTTGGGAATAACGGAAATTGATCCGCTATATTATAACTTGTTATTTGAAAGATTTTTAAATAAAGAACGTTTATCTATGCCAGATATCGATATCGACTTTCCAGATGATAGACGCGATGAAGTAATTCGCTATGTTGGAAAAAAATATGGTAAGAACAGAGTTGCGCACATATTAACTTTTGGTACATTTAAAATTAGGCAAGCTATAAATGATTGCGCAAGAGTATTTAAATTAAATGATGTTAAAACAAAAGAAATATATAAACATTTACAAGCTGTAAACACCTATAAAGTATATGATAACCCATCATTAAAAACCTTAATTGAAGCAAGTAGTGATTTACAATTATTAATGAACAATTATGAAGACATTAATAAAGTGCTAACAATTGCTTGTAAGATTCAAGACATACCTAGAAACATTTCTACCCATGCAGCAGGAATAGTTATAACCAAATTTGATTTAGTTAATTATACACCACTTGATGAAGGATTAGATGAGATATATCAAACTCAATATGAAGCTAAAGATTTAGAAGCTTTAGGACTATTAAAGATGGACTTTTTAGGATTAAAGAATCTTACAAACATTGCGAAAACTATTGAATTAATAAGAAAAGATATACCTGACTTTACTCTCCCTAAAAATGAAAATGATTATGATACATACAAGATGATGCGTGAAGGTGATTTGACGGGAGTTTTCCAATTAGAATCGGCGGGGATGCGAAAAGTAATAATGCAACTTAAAACATCTACCTTTGATGATATTACACATGCATTAGCACTATATAGACCTGGACCAATGGATATAATACCAAGCTTTATTAGAAGAAAATTTAATGAAGAAAAAGTTGAATACCCTCATAAAGATTTAGAACCAATTTTAAAAGAAACTTATGGTATGATTGTATATCAAGATCAAATTATGTTAATTGCTTGTAAATTTGCGGGATACACGTTAGGTAGAGCAGATATCTTAAGAAGAGCAGTTTCAAAAAAGAAAAAAGAAGTCTTAGAACAAGAAAGAATAAACTTTGTTGAATCATCAGTAAACAGAGGATATTCAAGTGATACTGCTAATATGATATATGATTATATTGTTAAATTTGCGGACTACGGATTTAATAAAGCTCATAGTGTTGCTTACGCAAAAATCGCATATCTTACTGCGTATTTGAAATGCCATTACTTTGCGTATTATATGTCGACACTTATGACCTCTTTTATGGGAAGTTCTTCTGAAATGTTAGAATATACTAAAGAAGCAACAAAAAAGAATGTTGAGGTATTAAATCCTAACATCAAACTTAGTACTGATGAATTTGAAGTTATAAATGGAAAAATATATTTCCCATTATCCATCATTAAGGGGTTAGGAGAAATAAAAACTAAACAGTGTATTGAAGAAAGAACAAAGGTTCAGTTTAAAGACTATGAAGACTTTGTTGAAAGAACTAAAGATTTTCTAGCCATATCACTTCTTGAAAATATAATATATAGTGGAGCGCTAGATGATTTTGGGCTAACTAAAAAGGCAATGATTGAAAACTTAAAATCTATTATTGATCGTTCAAACTATGGATTTATAAAAGATATGATTAAAACTGATTATACTGATGAAGAATTTAGTTATGGGATATTACAAGAAAAAGAATTAGAAGTAATTGGAATAAATATAAAGTATAATTTTTACCAACAATTTGCTAGTTTTTATAGTAAATATAATTTAGTAAAAATAGCAAATCTAAGCGAAAACAAAGAAGCAAGAACTATCGGTACAGTAAAGAGAGTAAGAGAAACAAAAACAAAAAATAACGAAACAATGGCATTTGTCGAAATAACCGATGACACGTCAAATATTGAGATAGTATTATTCCCTATGATTTATCAACAAATAGGAAAATTACAAAACGGAATGATTTTAATGATTTCTGGAAAGACCCAAAAAAGAATGACGCTACAAATCATTGTTGATCGTTTCAAAATAATATCATAAAAGGAGAATTAAAATGCGAGTACTTTGCTTTGATATTGGTGGAACCAATGTAAAATATGGAGTTATAGAAAACGAACAATTTATAGAAAAAGGTTTATTTGACACAGAAGCACAATTAGGTAAAGAGGTATTAGATGGTAAACTAGTTAAGATTGCCAAAGAAATGAAAGAAAAATACCAAATCGAAGGTATTGGAATTTCTTGTGCTGGTAGCGTTAACTTTGAAAAAGCATATATATCAATCGCGCCAGATGCGTTACCTACTTTCTCAGATTGGGATTTTAGAAAACTATTTATAGAAAATGTTGGATTAGACTGTATAGCAGATAATGACGTAAATAGTTTTGCGAAAGCAGAATGTGTAAAAGGAGCAGCCGAAGATTATGACCACTTTATTGTAATAACAATTGGTACAGGTATTGGTGGTGCCATTGTTATGAATGATGAAATATGGCGTGGTAAGAACTATAATGCGGGGGAAGTTGGTAGAGTATTAATTGGTAATGCCAAGTGGGAGAGTGTTGCCTCAACATCAGCTTTAATAAAAGATGCAAGACGTGCAGGTTTAGATGTTAAAAATGGTATTGAACTATTCAAATTATACGATGATCATGACGACATTGCTATGGCAGTAGTAAATCGTTTCTATGATTTATTAGGTACAGGTATGGCTAACTTAGTATATGTATTTAATCCTGAAGCTATAGTTGTTGGTGGTGGAATTTCCAAACGTGAAGGGCTTGCGGAAATCTTAGAAAAATATATGAATTCACATCTTTCATATGGATTTAGAAATACTGCTAAAGTTGTTAGTGCCACATTTAAAAATGATGGTGGTATGCTTGGTGCTTATTATAACTTTTTAGAATATGTAAATAAAAACGGAGGAGAATAATGGATAAAAAAACATTAGAAAAAATTAAACAATGGCAAGAATTTAAGGAACTTGATCCAGATTTAAAAAAAGAACTAGATAGTATATCAAATGATGAAGCTGCATTAATGGATGCTTTCTACAACGATATTGCGTTTGGAACTGGTGGTTTAAGAGGTGTTCTTGGTGTAGGTACTGACCGAATGAATATATATGTAGTTAGAAAATGTACACTAGGCTTTTTAAACTATATGATAAAACGTTATCCTAATATTAAAAATATGGGTGTTGCAATATCATATGATTGTCGTAAAAATAGTTATCTATTCGCTAAACATGCGGCAGAAGTTATTGCAAGTAATGGAGTAAAGGCATATCTTTATACTTCAATTCGTTCTACTCCTCAACTAAGCTTTACCGTACGTAATTTAAAATGTGCTGGTGGTATTATGATTACTGCAAGTCATAATCCACCAAAATATAATGGTTATAAAATATATGATCATGAAGGATGCCAATTAGTACCAGATTTAGCAGATTTAGTTATTGAAGAAATTGAAAAAATAAGAGATATGTTTCATATTGAAACAATGTCATTTGATGAACTTGTTGCCTCAGGTATGATTCAAATGATTGATGAATTAGTTGATAAACCATACTTAGAAGCATTAAAAACTATACCTGTTCAACCTGTAAAAAAGAACAATATTAAAATTGTATATACACCACTTCATGGAACTGGTGCTTCTCACATGGTAGAACTATTAACTGGTGAAGGTTATACTGTATATCCAGTAGAAGAACAAATGGTTCCAGATGGTAATTTCTCAACATTGAAATCACCTAACCCAGAAGAACCAAGTGCATTTGAATATGCCATTCGCTTAGGCAAAAAAGTTGATGCGGACATATTAGTTGCAACAGATCCTGATGCGGACAGAATGGGTATTGCCGCAAAAGATTCAAAGGGCGAATATGTTTTATTAACAGGTAATCAAACTGGTGCAATATTATTAGATTATTTAGGTAAATTCAAAAAACCAAAAACCCATGGTGTAGTATTCAATACAATTGTTACTTCAAATTTTGCAAAAGCAATTTGTGAAAAATACAATTTAAAATTAGTACAAACTTTAACAGGTTTTAAATACATCGGTGAACAAGCCGCATTACTTGAAAATAGCACTGATGAAGAATTCTTCTTTGGTTATGAAGAATCTTATGGTTATGTAATAAAAGACTTTGTTCGTGATAAAGATTCTTTCCAAGCAACTCTTTTATTATCAGAAGTTGCTTCATACTACAAAGAACATGGCAAGACATTAATCCAAGTATTGTATGATTTGTTTGAAGAATTTGGCTACTATTTAGAAGGTGTTCACAACATTGGCCTTGCGGGAATAGAAGGTAGCAAACGAATAGAAAAAATTATGCGTTATTTCCAAAGCGCTGATTTAACTAGTCTTGCGGGAAAACATATTAAAACTTTTGAAGATTACGACAAATTAATTAAAACTGAAAATGGCAAAGAAAGTAAACTTACTCTACCTCAATCATTTGTTTTGAAATATATATTTGATGATGGTGGTTGGTTTGTTCTTAGACCATCAGGAACTGAACCAAAATTGAAAATATATATCGCAATTAAGGGTAAGACAGAAGAAGAATCAAGAGCTTTAATAGCAACATTAAAACAAGAAATTTTAAATATTATTGATAGAATCTAATGAGGAAAAATATGAAGGTAACTTTAAATTATAAAAATGCTCTTTCTTTTGTAAGTGAAGAAGCATTAAATCAAAATAAAGAAAATGTTCTAAAGGCATACAAAACTTTAGTAAATAAAACTGGTGAAGGCAATGACTTCTTAGGTTGGATTGAATATCCTAAAAACTATGATAAAGAAGAATTTGCACGAATCAAAAAAGCTGCAGAAAAAATTAGAAGCAATAGTGAAGTGTTAGTAGTTATTGGTATTGGTGGATCATATCTTGGTGCCAAGGCAGTAATAGAAGCATTAAAACCATATTTTTCTACTAAAAAAGATCTAGAAATAGTGTTTGCGGGAAATTCACTTTCTTCAACATATTTAAATCAATTATTAACATATCTTGAAAATAAAGACTTTTCAGTAAATGTTATTTCAAAATCAGGAACAACAACTGAACCTGCCATTGCTTTTAGACTTTGCAAAGAATTATTAATAAAGAAATATCATGAAAAAGCTGCAGAAAGAATATTTGCAACAACTGATGCTAAAAAAGGTGCATTACGAAATCTTGCAACACAAGAAGGATATGAAACTTTTGTAGTTCCAGATGACATTGGTGGAAGATATTCATGGTTCACCGCAGTAGGCCTATTGCCAATTGCTTGTGCAGGAATTGATATTGATGCATTGATGAAAGGATCTTATGATGCAATGAATGATTGCGTAAACAATGGATATGATAGTAACGACGCAATGAAATATGCAAACATGAGAAACCTATTATATAAAACAAAACAAATTGAAATTCTAGTAAACTTTGAACCTAGATTGGCTTACATCAGCGAATGGTGGAAACAATTATATGGTGAATCAGAAGGTAAAGACCATAAAGGTTTATTTCCAGCTAGTTTAGTATATTCAACAGATTTACATTCTATGGGCCAATACGTACAAGAAGGTAAAGGATTAATGTTTGAAACTGTCTTGAACGTATTAAATCCTGAAGAAAATTTAATACTAAGAAAAGAAGCTGAAGACTTAGATCAACTTAATTATTTAGATCAAACTAAGATGGACAGTGTTGCTAAAAAAGCAATGCAAGGTACAATACTTGCTCATGTAGATGGCGGGGTCCCTAATCTTGTACTAGAAGTAGAAGAAATGGATGCATATCATTTAGGATATTTATTATATTTCTTTATGTTTGCTTGTGGTGTAAGTGGTTATATGCTAGGTGTTAATCCATTCAATCAACCAGGTGTTGAAGCATACAAAAAGAATATGTTTGCATTACTTGGTAAACCAGGTTATGAAGAATTATCAAAACAATTAAAAAATAGATTATAATATAAAACTAACTAGGTGTAGATTACTAATTTACACCTAGTTGTTTTTTACAAAAGATGTTAAAATGTAATAAATTAACAAGCAATAAATTCCTAAATTAAAATATATAACTTGAAAAACATTCTAAATTATGATAAAATGTCTTGAATGGTATTTTCCTTAAGGAGAGGCAAAATGGTAATAAAATATAAACTAATAAAAGAAGATCCAAGAAGTATGGCAAGACTTGGACAAATGACAACTCCACATTCTGTTATTGACACACCTTGCTTTATGCCAGTTGGAACTCAGGCAACAGTAAAGGTGCTTTCAAAAGAAGAAATTGAAGCAACAGGGGCACAAATAATACTTGGTAATACATATCATTTGTGGAATCAACCAGGTCATAAATTAATTGAAAAAGCTGGTGGTTTACATAAATTTATGAATTGGGATCGCTCTATATTGACTGATTCTGGTGGCTTTCAAGTATTTTCATTAGCAAAGCTTAGAGACATAAAAGAAGAAGGTGTTTACTTTAGACATCATAAAAGTGGCAAACCATTATTTTTATCACCTGAAATAGCTATTGAAATTCAAAATAGTTTAGGTAGTGATATTATGATGAGCTTTGATGAATGTCCCCCATATCCTTCAACTAGAGAATATATGGAAAAGTCAGTTGAAAGAACTATTAGATGGGCTAAAAGAGGTCTTGAAGCTCACAAAAACAAAGATACACAAGGTTTGTTTGGCATTGTTCAAGGTGGAGAATTTGAGGACATTAGAAAACACTGTGCAAAAGAATTAACAGAACTGCCATTTGATGGATATTCAATAGGTGGTCTTAGCGTTGGTGAACCAAAGAGTGTACAAAACTATGTATTAAGTTATACTACTCCATGCTTACCAAAAGATAAACCAAGATATCTTATGGGTGTTGGTAGTCCGGGTGCTATACTAGATGGTGTTGAAAGAGGCGTAGATATGTTTGATTGCGTTTTGCCAACTAGAATTGCAAGACATTCATGTGCAATGACATCACGTGGAAGAATGATTCTAAAGAACGAAGAGTTTAAAGAAGATTTTAGACCGATTGATGAAGAATGTGATTGTTATACTTGTAGAAATTATACAAGAGCATATATAAGACATTTAGTAAAGGCTGAAGAAATACTTGCGGCAAGATTAATAAGCATTCATAACGTTCAATTTTTAGAAAACTTAATGAAAAACATTAGAGAAGCAATTAAAGAAGATCGCTTCTTAGAATTTAAAGAAAGCTTTTATGAAAAATATGGGTTAAACGACAATGATAAAGACTTCTAAAATAAAAAAATATATTATAATTATTTTGCTGGTAATAAGTTTAACTTTACTAACAAATTGTAGTTGTAATAAACTTTCAAATAAGTATATTACCAAAGAAAATGGCGTGGACATTACAGTAGATGCAGAATATTTATCATATATGTATAATCAAAATACAATACCTAGTATACACTTTGATTATAATGGCGTTAAAATATCTGATCAATCTACTAATGCAAAAGTAGTATTTGTTCAAAATAATCAGTATGCATTAAGCGATGCTTTCTCAAACTTCTTAGAAAGCTTTACAGATGATGCAAAATTAATAACAAGATCTGTTGAACAAGGCAAAGAAACTACTGTCGCAAGAATTGGTAAAGATCGCCTCACTATAGATGAAGGTACTAAATCACTTGAAGAAATAATGATTATAACTTTAGAAGATGGCACAAGAATATCTTGCTCATATCGAACATTCACTAGTAATGGTAAGAAATATTATGCGTATACATATGCAGAAAATATGATGATAATGTTAGAACAACCATTTATGGTTATTAGAAGAGATAATCAAAACAAAATAGTATTACTTCCATTACCGTATGATACTAAATATACAGTAAGTGGAACTAATACTAAACCTGAAACAATCTTAAATAAAGACACATATGTGGATACTCTAACAGATAGTGATTGCTATACTTTCTGCTATCCTGCCTATTGGTATAATCAAACAACAAATGAAGAAGAACTAATTAATCTTGCTAAAGACTGGTATATAAAACATTGCTCAGGTGAAGATACAATAGATGGATTTATAATTACATATTTAGGAGTAAAATTCAAAATAGAATTTAATCTTACAAAGGTAAATAAAACATCACTTGCAACAGAACCAGCCTTCAAAATCTATTGTATATCATAAATTATATATCTAATTTAAAACAACGAAAACGTTTTCATGTCGAATAATTAAACATTCGTTTGCTTTTTGACGGAAAAGTGGTATAATATAACAGTCAAGACTGTTATTATTTGCCTCATGTAAAAAAATGAAAGAGGTAATGCAAAAATGAACAACAAAAAAATATCTAAACAAACCATAATTGGAATAATATTAATAGCAATATTTTTGCCAATAATAGTAGTCAATATGGTAATCGTGATTAAAGGGGCGGTTAATCCAACTAAATTTCCAATGGTATTTGGTAGAGCGCCACTTATCGTTGAATCAGATTCAATGACAATTGATCGTAAAGCACGCACAGGTGCTTTCAATAAAGGGGACCTAATCTTTATTAAAAAAGTCAATCCAGAAACACTTAAGAAAGATGACATAATTACTTACTACAGTGCAGATGGTTCGATAATTACACACAGAATTGCGGAAGCCCCATTTTATGAAGAAGGAAAATTAACCTTTAATACAAAAGGTGATTTCAATTCTCCTGTAGTGGTAAGTGTTCCAGCTGAAGATGTAATTGGATTATATACTGGTAGAATTCCAAAAATGGGAAAGGTTGCAATGTTTTTGCAAACTCCATGGGGAGTAATAGTTTTATTAGGAATTCCTCTACTAGTTATATTTTTGATTGACTTTTTCAATAAACGCAAAGCTGATCAAGGAGCTCAAGCAAAAATAGCTGAACTTGAAGCAAAGCTTGCAGAACAAAATAATACAACTGATGTAAATACTAATAAGAGTGAAGACAAAGAAAAACAAGAGGAGTAAAAAAATAAGATTGACACACTTGTTTCTTGATAATTGAATAAAAAGTAGGGGTTTATACATTAATTGTGTATAAATTGAATTCATTAACCGCTGTTCACTTAAGCTTACACAAAAACCTGTTTAAACTCCAGCATTATTTTTCAATGAAGTTTAGCAGGTTTTTTATATGCTTTTAGCATATAGTCCAAAAAGGTATACCTTTTTGTATTGCTTAAATTAGCTAAATTTATATATTTTCCAACAAATTTTATACAGTTATACACCACTTTTCAACAAAAATTAGCAAAAATAATATAGTTAAAAAAGGTATACTTTTCTAGCAGTAAAGGTATACCTTTTTTGCACCCCAAAAAATGGGAAATTAACAAAATATTTATATTATTAAATTATTATAATAATATATATAGGCATCTATTTTTAGATGAACCTCACCGTAGGGTGAGTTTAAAGTTGATATCAACGTGGCCACACACGATGATATATATTAAATAAACAAATACTTAAAAAATTTAAAGGAGAATTAAAATGAAGAAAAATAGAATTTTAATTGCTGGTGTAATCACTGCATTCGTTGCATTAATTACATTATCTTTAGTTTCAGGTACTTGGGCTAAATATACTAGCAAAGTACAAGGCTCTGATACTGCAAGAGTAGCAAAATGGTCATTTAATTATAATGGTGCAGCTTTAAATTCAGAAACCATTACTATTGATTTATTTAAGGATAATTATGATGGAACAGTAGTAGCAGAAAATAAAGTTGTTGCTCCAGGCACTAAAGGTCAAACAAAATTTGAATTAAAGAACATGGGTGAAGTTAAAGCAAATGCACAAATTGTTTTAGAAATTACAAATTTAAATGAAATTCCACTTACATATAAAGTTGATGGTGTAGCACAAGAAGTAACTGGTGGAAAAATTATAATTGATGCGGTTGAATTAGGAATTGGTGCAGAAGCTAAAACTATTACTTTATCTTGGGAATGGCCATTTGAAACAAAAGATACTGGCGGTAATATTATTGGTGATACTACTGATACTAATTTAGGTAAAGAAGGAACAGCAACAGTAACTGTTAAAGCAACTGTTACTTTCACTCAAGTTGACTAATTCAAAGAGTATAAAATAATTAGTAAATAAATTCAGTTAATTAATTAACAAGCCACAAAACAAAACATTAATACAAGAACAAAGATAAAATTGTGGCTTTATCTTTGTTCCAACTGTTTTGTAAAAAGTAAGAATAGTGATATATATCACATTCTTAACAAAGTATATTATTTATATTGGTATATTTTGTTAAGAATATATATGAATAACATTAAGGGGAGTATGTAATATGAGAAATATAGATAAGAAAATACTCAGTTATTATTTGTATTTTAGAACAATAAAAGATTATGACAAAAAAGTTGTAGCACGAGTTAAAGGAAACACAATATTATCAAATGATGAAGAATTCTTGGAAAATGTTTCTAGTGGTAAGTACGGCTTACAAATGGATGAGAGTTTAAAATACAATATATATAGTATTAAAAATAACAAAGTTGTAGCAAAAGTAGATAAACATTTAAATACCTATTCACTTAATGGAGTTTACTCAGGTACTTTGTATGACATGACTAAATTCTTAAGAATTGTTGTTGGATGTATTGTCCTAGCATTAATAACTATATGTTTAGTTTTTACTAATATTGCTAAAACAAGTTCTGATGTAAAACCTATATCATTAATTGTGAGTGAGATTGATGGTGGGATTGTAAGTACAGAATGGAACATTTTTGGAAAATATAAAGATGACAAGGTTATTTATCCAGGTAAGAAAGGTGAATATTATTTTGAATTAATAAATAAAAATTCAAAAGCATTAAATATTGATATAAATTTAGATGAAGTAAATGAATATAGTATTCCGATGATATTTAAATTAAATTTGCATGAAAGTGATAATTCAAATATAAATGACTACTATGTACCTGCAAATAGTTTGGAACTAAATAATATTTATATTCCCGCAAACAGTTCAAGAATATTTAAATTAGAATGGTATTGGAAAAATAGTGGCACAAACGATAAAGATGATACACAAATTGCTTCTACAGGACTTGCCACATATACAGTAAAAATAACTGTTAAATCAGTATTAGTATACGAATAAAATTTTGAAAGGGGGTACCCTAATGACTAAAAAAATAAAAATTAAAAAAGCTTATATCTTTGCGTTTGCTTTTGTGGTACTTGTTGTATTACTAGCTATTAGTGGTACCAAAAGTAGCAAAACAGATGCTAAGTATTTTACGGAATTAGATAGTGATGCTACAACAGCCCATGTTGCAAAATGGGACATAAAAGGTGTAACTAAAAGAGATGGCAAATCTATTAATCTTGCTGCAGGTTTCAGTAAAAAACTAAATGAGGGAGATACAGGAAGTTGGTATTTTCAAATTTCTAATTATTCGGAAGTTTATGCGGCAATATCTAAGCGTTCTAAAATACGTTTTAGATTAGACAATGATGGCTATACAGATACTAGTGTTAACGAAATAAAATGGGATTTTTTAGAAGATCTTTCAAATAATCCGATAGAAAATCCAATAAGTTTTGAAGTTAACATATACAATTCAAGTGTTGAAAATTTATTAACTTATCAATTAAAAAGCAATCCATCAGAAGTTATTTCATATGACGCCTATTCGCAATTAACAAATAAAGCAGATTATGATGAAGTTATAAATTCTAATGTTGCGAATTGCGAGTTATTCAAAACTTCAAGTTCACTAACATTTAAAAAAGCCTTCGAAAAAGATGAAAATGGTAAAACGATATATTTCTATTATGCTGATTTAAGTTTTGAAAATATTACCGATAGCCAATTAGATGAAATATTAAAACTTGGTTTAGGTGATACCAGAGAAGACGTGACAATGCAAATAAAATGGAATATCGGTCAAAACGTAGGTGGCGGTTCTATCAGCAACAATACTTACAAAATATATGAACTAACCGACAATCTTTTAAACGCAACTTATAAAAGTTATGAATTAGTTAAAAATAATTCAATATATATATCATATGATTTGGTTGAAAATGCTAATGAATATAAATATTACTATGTTAGTAATTCATCTTCTTCAGTAGTTAAAAACGGATATGGTGCTAATGTTGAATATAACGGAAGTTATCTAAATGTAAGTAGTTATTCTAATTTGGTTGATTATTATAATAATTATACTAGTGAACCAACATTTAGTTTACAATCCATTACATTCGACTACTATGATAATAAATGGAATTCAAAAGATGCAACAATAAGTGCGTTATCATCCAAAAAATATAGTGAATTGACCATTGATGATATTGCTAAATTAGAAAGCTGTTCAGTATATGAAACACATTATTTTGCTTATAACTATTCAACTGCCGATTTAAATAACTACGCTAATTATATGAATTATAAAAATTATAAATCATTTATCGAGAACACAAAATTCATAACAAATGATGCTACTAGAACATTTGATGTTAATAAATATCAAATTACAGATAGAGTAACTGCTACAGGTAATGATTATATTGTTACAAGTGTTAGTAGTCTTAATGCTAAACAATATTTAGATACATTTAAAAATAATGAACCAGTTTTTACAATAGCTAATAAAGAAGTTACATTTAGTGAATTAACTACTAGTGATATTACAACAATTACAAGCGATACCTATAGTAATTTAGTTTATAATCAATATTTAAAATTTTTAAATGATTGTAAATATGAGTCTAATAATAATTCGCTTGGTGCCACATCTAAAGCTAAGATAAAAGAATACTATGAAATAGGTACAACGACATATTGTATTGTAACATTTGACAATGATGCTAAAACGTATTTAGATGGATTAACAAATAATGAACCTGCATTTATATTTAATGCAACGACCGTTTATTATAGTGATTTAACTCCAACTCAGAAGAATTTACTAAATAGTTATAACGATACAAATACACTTACTGATTTAAAAAATTTAGTAGATAAATATCGTTATTTAGAACATTATAATTATCTTACTAAATCAACAACAATTGAGGAATCATTTGTTATTGATGGTAAAACTTATTATATAGTTTCTACTAAACTTAACTTGTATGAATATAATGTATATTTCCACTCTAATCCTATTGGAGAACCATTATTTACTTTTACTAATGCGTTAGGGAAAGAAATAACTGTAAGATATAAACTATTAACTACAGAACAAAAAAATACGATAATGGGTTATACAGTTTCAACTAATCCAACCTATAGTGAATTAACAAAAATGATTGAAAAATTAACTTTAGAACAATATGAAAAGTTTGTTTTAGATAATATAAAAGCAATGACTAATGCATCATATTTGGAATATGGTTTAAAGTGTAGAATTGAATTTGAACTATATGTAGAACAGGTTGACTAATTATGGCTAGAAAAATCTTTCGTGTTTTTGAAACCATTATCTTTATTGTTATGATTATTATAATTATCTTGTGTTGTATATATATTGTAAAAAGAAAAATTGATAAAGAGAATCCAACTAAAATGTTAGGCCATTATACTTTTGTGGTTATATCTGATAGTATGTATAATCCAGAATATAAAGAATCAATTTCTAGAGGTGATATGGTTTTTGTAAAACCTAGAAAGAATGCAGAATACCAAGTAGGCATGATTGTAGCGTATCAAAAACCAGGCGATAGTAAACCAACTACGCATCAAATAATTGCTAGAAATGGCGATATGGTTATAACAAAAGGAATAAATGCTAATAATGATCCTGATCCTGAATTTGATGTCAACTATATTATAGGTGAGGTAACTTCAGTTTGGCGAGGATATTCAAAAACGGTAAATTGGATAAAATCACCTATTGGAATTGTAACTATTGCGCTTATTGGTTTTATACTAATTGAAGGTTTAAATTTAATTGATAAATATTTAAAGAAAGTAGAAGGAAAAACTACTTCAAATAAAGAAGAAGTAGAACAAAATAAATAAGAAAGGGGAAGAGGATGTTAAAGAGTATTTTAAAAACTAAAAAAATATTGTATGTGTTTTTATATGTAGTATTTGTTTTTGTCGTGTATTTAACATCATCGACTCTAGCAAAATACAGTACTAAACAAGATCCTAGTGGAAACTTTAATATTGGTGATAAGTTATATTTCTGTTATGAACGTGGTGATTTATATCGTAATAATCAAGTTATAATTGGAGTTCCAATTAATGAATATATTTATGATGAAAATGGTAAAGTGATTGAAGAAGTAAGAAGAATTGAAACAATGAATGTTGCGCCAGCAGATACACTAACATATCATTTTAGTGTTGCAAATGTGAATGAAGCAACAGGTGAACAAAATGGTGTAGCAGGATATTTTAAGATTTCCGCAACTTCTATATTAAGTATGCCCGCATATCGTAATCCTGATGGAACATCACAAGCAAAAACTTGGAACATTGCATGTACAATTTCTTATCGAAAAGTATATAAAAATGGTACCAAAACGCAATTTAAAAATTTAACAAGTGATGCAAATATTGATTTACCAGTCTATGATGAAAATGACGATAGCACATTTATGAAGTATGAATTTCAAGTATATGTAGTATTAGATGATCAAGTAAGAGCAAGTTCAGATGACGATTACGTTGACGCAACATCTACAATATATTTGTTTATTGATGCTACTAATAATGATTAGGAGGTGCTACGATGAATTTAAAAAAGAAATTCTTTTGTTTACTGACAGTATTAGTAATAATAAGTGGAGTATTGTTTGCAATGCTAATCAATAGCATTCCTAAACCAGCTGAAATTGAAGGTAAATATATTAAAAGTGAAAAAGATGAAATTAGAGGATATTATACTTCGTTGTACTTTGATTATACTGGACAAAATTCAGTAGTTGTATTAGAAAATGGTGTAAGTTATGCATCGTTTAAATTAACGAATTATATTGGTGAAGATGTAACCAAACGTGATATTGAATATAATATAACAACAGTTAAAAAGTTTTATGACGCAAAAGGTAATGAAATAACTAACCCTGATGGTAGTGAGGACTTATATGTATTAGATGTATGGGGAACTCCTCAAAAGGTTGGCAATGATACTTGCAAATACGAATTTAAAGTAGTAAGTAATGATGGTGAAAAAAGAGGTGACAACTATCTATTTTCTTATGAAACTAGTGGTAGCATCTCAATAGGTAAAACTCATAACTTAACAGTTGGAATTAAAAGAAAAAGTGATGTTGAAGAATTGAAAGATACAATAGAACATATATCTATTGTAGTCCAACTTAATAAACCATATACACAAGTATATGTTATCAATATGATAGTATCTAATCGTTTAATTGCTTTTTCACAAATTGATAATACTTTATTTGATATTGATTTTAAGACATTACAAATTCAAACCGCAAACGTATTTTCACATGCGGGGAAAGATGAAAGATATTCACCAGATGGAACTAGTCTATACGATGGTAAAGCATTTTTAGTAGAACTTACATGGAAAAATTTAATTTTTAATGAAGATGATTTAAATAAAATACATAATGGCTTTGATTTAGAATTACAAGAAAAACTGTTAAGTGGTGATGCAAGTAATATAGATATAAGCAAACCTTATGTTTTTAGTATTACTAGTTCAAATAAATCATCAGGAACGCTGGTTTTATATATACCACAAGCTGCAGATTTTAGCCTTGATTTTTTACCAACAAATCAAAGTGACTATGAAATTAAGGCCAAAGTAAAAGTTTGTATGAAAGATAATGAATATAAGTTATATGATACTAGTCTTGGTGGTTATGAAATGGTAGATGATTACATTATTGTAATGTCAAGTGATAAAACAAAAATTACAAAATAAATAAGAAAGGAGAGCTACCTATGAAAAATAGCTCCAAAAGAATATATATTATTGGTTCCTTTATTATGGTATTGCTAATTGGATTGAGCATTTTTCTAATTGGTATGTTATCCAATAATACAAAGAAACCTCAAGCCGAAGATGGTTCAGTATACTATACTATAAAGGTTCCTAAAATAACTGTAGTTTCAATATATGTAACTGGACAAGGAGTAAATAAAACTTCTTCAACATTATATGAAGACACATATACAGTAGAAGAGGGTACAAAAGTTGTATTAAGAGCAGTGAATGAAACCAAAATATTTACTAATTGGTTAATAACTGATGAAACTGAAACAACTATTATTGATAATACATCAACAACTGCTCGACTTGAAATAACCCCTAATCAAAATCTTGTTGTAAGTGTTAACCGTCGTGATCCATTAATAAGTGATTATGGGAAATATATGGCAAATAGCTTTGTATTAACAAAAGATAGTGAATTCTTACTTCTTCAAAAAATATTTGATGCGGGAGAAGACATTTCAAAGATAACTAATGTCATTGATGCATATGAGTACTTCTTCAAAGAAAGTAGCGATTATCAAAATGAAACTAATAAAGTTTCTGCTATAGCAAATAAATATTTTGATATTATCCAAAATGGTTATTATTTAGTATCACACAGTTTTTCTATTTTAAATGGTGGCTTTGAAGGAATAGGCAATGAAACATATCCTTTCAAGGGTGTCATCTGTGGATTGAATAATAATAGTATATCTAATTTATTTTTAACAATTACTGATGTAGCGGAAACAGAAACAGGAAATCTATATCGTGGTTTGTTTAAAATCATTGATAATAATGCCTTAATTAGAAATCTTAACATTAATATGTCAATTGGTGTAAATGATACCACTAATAGTACTGGTGTTGATAATGTTTATGCGGGGGGAGTTGCAGGTATAAATAATGGTGCGATTATCATAAATTCTAAAGTTACAACTAGACATTCAATAATCTGTCAAAATGCTAATATATATGCAGGAAGTATTGCGGGGATGACTAATAACGGAAGTATCGATGATATAAGTGACATAACTTGCAATCAAGCAAATTCTGCTTGGATAATTGAAACAAAAGCAATAGATAAAAATATATATGCTGGTGTTGTTTCAGGAAAAGCAATTAACACTTATGTAAAGAAAATAGTTGTTAAAGCAGATAATTTTTCAATCGGCACAAGAAATAATTCTAGTAATGTTTATAGTAGTTCAACAAATATATATTTAGGAACATTATTTGGACAATATATTGCAGAAAGTCCAATGAGATTAGAAAATATAGATGTAAACTCAAATGATAGCGTAAATTATCGAGCATTAATTTCAACAGGTAATGCATATGTAAGTCCATTTATAGGATATATTAATGCAAGTTCAGATATTATAATTGGTAAAGTAACTCTAAATTTTGGTAAAGCTAAAGCAATGTTTAATGCAACTACAATTGATTTAAATAGTAAAGGAAACGTGTACGTTGGTGGATTAGCTGCTAAAGTTGAAGGTAATAATTTGAAAGCTAATGATGATTTTAAATTGTTTATTACAAAAGAATCAATTGATGGTAAATCATATAATAAATATGGTTCATTATTTACTGGTAATGTAACAATTGAAGCAATGCAAAATGGAACTGGTGATGGAAGTACTTATGGAAAAGCCATAACAGGTGGTCTTATTGCAAAGGGATATTTTGATATAAATGGTGATGTAAATAAAAAATCAGAAATTATTTTAAATGATCAATCATCAACCTTAAATATCAAATCAATACAATCTTCTACCGCAAGCACTACAAATAGTAATAAATCAGATATTGAACATTGTATTTCAGGATTAGTATTTGGTATTATTAGTGAAAATTCTATAAAAGGTTATAATTTCGAATATATTAACATATATGCGAATAATGCAAATATAATTTCAACACGTGAACTTGATTCAAGAAATGTTGGTGATTTACACACAAGTGGATTTGTGACATATGCAAATGGCGGTACTTTCTCAAACATAAAGATGTTGTTAAATAAGAATGTAATGGAATCAAATAGCTTATCATATGCAGTTCAATATGGTTCTAGTGCTAGTAGTATAGAAGGAAATAATACTTTTACATCTTCATTTATTGCTGAGGCAAAGGGTGCTACTGTAGATAATATTTTAATAACTAGCTATGATTATGAAAAAGAAGAAGAAATTGGAACGGATTTAAAAATATCAGCGATTCAAAATTCACAAACTGGTCAAGTTAACAAAAACTATTATTGTGAAAACTATGTTGGTGGTTTAATTGGTAGATTATTTGATACAAATGTAACAAATTGTATATATTATGGTTCATTAAGTGAAGATGATTATATTCAAATGCAAGGACATCAAAGTCCGGACTCAGCTTTTATTGGTGGATTAATAGGCTTTATTAAAAATAGTTCAACTGTAACTATAAGTAGCAACAGAATAATTAATGTAACAATTTATGGTTCCGCAACTTCAACTAATGCTTCCTATAGTAATCCTGATATATATGTTGGTGGTGTGATTGGAGCTGCATATTTTGAAAATTCTAGTATTGCTAGAACAATAAAACTAGATGATAACTATTTATGTAACTGTGATATAGTAGGTATTGGAAATGAAAGAATAGAAGTTTATGTTGGTGGTATAATAGCTGGACTTACTTGGGCAAGTTCTACAACTACTATAAGTAATTGCTATGTATATGGATCAAAAATAGTTGCAACAACTAGTGGTATAAAAAATAATGGTCATGGTAAAGCATATGCAGGTGGTATTTGCCCTTATGTATTTTCAGCTTCAAGAGTCGTTGTTAAAAACTCAGTTGTTATTAGTACAGAGATAAAATCAACAAGTCAAAGTGAAGCAGCATATGCGTATGGTTTAACTGGCGGAAATGGCAAAGCAAATAGTACCATTAATAATTGCTATACAAATGCAGATATTTCAGCAAGTGGAAGTAATGGTTCATATGTATATCCAATTGCTGATGCTTTAAATAATAATTCTGCTGCCAATTATTATGTAAAACAAAACATTACTAATATTACTTCTAGTACATATGGGACAGCTTTAGATTTTTCTACTAAATCATTCACAACTTCACAAGCAGTTGATATTTTTACTGAAATGGAAAATTCAGACAAATATAGTAATAAATATTATCCAATAATTAAAGGAAAAGATAAATTTGAGGTAGCTTATAATTCCGGGAGCGTGACTACAATTAGTCGTATTAAAACTAATGTAACTGATGTTGCTGAAATTTGGATTAATGCTAAATCAAGTGGTTCAAGTAGTAGACCAAATAATAGCATATGGGTTTCTAAAGATACAATTTTTGATGATGGTTGGTTCAAACTAGGTGAAGTAATGCTTGTGTCAGGAACATCATCAAATGATGCTTATATAACTGATTACCGAATAACTTATTCTAAAGATGATGCACTATATGAATATAAAGATGGCATGTTTGTCAATAAAAACTATCCATATAATAGTGTTGAAAAAATAGGTTATGAAGAAGCTGATACAAACGAACTATTTAATGGTAAAAAAATTCATAAAGAAATTACAATTAAATTAATCGATAGAATGCCAAATTTAAATATTGGTTTTACTTCAACAGGTACATCATCAAGTGAATATCAACCAGTTTTCTATGATAAAGATGGCAATGAAATTACTAATTTTTCTTTAGAATATTTTGGTGTATATAACTACGAGTATATTGAAAATACCAATTTATGTACTTATGAGTTTACTTTTGTTCCTAATATCGACTATATGCAAAATAATACATTCTATCTACAATTTAAAGTAGGTAGTAGTGATCAATACTCTTTAGAAATTATTAAGATAAATTTAATTTGTAATACTATAAATTTAGTTGGTGGTACATATGTAGATTATACAAAACCATTAAACTATGATGAAGAAAATATTGGAACAAGCGGTAAACCATATTTGATTAGAAAGGGTAGTACTACTAAATTTATCCCAATCATAACAAGAGGAAATGATGAAAATAATACTAGATTAATTGATGAATTAAATGTTGATAAAGTAACTTATTCAGTAGATGGTGGTGGAACTATTAATGCCAATGGTGAATTTAAGGCAAATGCTAATGATTCTTCAACTACAACATATATAGTTACAATAAAATTAAAGAATTCTGATGTATCAATAAAATTATACTTTAAATTAGTTGATAAATATGATGTAACGTATGCATCAATAGGCTCAACAATCGATGCCTTGACTTACGCGACAAGTGATGCAAATTACTACATTTTGAAGAGTACAAATCTAGAACATTATGGCGGATTCCCTAAAAAATTTGACGTTGCTATTGGCAGTGTTACATATGATTTGAATGAAATAATTACTAAAGGATGGATATATGACAAAACTGGTCAAACTATTAATGCTTGGGATGTAGATGTAGAATATTACGAATTGCGCATTCCTCAAAATAGTATAACTGGTACTATTAACATTGATATTGAATTAAACATTGTATATTCAATTAATTTTGAACTTCAATGTGAAAACTTTAATCCTAATTTTAGTGGAAATAAGAGTAAAACATTTAAAGTAATTGCTGGAACAAAATTTGGTGAATATTTTACTGATAAAATACAAAAAGAAATTAGTTCTTGGGTAGATTCAGCTAGAGTATTTGGTTACGTGCCAAATGGCTTTTATCTTGTTGATTCCGCAAATACCGTAGAATCATATGGCGACAGTTTAGATAAAATTATTGAAAATAACATTGAAATTCAAACATCATATTCGTTCTATGCAAGATGGAGCTTCTTAATAGAAATAATTGAAGCACCAGGTACCAATGTTGTAACAAGTTTCCCTGATAGCTTTATGTATAAATATGGTAAAGATATTAGTGCAGAAATGACTGATGAAGAAATTGCGGCAATAAAAAAATACAACGAAAGCTTGAGTTTAAATCGCGCAGTAACTATTCCTATTAACAATAATAGAGGTTATATTTTTACAATTGTAAAAGATAAAGGATTTATTGGAGAAGCTGAAGTTAAAGCATACATTGTATCAAAAGATTCTAATTCTTCAACTGAAAAAATAATCAAAGAAATAAATGTTGAAAAATATCATGAGAATATGTATTTGTATTACATAGCTCCTGAAAAAATAACTGGATATCTAGTAATTGTAACGTCAGTAAGTAATTCTGAAATAATTGTTGGTGAGAATACCGCAAAAGTTTCGGATGAAATTCTCCCTGAAGATGGTATCTATACATTTAAATATATAGTTAATCATCGCAATACAGAAGATAGTAAGAGTTACATATATGATAGTGGTTTAACAAATCGTTCTAGTAATTTAAGCTTAACAAAAGACTTATTAATTCAATTTATGAAACAAACTTATGATTTAACTGGAAGAGTTATAAATGCAGATAAACGTAATTTACCAGCTGGCACAACAATAAAAGTATTCTATAATAAATATGTAAATGGAACAAAAAACGATGCGGATACTACGGTTGGTATATATACTGTTACAAGCAAAAAAGGCATATCTGAAGTTAAACTTAGTGAATTTACTAAATTGAACAAAAATGAAAAAGCATTTGAAGATATTACTTTTGAAGAATTACTTGGTGATAATGAAAGTGTATCTGAAGTATATTACTTTGTAATAACACCACCTAATGGTTACAATATGTATGATGACGAGGGCTATATTGACAATAATATGATTTATGTTGGATATTTAGATGAAGCGCGTGAAGATAGATATGTTCACGGAGTAAGATCAAAAGAGGGGTTGGCTAATATTCCTCTAGAAGACCAAGATATCTCGCATATAACTGAACCATTATTATTTGAAACTTCATGCCAACAAAAGCTATATTCAGTTACTCCTTCTCGTAATACTACACTTGTAAAAAATAGCAATATTAATTATACTTTTACTGATTATACTAAATATTCAATAATTTCGTTTGATATCTTAAATGCTGATGTAATGTTAAATGATGGAATTATAAAAATGTATGATGATGTAAATAAAAATTCTATAATTAAATCTCACGAAATTATTAATGGTATTTTAGAATTAGAGTTAGTATTAGGATATGGTAAAGGCGATATTGTAATATATGCAAGTAAAACAGGAAGTAGTGATAGCTATGTACATGTTGCAACAATAACTGTCGATGATTTTAATTACAAAACATATAAAGTAACTTTTGATGCAAGTGAAGACTACCATTATTTTATGATTGATAATGCGTCTCAAAATGAAATACACTTGTCAAAAATTGGATATTCAGAAATAAATAAGGGATTGTTGTATGAATTTAAAGTATCTGATTTAGTCCAAAAAACAACAAGTGGGACAACTTACACAGTTATGAAAGATATCGTAGGTGATTCAAGACACGATGGTAAGAGTTTTATTCTAGCAATTCAATATAAAAATGGTAATGATATTGTTAGTAATTTACCAAGTACTGGTATATCAATTACAATTAATGGGGTAACATATTTACCTTATGAAAATGACTTACCAGGAAGGCATACTGCTTATTATGATTTATCAAGTATCTTAAAAGATTTAGATTTATCTAGTATTGAAATTACAATTAACATACCAGATGGCTATACAATTTCAACAATAGAATTGTTGGAAGCTAAGTCTATTCAAAAGCCTTCAATGGCAGAAATTAGAACAATTTATACATTTTAAAAAAGAACGTCAATCTTTAAAGAGGTTGACGTTTTTGAAAAAATGTGTATAATATATGTAATAAAATGATGTTGGGAGGAGCTATAGTGAAAAAAAGAAATGAAAAGACTTTTAACAAAAAGAAAAATGAAATAATGGAAATAAGTTATGATTGTTATGCCGAACACGGATTAGCTGGAACAGGGATTAAAACAGTAATGGATGCGTGTGGAATGTCTAAGGCAAGTATATATACATATTTCGATAGTATTGATGATTTAATACTTCAATCTACAGCTCATTTTATGATTGAAACTGAGTTAGCTTATATGAGATTAGCACCTAAGAAAATAGAAGATGTTGATAAATTTATTGATGAAACCCCATATTGGGCTAGTAAAAAATATGGTAAGAAATATCGACTCATGTACCAAATATATACACATCCCAAATATGTTGATTATGGTAAGAAATTCTTTGATGGTGTAAATAATAGATATATTGAATATTCTGAAACGCTTGAGAAAAATTTAGGAATACCCAAAGATGAACTATTGCCACTAATTTTTATATTCGTAAATGCAACAATTCACTACTCAGTATTTGAGGATGATTTCTATTTAAAAGTTCAATTACAGCTAGTGAAAATGGCAATGGCACAATTAAGTGAAAAATATTTGAAAAAATAATTTTAAAAAACTAACAAAATTGTTACTTTTGTTGTTGATTTTAATAACAATAAGTATTAAAATAATAGTGCTTTATTAATTATAAAAAAGGAGAATCTTAATGAACAAAGTTAAAAAATTTTTTACAAAGCTTAAATGGGAAAGTATTATTGCCGCAATATTAGCAATTGTAGTTGGTGTTTTGTTTATTATATTACCTAAAGATTCAGCTGATGTATTATGCTTGATTGCGGGAATATTATTAATTTGCGCTGGTGCTTTTACACTTGTTGCCTATATTTTTAGTGGTTTCTTTCTTGGAGCTCACTTATTAATAGTAGGCATAATGCTTATACTTCTTGGTACTTTCTGTTTGACAAATCCAGAAAATATTATGAAAGTATTAACAGTGTTATTTGGTTTATACATTGTTATTGATGGTACTACATCAATTGTTGATAGTGTATATTGTGCAAAAGCAAAAATCAAGGGTTGGGGATTATTATTAGTACTTGCTATCCTTTCAATTGGACTTGGTACTGCCGTAATGTTTTCAACATTCGATACAATTATGATATTTGCAGGATGCTCATTAATTATTGACGGTGTATGCGATATTATCGAAACCATTGTATTTAGCCACAAGATTAAAGAAGCTAAGAAGAAATTATTAGAAGGAAGCAAAATTATTGATATAGAATAATTGAAAGTGTCTCTAAATTATTTAGAGACATTTTTTCTTCTATTAATAATAACTAGTTCATATAATTAAGTGGTGATTAATATGCAAAAACACAAAATAGATTACAGTATTTTAATCGTAGTATCTATCTTAATAATATTTGGATTATTAATGGTATATAGTGCTAGTAATGTTGTTGCTTCCTATAAATATGATGATAAAGCATACTTTTTAAAAAGACAATTAATTTTTGCGATTATTGGTTTTTTCTGTATGATTTTAATGATTCATGTTGATATAAAGAAAATTTATAAATATACTATTTGGATATATTTAACTTCACTAGTATTGTTAATTTTAGTTTTGATACCAGGAATTGGTCAAGTAAGAGGTGGCGCAAGAAGTTGGATTGGCATTGGTGCTTTTTCAATTCAGCCATCAGAATTTATGAAGCTAACAAGTATTTTATTAGTTGCTAAATGTTTAAATATTGAACAAAAAAACATAAAAAAACTATGGCCATTTTGTAGAACTCTTTTAATTATTATTTTTGCTTTTGGACTAATAATGTTACAACCCGATTTTGGAACTGGTTTAGTATTAGTTTTATCATGTGTGTTATTACTATTTAATGCGGGGGGAAGACTTAAATATTTTTTGATATTAATTGGAGCAGGATTAGTTGGAATAGTAGTTCTAATTGCAAGTGCTCCATATCGCTTAAATCGTATTTTTGCATTTATCAATCCTTGGAGTGATCCATTAGGTAGCGGATTTCAAGGTATTCAATCAATGTTTGCTATAGCACCAAGTGGATTATTTGGGTTAGGTTATAACAATAGTATGCAAAAACATTTTTTCTTACCTGAACCACAAAATGATTTTGTTTTTGCGATAGTTTGTGAAGAATTTGGTTTAATTGGTGGTGGACTATTAATAGTAGGTTTTTTCTTTTTGATAATTAAGATATTAAAAATAGCTATAAGTGTAGATGATAACTACTTAAAACTTCTAGCAATGGGAATAAGTATATCTTTATTTGTCCAAGTATTTATTAATATAGGAGTTGTAATAGGATTACTACCAGTAACAGGAATTACTCTTCCCATAATATCTTACGGGGGATCAAGTTTGGTACTTACCCTAATGTTTTTAGGCCTTGCTTTAAATATTAGCCAGTATACTGAGGAGTACTAATATGAAGAAAATATTATTTACAGGTGGAGGAACCCTTGGACATATATATCCTGCTATTAGTTTTATAAGAAAAATAAAAGAAAAATATCCTAACACATATATTATTTATTTTGCAACTACAAAAGACCAAAAATATAGTGTTTTAAAAGAACCATTAATTGATGAAATTTATTACTTTGAAGTTTCAGGCATTCCTACCAATAAATTAAAAATTTTTAAAGCTTTTATTAAAAATGTAAAAGCTTATAATAAAATGCAAAAAATAATAAAACAAAATGAAATATCACTTTGTATTGGAATGGGTGGTTATATAAGTGGTATAACAATTATGGCATGTAATAGAAATAAAATTCCAGCCGTAATTCATGAACAAAACAGTAGAATTGGTTTTGCTAATAAACTAGTATTAAATAAAGTAGATAAAATCTTTACATCATTTGAAAATACAATAGTTCCAATAAAATATGAGAGTAAAATAGAATGCATTGGTAATCCAAGATATGATATAGCTAAAATGGCTCCTCAATCAAAGTATCGTAATAAATATCAAATATTAATTACTTCGGGGAGTTTAGGCTCAAAAGTAATCAATGATATTGCGATAGGCTTTTTAAATAGTGATTTTTCTAAAAAATTTACGACTACTCTAATAACGGGTTCAAAATATTATGATGATGTTATAAAGAATGTATTACCTGGTAACCATTATCAAATAAAACCTTTTTCAGATCAAATGTTAAAAGAAATGGGACTTGCGGGGATAGTAATATCAAGGGCAGGTTCCACAACACTATTTGAAATATTAGCCCTAAAATGTGCTGCTATTGTAATTCCATCACCCAATGTTACTAATAACCATCAATATTATAATGCTAAGAGTTTAGAAGAAAAAGGGTTAATCTATATGTTAGAAGAAACCGCATTAAAAGATAACTTAGAGAAAGCTTTAGAAGATATCTTGAAAAAGTATGATGAAATAATGATGAATTTAGATAAATATACTTTAAACAATGTATCTGATAGTTTCTTAGAAAAAATAAAATTATATATAGAGGGGGATTAAATATAATTGATTCATTTATAAAATATATTGACACTAATCAACTGGGTACAGTTGAAAAGAATAAAACATTTAAAGAACTTACCACTCTTAAAATTGGTGGGCTAATTAAGTGTTTATATATACCTAATACTCTTGATGATTTAATAAAAGCTTATAAATATATAATTAAAAATGATTTAAATTTCTTTATTATAGGAAATGGTTCAAATGTTCTAGCAAGTGATGAAGAATATAATGGAATTGTTATAAAACTCAACAAACTCAATAAAATTACGCAAATAGCAAAAGAATCATTTTTAGTAGATGCGGGGGCAAACGGAACTAAAGTTTCTTTAGAACTAGCAAAACTAGGCTACACTAATATGGAATTTCTTGCGACAATTCCTGGAACAATTGGGGGATTAGTTTTTATGAATGCGGGGGCATATGGACAAGAGATTAAAGATATTGTTCAAGAAGTTACTTTTCTTGATGAATTAGGGAATTTAATTACTAAAAATATTTCAGAATTAAATATGCAGTATCGTAGTAGTATATTTAAAGAAAAAAAGACAATCATTACGCAAGTAATGTTAAAACTAAATAAATTATCAAATAATTTATTACCATTAGAAAAAATTAAAACATACAAACAACTAAGAAAAAATACTCAACCTATTAATAACTATACAGCTGGTTCAACCTTTGAAAATCCAAAAGGCATGAAAGCTTGGGAGTTAATAGAAAATATGGGATTTAAGGGCTATCAAATAAATGGCGCAATGGTTAGTTATAAACATGCAAATTTCTTAATAAATTATCATAATGCTAGATACATTGATATGATTAAACTAATAAAAGAAATACAAGAAAAAGCTAAAAATGATTATGACATATCATTAGTATGTGAATGGGTTATTGTTAAATGATAGCCCATTCATTTTTAATTAACTTTAATATAATAAAATTGGAGGTAATAAAATGTATAATCACATAAACTTTTTTGACCTAAATAAATTAGGCCAAAATAAAAATCAATTAGAAAAAACAAATATTGAAATTGTAACACCTATTGAAGCATTATCTAAAGGAAATATGGATAAAAACTTATATAACCAATTTGAAAACTATCAACCAGTATTATTAAACAAAAATAATCCTAATGATATGTTGAAAGCTTATAATTTCATGCTAATTGATTTACAACTTTATTTAGATGTTCATCCTGAAGATGAAAATGTAAAAGAACTATTCAATGAATATGTTAGAAGATGGCATGAAACAAAAGAAAATGTTCAAAAAATCAATGGACCTTTGTATCTTGCTTCAACAGCTGATTCTCAAAATTTAAATTGGGATTGGCAAAAAAAATGGCCTTTTGAGGGGAAGATGAACTAATGGTAGCTTATTTAAAAATGTTAGAGTATCCTTTAAACATCACAAAAAAAGACTTAAAAATGGCTAAATTAATTGCAAGCCAATATGGCGGTCCTCAAGGAGAACTTGGTGCCGCAATCCGTTATTTAAATCAAAGATTAACAATGCCAGATGATTATGGTAGAAGTCTATTAAATGATATAGGAATAGAAGAACTAGCACATATCGAAATGTTACAAACAATGATGATGATGTTAATGAAAGATGCAACTATTGAAGAAATAAAAGCAGCAGGTTTAGAAAACCATTATACAGAACATGGGAAAGATATCTTCCCTGAAAATGAATCTGGTGTATCATTTACAACCGATTATATATCTTCAACTGGAGATGTAATCGCAAATATAGTTGAAGATATGGCAGCAGAACAAAAAGCAAGAGCAATTTATGAAAATTTAATTAGGTTAACTGATAATGAAGAAGTACTACAACCCCTATTGTTTTTAAGACAACGGGAAATAGTACATTATCAAAGATTTAAAGAATTATTAGAACATTACAAAAAAATGGGTTATTAAAAAACACAAGCAATTATCTGTATTTTTAAAAGAAAAAATAGTATAATAAATATGTTATTAGAAATTAGGAATAATAACAAATCTATAAGAATATGAGGAAAAGAGATTTATGGCAAAACTTAAAAATGTTAACAAAAATTTAGTTAATGCAATCCTATACATCTTAGTAGGTATCTTATTCATTATTTTCAAAGGTAGCGTATTAAATTGGTTATTTACAATCGTAGGTATCCTATTTATAGTATTTGGTGTTATTGATGTTTTAAATAAAAATCTTACATCAGGTGTTGTTAGTATCGCTATTGGTATTGTATTAATTTTAGGCGGATGGTTATTCGTTGAAATCGTGCTAATCGTATTTGGTGTATTAATCGCAGTTAAAGGTGTAATTGCATTATTAGATGCAGTTAAAGCAAAGAACGTTGCAAATATTTTGGTTGCCGTAGTTACTGTTGCTGTTGGCGTTATGCTAATAATCAGTAAATGGGTAATGTTAGACTGGTTCTTTATTGCTTTAGGTGTCATCTTCATCATTAATGGTGCATTAGCATTATTTGGCAAAAAACTAGTTAAATAAGAAAAGAAAAAAGATCCACTTTGAAGTGGATTTTTTTCTTAATTTATCTTAAAAAAGCAATACTCTTTCCAAACAATTTAACATAATAAAATATACAATTTTTTAGTAAAAAAAATATGCAAAATCTTGTTATAAATACATAAAAAATGTTATAATTAAACACGTCTACATTAGAGAAAGTTTTGTAGATAATTTAGAATAAAAAAACTAGTGAAGGGAAAAATTATGGCAAAGAAAGAAATTTTAGAAAACAATGAAAACCAATTGACTAAGGAAGAAAAGTATCAACTTGCAAAAGAATGCTTTGAAAAAGAAGATTATGAACAAGCAGTAAGTTTTTATGAACAAGCTGCAAAATTAGACTGCGCAGATGCAGAATATGAATTAGCACAATTATATCAAGCTGGTGTAGGAGTTGCTAAAGACGAGAAGAAAGCTGCATATTATTTTGAACTTGCAGCAATGTTAGAACACGCAGAAGCACAAAATGCGATTGGAGATTGTTTCTATTATGGACAAGGCGTGCCAAGAAACTATAAAAAGGCTGTTTATTGGTATAGACAAGCCGCAAATAAAGGACATGAATATGCACTTGAAAGTATAGCAAATTGCTATTATCGCGGTGAAGGTGTAGTTCAAAATTATGAACAAGCAATTAAATATTTCACTGAAGCAGCTGAAAAAGGAAGCGTTTGGGCTAACTACTATTTAGGTGAATGTTATTACTACGCAAAAGGTGTAGAAAAAGATGAAGTAAAAGCTGCTGAATATTATACAAAAGCTGCAGAAGCAGGAAATACACTTGCACAATCAAGTTTAGGTGATTGCTATTTCTATGGTAATGGTGTAGCTAAAGATTTTGAACAAGCTGTTAAATACTATACAATGGCTGCAGATTCAGGAAATGAATGGGCTTTAAATAAATTAGCAAATTGCTATTACTATGGCGATGGTGTAGAACAAGATGAAGCTAAAGCAATTGAATACTTTACTAAATCTGCAGAAGCAGGTAATAAAAATTCAATGTGCCGTTTAGGTGATTGCTACTACTATGGTAGAGGTGCTGAACAAAACTACGAAAAAGCATTTGAATACTATACAATGGCTGCAGAAGCAGGACATAACGTTGCTAAATGTAATTTAGGTAACTGCTATTTTAACGGTTATGGTGTAGAACAAAACTATGAAAAAGCAGTTGAATTATATTTACAAGCTGCAGAACAAAATGTTGAAAGTGCATATAACAAATTAGGTGATTGCTATACATATGGTTATGGTGTAGAACAAAACTATGAAAAAGCAATTGAATGGTATACAAAGGCCGCTGAAAAAGGTAATGCATGGGCCCAAGACAATCTTGGTAGTTTCTATGAATATGGAAAAGGCGTTGAAAAAGATATTAACAAAGCAATTGAATGGTATACAAAGGCTGCTTCAAAAGGCAACAAACACGCTAATACACGTCTTTCAAGATTAAAATAATAAATGTTAATAGACTAGGTTATTTCTTTATTGAAGTAACCTAGTTTTTTATAAACATAAATTATAAAA
>DPOU01000010.1 GCA_003539625.1 Acholeplasmatales bacterium
TTTTATAATTTATGTTTATAAAATACTAGCTTTTTAAAATTACATTACAAATCTTTTCCAATTCATCATAAGTTTTAATACTAACAATACTTGATTTATATTGTTTTGTTTGTGGAATTAATTTTAGGTACCACCCCGCATGACTTCTTGTTTCAATCATTGCGATATGCTCACCCTTATCAAGCATCAATCTTCTAGCATGATCTAATAGTGTAGCAATTACTTGCTCTTTGGTAGGTTTTTCAATTATTTCACCAGTATCAAAATAAGTAGATAATTCCTTAAAAATAAAGGGATTGCCTAATGCTGCTCTACCTATCATAATTCCGTCTACTCCAAGATTTAACATCTTTTCTGCACTTTCAATATTTTTAATGTCACCATTACCAATTACTGGACAATCTGCACTATCTTTTACCATTTTTATATAATCATAATTTACATTACCAGTATACATTGCGGAACGGGTTCTACCATGAATAGCAATAGCATCAACACCCGCTTTTGAAGCAAGTTTTGCAACTTCATCACAATTAATGGTATTATTATCCCAACCGGCTCTAATTTTTATTGTAACTGGAATATCAAGGTTTTCTTTTAAGCTTTTTACAATATCATATATTTTTTCTGGTGTTTTTAGTAAAGCTGAACCAGCTCCACTTTTAACAACTTTATTTACTGGGCATCCCATATTAACATCTAAAATATCAATAGGACTAATCTTTGTCATTTGAATAGCTGAAGATGTAATAGTATGATAATCAGAACCAAAGATTTGCATTGAAATAGGATGTTCATTTTCAGTTATTTGAATCATTTTTAGTGTTTTAGCATTTTCATACGCTAAACCTTTATCACTAATCATCTCTGTGCATACCATTCCAGCATTATTTTCTAAGCATATGTTACGATATGCGGAAGAGTTGACACCGGCCATTGGTGCCAGAATTATATTGTTTTTTAGTTCAACATTGCCAATCTTTAATTTCATTTTATCACCATTTTTATTATAGCATATTTTACAAATATTTAAAATTGTTTAGCAAGTTTTATAGTATTTTTACATATAGTTTGATTTTTTTTCAAAATATGGTATAATTAAGTTATGTTTGAGGTGATTTTATGGCAGATGATAAAAAAGTATTAAGTGAAAATAATGCAAATGAAGGAATTAACTGGGGTCTTTGGATTGCTAGTTTTGTGCTTCCCCCTCTTGGATATATTTTCTATTCTGTTTGGAAAAAATCTAAACCAAGAAATTCGTATTCTTCTGGATGGGGTGCTCTTTGGGGATTCTTATTCTATGTTGTTGGAGCATTAGTTTATATTTTATTTATTAAATAAGTAAAAATGGTAAGTTACTCACTTACCATTTTATTTTTTTCTTTATATTCAACAAAATATTGATTAGTTTCTTTTGATAATTTTGGCGCAAGAACTAATAGGGCAATTAAGTTAGGTGCAGCCATTAATCCATTAAAAATATTCGCTATACCCCATATTACATCAACTTTTAAGAATGGACCTAATAATAATGTAATTACATATATCCACTGATAAACTAAATATGCTTTTTTATTGCCTTTTGTAAAATAATCCAAACATTTTGAACCATATAAGTTCCAACCAATAATTGTTGTAAAGGCGAAACAAGTTATGCAAATAAATACTAGTATTGCGCTTATAATTGGATTAGTAAAGGGAAGACCCGTTTCAAATGCAAATGAAGTTATGTCAATACCTTCAAGTCCAGCATCCCATGCCCCAGTGATTACTATACATAATCCTGTCATCATACATATTATAACAGTTCCCATAAAAGTTGATGTCATTGAGATAAGACCTTGTTTAGTAGCATCATTTGATTTTGCTGTAGCAATTGCGATTGGTGCACTTCCTAGTCCTGCTTCATTAGTAAATATACCTTTTGAAACGCCTTCTTTTATAGCATCACGAATAGTTATTCCAATTACCCCCGCAACAGCAGCACGGCCAGTAAATGCCATTTTAACTATTTCAACAAAAGCACTAGGAATACTTGTTACGTGGGTAAATATAACTGTTAAACATATAGTAATATATGTTATTGCCATAATCGGTACTAAATATTCGCATACTCTTCCGATTCTTTTTACACCACCTATTAGGATTAAAGCAGTTAATACGGCAATGATTAAACCAGTAATAACCGAATATATAGATATGTCTTTTCCAAATAATGTGAAATCAAGTGATGATTTTCCAAATACATTTGCTGCCGCATCAGTAATTCCGTTAATTTGAATTAATGTTCCTATTCCCATTATTGCCGCAAGCATACCCAACATTGCAAATACTTTGGCAAGCCATTTGAATTTTCTACCCATTCCATATTCGATATATGCATATGGTCCACCAATGATTCTACCATCTTCAATGTGACGATATCTTATAGCTAAATAACCTTCTGCGTATTTTGTTGCCATACCAAGTAATGCGGTAACAATCATCCAAAATAAAGCACCAGGTCCACCAATTGCAACCGCTGTCGCAACACCAGTGATATTGCCAGTTCCAATTGTTGCAGAAAGCGAAATGCATAGTGCTTGGAAAGTAGATACTTCTCCTTCACCATCTTCTTTTTCAGTTAAGAATTTAAAAGCTAATCCTAATTTTCTAAACTGAATGCCTTTTAATAAAATTGTTAAGACAATTCCAACAATAATTATTAAAGCTATAAGTGGTATACCCCATACAATGTTGTCAATCTTTTTTATAATATCTTCAATAGATATTGCTAAGTTTATCATATATGCTCCTATTTATCATTTAATTAATTCTGATGGTCCAATAATATACGGACCATTTTTATCTACACCGGCTTTAATTATTCCGCCATCTACTAAAATATTTATTTCGTTATCAACAATGATGTTGTTTTCTTTTAATACTAAATAGGTAGCTAGAGCACCTGTTCCACAGGCTTTTGTAAACCCTACTCCTCGTTCATAGGTTTTTAAATATATATCTTTTGTTATTTTAACAAAATCGATGTTTACCTCTTTATTAAAGTTTGAACATTCATATATATCTTTTGCATCACTTAATGCTTTATTTAAGTCATCACAAATAATTACGGCGTGGTTTACTCCGGTATTTATTACATTAGCTATATATTTATTTTGATTTATCGTTATGGGCTTTATTGTTATTTTTGAATCAGTTTTCATTTCAACTTTCACAAAAAAGGGATTGGTTGAAAGTATTACTGTATTAACAAATCCACTACCAGTTAAAACTAAGTTAGTAAGTTTAGTTATTATTTTTTTATCATAACAATATTCAATAAAACATCTAATGCCGTTACCACACATTTTTGCAAGTGAACCATCTTTATTATAAATTATCATTTCTAATGGTTTAGTTTTTACCAAAATTAGACCATCATATTCATTATTGCACATTTTGATTGCCATTTCTGGCTTATCATATTTTTGATTGTAATCTTCAATTACAAACGTATTTCCAAGTCCATGATATATCTTCATAATCCACCCATTCCATTATATGTAAATATATAAATTATAAGACTCTTAAAACTACACACTTTAAATAAAGTGAGTCATCACTACCAAGTCTTGTAGGATGGTCTGGCGATTGAATTCTAAAATCAACCATTTGAACAACTTTATTTACATCGTTTGACGCATCAGTTAACATTTTTATGAAAAGAGCTGGCGTCATATGTTGTGAACAAGAAAAAGTAATTAAAATTCCATTTTCATTTAGGAGTTTTAAAGCACTCATATTTATTTCTTTATAACCCTTATACGCTTTTTCAACAGTATCCTTTGACTTTGTGAAAGCAGGAGGGTCTAATACTATTACATCATATTTATTCTTATTATTTTCATCACGTAGGAAATCAAAGACATCGCAACACTTTACATCTATCTTATTTTCAAAGTTATTAAGTTTGGCGTTTTCTAAAATATCATTACAAGCTTTTTCGCTTATGTCTACTGCGGTTGCAAACTTAGCGCCAAAATTGATGGCATTTAAAGCAAAACCACCCGTATGTGAAAAGCAATCTAAAACTCTCTTATCTTTTACATATTTATCAAGAGCAGCTCTATTAGTTTTTTGATCTAAGAAGTAACCAGTCTTTTGACCATTTTCTAAATCAACTCTTAATTTAATGCCATTTTCTTCAATTATTACATTAGGATTAAATGTAGTAGGATATAGGAAACCTTTTACTTCTGACAAGCCTTCTTTTAATCTTATTGGAACATCACTTCTTTCCATTATTCCCTTAGGGTTAAAGATTTTTATCAAAGCATTCTTGATTAATTCGCGATTTACATCCATTCCTAAACACAAAATCTGAATTGATAAATAATCACCATATTTATCAACTATCAACCCTGGTAATAAATCAGCTTCACCAAATACCACTCGACAATTGTTTGTAAATCCTAATTGTTTACGATACTCATATGCTTTGGTAATTCTATCAATAAAGAAATCTTCATCAACATTTATTTTGTCATACGAGATAATTCTTACTATTATTTTACTAGCAGTATTTAAGAAACCTCTTCCAATAAATTCATGATTGAAAGAGTAAACATCACATAGTTCACCTGATTTTATTTTCCCTTCAAATGAAGCAACCTCATTAGAAAATACCCAAGGATCACCTTGTTTTATTCTTATTTCTTCATTCTTCTTTAAAATAACTTTTAAGATATCCATACTATTCTCCATAATTACTTTGTTATTATATTACAAAAAGACGTTTTTTTCAAATAAATGACAAAGAATATGTAATTAAAGTTTTTGACAAAAATGGCATATTTTTCATATATAAGGCTATTTTGACTGGTTTTGAATAAAACAGGACAAATTAGGTTATAATTATTAAAAAAACGTCAAAGGTGGCAAAAATATGCTTTGGTATAAAAGAATTAGAGATCTTAGAATTGACAATGATTTAACAAAAACCGAACTTGCAAACAAGCTTGACATTAGTGAACGTACGCTTGCAAGATATGAAACTGGCGAATCTGAACCTACTATTAGTGTTTTAATTAAAATGTCACATATCTTTGATGTTAGTATTGATTATATTTGTTGTATTAAAGATGAAACATTTATTACAGAAGCTAGTACTAAAGAAGAATTAGTAAAGATATCAGAAAATCTAATTAGCATAATAAAACGTATTGAATAAAAAGCATTTTTGCTTTTTTTATTTGGTTACATTAAATTGACAAATTATGCCTTTAATTATATAATCTATATATATGAAGGAGGTATAAATGGTATTAAATAATCAACAAATTTATAATAAACAAATAACGAATTCTTTTTTTGTCTATAGTTCTTCAAGTAATAGTCAATATTTTTTTAATGCCATATTTGTCGAATTTTGTCATTAGTAGCCAATTTCGACCTGTTTTAAAATTTTTATGACAAATTAGTTTATAATTGTTTAAAAGAAGTCAAAGGTGGCATACATTAATGTATTGGAATAAACGAATAAAAGACTTAAGAGAAGACAATGACTTGACAAAACAAGAATTGGCAGATAAACTTGACATAAGCGAAAGAACACTAACTAGATATGAAACAGGTGAATCTGAACCTACAATTAGTGTTTTAATTAAAATGTCTTTAATATTTAATGTAAGTTTAGATTATATTTGTTGCATTAAAGATGAAGTGGCCATTGTTGAAGAGGGCACTATTGATAAACTTAAAAAGCTTTCTAAAGACTTAGAAAGTATAGTTGATAAAATAAATAAATTATAAAAAGCATATATATCATTAGTAGATATATATGCTTATTTTTTTTATTTTAATTTCTTCTGCATATTTGCGTATGATTGAACAATTTTGAATCCTGCTCCCATATATATATATCTAGCATGATTAGTAAGTCCAGTATAAAATGTCATAAATTTTGCGCCATGCATCTTATTATAATATGCAAGACTACTAAATAAAGCTTTTCCTAATCCTCTACCTCTTACTTCTTCTAAAATTGCTATACCATCAAAATGACCTCTACCGCTTTCTTCATTCCACATTGCGCCAGTCCAACCAACAATTCGGTTATCTTTTGCAACTACCAAAAATGGGTATGGTTTTTCAAGTTCAAGATTAGCTCTGATTACTTTTTCAAAATCATATATATTTAAATCACGATAGAATTCATCGATACCATAATGTTTATTTGCATCGTATAATTCAATAACAATACCATCTTTTTTATTTTCTTCAAGTATTTTATTAACTGAATCGCTCAATTCATAGTTAGATAAATCTAAATGGAAAGCATCTTGATATGCATATGTTTCATATCCCCTATGTAATAAGAAGAAGTATTCATTAGAATTAAGTCTAATACCTGGAGCACAAGGGTGATCGTGATTATTAGTATTAGGAATATACCATGAATAACATGATGGTAAGAAATATGCTGCAGCAATCTTATTTCTGCCATGCTCTTTAAAGTAAGTTTCTAAGTCTTTTAATAATTTAGATCCTATTCCTTGTTTACGATATTCTTTCTTTACCATAATCATATTAACTATCCCCGCAACATCAGGGTTATCAATGTATTTTTTTCTTAAATAACCAATTGAGAATGCAATTAGTTTTTCGTTTTCATAAACAACTGTAACACTGTCATAATCGAAATCAGGATTAGTTAATAATTTATCACTGAATTCTTCATAAGTCATTGGTTTTAAGAAGTATTCTTCTTTTACTACTTCATTCCATAACTCATTCATGTTTTTTAAATCATTGGGATTTGCTTTTCTAAAAATCATTTTACACCTCTTATTTTTTTATTTCTTTTAAAAAGTCTTCCACTTCTTCTAATTTGTTTAAGAATTTTTCTTTATTACTAAAATCTGGCAACATAAAGATATGCATATCTTTTGATGTTGTTACAACATTTTGAATAACTAAGATAGACTTAGCTTCATTTTGATTTTGAAACATCGATGTAGGTAACGTAATCAAACATACAATGTGACCTCTTTCATGTAAATAGTCATTAAATAAATTACTTTTATCATGACTAAAGAAATCATTGTTTACTAAATAAAAAGATAGATGTGGTTTATCAATCATTAAATCATGTTCTATGGCAAGATACGGAAAATACTTTACACCTTGATCATAAAGTTTTGAATGATATTCACTGTTATCATAATCATATGTAGCTAAATCACTTAAAACTAGGTCAGGATCTAAAACTTGATATTCTAACGCATCTTGATAATACATTTCTAATGGTATCATCATCATATTGGCCTTATGCATTGCGGCAGAGGCAAGTAATGGGTGATTTTCCATCCCTATCATATGTATCTCCATTTTTGCATAGTTGTAAAGCGTAAACATTAGATTACCAACACCAAAATTAGGATCTAACACTAGCAATTCTTTTTTATCAAAATAACAAGCATTTATTAATTTAGCAAATATTAATCCCACAACATCAGGAGTGATTAAATCAAGTGGAAAATTAACATTTTTAAATGCCTTTATATCAAGTAATAGAAATGCTCTACGTATTTCTTCAGTGTTTATACCATTTTCATCAACATCTGCTTCAAAGGCTTCTAAGATATCATCTATTTCGTTTTTTACTTCATCATCTACTTTTAGATCTTCACCATTTAAAAAATAGTCAATTACCTTAAATAAACTTTCATAGTAGTTAGTTGTTGCCTTTTCATTATTATAATTAGTAACATCCGTATTTTCTCTTTCTTCATCGATAAAGCCATAATAGTGTTTCATAGTAGCTTCATCAAATAAATCGACCATACGATTAATCATATCTTGTTTAATATGAGTGTCTCTGGAAATCCATTGTTCAATTTTATTATTCTCCACGATTTATCTCCTCTATTATTTTTAAAGCACATTTTATTCCATCAATTGCACTGGTCATAATACCACCTGAAAAACCAGCACCTTCACCGATTGGATATATATATTTAGTTGCTAGATATTTTTCATTTCTTTTAATTTGAATAGGGCTAGATGATCTAGTCTCGGGAATAGTTAGAATTGCATCGTCACAATTAAAACCATTTATTTTTAAAGAAAAGGCTTCAATTGCCTCTTTTAGGGAATCATTAATCCATTTTGGTAAGATATCATTAATATTGGCATATATATACCTTGGTTTAATGGTAGGGGTTATTTTCCCAATTTCTTTTGTTATTTGATTGTTTTTAAAATCAATATAGCGTTGAACAGGAACACCATAATCCTTACCTACATTATAACACTTCTTCTCAATCATTCTTTGAAAGTTAAGACCATCTAGGGGACTATTTACATAGTAATCACTAGGTTTTATTTCAACTAGTACGGCAGAATTAGCATTGATACCGTCTCTAGCAAAATTACTCATGCCATTAACTACTAAATGTTCATTTTCGCTACTTGCATTAACTACATATCCACCTGGGCACATACAGAAAGTATAAGCTGCTCTACTACTTGCAAGGTGAGTTACTAATTTATACGAAGCAGGAGGAAGATATTTAGCTTTATCATGATACAAGGCTTCACTAATGTCTTTTTGTAAGTGTTCAATTCTAACCCCAATAGCGAATGCTTTAGGATTCATTTCAACCTTATTATTATATAACATTTCATACGTATCGGTTGCGCTATGGCCTATAGCTAAAATCATACCATCATACTTTTCCGCTTTTAATACTGAACTTTCAAAATTTGCAACAATACCATCAGATTCTTCTTTAAAATTAGTTAGTTTAGTTTCAAAATATACTTTGACATTTTGTTGTTCTAGCGTTTTTCTAATATTCTTTAAAACATTTTGTAAAACATCGGTACCAATATGTGGTTTGGCTTCATACATGATGTTACTTGGGGCACCATGTTCAACAAACAATTTTAGCACAGCTTCTACTAATTCAGTATGGTTACCTGTGTTGAGTTTGCCATCTGAAAAAGTACCTGCACCACCTTCACCAAACTGGATGTTAGAATTTTGGTTTAGTTTACCAGTTTTGAAAAAGTTATCAACATCTAATAAGCGCTCTTCAACTTTTTTTCCGCGATCAATTATTGAAACATCTAAGCCACTTTTACTTAAGATATAGGCACAAAATAATCCTGCGGGGCCCATACCTACCACTAGATACTTTTTCTTGTTTTTAACTTTTGGTACATTTAAATTAAATGGGGTATATTTTTCAACAAAATGATATTTTCTAAGTAATATTTGTTCTTTTTTTCTATTGTAAAGGCCAAAAGAAACATGAAAAATATAGGCAATATTTTGCCTTGCGTCAATATTTTTTCTAAGTAGTTTTAATTCTTTTATTTCACTATCTTTTAGTTTAAGTTTTAAACATATTTGTTTTTTGGCATAGTCTAACAACATTGAATCAGTAACATAGGCTTTTATGTCATATTTTAAATTATTTATTCTAAGCATTTTTTATACCTTCAATAATTCTTTTCGCAACATATATACCACTGGCAAAAGCAAAGTGTAAATTATATCCCCCACATTTACCATCGATATCTAAGAGTTCTCCACATATATATACATTCTTATGATTTTTTAAATTTAAACTTCTATTAATACAATCTAAACTAACTCCACCTAATGTTACTTGTGAACGATCAAATCCATAATCACCAGTTATTTCAATAGGATAATTCTTTATTAGGTTTATAGCTTTCTTAAAAGATTTAGCTTTTTCCATAATTAATTTTGCCATCATTTTAGGCAGTATTCCTTCTAAGCATTCAGCTAACGCTAATTCTACATGCATATCAAAAAATATTTGGATATCATCTTTAGTTAAACTAGGTAATAAATCTAAATATAACTTATAATCTTCATTTGTTCTTTCGATTACACGCGAAGCATTCATTACTACTATTCCACTAATGCCATCTTCTTTAAACTGTACTTCACCATTTTCAGTAAATATACATTCATCTTTATCATTGAACAACTTTAGATTAACTTTTTGACGAATACCATTTAAGCCTTTTATTGAATCTTTAGTTGTTTTAAGCCCTACTAGTCCTGGTTTTAGTGGAGTAATTTTTGCCCCAAGTTCTTTTGCTAATGCATATCCTTCGCCATTTGAACCAAGGTAACTTGAAGATTTGCCACCAGTTGCAAGAATGACAATATCAAATGGGTGTAATTCATTATTAGTTGTTAAGATATATTTATCATTTTCTTTGTTTATGTTTGCTACTAAAGTATTCGTTTTAACTTCAATTTGTAATTCAAAAATTTTTCTTAATAATATATCAAGAACGGTGCTTGCCATATCAGTGATAGGATAAATTCTACCACTTGAATCTGGCATAGTTATGAGCCCAAGTTCTTGAAAATAGCATCTTAAATTAGTACTATTAATTTCTTTAATAATATTGTTAACAAATGCATTATTATAGTAACTCATATCTAAATCAGTATTGGATAAATTACATCTACCATTGCCACTAGCTAGTATTTTTTTACCAACACGGTCTTTTTTTTCATAGATGACTACATTTACTTTATCTCCAAGTGATTCTTTTATTTTTATTCCTGCCAGCATTCCTGATGGACCAGCTCCAACTATTGCAACTTTCTTCATATATACCTCAACTAATCTTCGTGTATATTATAACAAATATTTTCTTTTTTTTCCATTTGATAGTAAAGAAAAATAATTAATTTTTTATAATTATTAAAAAAACTCGAATTATCGAGTTTTCTATTGTTTCTTATTTTTTAATAATAATAGTAATTCTTTACCTACTTCAGGTATAAGTTCAATTAAGTTTTCTAAAATATGTGAATGTTCATCTAGATGCAAAACTTTAACATCATTTGGTAGTATTACTAAAAAGGCAATGGGAGTAAGCGACATCGTTCCACCGGCTGCTCCCCCAAATGGATCATCGTTGATTTCTTCTTTCTTTTGGTTTACCCCACCACTTATAAAACCGCACCTTACTCGTGATATTGGCATAACTGATATTCCATTAAAATTCATTAATTTGCCAACTACCACACTTACATCTACCATTGATTTCATTTTGTCAATAGTTTGATTAAATAATTGATTAATATTACTATCCATAATTATACCCCCATTTTAATAGTTTTTAAAAATAACTTGAATTTTTTACACATTGCTATTAAAAACTTAAATAGCGTTAGTGTTAATTCTAGTTCAAATAATAATCCTAAATTATTATTACCAATTATTACTTGATAATAATCATCATCTACATACTTAAAAGTACTTTCGATATATCTTTTTATTGTTGCAACACTAAACCAACCACTAAATCCTAATAAAGTAAACAAGGTTGGATTATTAGAGTTAGTAACAGGAATAAAGGTTACTTTAGTAACTGTTGCATATTCTAATATTAAATAAAATAAAAAAGAGTTTTCTTTTTGGACTTTTAATCCTTCATTTAAATTATAAGATGATAATACTTTCCAAACACTTATTTTTGGTATGTTTAGGTTATTATTTTGAACTACTTTCATTTTCTTAATTAATGTGTTAAATATTCTAATTTCAAGGTATGGTTCTTCAGTCATTCTCTTACCAATCTTTACTCTAATAGGAATTAACAAGATAATATTTAAGAAAAAAAGAATACTTGTAATTATAATAATTATCTTAAGCATATATATATTTTTTATCTTTTTTTGTATTTTATACTCTTTATTAACGTTTTTTTGATATAATTGTTTTGGTGATAGTTATGAGTTTAAATAAATGGGCAATTAACAAAATTAAATTTTACCAAAAAAATAAATTACAATCTGGACGTTGTAGACATTATCCAAGTTGTTCTGCCTATGGTATAGAGTGTTATGAAAAGTTTAATTTTGTAAAAGCATCATTTCTTACCCTATCTAGAATAGTTAGGTGTAATCCTCTTAGTAGGAAAGTTTATGATCCTGTTCCTAAAACAAAAGAAGAAAAGAAATTAGCTAAAATAGCGCTTAATAAAGAAATATACTTTAAAGATATGTTATTAAATGAACATATTAAGTACCCTAATATGGAACTAGTTGATGATATCGTTTTTTGTTTTGTCACTTCTTTTCCTTCCGTAGTTAAGCCTGATTTAATTAATCTTTCATATAAAGAAAATTTATCACCAACACTTATCAGATATATATTTGATAAACCTTTAGAATCAACTAATTATAACTTAGATAATAATAATTATTTAATAACTGATGATTTATTAAATAAATTTTATACAAGAATAGATATTTTACTACTATTATTAAAACATAAAGAAATAAATTATCACACTAAATATAAGAAATTATACCAAGAAGTGTTTAATTATCTTACTAATCAAAAACAAATTGTTAGTAGTTGTAATTATTTAGTTAATGATTTTTATATTGAATTTGTTAAGTAAAAACCACGTTAGGATAACTAACGTGATTTTTGTTTTTTATTAACTTTAACTAATTAATAATTTTAAATCATTTTGAGTAAGTTCTATATATTTACCTATTGGTAAATCATCAGGTAATTTTAAATTGCCAATTTGTACTCTCTTTAAATAGGTAACATCTGAACCTAAGTAGTGAATCATTCTTTTTACTTGGTGGAACTGTCCTTCTTTAATCGTTAAATAAGCTTGGTTTTTATCAATTATCACAAGTTTAGAAGGAAGATAAGTAGTATTCTTTAATATAACTGGATTTTCTAAAATTGTTGGTGCGTCATCTGGTAACTCTTTATCATACTCCACATAATATACCTTTTCAATATGTGAGTTAGGACTAGTTAGTGTGTGAACAAAATTACCATCATTAGTTATTATTAACATACCTTCTGTATCTAAATCTAGTCTACCTACTATTAATAGTTCTTCAACTAGTTTCTTAGGCAAATTATTAAATAACTCCATTACCACATGATGAGTATCATCTTGGTTTGCACAAATATATCCTTTAGGTTTATTTAATAAATAGTAATAATATCTTTGATACTTTAAGATATTACCATTGTAAGTAACTATATCAATACTTTCATTAATATTGTAGTCTTCTTTAATAATTATCTTATCATTTACCTTTATTAAGCCTTTTTTTATTAATGTTTTTGCTTCTTTTCGAGTTCCTAAAAAGCAATCAGTAAGATATTTATCTAAACGCATGTTTCTTTATTACAACAATTGACATTGATAAACATATTAGTATTGCAACATATCTTAAGATTATTGCGTTACCATTACAATTGTTTTTCTTAATCTTTTCCCATTTTGCCACTAGTTGAATATCACTAGTAACTTTTTGATTGAAATCAAATAATTCATCACCATTATACCATCCAAGGAATGTATAACCTTCTTTAGTTGGATCAACCGGTTTAGTAATACATGTATCTTTTTCAATTTTAACAATTTTTAAAGCACCCTCATTACTAAACGTTACTTTTACCTTTAGTGAATCAAGATATTCTGAATATAAAACATTATATGTTGTATCAAATTCTTCAGTTATTTCAACAACTTCTTCAATTGTTGCAACTTCAAATACTTTTTTCTTAGTTAGGTTAACTAAATTAGTTATTGGTAAATATGCTATTTTCTTTGATTCAAAATATTTTTGGGCTTCATCAATTTTATTTCTTAACTCTGTTATATATGAATTACCCTTTTCTAAATAATCTTCAGTTATCTTGTCTGCTTCTTCAATTGTTCCAGCTTCTTTTAGTAAAGTTGTTGCATTTGCAATTATTTCTTTTAATGCTTGGTTTTGATTATCACTATACCAACTTTGTGGTAATTCATTTAATTTACCAATATTTTCTTGAATTTTTGCTTGTAGTTTATTATGAGCATCAGTTACTTCTTCTTTAAATACTTCAGGGTAATTTCTTATTTCTGAAATAGATGCTAATTCATCAATTGTTGCTTTTGTAACTGTTACTTTTTTGGCAATCTCAGCCATTTCTTTTTGGCTATAATTAAGTTCTGCAACATAATCGTCAATTGCTTTTTTAGCCTCATTTTTGGCAATTTCAGCATTTTCAAAATATTCTCGTAAAGTTGCTACTACCCTTGTATAGATGTAGTTAATTTCTGAGTATGATGTTTCATTTTGAATTTGTTTTTTGAACTTATCACCATAAGTATTAAGCTCTTTTCTAACCGCATCACTTACATCATATGAAGCAATTAAATCATCAATTTTTTGGATATATTGATTACGATAGTCTTGTAATTCTTTTTCTTCTATTGCAATAGTTTTAATCTTAGCTATCTTTTCGGTAGCTGATTTAATGTTATTATCTACTTCAACTGTTGTTGTTGATGAATCAATTAAGTTTAGAGTTTCATTTATAATGTCAGTTATTTTTGCTTGATTAGCACTACTATAATCATTTAAATTAACGGAATTCTTGAGTTGATTTTTCTTAGTGTTTTTGTAATCAGTTAATTCTTTTTCAGATTTTAGTCTTAAGTATTCATTATAATAAGTATCTAACAAGTTACTATTAGTAACTAAACTCTTTACTGATTGAGTTGCATTCTCATATGCAGCCTTAGCTTTTAGAATAGCTTGTTCACTTGAAAGGGTAATTGGTGTTTCAATATCATTGATTAATTTAATAATTACTTGAGCAAGTTCTTCATCGGAAGCTACTGTTTCTTCATCAATATATGCTTTAGTACCTACTTCAAGTTGAGTAACTGGTACAAGTGGTGAAGCTTCAATGGTTGAATCTAAATAACGAACAATTACAACAGCCTCATCATTTTCAAGGTTGATTGTTTTAGTACTATCAAAGCCTGCAGATATTTCTTTAATTTTATTATTAGAAATTATGAAGAAACCATCATTATTACTAGATCTACTTTCAAATGCATCTCCCATTGTAAAACTTAACTTAGCACCCGTTTTATTTACATATGTTCCAGCAACTGATGCCCAGTTACATCTAGTTATTTGACTAGCATCATTTATTTCAAAGTAATTGTCTTTAGCAATAAATAAGACATTATTATTAACGACTACAGTATGTCCTGACCAACCAATGTGTTTGGTTGTACCTACACCACATTCACCTTCATCTACTTCACTCATACTACTTGGATCATTACGGTAGAATAAACCATTTTGGTTTTCACCAACATAACCAATGTTGATATCAAAGTTTTTTGATAAAGTAAGATTATCATATTCAATTGTTGCGATGATTGTAATATATGTTTTTGCAAGATAGTCTTTTAGCCTTTTACCTGTAGTTAAATTATATTTTTCAGCATCACTAGTATTTTTATATGCTAACGTAATATATGTATCAGTAGGTAAAACACGGTCAGTTTTAATATGTTTATCAATACTATTTATATATGTATCTAATTTATTTGATAATACATCATATCTACTAATAACTTTTTCTGCCTCTACTAATTTGTCAATATTTAGTACTTTTGCTTTATCTTCATCTGACAATGATTCATAATATTTTCTTATTTGTAAAATATTTGCTTTTTGGTCATAAGTAATAGTTGAAGGTAAATCATTAATCATTTTGATTGCGGCGACATATGATAACTCTAAATTAACTAATACTGGATTACTAACCTCATTGGCTAGATTTACACTAGCAACATAGTAGTTGTAACTAACAGTATTATCAGTCACAACTGAAGTTGAAGTAGTATATTGATATATATAATCATAATTATTTTGATCAAGAACGCTATCAACTGGAACTTTATATACCATATAACCTCTAACATTATCTACAGCATCCCAGCTTATTACACCACTATCAAATTTTACATTTTCAGGAGCAACCTTAGCTAATTTTGATTTGTAATAAGGAATAACTGCCCCTGGAATACGTTTCTTCCAATAATCATTTGATATTGTGTTTACCGCATCACTTACTACACTATTTGATGATTTTAATAACGATGCATATTTATAAAAAGATGCGCCTTTAAATTCTTCATATTGTGCAGAAACTAGCAATTGTAATTTTATTTCATCGGTATGAGCTTTCCATGTAGCATCATCTTCTAGTGCTTTATATATTCCAAGACCAGCATATAGGTTAACTTTTTTATATCTAACAGCCCAACTCCACCATCTGATACAATCTGCATATGGTGCATATTTGTTTTCTAAAGAGTGGTAACATTGTGGCATAATATAATCTATCCATTCATGATTTATCCAGTTAAGGGTATCACTATATAGATAATCATCATAGTGAGCAAAACCTCCTGTATTAGAATAAAGTGGGCTTATTAAATTACCTGATTCATCATAGCGTGGAGTTGATGAATAGCCACCATTTCTATATACATTAGAAGGAGATATACCAAGTTGTACACAACGATTATTTGTAGTATTATAAGATCTTAAGTGATTTGATAAGTCTTCAATAAATAAATCAACTTGTTTTCTTCTAAAGTCACCTAAAGATAAACCTTCTGTGTTATATTTTTCACGGGTTTTAGAATCATCTGCTCCACTAATGTAAAAATAATCATCAAAGTGAATAGCATCAATATCATAGTTTTCAACAATCTCCATGCATGTATCAACAATAAAATCTCTTACTTCAGGAATACCCGGATCAAGAATAATACTATTTCCTACTGTAATTAAATTATCAGGATTATTAGCTGGATTTACACTTGGAAGGCTTCCTACGCTATTTGAAGGATTATCACCATTAGTTGAAACACGATAAGGGTTAAGCCAAGCATGGAATTCAATACCTCTACTATGGCACTCACTAATTAACCATTCAAGAGGATCGAATTTATCAAAATCAACATTGGCCCACCATCTTGCGCGAGGATTTAATTTTGAATTGTACATGGCATTGTTATGGGTTCTAATATGATAAATCATTGCGTTCATTCCCATTCTTACCATATTATCCATTACGGTTGTCATCATTTGTTTATATTGACTTTCATTTTGATAACTTTGAACGTCTCCCGCAAAATGACTAACCCAAGCAGCTCTTAGTTGATTTGTTGGGTAATTGTATTCAGACAATCTATAAACTTTTTCAGTGCTATTACGATAGGTTAAATCACTACCACTACTTGTTGTTATCCCTACTAATGTGCCACTAGCGTTAGTAGTCTTATTTGGTATTATTGATATAACCATCAACATAAGCATTAAAACAAACATTATTTTTTTTGTATATTTCACTTTCAAGCCCTTCCTTTTGTTTTTTTTCTAACTTTATTATAACATAATAGCAAAAATAACCAAAGATTTTTGCAAGCGTTTTTATAGTAAATTATGCCAATTTAGTATATTCATACATATTTGTTAAAATAACACATATACTTTACTAGAGGTATATATATTATGAAATGGTTTAAAAGAATTTGTTTATTTATTGTTACTATGTTTTTGCTTGCTTTGCCAACTTTAATTTTTAAAACTGATTTAGAATTCTATAATTCACTAGTAGGTCCAAAAATTCCACCTATCGTTTTTGTTATTGTTTGGTCAATAATTGATATATGTGTTAGTATCTTTTTTGTTTATACTTTTGAAAATAGAAAGAAATATAATAAAAAAGATTTATTTCGCACCTTTATCTTCTTAGCCTTAACATATTTATCTTACTTCATGTTCCCATACTTTTTCTTTGTTAAACATAGTTTATTTTTAGGTTACATCTTCTCTTTATTTAATTTATTGTTTGTTACCTTAACTTTGTTAGAATCACTATTATTAAATAAAAAGATTAGTTTGTTGTTACTTCCTTATTTTGCATGGGCAACTTTTGCGACGATACTTTCAATACTATTATATTTAAAGAATTAAAAAAAACTCAACGATTTAATCGTTGAATTTTTTTGGTTCTATAAAATATTTAAACTCTTTAATTTAATAGATTTAGGACCGTTATAGCCACTAATCTTTATTACTTCTTTTGATAATTCTAACTCATTAAGACATTTTTTATAACTACCACTAAATGAGATACCACTAACAGGATATGTTGTATCATCACTATGATATATGGCAAGTCTAATTTCACCACCAATGTAATCGTTGTAAACATCAATTTGAATGCCTGATAAAGCTATTATTTCTAAATATTTACCTTTACATAGAGCTTCTTTAGTTTTTTTACCTTTTGCTACTTGTAATTCATCGGCATTTCCACTAGGAGTTAAACCTAAATATTGACCAAATTGGCTACTACCATAGTAGTTAACTAATCTACCATCTTCAATTACTTGATGCTTGTGAAGAATTATACCATCACTATCAAAAGCATTGGCACTGCTTGATGGCGCAAATGCAATGTTAAGTTTAGTTTTTGCGTCATCTGACTGAATCATATCATTTATTTTTTTATCAGTACTACCATTATATACTGAAGAATATGAATAGTCTGCTATTGCATTATAGAAGAATTCTTCAACATCATGATTATTTAAAACGATATCAATTGTAGCTACATTTTCAAGTTTTTTGGCATTATATCTTGCTTCAACATCTTTTATAGCATTCTTAGCATCTTCAGTTATTTGGTTTTTATCATATGATAGATATTTATAATTTTTATATAATTCTACTTTATCATTTGGACCATCATAAGAAGGAATAGCTTCTATTTCAATGTTATGGATTGTTTTAGTTAGATCCACACCATTTGAGTTAACTAAATGAGAAATTTTGGTATTTAAGAATATTTCTAATGCATTAAATTTAGCATTGTCAGTCTTTTCGTTATTGAATATTGTGGCAATTTCTTCAATGATTTCAACAGGTTTTTCGTTTATTGGTTTACTATTAAATGTTTTTTTCTTTTCACCTTTTACTAATTCAAATGGTTTGTTCTTAACAAACTTTGCGGCAAAAATAGCTTCATTTATTTTTTCCATTAAGGCTTTTTTTGTTAAATTGTGGCTAACTATGAAACTAGATGTTCCTAAATATTCACCATTATTATGGTATATTGTAACAATAGCTTCTTTAGTTTCAACTAATCGCACGGTCTCTAATTTTCCTAGAACATAGAATGCTTGATTTGATTGTTCAGTATTTTCTATTACTTTATAACCACTTATTTCTTGTATTTCTTTTAATACTTTTACTATTTGTTTTATCATCCTATTTTCACCTTCGCTTTCAAGCATGCTCCACCATCACTTACGCGCACCCATTCTTTGTAACCTTTACCACATGAGCCACTTCCGGTAACAACTACGTCTTTAGAAATCATGCTGATTGATGTTAATAAGTCAATTACGTATCCACTCATTACAACTGGAGAAATGATATTACCAGTAAATTTACCATCTTTTATTTCTTTACCATATAATGCGGTACATTGAATACCCCAGTTTTTAGGATCTTCCATACCATTATTAGTATCAAATATCATATATCCATAATCTACACTTGCAACCATTTCTTCTAAAGTGTTAGTGCCACCTTCAAAGAATGTGTTAGTCATTCTAGTGTATGCCTTACGTTTGTATGATTGTCTACGACCATTTCCAGTAGGTATAGTACCAAGTTCAGCAGCTGATAAAGCATCAGATATACCAGTTTTTAAAACACCCTTATCAATGATTAATGTATCATGAGCTAACACACCATCATCATCAAAAAAGTATGAAGCTGCTGATAGAGTTGAAGACGCACCATCATGCATACTTACAAGTTCTGAAGCAACATATTTATTAATATATTCTTTTGACTTAGCTCTATCCTTTACAAACATATCCATTTCAACACCATGACCAAATGCTTCATGAGCAATTAAACCAGTAATTGATGGATTAGTAATAACCGTATAAACACCAGGAACAGGAGGCTTAGCTTTCAAAAGTAAAACAGCTGTAGTTGTTGCGTAAGTTAATAAATTATCAATATCGTTTATACCTTCTTCTAAACTAGGATATCCATTACCTGCATAGCAATCTTTAAAATTATCTTCTTCCTTGGCAAGTGCTAAGCACGTAACATTAGTCCAAGTATAATATTGCGTTAATTCACGATGTTTCGATATAAACATTTTAGATGTTTCATTACATTCAACTGCTAAGTTTATATTTACTAACTTTTGACCTTTTTTTAAGTATTCATTTACTTTATTTTTAGCTATATCAATTATTTCATCTACTTTGTAATCTTTACCAGGATTTTTTCTAACAAAAGCTTTTTGAAGAGTTTCATCGGCTATAAGATTAGAATTTACAATTGTTGATGTATATGATGTATTAGCTAAACACTTTACTTTTTCAACAACTTCATTTAAATTTTTTTCGTTAATTTCGTTAATTGAATATTCAGTATATAAGTTTTTGCCTCTTACTCTAATTACAAATCCTGATTCAGTTAATGAACTAGGATTAACGCTAGTAACGTTTTTATTTACTCTTACTGATGTTCCTTTAACATCAGTAGCTAGGCAACTGGCATATTCAAATTCTTCGCCTAGTCTTTTTATTAACTCTTTGATGAGTTCTTTTTTCTTTTTTAAATAGTTTGAAAATTTATTTGTATACATTTTTTCTCCTTTCTATATAGGAAATTTTCGAATATCTATTATTCTATTATTGTTGTATCATTTATTTTATTTATTGATAACTCAAAATATTTTTTAATGACATTTATCATTGAGTTAAAATCTAAAACACCTGCAGTTTCAAGAGTAGAATGCATAGCAAGTTGTGCTAAACCAATATCAACACTTGGGATACTTAAATGGCCTAGTGAAATGGCACCAAGTGTACTTCCTCCTCTTTGGTCACTACGATTTGTATAATCTTGATAATCAACATTTGCTAGTTTGCATATCTTTTTAAACACTGCTTCGCTATAGGCATCAGTAGTGTAACTTAAACCTGCTTGATGTTTAATAACTACACCCTTATTCATATATACTCTATTAGTAGGATCAGCTTTTTCTGGATGATTTGGATGTACCGCATGCGCATTATCACTAGATACTATAAATGACTTAGAAATAGTTTTTCGTGTATCTAGCTTCAAAGAACTAATTATTTCATTAACAGTATCAATCAAGAAAGTTGAATCAGCACCATTATTAGAGCGACTACCAACTTCTTCATTATTAAATACTGCACATAATGAAATTGCTTTAGCATCTGATTCAATTAGTGCTTTTATTGATGTATATGCACATTCTAAATCATCAAGTCTACTAGATAATATATATTCATTGCTTGCGCCAACAAGACGTGCTTCTTCCTTATTATATAAGAACAAATCATAAGAAACAACTTCTTCACTTCCGACATATTTTTTTAGAATGCTATCAAATGACGTTGAACTATTTCCAAATAGTGGTAACATATCTATTTGCATATTGGGATTAAATTCACCACTTCTATTTAGGTGAATTGCTACACTTGGGATTACTAAAGTTTCATCAAAGTTAACTAGGTGTTCTTTTACGCTATTTTCACTTTGTGTATATACTCTCCCCGCAACACCTAATGGTCGGTCAAACCAACTATAAGTTATCATTCCACCATAACCTTCGGTATTTAACTTGCAGAAATCATTAGTTGTATCAATAACTACACCATTTGGTTTAACTTTGAAAGATGGAGAATCGCTATGACTTGCAACAATGTTGAAACCTACATTAGTTGTTGATTTAGGTACTTTAAAAGCAATTATACTAGATGTATTTCTTATAACATAATAGCTACAACCTGGTTCTAATTCCCAACTACAATCTTCAGTTAATTTCTTAAAATTTGCTTTTTCTAGCATTCCTTCTAGATTTTTTATTGCATGAAATGCGGTATAAGACTTATTAATAAAATCTATGAATTGTTTCATTTATATCACAAAATTTCCTTTCTCAAATATTACAACTTCTTTTCCATCATGAGTTGTTCCGACAATTTGCATATCAGCTGAACCAAACATAAAATCAACATGTGTAATTGAAACATTATAGCCAATCTTTTTTAATTCTTCAATGCTCATTGTAGTTCCGCCAACAACATTCATAGAATATGCATTTCCTAATGCTAAATGGCAAGATGCATTTTCATCAAATAAAGTATCATTAAATAATATATTTAAATTTGATATTGGTGAATTATTAGAAATTAAAGCGACTTCTCCAAGTCTTGATGAACCTTCATCTAGTTCAACTAAGCTCTTCAACGCTTCATATCCTTCTTTTGCATTATAGTCTACAACTTTACCATCTTTGAATACAAAATAGAAATCACGTATTAAATTACCTTGATAATTTAATGGTTTTGTGCTAAATACTTTACCATTTACGCCATTTCTGTGAGGCATTGTGAATACTTCCTCAGTAGGAATATTAGGAACAAAATAAATACCATTGCCACCATTTTCTCCACCACCTGCCCATATATGGTTTTCAACTAATTCAACTTCTAAATCAGTTCCAAGTTGGTTCTTAAAATGTAATTTTTTAAAATTATAATCATTCATAATTTTACTATGGTCTTCTAGGGTTTTTGTATGTTTCTTCCATTCTTCAGCTGGATCTTTGTCAATACTTACTCTAGATGTATACATTATAGCTTCAAATAGTTTATCCCACGCTTCATCAAGAGGGAGGTCAGGAAAAACCGTTTTGCACCATTCATCATTAGGGTATGCGACAATGGTCCATTGCGATTTACTTGAACCATAATGTTCCTGGAAAAAGTGTGTTTTAGGTCCTATTGCCCTATTTGCAAGCATTACTCTTCCCATATCTACTCCTCTCATACCATGAGGATTGCGTGAATCAATTGAAATTCTACATGCATTATTTTCAACAAAATATTTCATTCTTGCTAGTTGAAAATCTTCAATTTCTTGTAAAGTTTCATCTTTAGCATATGTATAATAGTTTCTAGTTAATTCATCATCATTCCAATCTATATATACTTTTTTTGCGCCAACAAGATATGCTTCCTTTTGGATTTTTTTTGCTAGTACACTTGCGTGTAGTGGTGATGATATAACTAAAATTTGATCTTTTTGGACATTAGCACCTACTCTAACTGCTAATGTTGCAAGTTTATCGATTAATAATTCTTTTGTTTTATTATCCATTATATTTCTCCCTTTTATATTTTTCAATTTCTTCATTAATGTTATTTAAATATTCATAACGATTATAAAGTATTTCTAATTCCTTATTTAAATCTTCAATCTTCTTGTTAATATCCATTAGTTTTTGATAATCAGTTCCACAGTTATATGTTTCATTTTTTAGGTTTTCTAAATCTTCTTCCTTTTGGAATATTTTACTTTCAATATTATCAAATTCTTTTTTCTCTGAAGAAGTAAATCTAGGAATATTATTTTTTGGTAGATCATTTGAAGTTTTCTTTACCGTTTTACTGGCAACAGCTTCTGTTATATATTCACTTATCAAGCCCGTATATTCTTGTAGTTTCCCCTCTTGATAAATAAAACTATGAGTTGTAACTTTATCTAGAAAATAACGATCATGTGATATTACTAAAACAGCACCTTTAAATTTTTCTAAATAATCTTCTAATAATTCTAAAGTATATATATCCAAATCATTAGTTGGTTCATCTAAGAATAAAACATTAGGATTACTTATTAGTACACACATTAATTGAAGTCTGCGCTTTTCGCCACCAGATAGTGTACTAATTGGCATATATTGCATATTTTTAGTAAACATGAAGTTTTCTAATAGTTGCGATGCGGTAAGAGTTCCTTCAGTTGTTTCAATACTTTCACCAAAAGTTTTGACATAATCAATAATACGGGTATTAGAATCGTTAATTTTGTTTTCTTGTCTAAAGTAGCCAACCTTAACGGTTTCACCAATAACAACACTACCAGAATCCGGTGATACTTCATTTAATATCGTTTTAAATAATGTAGTTTTACCACTACCATTTTTACCGACAAATCCTAATCTATCAAATCTTTTGACAATATAGCTGAAATCACTAAACAATACTTTATCATTAATACTTTTAGATAGATTATTAATTTCAATTGTTTTACGTCCTAACCTAGTTGTTAATGACGATAAAGCCATTTCTTTATTTATTTCATTTATATTATTTTTAAGTTTATTAGTTTTATCCTCCAGTTCGTAATATCGTTTTAGTCGTTCAGTGGACTTAGTAGATCTAGCCTGAGGATTAAGGGCAGCCCAAGCTGCTTCTTTTTTTAGAATTGCTTTTAATTTTCGATAATTAGCTTGTTGATATTCAGCTCTTTCTACTTTTAAATTTAAGTAATTAGAATAGTTAACATCATACAAATATACATTACCTAATTCTATGTCTAAGGTTTTATTAGTAATACGTTCTAAGAAATAACGATCATGAGTAACTAGTAATAATGCTTTACTCCATTTTGTAAGATATTTTTCTAGCCAATTAATCATCCATATATCTAAGTGGTTAGTTGGTTCATCTAATATCAATAAATCACATTGTTTTACAAGCGTTATTGCAAGTGCTAATCTTCTTTTTTCTCCACCTGATAGTGTACTTATTTTACTATCAAGGTTGTCTATTCCAAGTTTTGATAACATTGCTTTGATTTCATATTCATTATCTACTTTTGATTCTTTTAAAGCAGTATCAATAATACTCGCGTTTTCATCAAATTTTGGTTGTTGAGGGAGGTAGGCAATTTTTATGCCACTCTTACGAAATATTTCACCACTTTGGATATCCACTTCACCTAAAATAGTTTTTAATAAAGTTGATTTACCAGTTCCATTAATTCCAACAATTCCTATTTTATCATTATCATTAATAGAGAAACTGACATTATCTAATATTTTTTTATCAGTATAACTAACTGTTACTTCATTCAATGTTACTAACATATTATCACCTATTTTCAATAATTATACCATACTATTTGAAAAAAATATATAAAATAACATAAATATGTTGTTAACCAAAACTAACATAAACTAGTTTTATAACTTCTTGCTATTTATTTTTTAAATATAAAAAAACCTACTTTACAGTAGGCTTCTTTGTTATTTAGTTTGATTCTTAGCTTGTGCAGCACGTTTGTTGAATCTATCAATTCTACCTGCAGCTTGAACAAATTTTTGTTCACCTGTGTAGAATGGATGACATTTTGAACATGTATCAACACGAATTTCTTTCTTTGTTGAACCAGTTTCAAATGTGTTTCCACAAGATACGCAAGTAACTGTTACTTTTTGATACTTTGGATGAATTCCTTCACGCATAATAAATATCTCCTTCCGCCATGATTTGGTTTCCTATTCAATCATAGTAAGTTTATAACCTTCTCTATTATATCAGATTTCTTAATAAAAGTCAAATGATATATTCGAGTTTTTTATGTTATTTGTTCGTGTACACTAGATT